>DWXE01000006.1 GCA_019119355.1 Candidatus Eisenbergiella merdigallinarum
GGACGAGGCCCGCAGCGTTTCCCAGTTCTCCGGAACGCCCGGCATCGTGTCGGTGAAGGACTTCTTCTACGAAAACGACACCGCCTATATCGTGATGGAGTATATCGAGGGCGTGAGCCTGAAGGAATACCTGAAACAGAAGGGCGGGAAGCTTCCCGAAGAAGAAGCTCTGGCAATCCTGCGGCCGGTGCTGGAAGCGCTGGAGCAGGTGCACGGAGCGGGGATCGTGCACCGGGATATCAGCCCGGACAACATCATGTTGACCTTCGGGGAAGGGGACGGCTCATCCGGGGAGAGCGGCGGCTCTGGAATCGCCCCGGAAACCGTCCATGGAAACATCGCCGCCGTCCGCCTCATCGACTTCGGCGCGGCCCGCATGACGGCGAAGAACGACCAGAAATCCCTGACCATCATCTTAAAGCACGGCTACGCCCCGGAGGAGCAGTACCGCTCCCATGGGGAGCAGGGGCCCTGGACGGACGTGTACGCCCTCTGCGCCGTGCTCTACCGGATGCTCACGGGAACGGTTCCGGAGCCCGCCATGGACCGGCTGTTTTCCGACGATCTGAAACGGCCGGAAGAGCTGGGAGCAGTTGTCAGCCCGGCGGTTTCGGACGCGGTGATGAAGGGGCTGGCAGTGAAGAAGGACGACCGCATCCGGACGGTGCGGGAGCTGGAGGATGCGCTGTATGCGGGAAAGCGGCTGAAAAATAACCGTTCCGAAAAGCGGGGCCGAATCCGTGCCGCAGCGCTGGCTGCCGCCTGTCTGGTCGGAATCGCAATCGCCGGGGCCGGAATCCTTTTCACGGCGGAAAGGCTCAAATCCCCCGATGCGGCAAAACGGGCCGCAGGGCAGAATGAAGCCTCAAACCCCACGGAATCAGGAGAATCCTTTAAAGAGGGGCGGGCGGATCAGTCCGCTGCCGCACAGGCCGGGGACGATTTCGGCGGCGAAGCGGGCGAAGACGGGGCGGATGTGAGCCTTACGCTGGAGGAAAATGCCCACAATCCGGGCGAGCAGATCGTCTGGCCCAGGGCCGAGACGATGATTGCGGGCGGAGAGAATCATCTGCTCTCCCTGCGGGATGACGGGACAGTGCTGGCGGCGGGGAACAATTCCTTCGGCCAGTGCGATGTGGGGGAATGGAAGGATGTTGCAGCCGTATACGCCAGCAACACTTTTTCCGCCGGACTGCGCACGGACGGCACCGTGCTGGTGGCGGGCAGCGATACTCTGGCGCAGGCCGTATCCTCCTGGCAGGGAGTGACCATGTTGGCCCTGGGGAACAGCCACATCCTGGGCCTGACTCAGGACGGCAGGGTGCTTTCCGCGGGAACCAACACGGACGGCTGCTGCGAAACGGGGGACTGGGAGGACATTCAGTCGGTCTGGGCCGGCAACTATGTCTCCTTTGGGATCACCTCCGGGGGAAAGGTGAAGACGGCAGGCCAGTTGAGTTCAAATCTTACGGATGAAGAAGGGGCCAGGGAGCGTATCGGCACCTGGAGCGGCATCCGCCAGATCGTGGACTATATGGGATATCTTTATGGCCTTACGGACGAAGGGGCCGTGCTCTGTGCGGGGCGCGCGGTGGAACAGAACGAAGAGAGCATTAGATCCTGGAACAATATTTGCCGTCTGCAGGCCGGGGACGGATTTGTGGCCGGACTGCAGGCGGACGGGACGCTGGTTGCGCTGGCGGGAAGCATCAACGACCAGACGGAAGAGACCGCAGGCTGGAAGGATGTGGCAGCAATCTCCTCCACGATGTACAATCTGATCGGCCTGAAACGGGACGGTTCCATCGTGGTGACGGAGCCATGCAAAGGAGGAAGCAGCACGCTGGAGGAGATCCTTTCCCTGACGGACGCGGTGCAGGCGGTCTGGCTGGACGACAGTCTGATTGTGCTCCGTGCGAACGGGAAGGTGCGCAATACAGGCTTTGTAAAATATTATGAGAACGAGCTGGCGGATTTGAGCGGCTGGAACGACATCGTCCAGCTCGCTGCCAACAGCGATACTGCGGCGGGACTGTGCGCGGACGGCCATGTGGTGTACTCGAAAAGGGCCGGCGTGAGCATACCGAATGAGCTGGTAGAAGAGTTTGGCAGAGAAGGAGCGGCCGATCTGGCGTGGGAACGCAAAGAGCTGACTCCGGATCTGATATCGGGCTGGAGAAATGTGCAGGCAATCTCTCTGTCAGCGGATCATGCTGCCGCGCTGCTTCTGGACAAAACCGCTGCTGCAGCGGGCTTTCCGGAGAGACAGGATCTGGTGGATTATCATACCGGACTGACGGCCAACGGCTCCTGCCAGGTGGAAGGCTGGGCGGAATTGAAGCAGGTTCTTGCGCTGAACGGAGAGACCGTCGGTCTGAAAGAGGACGGAACCCTGACGACTACGAGGGAGATGCCGGAAGAATGGGCCGGATATACGGATATTGAGAGCATCTGGGGCAATGCAACCTTCCGCACTGCGGCCGCCATCCGTTCCGACGGGTCTGTGGTCTATCTGTATCGGGGGAGCGATGCCTACGGGCAGAACAACGTAAACGGGTGGACGGATATGGTGCAGCTTTCCGTAGGCCGCAAGCATACCGTGGGCCTGCGCGCGGACGGCACGGTGGCCGCCGTGGGCGATAATTTTGCCGGGCAGTGCGAGGTGGAGGAATGGAGCGGCATCGTGAGCGTTGCCGCGGGAGACAGCGGAACCGTCGGCATCACGGATCAGGGAAACGTGCTGCTGGCAGGGACGCTGCCCAACGATTTTTTCGTGGCTGAGAGCTGGCCCGCCGTGACGGTGCCGGATGGGAGGTAACAATGGATCAGGACAAAATCTGGGAAAGTTTTGGAAGAAACGGGCAGAATCAAAGTCCCCGCTGCCTGGTGGTGAATACGGTTCTGGCGGGAAAATATCTGGTTGGTCCGGTGCTGGGCGAAGGCGGCTTCGGCATCACCTATGCGGGCTACGACCTGAACATGAAAACCCGCATCGCCATCAAGGAGTATTTCCCCGTGGAGCTGGTGAGCCGGGACACCACACGTCTTTCTGAGGGCGGCGGGAGCGACCGGGTGATCTCCCTAAGCGGGGAAAAGAGTAAAACCTACCGCCAGGGGCTGCAGAAGTACGTGGACGAGGCCCGCAGCGTTTCCCGGTTCTCCGGAACGCCCGGCATCGTGTCGGTGAAGGACTTTTTCTACGAAAACGACACCGCCTACATCGTGATGGAGTACATCGAAGGCGTGAGCCTGAAGGAATATCTGAAACAGAGGGGCGGGAAGCTTCCCGAAGAAGAAGCCCTGGCCATCCTGCGGCCGGTGCTGGAAGCGCTGGAGCAGGTACACGAAGCGGGGATCGTCCACCGGGATATCAGCCCGGACAACATCATGCTGACCTTTGCGGGGGAGGGCGGCTCATCCGGGGGGAGCGACGCCGCCGGAAAGGGAACGGAAACCGTCCATGGAAACATCGCCTCTGTCCGCCTCATCGACTTCGGCGCAGCCCGCATGACGGCGAAGAACGACCAGAAGTCTCTGACCATCATCTTAAAGCACGGCTACGCCCCGGAGGAGCAGTACCGCTCCCACGGGGAGCAGGGCCCCTGGACGGACGTGTACGCCCTCTGCGCCGTGCTCTACCGGATGCTCACCGGAACCGTGCCGGAGCCCGCCATGGACCGTCTGTTTTCCGACGATCTGAAACGTCCCGAAGAGCTGGGGGCCGATGTTAGCCCGGCGGTTTCGGACGCAGTGATGAAGGGGCTGGCGGTGAAGAAGGAGAATCGCATCCGGAGCATGCGGGAGCTTTCCGATGCGTTGTATGCGGGAAAGAGGCTGAAAACGGACCAGGCAAAGAAGCGCCGCATCCTGACCATAGCCGCCTTTGCGGCGGGCCTTTTTGTCCTGGCCGGTACGGCGGCGGGAATCAGCGCGGCGGTACTGGATTTCGGCCCTCTGAAAACGGGGACGGCCGTTCAGGACAGCGCAGGGCAGGATACAATGGAAGCGGAAGACGACGGAAGCACGGAACAGGAAAGCTCCCTGGAGCCCGCGCTTTCCGGGGAGGATGCCATTTTGCTGGAAGAGGCGCAGGAGGATGAGGAATGGGAGATCGTCGCCGTGCAAACGCCGCAGACGAGCTGCGCCGGCGGCCTGTCCCATGCCGTGTTTTTGCGGGAGGACGGGACGGTGACCTCCTGCGGAAGCAACGGCTACGGCCAGCGGAATCTGGAGGAATGGAGCCGCGTGGCGGCTGTGGCCGCGGGGGATACGTTTACGGCGGGCCTTCTGGAAAACGGCACGGTCGTAGTGGCGGGCGAGCTGGAGGGGAAGGCCGACGTGGAACGCTGGGAAAATGTGACTTCCATTTCCGCCTGCGACGGGCATCTTCTCGGGCTCACCGCAGACGGTAAAATCCTGGCGAATCAGGGCTATGGCAAAGGAACGGATACGTCCTTCCTGGAATGGGAGGACGTGAAAGCCGTCTGCGCGGGGTTGTACGTGGCGGCGGCCGTCACCGGGGACGGAACCGTGCACGCCGTCGGATTCGAGGGGTGGCAGGCTGCGGCGATCACGGGCTGGGAGGATGTGACGGCCCTGGCCTGCAGCCAGACCACCGTATTCGGGCTGACGCGGGACGGAAGCGTAAAATACGCCAAGCTGTGGGAAAACTGGTCCGATATAAACATCGACGAAAGATTTGAGGGGATCGAAAATTTTCAAAATGTGGCTCAGCTTTACGTCAGGCCGGGAGAGGCATACGGCGTCACGGCGGACGGAAGGCTCCTGGCCGCCGGGAGCGGGATCCCGGAAGAGGTGGACGGCTGGGAGGGGCTGCGCGGGATTGCGGGGACGCTCCATGAAAACAATCTGGCCGGAATGGGAACGGACGGCTCTCTGGTGAAATATTCTCCCCGTCAGGGAAACAGCGCGCCGGAGGAAATGGCGGGGCTGGAAAAGGTATTCGTATTTAACGGCATAGGCGAGGGCGTCACCTCGCTGATCGGCATTACGGAGGACCATTCCCTTCTGACCTTCGGCAACAGCTCCAGGCTTCCCGAGCTGGAGAAAGCGGCGGATGTGCAGCAGGTGGGGGAGCTTTACTATACGGACTCCATCGGCATTTCCTATGGCTTCGTCTGGCTGGACAGGGCGGGGACGCTCTATTCCTGCAATCAGAGCAATTTCTTCCAGCCGGTTCCCCTTCTTCAAAACGGGGAACAGCTCGTTACGGAAACCTTCGGATACTACAGCATATGCGCGGTTCTGGAAAATGACGGGACGGTGGCCCTGATCGCGATGGACGAGGAAGCGGGGATCCCCGACGGATTCGAAGAAGCGGAGGAATGGACGGAAATCTCCCAGATCGCGGGCTGCTCCGGAAGGGTATCCACGGGAATCCTTCTGGGCCTGCGGGAGGACGGCACGGTGGTGTCCGCCGCCCATCCGGGTTATCCCGGCCGCCTGGAGGGAGACTGGACGCAGATTGCTTCCCTGTACGCGGGAGACTATGCCATCGGGGCGATCCGAAAGGACGGTACGGCGCAGTTTCTGGAGGATCGGCCGGAATATAACTACGGCCAGTACAACACCAGCGGATGGGAGGATCTTACCCAGCTCGCCCTGGGCCAGTACCATACGGCGGGATTGCGATCTGACGGCACGGTGTACGCCACGGGCAGGAACGACGCTGGGCAGTGCGACGTGGAGGGATGGACGGATATCGTGTATATCGCCGCAGGGGACAGCTGCACGGTGGGCGTGCGCGCCGACGGCACCCTTGCCGTAGCCGGAGAGCTCGGCTGGTAAAGGAGGATGCATAATCTGCTGTTTTTCGCAAAAAATTAAATGGGATGTCCCTTTTTGACCTCGAACTCACAATTAGAAGTGAGAGGGGGTAATGCGAATGACGGATTGGGAACTGCTGGAGCTGCTTGAGGCAGACCCCGGCCTCGGCATACTTGCGCTGATCGAACAGTACACGGATTTACTGAGCTATGTGGTATCCCTGCGGCTGAGAAATCCGTTGGATATACAGGAATGCGTACAGGATACTTTTACGGATTTTTATCTGAGCAGGAAGAATTTCAACCCGGAAAAGGGCACGCTGTCCGCGTATCTGGTTGCCATAGCCAGACACAAGGCGGTCTACCGCTACCGGGAGATCCAGAAGAACTGGAAGCTTTCCCTCGCTGCCGGCGTGCCGGAGGAAACCATCGGCATGGAGGAGCGGACGGCGCTGGAACAGGCCCTTTCCCACCTCCCGGAGTCCGACGCAAAAATTCTGCGCCTGAAATATTACGAGGGCTACACCGCGAAGGAAATCGGGGAGATGCTGGGAATTTCCCACGAGGCGGTAAAAAAGAGGATCCAGCGCGCCCTGAAAAAGGCCATGATCCTGATGGAGGAATGAGCCGGACGGCCAGGCGGAGCCTTCCGGTTATCAGGGAGCTGTTGCCTGTGCATCAGCTCCTTTCGTATGCACAAAAACAGGCTTCGGAGCTTTCCCGATTGACAGCAGGTCGTAATTAAGATACCATATTTTAGAAGCAATTCTGACCAAAAAGGAGTGGCAAAATTGAGAAAAGAGGCGGAAATGACCAAAAGCGGAGGTTATTTGTTCTGGGGACTGGTTGCCATAGAACTTTTCATGTCCTTTTCTTTTCTGGGCTATGTCCATATCGAGCCGATTTCCATCACGCTCGTGTATATTCCCGTGCTGGTGGCCGGATGCGTGCTGGGGGCGAAGGAGGCGGCCGCTGTGGGAGCCGTGTTCGGCCTCGCCTCCATGTGGAAGGCTTCTGCCTTTTATGTATCGGCCGGGGACGCGATTTTCTCTCCCACGATGAGCGGAAAGCCTCTGGAGAGCGCGATTCTCAGCGTGGGGACGCGCATGCTGTTCGGATTCATCGCCGGGCTCCTGTACCGGGCGGCGGAAAAGGGCAGGCATCCCCTCGCGGGCGTGATCGCGGTGTCCACTTTCGGGAGAACCCTGCATACGTTCCTCGTCTATGCCTGCATGGAGCTGCTCTTTCCGGAAGCGGGCTTCGGCGTATCCAATACGCTGGACAATTTACGGCGGTGGGATTTCCTGCCCGCTGTCCTGATTACGGACGCAATCATTGTCCTGAGCTACCTGTTCTGCAGTTCCGATTTCCTGCAGCGCCTGCTTCGGAATGTCAGCCTGATGGATCACGAGATTACGGGCGAAAAACACCGGCGGAGAAGCTCGATGATCGTGATCGCTCTTTTCGGCCTCGTCCTGATCGCATCCATCAACGTGGCGCTGTATTTTACGGACCGGATCGGGATGGTTATATCCCGCCACGGGGTCGAGCTGTCCGAAAAGGCCTCCTACGATGTGCTGCATTTGCAGATTCAGTTTTTGCTGGGCATGATTTCGCTGGCGATCCTGGTGATCATCGCGATCATCCTGTACCAGAAAAACTCCAGTTATCTTTATTATCAGGCGCGATTGGACGGGCTGACGGAGCTTATGGGAAGAAATCAGTTCTTTCAGACCGGCGAACGCCTCTTAAACTCCATGACATGGGAGGATCCGGAAAAGACGGGCTGCTTTATCATTCTGGACGTGGACTATTTCAAGGGCATCAACGATAATTACGGCCATCCGGAGGGAGACCGGATTTTGAAAGAGGTGTCGGAAAGGCTGAGGGCGGTATTTGAGGGGAAAGGGATCCTGGGCAGGCTCGGAGGAGACGAGTTCGTCGTGCTGCTGCATGATCCGATGACGAAGGAAGAGGTGGAGAAGCTGATGAATTCGCTGAAAGCGAGGCTGAGCGAGATCCGGGTGCAGGAGGAATGTATCACCTGCAGCATCGGCGTCATTCCCGCAGAGCCGGAATACAGCATCGACGAGTTGTACCGAAATGCGGACCGCCTGCTCTATGAAGCGAAGAAAAAGGGCAGGGACCGGTTTGTCCTCGGTTACCGATTTCACGGTTGAAAAGAGCGCGGAAGCTTCGGGCTGAACAAAAAGAAGCGTCGTGCAAAACGATGTCCTGATATGGCGGGCTGTCGATTTGCACGACGCTTCTTGCGCCATGCGTTTTATTCTTCCCTCAGCCGTTCCACAACGGTATGCTTTGCCTCCGCCCGGCCGGTGATATGGGGAATCCCCGCGCCCAGGAGGGCGAACAGCGGGATTACCAGCAGGAACGGAGTGAGGGTGAGGCGGTAGGTGAAAAACCAGAACATTCCTTCCAGCGCCTCAAAGGCAACGGGGCCAAGAATGACCGTCAGCGCCAGGGCCAGACCCGCCGCCCCCAGGGCGTAGAGAAGCCCCTCGTATACCAGCATCGCCCGCAGCTGCCCGCCGGTCATGCCGATGGAACGGAGCACCGCCATCTCGCGTTTCCTGGCGATGATGCCGGTGAGGACGGCATTGAAGAAGTTGAGCACGCCCACCAGCCCCACGATGAAGCTCAGAACTCCGCCAAGAATCAAAAACATGGAACGAAGGCTCTCGAACTGGCCGGCAAAGGTAGCCTTGCTCTCGTAATCCAAAGCAGGGTCCGTCTCTTCCGTATAATCCGCCAGAAAAGCTTCCATGGCTTCGTCATCCTCTTCGGAAGTATCGAAGGCATAATACATGACGCTGTCCGTGCCCGTATCCCGGAGAAAGGTCTGCGCGTTCAGGATGAATTCATCGCTGCCGTAATAGCGGTAACTGAGAGCGGAAGGAACCGTCACCAGAGCGGCGACCTCGTAGTCCACGTCGCGCCAGGTCCTGGCGCGCTGCGAAAAATCCGCCCCTTCCGGCACATCTTCCAGATCCCCGTATACCTGTCCCGTATCGGGATCGCAGTATTCGAATTCCTCCACATACCGCAGGGTGACCGTGTCGCCCAGCCTGGCCCAGTGAGAGTCCATTCTGGCGTTGCCGTAATCGTCATCGGAGTATACGGCGGCCACGTAGTTTCCGCCGTCTTCATAGAGTTTGCTCAGATCGCCCTCCAGAACGGTGAGATGATCCAGCGCGAAAGAGCTCATGCCGTAGAGCTGGGCGGAGTCCGCCAGCAGGCCGTCTTCGTTGCGGTCCATGAGGCGGATGACCGCATCCATCTGGTCTCCATGATAAAAAATGCTTTTCTGCGAGCGATAGTAATCTTCCGTAACGAACTCCAGGACGGGAGAGGTTTTTCCGTATACCGGACCGCCGTCCAAAACGCGGCCCTGGGAGTCGATGGCTTCCATGGCCGTCCGGGGCAGAGCCTGATCTTCGCTGAACAGTCCGCCGCTGGTCTGGAATTTTCCTGCATTTCCTACGATAAAATCGCTGGCGGTGAAACGCGTCACGTACTTATCCATATCGAAGCCTGCGGTGAAGTTGACCGTAATGGTCAACAGGACAACGGCCAACGCCAGAGAGAGGACTGTGACCGCGGTTTTTCCCCGGCTGCGGCCCAGATTGGCCCAGGCCATGGAAAAAGGGGAGACTTTCCGCGCCCTGCGCCCTTTGTGCGAGAGCGTTTGCGAACGGCTGTCAGTATAACGGACGGCTTCCACCGGAGAAACCCTGGCGGCCATCCGGCCGGGCCGGCGGCAGGAGAGGAGCACGGTGAACAGGGCGAACAGGGCCGACGCCGCGAAAATGAGCGGATTGACCGATGCCACGGGAACCACGTCGTTTAATCGTACTGTGATCATGGGCGTCAGTTTCGCGCCGATCAGCCAGCCCAGGGCCAGGCCCAGAGGAATGCCTGCCGCCGAAAGCGCCAGCGCCTGAAGCCGGATGATCCTGGAAAGCTGTCCGGGCGTGGTGCCGATGGTCTTTAACAGGCCGTAAAAACGGATGTCCCCGGCCACGGAAATCTGGAACACGTTGTAGATGATCAGATATCCGGTCATCACGATAAGCAGCACAATCGCGCTCATGGCGATGACGACAACAGGGTTCGCGGAGTCCGACAGCCGCGCTCCGGTATACCCCCAGTTCACCCCCGTGTCAATGTAGTCATCTCCGGGAGAGCCGCTCTGATAGCCGCAGCTGTCCAGGATCCGGTTCAGATCCTCTTCGATATGGCGGGCGCCGCTTTTGAGCATGACGTCCAGATTCCAGGTCCCCGTCATGCCGTCCGCAGGAGCGTTGGGATCCGTCCCGGTTTCCGCCAGAATGGCGTCCACCCGGCTCTCGGGAATCAAAACGTGGTTCGCCACCACAGCTTCGTCGTACTCCCACCAGCCGCACAGGGTAAAGGTCTGGGTCGTGGGGTGGCCGTCCACATCGAAGGAGAGGGTGAACCGGGCTCCGATTTCGGGTTCCAGGCCCAGCAGGCTCAGCACATGGGTATCCGTGGCGGCCTGATCGGTTCCTTCCGCGGGGAGGGATCCCTCCGCCGGGTCGCAGTACATCCAGTGAGCTTCATTGGCGTCGGAATATCCGATCTCCACGTGGGATTTGAGAAACGGCTCCCCGGTCGGCATGCCGATGAAACGCCGTTCCCCACAGGATCTGATGAGAGGATTCGCTTTGAGCTCTTCGAATTGTTCCTCCGTCAGGTATTTGAAGCTGCCGTGGGAAAATCCGCCCGCCTGGCGGAAGTTGGCTTGCTGGATGCCTTCGTTGATGGAAAGGGCGATGGTGAACAGGGAAGTGAAGAGGACCGTGGTCAGGGCGATGGCCGCCACGGCGATAATATTTCTGGTCCGGCTGGCCCTCAGACTCTTTCCGGTCAGGCGCCGAATGCATGTTCCGTTTGAAACCCGCACGGCGTTCACCCCCTTTCCCGTTTTGCGATCCGGCCGTCTTCGATGCGGACGATCCGGTCGGCGAGCTGTGCGATCTCTTCGTTGTGCGTGATCATCACCATGGTTTGAGAGAACTTCCGGCCTGTGGCCTTCATGAGGCCCAGCACGTCCTGGCTGGTTTTGGAATCCAGATTTCCGGTGGGTTCATCGGCCAGAAGGATGGCCGGTTTTGTCGCCAGCGCCCGGGCGATGGCAACCCGCTGCTGCTGACCGCCGGAGAGCTGGCCGGGCAGATTGTTCAGCTTTTTCTCCAGGCCGAGGGCCGCGATCACGTCGTTTACATAGCCGGCGTCCACCTGCCCGCCGTCCAGCTGGATGGGCAGCACGATATTTTCGTACACCGTGAGCACGGGCACCAGATTGTAGCTCTGGAATACAAAGCCGATTTTCCGCCGCCGGAAAATCGTCAGGGCCTCGTCCTTTAAGGAAAAGATATCCTTTCCGTCCACCGTGACGCTGCCGGAAGTGGGCCGGTCCAGACCGCCCAGCATGTGGAGCAGGGTGGATTTGCCGGATCCGGATGTGCCCACGATGGCCACGAATTCCCCGTCCTCCACGCTCAGGTCAACTCCGTCCAGCGCCTTTACCAGGGTGTCCCCACGGCCGTAATATTTTTTCAGATCTCTGGTCTCCAGAACGGTCATTTGATTACCTCCATAGAAAAAGAATAAAGCCTGCATCGTCTCCCGATAATACAGACTTTAACAGAAAAATCTCTCCAGATCCTTTCGGAAATCTAACGGTGTTGAAAGATTTCACGGGGAAGATAGAGGGAGAATACGCAGCCTTTCCCCGGGGAAGAGACCACCCTGATATGGCCGCCCTGCCTGGTCAGGATCTCCCGGGCCAGATAGAGCCCCAGTCCCAGCCCCTCCGTGCCTCCGGAGGCCTTTTCGCGATAAAAGCGGTTGAAAATTTTTCCCTGTTCTTCCTCGGGGATGCCGGGGCCGGTGTCCTCCACGTCCACCCGGCAGAAGAAGTCGAAGGACCGGGCGGAGATCGTCACCTGTCCGCCGGACGGCGTGTACTTCACCGCGTTGTCCACCACGTTAAACAGCGCCTCCGCCGTCCAGCGGGGATCGAAGGCCGCATCGCCCTGAAAGGGAAGCGCGGCAAGGCGGATCCTCTTCTCCGCGGCCGCCTGCCCTGCTTGCGCCGCCGCGTGCTTCAGAAGCGGTTCCACCGGGTTGACAGCCGGCGCCGAGGCCACGATGCCCGTTTCCAGCCGGGACGCCTTTACCAGGGCCTGTATCAGAAATGACAGCTTTTCGCTCTGCGCCAGGAGTGCCGCAGCCTGCTCCTTTTGCCGGCCGGTGAGATCGCCTTCGGACAGCAGGGAAGCGTACAGCATCAGATTGGCGATGGGCGTGCGGGTCTGATGGGAAATATCGGAGATCAGGGTTTTCACCGCTTCCTGTTCTCCCCGCGCTTTTTTCAGAGCGAGAGAGGAACCGCGCAGGAACCGGGACATTCTGGTTTCCAGGGCGGACAGCTCCGATTCGTCGAACAGTTCCTCCGAAAATCCCCCTGCGATGGCGCGGTCCAGCATGGCGTTCAGCCGCCGCAACGTCCGCCGCAGCAGACAGCGCTGCCAGATTCCGAAAGCCAGGCCGGCTGCCGCCAGGACCGGAAAGATCCACGCGAATCCCGTCATTTTTCCACCTCCCAGGAATAGCCCGTCCCGTATACCGTGCGGATGGGAGCGCCGGGCAGTTTGGCGCGAAGCCGCCGCACGGCTACGGACAGGGCGTTCTCGTCCACGAATTCGCCTCCGTTCCATACCCGGTCCACCAGCAGCTGCCGGGGCAGAATGCGGCCCCGGTTTTCCACCAGCAGGCGCAGCAGCCGCTGCTCGGTTCTGGACAGCTCCACCGGCGTTCCGTCTCTGGTGAACTCCAGGCGCCCGAAGTCGAACGTGAAGCCGTCCAGCTCCACCCGGGCCGGGTCCATGGAAGCGGCGCGCCGAAGCCGGGCGTTCACCCGCGCCCGCAGGACGGCCAGGGAGAAGGGCTTCGTGATGTAGTCGTCAGCCCCGGCTTCCAGTCCGATCACCTCATCCAGCTCCAGATCGTTTGCGGTCAGAAGGATGACCGGCGTCCGATTTCCTCTTTGCCTCAGTTCCCGCAGCAGATCCAGACCGCTGCCGTCGGGGAGGTTGATATCCAGAATCAGGAGCGAAAAGGATTCCCGGTTCAGCAGCTCCCATGCCCGGGCGACGGACTCCGCCTGCACGGCGGTCTGCTCCGGTCCTGTCAGCGCCATGGCGATCCCCCTGCACAGGGCCGGGTCGTCCTCCAAAATTAAAATGCGCGTCATCGCTAATCTCCATTTCACGGTTTAAGAAAATTCCTGCCGGTTCATCCTGGCAAATAATTGCTAATTCTTTCTCGGCTCTGCATACTGCTCGATAAAATGCGGCCTGCTGAAGCAGTTATTACCGCACTTCACAAGAATCTTTTTGGAGTGATTCAAAGATGTCCCAACGGTATATGTAAATTTTATATCCCTGATGTCGTGTATCGTAATGTTTTCGGATGTCTCTCCTTCCAGAAGACACGGGATGATGCGTATATTATTATCGTCATTTACAAAAAGATGATTCACATGAAGATTCGTCTCCACAGGAAAGTTGAACCTCATCGGAGTTTCTCCCTGATAATAATCCACCCGGTTTCCGATGATGGCCTTTTGGGGACGTTGATTGCTGCCCTTTAAAGTGATTTCAATTGCAAAATCTTTGATCCAGATGTTTCTGTTGTGCGGGAAAAAATTAAGGGCCAAAATGAGCATTTGCCCTTTTGGATCGGAAATATCTTTTTTCGCAGACCGCAGGGTAAAATTCCTGATATGGACGAGATCTACAGGAGCTGCGTCCATTTTGATCCGGCTGTTGGCGATGAATCCGATGATTTCCGGCAGCCAGGCGCAGGCGCCAATCATACTCAGTGCGAAAGTCAGTTTTTCGGCAAAAGTCATCGTAGTTTCCTCCCTGTTCAAAATGCAATATGTGATATATTGTATACAAATAGTGCATATATGATGGATTGTATGACGTTTGCGTATTTTTGTCAATTGCCGCACCTCTGCGGCGCTCTGCTGTCCGCGGTATCCCATGACGGAAAATGGATTTTCCGCGTTGGAAATTGTCCGGTTCCTGTCAGATAAGAATCGCTTTACATTTTGCGTTCTTTATGATATCATTTTAATATCAAAAAGAGGAAACGGGAATCGAATCAGGAGGGCATTCTCATGGAAGAAAAATTGTTGCAGCACAAAAACAACGGGTTATTGGTCCTCATCGTGACCGCCGCGCTGTATCTGGCCGCCATCGCGGCCCTGGCCGCAGGCTGTGCCGTTCTGGAGGACGGCGGATCGCCCGTCCTGCTCATCGTCGGCATCGTCTGGCTGTGCATCGGCTGGATCCCCTGGTGCGGGCTGAAGGTGCTCAAGCCCCAGGAGGCGCTGGTGCTGACCCTGTTCGGAGACTATATCGGCACGCTGAAAAAGGAAGGGTTTTATTTCGTGAATCCGTTTTGTACGGCCGTGAATCCCGCGGCCCAGACGCGCTTAAACCAGAGCGGGGACGTGGCCAGCGGCTTAGGAAAAGGCCAGCCGAAGCAGGATGCAGCCGCCGCGGCGGCAGGGAAGAAAATTTCCCTGAAAATCATGACCCTGAACAACAACCGGCAGAAGATCAACGACTGCCTTGGGAACCCCGTGGAAATCGGCATCGCGGTGATGTGGAGGGTCGTGGACACGGCGAAAGCGGTCTTCCAGGTGGACAATTACAAGGAATATCTTTCCCTGCAGTGCGATACCGCGCTGAGGAACATCGTCCGGATCTATCCTTACGATACGGCCCCCGATGTGGATACCACCGGGGACGGCGTCGCGGACGAAGGCAGCCTTCGCGGCTCCAGCGAGGTGGTGGCGTCCCGGATCCGCGAAGAGATTCAGGCGCGGGTGGAGGAAGCCGGGCTTGAGATTCTCGAGGCGCGGATCACCTACCTGGCCTACGCGCCTGAAATCGCGGCCGTCATGCTCCAACGGCAGCAGGCTTCCGCCATCGTGGACGCGAGAAAGATGATCGTGGACGGAGCCGTGGGCATGGTGGAAATGGCTCTGGACCGCCTCAACGAAAACGGAGTGGTGGAGCTTGACGAGGAGAGGAAGGCCGCCATGGTTTCCAACCTGCTGGTAGTGCTGTGCGGAAACCGGGATGCGCAGCCGGTGGTAAATTCCGGCAGCCTGTACTGATATGGCGGATCAGAAGAAAAAACAGATTCCGCTGCGCCTTTCCGCGAAGCTCTACGACGCCATCGCGGCCTGGGCGGAAGACGACTTCCGTTCGGTGAACGGCCAGATCGAATATCTGCTCACCGAGTGCGTCAGGCAGAGGAAAAAGAGCGGAAAATATACGCCAAAACGGCTGGAGGAATCTTTGGAAATCGATATCGAAGAACTGGAGGCAGACAGATGAAAATTTATGTTGACGCAAGCGCCTTTCGGGATGGAAACGGCAGCGAGGAAAGACCTTTTAAGCGGATTGACGAGGCGGCCAGGATCGCCGTGGCGGGGGACGAGATCCTGGTGGCTCCCGGCCTGTACCGGGAGTATGTGAACCCGATCCACCCGGGGGAAGAAAACGCCA
The DNA here is from genome assembly GCA_019119355.1 of Candidatus Eisenbergiella merdigallinarum. Taxonomy (GTDB): domain Bacteria; phylum Bacillota; class Clostridia; order Lachnospirales; family Lachnospiraceae; genus Gallintestinimicrobium; species Gallintestinimicrobium merdigallinarum. The sequence continues at coordinate 15,422 of DWXE01000006.1, forward strand.
GGATCGTGTACCGGAGCACAAAGCCGCTGGGCGCCGTGATCAGCGGGGCGGAAGAGCTGAAGGGATGGACCCCCTATGAGGGCACCGTCTGGGTGCGCCGGGTCGCCAACAGCCTGTTCGGAGACTACAACCCCTATACTGCCTACGTGTACGGGGACTGGTACTTCGCGGGCCGCAGCAGGCACACCGGAGCCGTCTATTTAAATGATAAGATGCTCTACGAAGCGGAGAGCCTGGAGGCCTGTCTGAAGGCAGCCCCTTCGGAATGCTCCTGGGAGCCGGAAGCATCCGTCTATCAGTGGTATGCGCAGCAGGAGGGGGAAGAGACCGTCCTGTACGCCAACTTTCAGGGGAAGGACCCCAACCGGGAAAAGGTGGAAATCAACGTGCGGCGCGAATGCTTCCTGCCTTCGAAGACGGGGGTGGACTACATTACGGTCAGCGGATTTAAAATCGAAAAGGCCGCTACCACCTGGGCGCCTCCCGCGGCCTATCAGGACGGCATGATCGGGCCCCACTGGTCGAAGGGATGGATCATCGAGGACTGCGAAATCTGCAACAGCAAATGCGCGGGGATCAGCCTGGGAAAATACCTGGATCCGGAAAACGATCACTATTTCACCAACCGGCACGTGAAGAGCCCCACCCAGATGGAGCGGGACGCGGTCTGCAGAGGGCAGTATCACGGCTGGCTGAAGGAGAAGGTCGGAAGCCATATCGTCCGCCGCTGCGATATCCATCATTGCGAACAGGGAGGCATCATCGGCCGCATGGGCGGCGTCTTCTCCGTGATCGAGGACAACCACATCCATCACATCAACAATATGATGGAGCTGGGCGGCGCGGAAATTGCGGGCATCAAGATGCACGCGGCCATCGACGTCATCTACCGCAGGAACCATATCCATCACTGCACCATGGGGATCTGGTGCGACTGGGAAGCGCAGGGCACCCGGATCACGCAGAACCTGTTCCACGATAACCAGCGCCCGCCCTTCGCCAGACAGCTCAAAGGCGGCATGATGAGCCAGGATATTTTCGTGGAAGTGAGCCACGGCCCCACGCTGATCGACAACAACATCCTGCTTTCGGACGCTTCGCTGCGGATGGCCACGGAAGGGATCGCCATGGTCCACAACCTGATCTGCGGCTCCCTGACGGCTGTGGGCGGCGGCACGGACAGCGTGGTGGAGGGTGTCAACCGGGCCCGTTACACGCCCTATCATATCCCGCACCGCACGGAAGTGATGGGATTTATGACGATCCTGCACGGGGACGACCGGTTTTACAACAACATTTTCGTTCAGAAATGGCCCTCAAAGCCGCTTCTGATCCTGCACGACAGCGACGACGGGGCGGATGAAGAAAACAGGGAAGTGGGCACCCATGTGTTCGACGGGTATCCCACCTATGAGGAATGGATCCGCAAATTCGATCCCGATACGGATACCCCCGATATGAAGAAGCTGGAGCCCGCCCATTTCCAGCACCTTCCGGTCTGGTCGGAGGGCAACGCCTATTTCAACGGGGCCAGGGCATGGGAAAAGGAGACCGGCGCCATCGCGGACGACGAACACGAAGTTTTTGTGGAGCTTTCCATGCAGGACGGGAAGCCGGTCCTTTCCACCAACCTGTACCGATATCTGGACGGGACTTCGGCGCGCATGATCAACACGGACGTTCTGGGGGAAGCCTTCGAGCCGGAAGAGCGGTTCGAAAATCCGGACGGGACGCCCATCGTCTTCGACCGGGATTATTTCGGAGACCACCGCGGAACCGACGTTCTGCCGGGCCCCTTTGCCGGCGGGCTTTTGGAGGGAAGGGCGCTCTTCGAAATGAAATAGAAGGGGAATCCGAACATATGAATCAGGAACCGTTCCGGGCAGCCGCGCCCGAAACGGTTCTTTTTTTGTGAAAACAAACTTACCTTTTTGGAAAAATTCTTCTATAATGGAAACAGATTGTCATCGACTGCAAAGGAGAAGCGAAGGTGGAAAAATACTGGCCCCATATCCGGAAAAACTGGTACTGTTTTTTGCTCAGTCCCCTGTTCATGACGCTGGAGGCGTCCGGGGAATTCATCCTGCCGTTCATGAACGCCAATATCATCGACAGGGGGGCCGCCAGCGGGGACATCCCCTATATCCTGCGAAACGGGTTTTACATGGCGGTCATCGCCGGGGCGATGCTGGCCTGCGGCGTGCTGGGCGCGTTCTTCGCCATCCGCGGTTCGGCCAGGATGGCGGCCGGCGTCAGAAGGGACGCCTTTGCCAGGATCCAGACCTTTTCCTTTTCCGATATCGACCGGTTCTCCACCGGATCCCTGATCACCCGGGTGACCAACGATATCACCCAGATCCAGAATTTTGCCCAGACGCTGATGCGGGGCTTTTTCCGCAGCCCGGTGATGCTGGTGGGCGCCCTGATCATGTCCTTTCGCCTCAACCCCCGCATCGCCCTGGTGATCCTGATCGTCCTCCCCTTCCTGGCGCTGGCCACCTTCTGGATCATCAGAACCGCATCCCCGCGCTATACGGTCATGCAGGAGCAAATCGACGCGCTCAATACCGGCATCGGGGAAACGGTCACCAACGAGAAGGTGATCAAATCCTTCGTGCGGGAGGACTACGAAAAGAAGAAGTTCCGCGCCCTCAACGGCGCGCTCATGGCAAAGACCGTCTCCGCGCTGAAAATGATGATTCTGATGCAGCCGGTGTCCGCCCTTGCCATCAACGTCACGACCCTGATCGTCGTCTGGGTGGCCGGGCGGCAGATCATAGTGGGGAACATGGAGATCGGAGCGCTGACCGCGTTCATCACCTATCTTTCCCAGGTGCTGACGGCGCTGAATTTTCTGGCAAACATCTTTCTGCAGGGGACCAGGGCCGGCGCGTCCCACCGGCGCATCGGCGAGGTGCTTCGCTGCCGTCCGGACATCAGCGACGAAAACGCAGCCCATACGGACCATAAAATCCGGTCCGGCCGCATCGAATTTCGCCGCGTATCCTTCCGGTATTTTAAGGATTCCCCGGTTCCCGTTCTGGACGATATCAGCGTGACCATCGAATCCGGGGAGCTCGTGGGCATCGTGGGCAGCACGGGATCCGGGAAGAGCACGCTGGTCTCCATGATCCCGCGGCTGTACGACCCGGACGCGGGGAGCGTCCTGGTGGACGGCGTGGACGTCAGGGAGCTCTCCCTGTTTGAATTGCGCGAAAGCGTGGCTGCGGTGCTGCAGAAAAACACCCTGTTTTCCGGCACCATAGCGGAAAATCTGCGCTGGGGCGACGAAAACGCAGCGCAGCGGGATCTGGAGCGCGTCTGCAAAATCGCGCAGGCGGACGGCTTTATCCGCAGTTTCCCGCAGGGATACGAAACCCCTGTCGGCCAGGGCGGCGGCAGCCTTTCCGGCGGGCAAAAACAAAGGCTGTGCATCGCCAGGGCGCTGTTAAAACAGCCCCGCATCCTCATTCTGGACGATTCCACCAGCGCCGTGGATACGGCTACGGACGCGGCCATCCGCAGGGAATTTCGCCGTCAGCTTCCCGACGTGACCAAACTGATCATCGCCCAGCGAATCTCCTCCGTGATGGACGCGGATAAAATAATCGTCATGGAACAGGGGCGCGTCGTCGCCTGCGGCGCCCATGAAGAGCTCATCCGAAGCTGCAGGGCCTATCAGGAGATTTACGATTCCCAGAAGGAGGACCGGATATGAAACAAAACATCTCGCAGCGTTGGAGCGACGGCGCTCTCAGCCAGAGCCTGGAGGCCAGATACGGCGGCCAGGGCGCGGGAATCCAGGGTGAGAAAAAACAGATGAATCTGGGACGCGGCCCCGGGCCCGGCCGGGGAATGGCCGCGTCCGGCAGGCCCAAAAACCTGAAGGCTTCCGTCCTTCGCCTGATGCGATACCTTTCCGGGGAAAAGGGGCTGATCGGAGCGGCCCTCCTCTGCTCCCTGATCTTTACGGGATCCTCCCTGGCGGCTTCCTATCTGCTGCGGCCGATCATCAACCGCTTCGTGTACTATGATGCGGATCTCTCCGGCCTGGCCGGGCGTATGGCGGGGCTCGCCCTCTGGCTCGTTTTTCTGGCGGGCGTTTACGGGATTTCCGTCCTCACCCAGTGGCTGCAGCAGCGGCTGATGCTGGAAGCTTCCCAGCGCACCCTGGTCCGCATGCGTTCGGAGCTCTTCGACCGGCTTCAGGCGCTGCCGGTGCGCTATTTCGATTCCCATCCCGCCGGGGACATCATGTCCCGCTTCACCAACGACATCGACACGGTGGGGGAGATGCTCAATACCACGCTGATCCAGATCGTTTCAGGAGCCATCACCATCGCGGGGACCATCGTTTTGATGCTCTACACCAGCCCGGTCCTGGGGGGCATCACCATCGTCGCGACCCCGGCGCTCACCTTTCTGAGCAAAACCATCATGACGAAGGGGCGCAGCGCCTACAGGCGGCAGCAGAGGGTGCTGGGCATGCTCAACGGGTTCACGGAGGAAACCGTCTCCGGTCAAAAAGTGGTCAAGGTGTTCAACCACGAGGGGACCGCTCTGGAGGAATTTTCCTGCCTGAACGAAAAGCTCTGTCTGGCGCAGGAGCAGGCCCAGTTCCGTTCCGGCATCATGGGCCCGGTGACGCACCAGCTCTGCAACGCGGTGTACGCGATTTCCGCCTGTGTGGGCGGGGTGCTGGTAGCCGCTGGCCGGTTCGATCTCGGCGGCCTCACCGTGTCCCTCAATTATACGAGGCAGTTCAACCGCCCCATCAACGAAATATCCATGCAGATGAATACGGTTTTCGCCGCGCTGGCGGGGGCGGAACGCGTTTTCGAAGTGCTGGATACCCCCGGGGAAGCGCCGGATCCCGATCCCGTCCGGGTGGAAAAGATCGCGGGCCACGTGGTTCTCGACCGCGTCAGTTTCGGCTACGAGCCGGGCGTCCCGGTGCTCCACGATCTGTCCCTTTATGCCAGACCGGGGCAGAAAATCGCCTTCGTAGGTTCCACCGGGGCCGGCAAAACCACGGTCACCAATCTCCTGTCCCGGTTTTACGACATCCAGGACGGCTCCATCACCATCGACGGGATCCCCATCGAAAAGATCGACCGGGCCTTCCTTCGCTCCAACATCGCCATGGTGCTGCAGGATACCCATCTGTTCACGGGCACGGTGCGGGAGAACATCCGCTATGGGCGGCTGGACGCCACGGACGAAGAGGTGGTGGAGGCGGCGAAGATCGCATCCGCCCATCCTTTTATCGAACAGCTGGAAAACGGTTACGATACGGTGCTGGAAAACGACGGGGCCAACCTTTCCCAAGGACAGCGGCAGCTGCTGAATATCGCGCGGGCGGCCATTTCCCGCGCCCCGATCCTGATCCTCGACGAAGCCACCAGCTCCGTGGACACCCGGACGGAACGGCACATCGAAGAGGGCATGGACGCCCTCATGGAAAACCGTACCACCTTCGTCATCGCCCACAGGCTGTCCACGGTGCGCAAATCCAACGCCATCATGGTGCTGGAGCAGGGGCGCATCATCGAGCGCGGAACCCACGAAGAGCTGCTGGCCTTAAACGGACGATACGCGGCGCTGTATCACGAAATCATAGAACTGGACTAAAACAGATTTTATTCCTGCGGAGCTTTTGACTCCTGTCCGGTCCACTGCAAAATGAAAGAATGAAAGGCGGATGCCTCGGCGGAAAGAGGAAACCCTTTTTTGGAGATCAGATAAACTTCTTTTTCAAAAGGGACGTCAAAATCCTTTATGACGGTATTGGGCCTCGGATCCGCGATGGCCTGAAATTCCAGAGTAATTCCGACTCCCATATTTTCTTCCGCGATGGAGTGGATCAGGGTTTCGGAAGTCGTCTCCAGAAGGATATCCGGTTGGACTCCCCGCCGCAGGAATTTGCTCATGTTCGACGGAAAAGCCGAGTAAGATCTCCCCCTCACTGCCAGCGGTACGTGGGCCAGGTCTTCGCAGGAGATCCTGTCTTTTTTCGCCAAAGGGTTCGATTTGTGGATGACAAGACAGTGCTTCCAGGAAAAGCAGAACAGCGCGTCATATTTGCTATAGTCGATAGGAGCGGGGACAAATGCGATCTCCGCTTCATTTTTCTGGAGCATGGAATCCGTCTCCTTTTCCGGAATTTCAATAAGGTTCAGGATGATATGGGGATTCTTCTCATAAAAACTGCGGATGAAGGATACGGACAGATAATTCAGAACTCCATGGGTTGCCGGAATCGTCAAAGACGATCCGTTGTTGACCGCTGCTTTTGAAAAGTCCGATTGAATTCCTGTAAACTCGTCGAGAATAATCCGGGCGCGAACCGCCAGCTGTTTTCCCGCAGCGGTTGGAATCATCCCTTTCTGAGTCCTTGTGAACAGCAAAACGTTGAGCTCTCGTTCCAGTTCGATGATTTTTTTGCTCAATCCCTGCGGGGAAATGAACAGTTTCTGAGCGGAATCCTTGATGCTGCGGGAACTGTATACGCTTAAAAAGTATTCCAGATCTTTTGAAGTCATTTTGCCTTCTCCTTTCCGTCCGGTACGGTTGTGGCGCAGGGGAATATCGCTGTAAAACGGATAATTTTAGAATATCGCTGATTCTTCCGGGAATCAACTAAAAAGTTGATATAAATCTTGCACAAATTGATTGTTTCCCCTCCGTTTTGGGATTTACAATTGAAAAGACAAGGGAGTCGCATTTTGTCAGAAAACATTCTGCAAACGGCGGCTCCCTGTTGATTCAGGAGAGGAGGTATTTCCATGACGAAAGATATTATCAATCTTGCGGTCGTCAATTTTTCGGCGGTATGGGGCGATAAGGAACAAAACCTGAAACGGATTCTGGAGTATATCGATGCGGCTGCCTTAAAGGGCGCGCAAATGGTTATCTTTCCGGAAACATGTCTCACCGGATACGATCCGGAGGATGAAGACATGAACCGGGAGGACAGGATGCAGAGATTGCTTTCGGAAACCATACCGGGACCGGCGACGGAATGTATCTGCGAACGCACAAAGCGATACGGAATATATGCGGTATTCGGCATGCCCGAACGGGATATGAAAAATCCGGAATCCGTATACAATGCGGCTGCCGTCTGCGGGCCGGAAGGGCTGGTCGGCTCCTGCCGCAAAATCCATCTTCCGTTTCACGAACATTTATGGGCTGACGCAGGGGATCGCCCTTTTATATTCCATACCCCGTGGGGGCCCGTGGGCCTGGCCATCTGCTATGACTTCTATTGTTTCCCCGAGATCACGCGCTATTTCAGAGCAAAAGGGGCGCGTCTCCTTTTGAACTGTACGGCTATAAGCACTGTTGAAACCTCAGGAGCCGGAGGATTTTTGGGAAATCTCTGCCTTCAATATCTGGCCGTGAACAACGATGTTTTTATCGCATCTTCGAACCTGTGCGGAAAGGACAGGACGTCGTGGTTTATGGGAGGATCCAGCATTTTGGGGCCTTCTGTATCGGCGCCGGGATTCCATTACCATGCCGGCAGCAGGTTCCTCGATCCCGGCGCGGACGAGAGCGGTCTCTTCTCAGCCACCGTCGATCTTTCCGACGTCAGACATTCCTTTTTGAGCGGCGTCTGGGGGGACGGATCCGGAAAAAGGGACTGGAGGCCGGATCAATATATAAGATGGCTGAGGGACATGGAAGAAGACGACCGTTAAAAAAATTTGTACAATCGAAAATAAGGAGGATTCCTCATGGATGGGACAACAATTCAGACTCTTTTAATTACCTTTGCGATGATTGGGACTTTGCTGATGATAGGAACTCTTCTTCGGGCATATGTGAAGCCTCTGCAAAAACTTTTCCTGCCTGCCTGTGTGATCGGAGGCCTTCTTGCCCTGATTCTCGGGCCGAAGGTTCTGGGAATACTTCCGATACCGGACGACGTTATGACGACAGCATCCAATCTGCCCGGGAAGCTGTTCAGTATCGTCATCGCTACCATGCCCATGTGCGCTCAGAAGAGGAAAAAGGGAGAACTTTCCGGTAACTTCGACGCAGTTAATATGGGAATCATCATTACGTTAGTCGCAGCAGTGCAGGTAGCGATCGGCTTTCTGGTAAATATTCTGTTTCAAAATGGAAATTCTGCCACTTATGCGGGGTTTGGATCGGAAATGTTCATGGGATTTTGCGGAGGACACGGAGTTGGGGCGATGGTAGGAGCGCTGTTTGAAAGCCAGGGAGCGCCCTATGCGCAGGACGCGCTCGGCGTCACGATGACTTTTGCCACCATCGGTATGATCGGGGGGATTCTCCTCGGAATCTACGTTCTCAACCGCGCTGCGCGAAAAGGGGAAACGAAATATATTGCGGATCCGGCAAAGCTTCCGGATGAAATGAAAACGGGGCTGTATCACAGCAGGGAAGAACAACCCTCTGCAGGACGCCAGACCACCGCGGGAGGATCCATCGACACGCTGGGGCTGCACTTCGGCTTCATCATGATGGCGGTAGGTCTCGGATACCTGATTTACTTCGGTATCAAAGCGCTGCAAATTCCTTTTTTAAAGGATATGGATGTCTGGCTCTATTCCCTCCTCGCCATGTATATCATCTGGCCAATCGTCCGCAGGCTCGGATTCGACCGGCACTTCGATGCTGCGATTAAGAGCAAGATTTCAGGCGCCGTAACGGATTTTATCGTAACCGCCGCCATCATGAGCATGCCGATCGAAGGGGTACTCGCTTACTGGCTTCCGATCCTGGTCTGCTCGGTGCTCGGTTTTGCGTTTACGGTTCCGCTCATCCTGATTTTGAACAGGCGCTATTTGCAGGAAGACTGGCTTGAAAAATCCATGGGCCCATTGGGAATGATGACCGGGGATTTCATTACGGGAGTTCTTCTCACCAGAATGGCGGATCCGGAATTGAAATCCAGCGCGCTTCCCGATTTCTCCATTGCCTATTCCATCAATACGGTATACTGCGTTACCATGCTGGCGGTATTATATCCTTTTATCGTCCATTTCGGAGCTTTCCATACGCTTCTTTTCGCCATAGCCCAGATTGTCGTTCTGGCGATTATCGCCATCGTATTCGGAAGATTCAGCAAAAAGAGGCGGGGATAAAAAACGATCAGGACTGACTGGAGGAAATGATGAAAAAACTTACGGTAATCGAATGTAACTATTGCTATGCTGCCTGGGATGTCCGGGTGGAGGACGGAAAAGAAATTTTCCGTTCTTCTATCAGAAAGTATCAAAATCCCAGAGCCGTGGATCTGTATCATGAGAGCTCCGTCTATCAGCTGGCGGGGCTTCCGGTGGAGATCGTGGACGTAAACTATCCTTCCGGCTGCGCCGACCCGCCATATAAGGCGCTGACCCGTCAGTTTTCGGATCTGGTGTGCAGCGGTGTGGAAAACGGAAATCCCGTACTCGTCGCAGGCGGATATTGCAATTATGCGCCTGCGGTGGCGGGAGGCATTCAGCGGGCTCTCGGCAGGGATGCATCCATCGGGCTCGTCTGGATCGACGCGCATTCGGATAATTGTATTGCGGAGGACTCCGATACCCCCACTCGTCTGGTGGGCGTGCCGCTTTCCGTCATGACCGGAAGTACCCTGGAAAACTATCGGAAAACGGTTTGCGGTCTGGAAAACCCCCTGAAAGGGGAAAATATCGTGGCGGGGGATATCCGGTTCGCAACGGAGACCAACGCCGCTCATCTCGAGAGGGAGCATGTCGTGCGGCTGGATGCGACGGCGTTTCAGGATGAAGGGATCTGGAAAAAGGAAATCGATTCCCTCGCCCGGCGGGTGGATGTGATTTACCTTTCCGTAGACGCGGATATTTTAAAGGCCGATTATATCCCGGCCTATGAAAAAAAAGTTCCCTATGGCCATGATATCGATACCGTCCTTCGGAATATCAGGATCGTGATGGAAACGAAAAAAGTATGCGCATATTCCCTGTTTTGCGTAGATTTCGATCATTATGAAAGGGGCGGTCCGGAAACATACTTAAACGGCATGCAGCTGATCGCAGCGGGTTTGAGGGGGTGGAGATAACCGCCCCCTTTTTTTATACGATAGAAAAATTCTTTTCCTATCGCATAAAAAAAGCCGGTGAATCGCACTGCGGCAAGAAGGAAGATGTCGCTTACGCGACCCGCCGCAGGCGGAGAATCCCGCAAGCGGGATTCTTTGTTCTTGAAATTTTCCCGCGGACAAAAGGGATAAAAAGAGCTATAATGAAATGGTCACAGGATTTTACAACGAAGGAGGGCGCTTTTATGAATCTGGTTATCACCATGAGCCGCCGTTTCGGAACGGGGGCCAGCATCATCGCAAAAGAACTTTCCGAAAGACTCGACGTTCCCGTATATGACAAGGCCTACATCGAGGAACAGCTCAGCGGGCACAGGTACGAAAACGAGGCGGAGGCCATCCGGCAGCTGGCGGAGAAGCCCTGCATCATCCTGGGACGCTGCGCGTCCGATATCCTGAAGGATCAATCCAATGTGATCAACATTTTCGTCCGGGCGGATAAGCCGGACCGCGTCCGCAGGATCATGCAGAAAGAGGGCTTAAGCTATGAGGAAGCCAGGGAAAAGGTGGAAAGGACGGATGAAAAGCGCTCCGCCTATTACCATGAACACACCGGCCGGACATGGGGCGATGTGAACGATTATCACATCATCCTGGACACTTCCGAACTCGGGGTGGAAAACTGCGCGGATATCCTGATGCGCTATTTCAGAAAACTGGATTATATTTGAGGAATCTTTGAGAAATTTATGGCACATCTCATTCACATTACGGATTTGCAGGCCCCGGAACTGGCTCCTTTCGCCCGGCTTTCGGAAACGGAGCTTTTGCGGCTGCGGGAGCCGGAACGGGGCATTTTCATCGCCGAGAGCCCCAAAGTCATCGAACGGGCTCTGGATGCCGGGTGCAGGCCCCTTTCCTTTCTGTGCGAAGAGGCTCAGGCGGAGGGAGAAGGGCGGCGCCTTCTGGAACGCTGCGGCCGGATTCCCGCCTATCTGGCGACTTCGGAAGTTCTGTCCGCGCTCACGGGATTTTCCCTGACCCGGGGGATGCTCTGCGCCATGGACAGGCCAACGCCCCTTTCGGTGCAGGAAGCGCTGCGGGGAGCAAAGCGGGTGGCCGTGCTGGAACGGATCATGAATCCCACCAACGTGGGGGCGATTTTCCGTTCCGCGGCGGCGCTCTCCATGGACGCGGTGCTTCTCGCCGCGGGCTGCAGCGACCCCCTTTACCGCCGCGCCGTCCGGGTCAGCATGGGGACCGTTTTTCAGATCCCCTGGGCGGTTTTTCCTTCCAAAGGCCCGGATGCCTGGCCTGACGGAGGAATGGAGCTGCTGCACCGCCTGGGCTTTCACACCGTGGCCATGGCTCTGCGGGAGGATTCCGTTTCCATCGGGGATCCTGCCCTGAACGCGCGGGAAAAGCTCGCCGTGGTGCTGGGATCCGAGGGGGACGGCCTGGCGTTCGATACCATCGCGGCCTGTGACGACACCGTCCGCATCCCAATGTCGCACGGCGTCGATTCCCTCAACGTGGCCGCCGCCAGCGCCGTGGCGTTCTGGGAGCTGGGGCGCCGGAGAGAAAAAGAACGGAAAGGCCCCGCGGCTTCGCGGGAAGGGGAAAGAAGATGATTCGTCGGGAAGACATGCTGGAACTGACCAGAAGAATGAATTTATCCCGGTCCAGCCTGGACCGGATCGCGGGGGCGTATCTGGATGAAGACGGATACGTGGACGGCACCTTTAACCGGAATATCCTGCGTCTGACCCCCTCAGAGCGCAAAAAGAATCTGGAACTGGCCAAGAGCGTGCTGTTTTCCGCCACGAACGAACAGCTGAAGGATTATCCCATGGGCGGGAGTCCGGATGCGGCAGGGGAAATCCGGCAGCTTCTTTCAGGCCTCCTGGATTCCGGCATGAAAAACGATGCCCTGGCGGATATTTTTTACGAGCTGGCGGGAGAGCGCTTTCGCCCGGGACGTCCGTTCTTCTGCTTCCTGTTTCACGGCAGCTACGACGTCCCCGCAAAGGGGAAGGACGGCGAATGGCTGGAAGGCTCGGAAGAAGTTTACGAATACCTGATCTGCGCCATGGGCCCCCTGGCGGGGGAATACGAGCCGGGCAGGGCGGAATACGGCTTTTTGTATCCCGCGTTCCGGGACAGAAGCGGGGACCCGGAATTCATCAACATCTTCGAGCAGGCGCCCGCAGCCCCTCACCGCCGTCTGACCGAATGGCTGACGGGAACATAATTTTGTCAGTCGTTGTCCGGAAGCAGCTTGATCCGGACCATGATCATACGAACCATTTCTCCGTCCTTCAGCGGGATGTGCTCCGCCGCAGTCTGAGAGGGGAGGGAATAGTCTTCCTCCTCCAGCTCGGAGCAGATCCACTGATAGGCCGCCTCCGCCGCGTTGTCGATGGCGTCCTCCAGATCCGCCCCGAAAGCGGTACAGCATTCCAGATCCGGAAAATTCGCTTCATAACCGCTCCCGTCTTCTTTCGGGGTAAAAACCGCCGGATAAACAAAAGTCATTTTTTTCCTCCATTCCGAAGCATTTTTATGCTGAGGAACGCGCGCCAAATTTCAAATTTGGCGCTGCGATCCAGGGATTTGTGACGCTTCGGCACAAATCCTGATTGAAAAATAAGCCATCAGGCTTATTTTTCAATTCTCCTCCATTCCGAAGTACTGTTTGCGTTTCCTTTCCTGCACCATTATAAAGACGAAGCCGGGGCCTGTCAATCCGCACATACTTATCCGTTACGGCTTGTCCGGTACGGGCGGATATTGTATAATAATGTCAGAAAATTCCTGAAAGGCAGGGGGGAAATGTTATGGGGGAGGAGCGGCCTACTTACGGAAGTTATGAAGAAATGTACCGGAAAGAATACCCTACCGTATACTCCTATATCCGAAGAGTGATCCGGGGCAACGATGCGGCGGTGGAAGACCTGACGCAGGAGGTATTCTTCGTCGCCTATCAGAAATGGGACAGGATCCTGGTACATCCCAATCCCCCGGGTTTTTTGATCGTGGTCGCGCAGAACAAGATCAAGAAGTGGTTCCGCGAGAAGAAGCCGGTGTATGTGGACGATGCGCAGCTTCTGGAGCTGATGTCCGAAAACGGCAAAGAGCGCGGGGAAAAGGACGACTTTTTCATGGTGGATCTGTATTCCACGGTGGAGAAGGCGCTCTCCAACGCGGAACTGGACATTCTCCGCTATTATTACGAATACGGTTACAGCTCGGCCGAGATGGCGGGGCGGCTTGGAATCACGGAAAACTGCTTTAAGGTGAGGGTTTCGAGGATGAAGGCGAAGCTGAAGAAAAACGTGGGATTTCTGTTCGGTCTGCTGGCGGCGCTCTGCGTGCTGCTGGGCCCTTCCATGCCGGACAGCCGGGCCGCACAGCCTCAGGATGGGCTTGTGATCGCCGCGAATGCTTCGGAGATCCGGTACGGCCAGAAGCTGGGCGATTCCGTTTTGACCGGAACGGCCACGGATTCCATGGGAAATCCCGTGGAGGGCGATTTCGCATGGTTGAACGGGGAAAAGCGGATGAACCAGGTAGGCACCGTGCTGGAAACCGCGGTTTTTTTGCCCGAAGAACCGGAAGGCGGAAAGCGGGGGACTTCCGGCGATCCGCAGGAGCCCCAGTATCAGGTGACGGTGACCGTGGAGGTGCAGAAAGCCCTTCCCCGGGTGGTTCCTCCTTCCATAATCCTGACAGGGGAGAAGATTTATGACGGAGACCGCCTGGAGGACGCGGTGAGGCTGGAGGGCGGCAGCGCATCCTGGTCGCCGTCCTCCGGAGCCGAATCCCTTTCCAGCGCCGAAACCGCTTCCGGGGCCGAAGCGACAGGAGAAACGACAGGAGAAACGGAGGGGGGAGCGGATCCGGAGGACTCCCGGCCGGTCTCGGGCCGTTTCGTTCTGGAGGGCCCTCCGGGACCTCTGGAAGCGGGACGTTGCGAAATTTCCATCCTGTTCCTCCCGGCCCAGGAAAGCCTTTTTGAGCAGGTAAGGCTGACGTGCGGCGAGCTGGAGGTGCTGCCCAGGCCCGTGCGGCTGGAAGTCAGATGCGAAAAAACCACGCTGGCTGAGGGGCAGGAAACCGCCGCCGTCATCCGGGTCAAAAAGGAAGAGGGGCTCACCTCTCTGAACGGAACCTTTTCCCTGTTCGCCGGGGAGGAGGCGGTGGGGGAGAACATCCGTCCGGAGGAAAAGGAGGACTGCTGGGAGGCCAGGGTTCCCTTTTCGGTGCAGGATGCGGGAAAGGTCGCCGTCCGCGCGGTCTACTCCCCGGAGGATTCCCACACGGCTTCTGCCGAAGCCGGCACGACGATCCGGGTGGAGCCCCCGCTGTCTCAGATCGTGACGGATCGCCTTTCCGGCGGACAGGAAGGCCGGCCCTATGAGGAGACGATCCGCACGGATGCCTCCGGGCGGTTCGGCCTGGAGTTTCTGGTGACAGAAGGGGAGCTGCCCGAAGGCCTTGCGCTGGATGAAAAGAAGGGAGTCCTGAAGGGAACTCCCGAAGATTCCGGGACGTTTTCCTTCACGGTTTCCGTGTCGGAAGCGGAAAGCCGGAAGACAGTGGAGCGATCCTTTTCGCTGGAGATCGCGCAGCGCCCCCGGCTGGAATTCTCCGTCAGCTGCCCGGATATCGTTTACGGAGAAACGCTCCGCCCCCAGGCCGCATCCGAAGGGGAGGGAGCCTCGTTTCGCCTGACCTATGAGGGGATCGGCGAAACGGACTACGCCCCGTCGGAAACGCCGCCCGCTTTGCCCGGCCGGTACCGGATTGTGGCGGAAGTGACGTCCCCCGAAGCGTATGCGGGCCAGACCAGGGAAGCGGAGTTCGAAATCCGGAAGGCGGAGTTGAAACTGACGGCGACGCTGGATCCGCCGGATCCTGCGGGCGGATCCGGTGCAACGCTGACCGTCCGGATGAGCGATCCTTCGGATCCCGGCCAAACGGAGGGGCTGCCGGACAGCCTGTCTTTAGACCTTTCCGGGAACGTGGAGAAGATATCGGGCCCGGAGGGCGAAAACGGCGAATACCGCTATAATATCCGGTTTCCGGACCGGTCTCAGAAAATCCGCTGCACGATTGCCACAGAGGAAAACGAATGTTATCTCGCCGCTTCCGTTTCCCTTTCCATCGAGGTGAAGAAAAAAGAGGCCCCTTCATCGGCGCAGGAGAGCAAACCGTCCCGGAAACCGGAACCGAAGGAGGAAAAGGATGAGGAGGAAGAGATCGTTCCCAAAACGCCGGAAGAAGTGGAGGCCGAATTCTGGCAGGACGTCATCTTCCGGATCTACCGCCAGCAGGAGCAGGGCGGGGGCACGGTGACCATCAATGCGAAGGGGCACGGATCCATGCCGGATTCCGTCATGGAAGCGCTGCGCGGCCACGCGGAGGTAGCGCTTGCGCTGGTGTGGGAGGGGGATCTGATCCTCATCCCCGCGGGAAAGGCCCCGGCGTCGTCGGACGCGTTTCCTTCCTGGACGCTGGGAGAGCTTTCCACCCGGTATCCCGCCGCGGGCGGGCAGGGATCTTCCGCGACGCCCTCCGCAGCTCCTGCCCCCGTCTCCCCGGCAAAACAGCCATCCGCTCCCGCTTCATCCGTTCCCGCCTCCTCAGCGGCCGCGCAGAAGCCGCCGGCACGAGAGCCGGAGAGCGGGGAGCCGAAAGGAGAAGGACAAAAGGCGGATGAAAGCGGCGCGGCGGAAACGGTCCCGGAGACGGAGCGGGAAACCGGAACGGAACCTGCGGAACCGGAAACCGGAGATCCGGAGAGCGCGGCGGTTCTGGCCGAACCGCAGTCCGGCCAGCCGCCGGAGACGGAAGTGGACTGGTTCGCGGCGGCGGCATTCCTGTGCGCCGCTGCCGGTGGGATGGCCGTCCTCATCTCGGCCATCGCCATGAAAAGGAGGAAATCCTGAAACGGTCAGACCGTTCCTTCCTCGCTGAGCCGCTCCCATTCCTCCATCAGGGCAAGGAGCCGTTCGGCGATTTCCTCCTTTTCGGCGGAAAGGGACTGGAGGGCGGCCACGTCCGTGGCCACGGAGGGATCCCCCATGGCGTCGTCGATTTCCCTGTCCCGGGCTTCCAGGGAGGCGATTTCATCCTCGCATTTTTTCAGCGCGTTTTGCACCTTGCGGCGCGCTGCTTCTTTTTCCTTCTGTTCCTGCCAGGAGAGGCGGGAAGCGGACGGCGCCCCGGCTGACTGCGCCTTCCCGGGATCGGCCGCGCTTCCTTCGGCGCAGGCGGATAGCTCCGCCTTTTTCTGCAGGTAATAGTCGTAATTGCCCAGATATTCCACCAGGGTCTGCCCGGTCAGTTCCAGGATCCGGTGAGCCGTCCGGTTGATGAAATAACGGTCGTGGGACACGTAGAGCACCGTGCCGGTATAGCTGTTGAGCGCGTCCTCCAGAATCTCCTTCGACGCGATATCCAGATGGTTGGTGGGTTCGTCCAGGATGAGAAAGTTGGATTCCGAAAGCATCAGCTTTGCCAGGGAAAGCCTTCCCCGTTCCCCGCCGGACAGATCTCCCACCCGTTTGAACACGTCTTCTCCCGTGAAGAGGAAGGCGGCCAGCGTATTCCGGATCTCCGTGTTGTTCAGGGATGGATAAGCGTCCGAGAGCTCCTGAAACAGCGTTTTTTCCGGGTGGAGCACATGGTGCTCCTGATCGTAGTAACCTTCCTGGACCCGGCTGCCCGGGCGCACGGAACCGGAGTCGGCGGGCAAAAGGCCGTTGATGATTTTGAGCAGGGTGGTCTTTCCGGTGCCGTTGTCCCCGATGATGGCCACGTGCTCCCCCCGTTTGATGGCGAAGGACAGGTCCTCAAAAAGAGGCTCCCTGCCGAAAGATTTCGCCAGGTGCTCCACGGTCAGCACGTCGTTCCCGCTCAAAATCCTCGGGTGCAGTTCCATCTTCATTTCGGAGCGGACCTCTTCGGGGCGCTCCAGCACTTCGATTTTGGAGAGCATTTTTTCCCGGCTCTCGGCCCGGCGGATGGATTTTTCCCGGTTGAAGGACTTCAGCTTCGCGATCACTTCCTGCTGATGCCGGATCTCCTCCTGCTGATTGGCGTAGGCCTTCCATTCCGCCTGCCGCAGAAGCTCCTTTTTGGACGCATAGGCGGTGTAGTTGCCGGAAAAGACGGAGACCTTCGTGTGGTCGATTTCGATGATCCGGGAAGCGATTTTGTCCAGAAAATAGCGGTCGTGGGAAACGATCAGCACCGCGCCCCTGTAGTTGAGCAGATAGGTTTCCAGCCAGGCGATGGAGGACATGTCCAGATGGTTGGTGGGCTCGTCCAGGATGATCAGATCCGGGCCCTGCAAAAGCAGGCGGCCCAGCGCCACCCGGGTTTTCTGCCCTCCGGAAAGGGTGTCCACGGGCCGGTGGAAGTCTTCCGGAAGAAAGCCCAGTCCCTTGAGCACCCCGGTGAGTTCGCTTTTGTAGGCGTAGCCGTTTTCCGATTCGAAGGCGTGGGTGAGGTCCGCATATTTTTCCATCAGCGCCTCCAGTTCGGCCCCCTGCGCCCGGTCCATCTGCCGTTCCACGGCGCGCATCTGCTCCTCCAGCTCCAGAAGATGCTTTTTGACGGAAAGGAGCTCCTCATAAATCGTATGTCCGCTGTTGACCGCGGCGTTCTGGGAAAGATAGCCGAAGGTGATATCTTTGGCGAAGGTGACGCTTCCGGCGTCCGCCTCCAGCTCCCCCACGATGATTCGGAGGAGCGTGGTCTTGCCCGCCCCGTTGATGCCCACGATGGCGGCTTTTTCGTGTTCTTCTATATGAAAGGAACAGTTTTTGAGCACCTGCTTTTCCAGAAATGCCTTTTCGATGTTCTGACAGGAAAGTATCATGTCCGTTTTCTCCCTTTTTCCGTATTTCCGTCATATCAACGCCTATAGTTTACCCGCCGTCCCGGACGGTGTCAATCGGATGTTGCGGATTGACATGTTTTTAACAGGGAATTATAATAGGGCAAAGGAAAAGGAGGCAGGCGAACGTGGCAGACAAGGAGATTTCTCAGGCAGTAATCGCGAGGCTTCCCAGGTATTTCCGGTATCTGGGCGAACTGAAGGACGACGGGGTGGAGCGGATTTCCTCCCGGGAACTGTCCAGGCTCATGAACATCACCGCGTCCCAGATCCGGCAGGATTTCAACAACTTCGGCGGGTTCGGGCAGCAGGGTTACGGTTATAATGTGGAATATCTGTATACGGAAATCGCGAAGATTCTGGGGCTGGACAGAACCCACCATCTGATCATCATCGGCGCGGGCAATCTGGGTCAGGCGCTGGCGAATTACGTGGATTTCGGGAGGAAGGGCTTTCTGGTCACCGGGATTTTCGACGTCAATCCCGCCCTCTACGGCAGGCGGATCCGGGGCGTCGAGGTGCGCCCCATGGAGGAAATGGCCCGGTTCGTGCGCGAGCACAACGTGGATATCGCGGTACTCACCGTTCCGAAGGCGGCGGCTGTGGGCGTGGCCGGACAGCTGGTGAAGGTGGGCATCTCGGCCATCTGGAACTTCGCCCATGTGGATCTGGACGTTCCCGGAGAGGTCCAGGTGGAAAACGTGCATCTTTCCGACAGCCTGATCCGGCTTTCCTACCTGCTCAACAGCAGGGGGACGGAGAGCGGAGGCGAAAAAGGAGGGATCGTGTGAAAAATCCGCTCGATAACGGATTTTTCACACAGGCAATTTGCGCCGGAGCGCCACAAATTGCTTTGATGGCAGACGAAAAATCGCCTTCGCGAATTTCCCGTCGCCACGTCGCCTGCGCTCCGGAACGGAGGATTTGATGGAGTATCTGGTCACGTCGCAGGAGATGCGCTTCTGCGACCGCAATACCAGCGGGCGGTTTCATATCCCGCCCGCCGTTTTGATGGAGCGGGCCGCACTGGCCTGCTTTTCGGTCATTGAGGAAAGGCAGAAGCGACTTCGGGACGCCTGTTCCCCCCTGGGCGCACGGGCCGGGAACCGCGTCTGGGTGGCGGCCGGCTTCGGAAACAACGGCGGCGACGGGCTGGCGCTGGCCAGGCTCCTGCTCCAGGCGGGATACCGGGTGGACGTTTCCCTGATCGGCCCGCCGGAAAAGCGGAGCGAACTGACGCGGCAGCAGCTGGCTTCCCTGGAGGCCTATGGGGCGTCGGTCAGGCGCAGCCTGCCGGAAGGAGAATATGATATCATTATAGACGCCCTGTTCGGCGTGGGGCTGAGCCGCCCCCTGACGGGCGAATTTCTGGAAGCGGTGGAAGCCATCAACCGGATACCCGCCTGGGTGCTGGCGGCGGATCTGCCCTCCGGCATCTGCGCCGATACGGGGGCGGTTCTGGGCGCCGCGGTGGAAGCGGACGTAACGGTGTCCTTCGGCTTTCGCAAGCGGGGCGCTTTCTTTTATCCCGGCGCCCGGTACGCGGGAAAGGTCCTCTGTTTTCCCTGCGGGATCACGCCGGACGGCTTTCTGGGGCGCATCCCCCAATGCTTTACCTTCACGGAATCCGCAGAAGAGCTCCTGCCCCGGCGGCGTCCGGACGGCAATAAGGGGACATTCGGAAAGGTGGCTGTCTTCGCCGGACAGGAGGGCATGGCCGGTGCCTGCCTTCTGGCGGCCAGGGGCGCTTTCGGGGCGGGCTGCGGCATGGTGAAGCTGGTTTCCCACCCGTCCAACCGGATCCCGCTGCAGCAGGCGCTGCCGGAAGCCATGGTGGCCTCCCGCCCGGAAGAAGCGGCGGGCTGGGCCGACGCCATCGTGGCAGGCCCCGGCCTGGGCGCCGGCGAAGAGACCAGGGAGCTGATAACCTTTTTGCTGCGGGAAACGAAGCAGCCCCTGGTGCTGGACGCGGACGCCCTCAACGTTCTGGCGCAGGATCCCCAACGGATGTCGCTCCTGGAAGAGCTGCAGGGAAATCCCGATACCAGGCGGCCTCTGATCCTGACGCCCCATCCGGGGGAAATGGCGCGGCTGTCGGGCTGCAGCACGGCCGACGTGCTGCGGGATCCGGCGCGGTTCGCCCTCCTGTGGGCCGAAAAGCTCTTCGCCGCCGTCCTGTGCAAAACCGCGCGGACCGTGGTGGCCTCCCCGGAAAACGGGCTGTATGCCAACGGCAGCGGAAACAGCGGCATGGCCACCGCGGGCAGCGGCGACGTCCTGGCGGGGATCCTGGGAACCCTGGCCGCGCAGGAGACGAATCCCTTCCGCGCAGCCTGCGTCGGGGTTTATCTGCACGGGCTGGCAGGGGACCGGGCGGCCCATGAAAAGGGGGAACGGTCCATGACCGCCGGGGATCTGGCGGATCAAATCGCCGGCTGCCTTTCGCATGCCGGGGAAAGAAGGAAAACGGTCAGATGAAACATTACAGCAGGGTCCGGGCCGAAATCGACCTGGACCGGTTCGATCAGAATCTTCTCGCCATCCGGAAAGCCCTTCCGGATCATACCTCCGTCATCGGCGTCGTCAAGGCGGACGGATATGGCCACGGGGCGGTCCCTCTGGCCAGACGGATGCAGGAATGCGGCTTCGTGTCCGGATTCGCCGTCGCCACGGCGCAGGAAGGGCTGAGCTTAAGGCGGGCGGGCATCGCCAAGCCGATTCTGGTGCTGGGATATTCGTTCCCGGAAGAATATGAAGAAATGGTGCGCCATCAGATCAGCGCCGCGGCTTTTACGGACGAAATGCTGGAGCAGATGAGCCGCGCGGCCCTTTCCCTGCACGGGGAAATGGGCGTGCACGTGGCGGTGGACACCGGCATGTCCCGCATCGGCGTGGAGCCGGACGAATCCGGGGCGGCCTTTTTGAACCGGGCGGCCCATACGCCGGGGATCTGCCTGGAGGGGGCCTTCACCCACTTCGCCACGGCGGACGAAAGGGACAAGGAGCGGACGAACTGCCAGTTTTCCCGTTTCGTCGGGCTGCTGGAACTGGCAAAAAAGCGCTATGGCGTCACGGTTCCCCTGCGCCACGCGTCCAACAGCGCCGCCGTCCTGGATCTGCCGGAGGCCGGCCTGGACGCAGTGCGGGCCGGAATCATCCTCTACGGCCTCTGGCCGTCGGATGAAGTGAACCGCTCCGCCGTACAGCTGCAGCCCATCCTTTCCCTCTACAGCCAGATCTCCTTCGTCAAAACGCTGGACGCGGGACGGGAGATCAGCTACGGCGGGACCTTTCGCACCGAATCCCCGACCCGGGTGGCCACCGTTCCGGTGGGGTATGCGGACGGCTATCCCAGAGGGCTCTCCAACAAGGGGGAGGTGCTCATCTGCGGAAAGCGGGCCCGGATTCTGGGCAGGATCTGCATGGATCAGTTCATGGTGGACATCACCCACATCCCCGAAGCGGCGCAGGGAAGCCCGGTGACGCTCATCGGACAGGACGGGGCAGAGCGGATCACCATGGAGGAGCTGGGCGAAAAGTCGGGCCGTTTCAACTACGAGCTGGCCTGCTGCCTGAGCAAGCGGATCCCCAGAGTTTACCGGAGCGGCCAAAAAACGGTGGCGGAAAAGGACTATTTCGACGATCCCGGATGATCCGGATACAATTTTGCGGGCTGCTGCGGTATACCTTCCGATAAAACGGGCAATACTCCTGTTATCCTCCATGAAAAGAAGAAGAGGGGAAGGAAGGCAATGAATCAGGTGAAACGGGGAGACATTTATTATGCGGACCTTCGGCCGGTGGTGGGTTCCGAACAGGGCGGAATCCGTCCCGTGCTGATCATACAGAACGATATCGGAAACCGGCACAGCCCCACCGTGATCTGCGCGGCCATCACGTCGCGGATGAACAAGACGAAGCTGCCGACCCACATCGAAATCTATTCCGATCAGTACGGGATCGAAAAGGATTCCGTCATTTTGCTGGAACAGCTGCGCACCATCGATAAAAAGCGTCTGAAAGACAAGGTGTGCCATCTGGATGCGGGCATCATGCATCGGGTCAACACCGCCCTGAAGGTCAGCCTGGAGCTGGATACATAAGGCCCCAAAAGGACGGTCGTCTTGACGTTTTTTTTTCAAAATGATATGATATCCGCAGCGGATCAGGCAATCCAAAGGAAATTACGAAAGAAATGAGGAGATAATATGTCAGGACATTCAAAATTTGCCAATATTAAACACAAAAAAGAGAAGAACGACGCCGCCAAGGGAAAGATTTTTACCATCATCGGCCGCGAGATCGCGGTGGCGGTGAAGGAGGGCGGTCCGGATCCGGCCAACAATTTCAAGCTGGCTCAGGTGATCGCGAAGGCCAAATCCAACAACATGCCCAACGACACCATCGACCGTGGCATCAAGAAGGCGGCGGGCGACGTCGGCAACGTCAACTACGAATACGTCACCTATGAAGGGTACGGCCCCGGCGGAATCGCCATCATCGTGGACGCCCTGACGGACAACAAGAACCGCACGGCGGCCAACGTCAGAAGCGCCTTCACCAAGGGCAACGGCAACATCGGCACCCCGGGATGCGTTTCCTTCATGTTCGACAAAAAGGGGCAGATCATCATCGACAGGGAAGAGTGCGAAGCTGAGGCCGACGATCTGATGATGATGGCTCTGGACGCGGGAGCGGAGGACTTCTCCGAGGAAGAGGACAGCTACGAGATCCTGACGGACCCGGATTCCTTCGAGCCGGTGCGCCGCGCCCTGGAAGACGCCGGCATCCCCATGGCGCAGGCGGAAGTGACCATGATCCCGCAGAACTATGTGCAGCTCTCCGATGAGACCGCGCTGAAGGGCCTGCAGCGGACCCTGGATCTGCTGGAGGACGACGACGATGTTCAGGCGGTATATCACAACTGGGACGAAGAATAAGAAAGAAGGAATACGATGAAGCAGCCTTACGCGAAAGAGACGATCTGCATCCAGTCCGGCTGGAAGCCGAAAAACGGGGAGCCCCGGGTGCTTCCCATCTATCAGAGCACTACATACAAGTACGAAACGTCCGAACAGATGGGGCGTCTGTTCGATCTGGAGGAGTCCGGGTACTTTTACACCCGGCTGGCCAACCCCACCAACGACTGCGTGGCGCAAAAGATCTGCGAGCTGGAGGGCGGCGTAGCCGCCATGCTCACTTCTTCCGGCCAGGCTGCCAATTACTACGCCGTCTTCAACATCTGCGAAGCGGGGGACCATGTGGTCCTTTCCTCCACCGTTTACGGCGGAACCTTTAACCTGCTCACCGTCACCATGAAAAAGATGGGCATTTCCTGCACCGTGGTGGATCCCGACGCGGATTACGACGTCCTCTGCGGCGCCTTTTTGCCCAATACAAAATGCGTTCTGGCGGAGTCCATCGCCAACCCCGCTCTGGTCGTGCTGGACATCGAGAAGTTCGCCAGGGCGGCCCATGAGCACGGCGTGCCGCTGATCGTGGACAACACCTTCCCCACGCCCATCAACTGCAATCCGTTTCGCTGGGGCGCCGACATCGTGACCCATTCCACCACCAAATACATGGACGGCCACGGGATGAGCGTAGGCGGCGCCATCGTGGATTCCGGCAATTTCGACTGGGCAGCGCATCCGGACAAATTCCCCGGGCTGTGCACGCCGGACGAATCCTATCACGGCATCGTCTATACGGAAAAGTTCGGAAAGGCCGCCTACATCACGAAGGCCACCTCTCAGCTGATGCGGGACCTGGGTTCCATCCAGGCTCCCATGAACGCCTTTTTGCTCAACGTCGGACTGGAGACCCTGCATCTTCGGGTGCCCCGCCACTGCGAGAACGCGCTGAAGGTCGCGCGGTATCTGGAAGGGCATGAAAAGGTGGCCTGGGTGAACTATCCCGGCCTGGAGAGCAGCAAATACTACGCGCTGGCGCAGAAATACATGCCAAACGGCACCTGCGGCGTCATTTCCTTCGGCTTAAAGGGAGGACGGAAGGCCGCGGAAGAGATGATGGACCGGCTGAAGCTGGCGGCCATCGTGACCCATGTGGCGGACGCCCGGACCTGCGTTCTGCATCCGGCCAGCCATACCCACCGCCAGATGAACGATCAGCAGCTTCGGGAGGCCGGCGTGGCCCCCGACCTGATCCGCCTTTCCGTCGGCATCGAAAACGCGGAGGATATTCTGGCGGATCTGGAACAGGCGCTGTAAGGGAAGGGAGAGCGCAGGGGCGAAACCGCAGGAGGGGATATGGAGAAGCGAAATCATTTTATCTGGTTTTTATATGCCTGCATCCTCTGTCTTTGTTTTTCCGTCGTCACGGCGTCGCTGACCCGGCTGATGGGGCTGCCCGTACAGTTTTACTTTCTGCTGACGGCCGCCGCGGCAGCGGTCGCCCTGCTGGCGATCTATCTGCCCGCGCGGCTGATGGCGGCGAAATGGCGGCCCGGGACGGATTGGATGTTCGAAGGAAAGAAGGGGGGATTTTCCTCCCTTTTGATTCCTGTCGCCCTGACGGCTCTTCTGGTCTGCGCCCGGCTGTTTTTCGCGCCCGATACCGGAGCCATGGAGGGGCAGGCCTGGCGGCAGGCCGTCTCCGAAGACGCGGTTTTTTCCCCTTTCCTGGGAGATCTGTACGCCCTTTTGCTTCGGGCTGCCATGTCCGTCCTGTCGGAAGACGCGGTCGTTTTTGGCGTCAATGTGGCGCTGCAGGCGGCGGGGCTTCTGTTCTTTTACGGGGGGATCCGCAGGCTGGAGGGCGCTTTCTGCGGGATCACGGCGGCGCTGGCGGCGATTTTTCTGCCGCCCTTTTCTGACAGCGCCATGGCGGCGGAACCGCAGAGCCTTCTGTTTTTCTTCGCCTCCCTCCTGATCTGGCTGGGAGGCCTGTTCGTCTCCCAAAAGGGAACAAGGCGTGTGCTTCGCGGCTTCCTTCTCGTTCTGGTCAGCCTTTTGTGCGGAATGGGAATCCTGACGGCCCCCCTGCTGTCCTCGATCTTTTTCTTCTGGCTGGCCATTCTGGCCGTCCGTTTCCGCTCCGTCAGGACGAGGGGGCTGGCCGTCGGAGCGGCGCTGTGCGGAGGGCTTTGCGGATTCTGCGCCCTGATTCTGGCCGGCGCGCTCTGGGGCGGACAGGCAGGATCGCTGTCCGGACGGGTGACGTCCCTGCTGGAGTCCTGGCTGGCTTTGTTCGCGTCCCGGGAAACGGACGCGATCCTGCACAGCCCTTCCCTGACGGACTACTGGGCTGCGCTGGCCGTTTTTGTCCCGGCCCTGTTCGCGCTCTTTTCCCCGGTGCCGGACGCCAGGCGGGGGAGGGACTTTTTCCCCGCCTGGACGGTTCTGCTGGGCGCGGTAGCGGCCTGGGAAACGCTGTCCAAAGCGCCCTTTCAGGAACAGGGGCTTCGTTTCGCCTGCCTCGGCATCTTTTCCGGCATGGGAATCCGGAACATGCTGCAGCCGCCGCCCTGTCCGGAGACGGATGCCGGAAAGTCCGGGCGCAAACAGCGTGAAAAGGCGGAAGAAACGGTTCCCGGGCCGGCCCCTTCCGGACCGGCTCCCGGAGAATATCTGGAAAATCCGCTCCCGGTCCCCAAACGCCACAAAAGGCGGGAAATGGGTTACGGATTCGAACCCCGACAGGATCAGATGTACTACGAAATTCCGGTGGCGGACAGCGACGATTTCGACCTGAAAGAATGAAGAACGCTTCCCCGGCGTTACATAAATTGCGCACTCCTGCACATACTTCCTTTGACATCGAAAGAAAGGACAGGCAGGAGTGATTTTTTATGGGAAAGAAAGAAGAACAGGAAAAACATCGGGATGAGCGGGTGCAGGAGACCGGGCAGATGACCCTGGAAGGGACGGACGAAAACGGTTCCATCCATCTGCTGACCATCATCGGGGAAATCGAAGGGCACGACAATCTGGGCAGCTCTTCCAAAACGACGAAGTACGAACACATCCTCCCCCAGCTGGCAGCCATCGAGGACAGCAGCCGCATCGACGGCCTTCTGGTGCTGCTCAACACCATGGGTGGGGACGTGGAGGCGGGGCTCGCCATCGCGGAAATGATCGCGTCCCTGAGCAAGCCCACAGTCTCCCTGGTATTGGGCGGAAGCCATTCCATCGGCGTCCCCATCGCGGTGAGCACGGACTATTCCTTCATCGTCCCCACGGGAACCATGGTGATCCATCCCGTGCGGATGAGCGGCACCGTCATCGGCGCGCCCCAGACCTTCGATTATTTCCGGCAGATTCAGGACCGGATCACCGGCTTCGTATGCAGCCACTGCAACGCGACCCAAAGCCGGATGGAAGAGCTGATGATGAACCAGGGCATGCTCACAAAGGATCTGGGAACCATCCTGGTGGGACAGGAGGCGGTGCGGGAAGGCATCATTTCCGAGGTCGGCGGCATCCGGGAAGCGGTGGAAAAAATTCACCGCCTGGCCCGCGGCCGGAAAAAGAAAAACAGCAATAGTGACAAGGGAAAAATTAAGTGATATACTATAATAGATTCGGTTTGTTTTCCGGATCACGGAGGAGATCATTATGGCATCATCTGCTCAAAGAAGCAGAAAGAAGAAAACCGCTCCCGCGGGAAGGAACGGGAGCAAAAGCAGCGGTACAAAAGCGAAACGAACGGCAGCCAGAACGGCAGAGGAGAGCGCCATCGCCAGCGAAGTGGTCCTGATCGGGATCTTCGCCCTGACCGTTCTGCTGTTTTTATGCAATTTCGGAGTGATCGGAGTCGTGGGCGATGCGGTCAGCCGGGTCATGTTCGGCGTGTTCGGGCTGACCGCCTACGCCGTCCCCATCCTGGCCTTTGTGGCCGTGGCTTTCGGGATTTCCAACCAGGGGAACCGCATCGCAGCCATGAAGCTGACGGCGGGGATCGTCCTCTTTTTCCTGATCGGAATCGTGTGCGCGCTGATCACCAGCAACGCGCCCATGCTGGAGACCTGGTCCGCAGCGGAGCTCTATGCGGAGAGCGCCCGGGACCGGTCGGGAGGCGGCGTTCTGGCGGGCAGCCTGGCATGGGTGCTGCACCGCTTCCTGGGAATGGTGGGGACCGTCCTCTTTTTGCTGGTGCTGGCGGTGATCTGCGGGGTGATCCTCACGGAGCGCTCCCTGATCGGCAGCGTGAAGTCTTCCGGGAAGCGCGTCTACGAGAGCGCCAGGTCCGACGCGCAGCTTCGCCGGGAACGTGGCGAAAAGCGGAGGGAAGAAGCGCAGCAGCGCAGGCAGGAAGCCCTGGAGCGCAGGGAAGAGGAGATGGCCCGGCGCCAGGAAAAGCAGAGGCGCCGTCAGGAGGAAGAGGCCAGGCGGGATGCAGACCGGATCTTACGCATGGACCGGAAGGCCACCGGCATCACCGCGGATACGGACCTGAAGAAGGAAGCGGCCGGACGGATCCGGGAGGACATCCATGAGATCACGCTGAACGAACCTTCTTTGGAAGAGGTCACCGAGGTACATAATATTCTGCCCTTTGGACGCCCGGCCGCGAAGGCGGCAGGCGATGAGGAATGGGAGGAAGGACGGGCAAAATCCGACGGGGATTTCCCGGAATCCGCAACCCCCGGAGATATGCCGGAGGTAACCGGCGGCGCGGCAGAGCTCCCCGAAGACATCGAAGCCTGGACGGACATCCCCGCGGTTTCTTCGGAAACCATCCATGCCCGGGAGGCTGACGTGTACCGGGATATGAAGGAGGTCAGCATTCCTGCGGCCGCCGGAGAAGAGGGGGACGCGCGGCGTATGGATTCCGGCGATCCGGCCCCCCGGAAAGCGCAGGAAAACGGCTCCGCCACGGCGCGGGGCAGCGCCGAAAAAAAGGATGGGCAAAACCGGGCCGAAAGCGGGCAGGCCGTCCGCGCTTCTTCCGGAGCCGCAAAGCCCCAGCCCAGGCCCTACCGTTTCCCGCCCATCAGCCTGCTGAAACCGTCCAAAAACAGGGGGGCGGGGGACGGCGGACGGCATCTGAAGGAGACCGCCGCCCGCCTGCAGGAAACCCTGGCGTCCTTCGGCGTGCGGGTCACCATCACCGATATCAGCCAGGGGCCTTCCGTCACCCGCTACGAAATGCAGCCGGAACAGGGCGTGAAGGTGAGCAAGATCCTGAGCCTGACGGACAACATCAAGATGGATCTGGCCGCCACGGATATCCGGATCGAAGCGCCCATCCCGGGCAAGGCGGCCATCGGCATCGAGGTGCCCAATCGGGAAAATACGGCCGTATCCCTGCGGGAGCTCCTGGAATCGAAGGAATTCCGCGAATTTCCCTCCAGCCTGGCCTTTGCCGTGGGCAAGGACATCGGGGGCAAGGTGGTGGTGTCCGATATCGCGAAAATGCCGCACATGCTCATCGCCGGCGCCACCGGCTCCGGGAAATCGGTCTGCATCAATACGCTGATCATGAGCATTCTGTACAAGGCTCGTCCGGAGGACGTGAAGCTGATCCTGGTGGATCCGAAGGTGGTGGAACTGAGCGTCTACAACGGCATTCCCCATCTGCTCATCCCCGTTGTGACGGATCCCAAAAAGGCCTCCGCCGCCCTGCAGTGGGGCGTGGCGGAGATGAGCGACCGCTACCGGAAATTCGCGGACTTCAACGTCCGCGACCTGAAGGGATATAATCAGAAGGTCGCCCGGATGGCTCAGGAAGGGGACCCGGACGCTCCCGGGAAACTGCCCCAGATCGTCATCATCGTGGACGAGCTTGCGGACCTGATGATGGTGGCGCCGGGTGAGGTGGAGGAGTCCATCTGCCGCCTGGCCCAGCTGGCCAGAGCGGCCGGGATCCATCTGATCATCGCCACGCAACGGCCTTCCGTGGATGTGATCACCGGCCTGATCAAGGCCAATATGCCCAGCCGCGTGGCCTTTTCCGTTTCCAGCGGCGTGGACTCCCGGACGATTCTGGACATGAACGGCGCGGAAAAGCTGCTGGGAAAAGGGGATATGCTCTTTTACCCCCAGGGATACTCCAAGCCCGCCCGGATCCAGGGCGCTTTCGTTTCGGATGACGAAGTCTCCGACGTGGTGGACTTTCTGAAAAACCAGGCCATCGGAAACGTCTACAGCCAGGACATCGAAGAAAAGCTCAAGAGCATCGGCTCCGGCCAGGGATCCTCCGCTTCGGGCCAGGGATCGGACCGGGATGAATATTTCGTGGAAGCCGGACAGTTCATCATCGAAAAGGATAAGGCTTCCATCGGCATGCTGCAGCGCGCCTTCAAAATCGGCTTCAACCGCGCCGCCCGGATCATGGATCAGCTGGCGGAGGCTGGCGTCGTCGGCGAGGAGGAGGGAACCAAACCCAGGAAGGTGCTGATGTCGCCGGAGCAGTTCGAACAGTACATAGAAGAAACCGTATGAGGAAAGGAAGTGCCATCCATGAAGACAGACATTGAAATCGCACAGGAAGCGAAGATGGAGCCCATCGCGAAGGTCGCGGCCAGCCTCGGGATCGGGGAGGACGATCTGGAGCTGTATGGGCGCTACAAGGCGAAGTTGTCGGAAGATTACATCCGTTCCATCCAGGGCCGCCCGGACGGGAAGCTGATCCTGGTCACCGCCATCAACCCCACGCCCGCCGGCGAAGGGAAGACCACCACCAGCGTGGGGCTGGGGGAAGCCTTCGGCCAGCTGGGCAAAAAGGCGGTCATCGCCCTGCGGGAACCCTCTCTGGGGCCGTGCTTCGGCATCAAGGGCGGCGCCGCGGGAGGCGGCTATGCCCAGGTGGTTCCCATGGAGGATTTAAACCTGCATTTCACCGGGGACTTCCACGCCATCACCTCCGCCAACAATCTGCTGGCAGCCCTTCTGGACAACCACATCCAGCAGGGCAACGAGCTGGGCATCGACACCCGGCAGGTGGTCTGGAAGCGCTGCGAGGACATGAACGACCGCGTGCTGCGCAACATCGTGATCGGACTGGGAAGCAAGGGGGACGGAACGGTACGGGAGGATCATTTCGTCATCACGGTGGCTTCCGAAATCATGGCGATCCTCTGCCTGGCCGCGGATCTGGAGGATTTGAAGGCCCGCCTTTCCAGAATCGTGGTGGCCTACAATTTTGCGGGGCAGCCCGTTACGGCCGGCGACTTAAAAGCGGTGGGAGCCATGGCGGCCCTGCTCAAAGATGCCTTAAAGCCCAACCTGATCCAGACGCTGGAGCATACTCCCGCCATCGTGCACGGCGGTCCCTTCGCCAACATCGCCCACGGCTGCAATTCGGTCCTGGCCACGAAGACCGCCTTAAAGGCCGCGGATTACGTGATCACGGAAGCCGGTTTCGGCGCGGATCTGGGCGCGGAAAAATTCTTTGACATCAAGTGCCGGATGGCCGGATTGAAGCCGGACGCCGCAGTTCTGGTTGCCACGGTGCGCGCGCTGAAATACAACGGCGGAGTCGCCAAAGCGCAGCTCGCCCAGGAGAATCTGGACGCGCTGCGAAAAGGCATCGTGAACCTGGAAAAGCACATCGAAAATCTGCAGAAGTTCGGCGTCCCCGTGGTGGTGACCCTGAACTCCTTCGTCACCGATACCGAAGCGGAGACGGAGTACGTGCGCGCCTTCTGCGAAGAAAGGGGCTGCGAATTCGCCCTCTCCGAAGTCTGGGAAAAGGGCGGGAAGGGCGGCATCGATCTGGCGCAGAAGGTGCTCAAAACCCTGGAGGAAAAGAGGAGCGATTTCCGCGTCCTCTACGACGAAACCCTCCCCATCCGGGAAAAAGTGGACATCGTCGCCCGGGAAATCTACGGCGCGGACGGCGTCGCATGGAGCCCTGCGGCCGCGCGCCAGGCCAAAAAGCTGGAGGAGCTGGGATTCGGCGGGCTGCCGGTCTGCATGGCGAAAACCCAGTATTCCCTTTCCGACAACCCGGATCTTCTGGGCAGGCCGGAAGGCTTCGAAATCAACGTGCGCGAAATCTACGTGTCCGCGGGCGCCGGTTTTGTGGTCGTGCTCACCGGATCGGTGATGACCATGCCGGGACTTCCCAAACAGCCGGCGGCCTTCGGAATCGATGTGGACGAATCCGGCAAAATCACAGGGCTGTTTTGACCGGTTTTCAGCATTCAGACGGAAAGGAATGACATCCTATGGCTCAGATTATAGACGGAAAGGCCATCGCGGCCCGGATCCGGGAAGAAGTTAAGGCTGGGGTGGAAGAACTCCGCAGACAGGGGAAGACGGTGACGCTGGCCGTCATCCAGGTGGGCGAAGATCCCGCCTCCTGCGTATATGTGCGCAATAAGGAAAAGGCGTGCCGGGAGCTGTCCATCCACAGCCTGATCTACCGGCCGTCGGAATCCATCCCGGAGGGCGAACTGCTGGCCCTGGTGGAAGAGCTCAACGGGAGAACGGACGTGGACGGCATCCTCGTCCAGCTCCCCCTGCCGGCTCACATCTCCGAAAAGAAGGTCCTCATGGCCATCGACCCTTCAAAAGACGTGGACGGCTTTCATCCGTATAACGCGGGCGCTCTGGCCTGCGGGGAACCCGGCTTCGTGCCCTGTACGCCCGCCGGCATCATCCAGCTGTTAAAGCGCTCGGGCATTTCCATCAGCGGAAAGGAATGCGTGGTGATCGGCCGGAGCAATATCGTGGGAAAACCCGTGGCTCAGCTCCTGCTCCGGGAGAACGGGACGGTGACCATCGCCCATTCGAAGACCGAAAATCTGAAGGAAGTCGCTTCCCGCGCCGAAATTCTCGTGGCCGCCACGGGAAAGGCGGAGATGATTACCCGGGAATATGTCCGTCCGGGAGCCGCGGTCATCGATGTGGGAATCCACCGGGATGAGCACAACAGGCTGCGCGGCGACGTGAATTTTGCGGACGTATTCGACGTGGCCGGCGCCATCACGCCGGTTCCGGGAGGCGTTGGCCCCATGACCATCGCCATGCTGATGCAGAACTGTCTGGAAGGGGCCAGACGCTCTTTTTCTGAAAAACCCCTGTAACTTCAAAACGGCAGGAAGGAAAATGCCTGATGAAATGTCCCAACTGCGGCGCGTGGATGAAGGACGGCCACATGTACTGCGAGCGGTGCGGCCGGGAAATCCAGATCGTTCCCGAATTCGAGCCCGAACTGGAAAACAGCATTCACACGACCTTATCCAACGTGGCGACCGAAATCACGGCGCCCTCCGGCGACCGAAAGCGGCCTTCCGGGGAAAAAGGATCATGGAAAAAAATTCATAAACCCGGAAAGAACGAGCGGAAGGCTTTCCGCATTCTCCTGTTCGTCCTGCTGGGCCTGGCGTGCCTCGGCGGCATCGTGGCCGGGGTGCGGCGATTCTGGCCGGATTATCAGTATCAGCAGGCAAGGCAGCGGATGGAAAAAGAAGACTATCGGGGCGCGCTCGCCTATTATCAGCGTGCCGTCAGCCTGTCCCCAAACAGCCTGTCCTGCTTAAACGGGCTGTCCGCCTGCTATTATATGCTGGGGGAATACGATGCGGCGGAGGAAATCTGCCTGGAAATGCTGGCGCTGGAAGGCTCCAACGAGGCGGCCTATCAGCGGCTGGTTTCCATTTACGGCCAGCAGCAGGAGTACGGGAAGATCAACGAGCTGATGCAGGAATGCAAAAGCCAGGACATCATCAGCATGTATCTGGATTATATGGCGAATCCGCCTCAGACGGAGCCTGCGGGAGGCACCTACCATGAGGTGCAGAACGTCAAGCTGATCAGCAACGCTGCGGGCACCATTTATTATACCACGGACGGCAGCGCGCCGGACGAGAGCAGCCCGGTATACACCGGCCCCATCGTTCTGGAATCCGGAGATCATACCGTCAAAGCCTTTTTTGTCAACGAGTACGGAGTCAGGAGCGATGTGGTGACGGCGCGCTTTTCCATCGATGCGAGCGTCCCGGAGCCCCCGGAAGTCACCCCCGCTTCGGGGACCTATGAAAAGCCGGTTCAGATCGCGGTGGAAGTTCCGGAAGGCTGTAAGGTCTATTACACCACCGACCGGACGGATCCAGCCACCACCAGCAGGCAGTATGAAGCGCCCGTCTGGATGCCGGCGGGCTATTCCACCTTCCGCTTCGCTGTGGTCTCTCCCAACGGAGTGACGGGAGAGGTGACGGAGCGGCAGTACGCGCTGGATCTGCACGCCGTGCTGAGCATGGAGGCCGCCTCCAATCAGCTCCTTCTGACGCTGAAAAACGCGGGCGTGATTCTGAACATCCAGGGCGACCTTCCGGACCGGAAGGGGCACAACCTGTATACATACAGATACGCGCTGACCATCAACGACAACAATTACTATCTTTACCGGGAATATTACGAAGAAAAGGCGGGCACCAGCAACGCCACCGGCAACGATTATGTGGTAAACTATATGTCCGGAGAATGTTACCGGGCCATACAGCAGGAAGACGGAACCTGGAAGCTGTACAACATTCAGGAGGATGAGGCGGAGTCCTCATCCGGAGAAGGGTTCTGAATATAAAGTCCCGGACGGGGCGGAAAGGTGAAAGATTATGTATCCAATTTTACGAGCACAAGAACTTACGACCAACATCTTTCTGATGGACGTAAAGGCCAGACGCGTCGCGGATTCCTGCCTGCCTGGGCAGTTCGTCATCGTGCGCACGCAGGAGGACGGGGAGCGGATTCCCCTGACCATCTGCGATTATGACAGAGAAGAAGGGACCATCACCATCGTTTTCCAGATCGTTGGAGCCGGGACGTTCGAAATGGCGAAGCTGAAGGCAGGGGATTCGTTCCACGATGTGGTGGGCCCTCTGGGACGGCCTTCGGATCTGACGGAGGAGACGCCGGATGAGCTGCAGAAAAAGCGCATCCTCTTCGTAGCAGGAGGCGTGGGAACCGCTCCCGTCTATCCCCAGGTCAAATGGCTGAAGGAACAGGGCGTTTCGGCGGACGTGATCGTGGGCGCCAAGACGAAGGATCTTCTCATCCTGGAGGAGGAGATGAAGGCCGTGGCGGGCAATCTGTACGTGACCACGGACGACGGATCCTACGGCAGGAGCGGCATGGTGACGAAGACGATCCAGGATCTGGTGGAGCAGGAGGGCAAGCAGTACGACGTCTGCATCGCCATCGGCCCCATGATCATGATGAAATTCGTCTGTAAGCTGACGAAGGAGCTCTCGATCCCCACCGTGGTGAGCTTAAACCCCATTATGGTGGACGGTACGGGCATGTGCGGCGCCTGCCGCGTCACCGTGGGCGGGGAAGTGAAGTTCGCCTGCGTGGACGGCCCGGAATTCGACGGGCATCTGGTGAATTTTGACGAGGCGATGCAGCGCCAGCAGATTTATAAGACCGAAGAGGGCAGGGCGTTTCTGGCTGCAAAAGAAGGCGCGACCCATCACGGCGGCTGCGGACATTGCGATTGACAGGGAAAGGAAGGTTGACTATGGGAGACGTATGGAAAAAGGTTCCGGTCCGGGAGCAGGACGCGAAGGAACGAGCCGCAAATTTTGAAGAAGTGTGCCTGGGCTATGACAGGGAAGAAGCCGTGGAAGAGGCGCAGAGATGCTTAAACTGCAAAAACGCGCAGTGCGTGAAGGGATGTCCGGTCTCCATCGACATCCCCGGCTTCATCGGGAAGGTGAAAGAGGGAGATATCGGGGGAGCCTATCAGGTGATCAGCGAATCCAGCGCCCTTCCGGCCGTATGCGGACGGGTCTGCCCGCAGGAGAGCCAGTGCGAGGGCAAATGTATCCGCGGCGTGCGCGGAGAAGCGGTCTCCATCGGCAAGCTGGAGCGCTTCGTGGCCGACTGGGCCAGGGAGCAGGGCATCCGTCCCGAAGGCGCGAAGGAGAAGAAGGGGAAGAAGGTCGCCGTGATCGGTTCCGGCCCGGCAGGCCTGACCTGCGCCGGGGATCTGGCGAAGATGGGCTATGACGTGACCATTTTCGAAGCCCTCCATGAGCCCGGCGGCGTTCTGGTTTACGGCATTCCCGAATTCCGTCTGCCCAAAGACGAGGTGGTGAAAAAGGAAATCGAGAACGTGAAATCCCTGGGCGTGGAGATCGAGACCAACGTGATCGTGGGCAAGTCCGTCACCATCGACGAGCTGCTGGGCGAAGAGGGATACAGCGCCGTCTTCATCGGATCCGGCGCGGGCCTCCCCAAATTCATGGGAATTCCGGGCGAAAACGCCAACGGCGTATTCTCCGCCAACGAATACCTGACCAGGAGCAACCTGATGAAAGCGTTCCGGGAGGATTCCCCCACCCCCATCATGAAGAGCCGCAAGGTGGCCGTGGTGGGCGGCGGAAACGTGGCCATGGACGCCGCCAGGACGGCGCTGCGCCTGGGCGCGGAAGTCCATATCGTATACAGAAGAAGCGAAGAGGAGCTCCCCGCCCGTGTGGAAGAGGTCCATCACGCCAAAGAGGAGGGCATCATTTTCGATCTTTTGACCAATCCGGTGGAAATTCTGGAGGACGAAAAGGGATGGGTCAAAGGGATGACCTGCGTGCGCATGGAGCTGGGCGAGCCCGACGCTTCCGGCAGAAGGCGTCCGGTGGTGATTCCCGGATCGGAATTCACGCTGGAGCTGGATACCGTGATCATGGCTCTGGGAACCTCCCCCAACCCGCTGATTTCCTCCACCACAAAAGGGCTGGATACGAATAAGTGGAAATGTATCGTTGCCAGCGAGGAAGACGGCCAGACCAGCAAGGAAGGCGTGTTCGCCGGCGGCGACGCGGTGACCGGAGCCGCCACGGTGATTCTGGCCATGGGCGCCGGAAAGGCCGG
Source organism: Candidatus Eisenbergiella merdigallinarum (assembly GCA_019119355.1). GTDB lineage: Bacteria > Bacillota > Clostridia > Lachnospirales > Lachnospiraceae > Gallintestinimicrobium > Gallintestinimicrobium merdigallinarum. The sequence goes on from DWXE01000006.1 coordinate 51,141, forward strand.
CGCAAAGGGCATCGACGAATATCTGTCCAAAAAGGCGTAAAGGGATACGGGATAAAGATAAAGGAGAAGGGGATTTTACTTATGGTGAACCATATCGTATTGTGGAGCCTGAAACCGGAGCTGTCCGAGGAGGAGAGACAGGAGGCGAAGGCCGAAATCAAACGGCGTCTGGAAGGGGTATGCGACCGGGTGGAGGGCATCATCAGCCTGGAGGTGAAGGCCGAAGGCCTCGCCTCCTCCAACCGGGACCTGGCGCTGATCTCTTCCTTTGTGAGCAAAGAGGCGCTGGACGGATATCAGACCCATCCGGCCCATCTGGAAGCGGCGTCCTATGTTCGCTCCAAAACCTGCGACAGGGCGTGTTTTGATTACGAAGGATAGGGGGAAGGGGCTATGCCGTGGTGTCCGAAATGCAAAAACGAATATGTGGAAGGGGTAACCGTCTGCGCGGACTGCGGCTGTCCGCTGGTGGAGACGCTGGAGGAAGGCGGGCAGATCCTTTACCTGGGGGCGGCGGAGGACTGCAGGCAGCTGGCCGACTTCCTGATCTGTAACGGGATCCGTTCCGCTTCCGTGGGGATCTCGGAGAGCTCCGAATCCTTCGCGGTGACCGTGGACAGTTCTCAGGGACAGAAGGCGGAGCGGATCGCTTCCGTGTTCTGGAAGGAAAAGGAAAAAGAAGGATGGTCTCAGCCTCCCAGGGAACAGGAGGATGCGGAAGAACCGGATGAGGACGACGAGGAGGCGTACCCGGACGATTTCCCCAACGCCGTCCATCTCGGGCGGGCGATGAGGGGACAGCAATCGGCCGGCGTCTATGAAGCCGCCTCCAAAAAAGCCGAAGAGTTCAAGTCCGGGGCATACACGCTGCTCATCGTGGGGATTGCGGGCATGATCGGACTGGGGCTCCTCCTTTCCGGCGTCCTTCCGGTGCGGCTGGACCCTTCCTCTCAGTTTTTGACCTGTCTGGTCATGGCCGCGCTGTTTCTCGTCTTTATCGTCATGGGGGTCCTTTCCTTCCGATCCTGGCGGGAGCAGGAGGGAAAGGCCGTCCGGGAAAGTTCTCTGAAGGAGGAGCTGACCCGCTATTGCCGGGAAAACCTGGATCCGGCTTCCATCGACCTGGACGCGGGGGTGGGAGCGGACGATCCGGAAGAAGTGCGGTACTTCAAACGGATGGAACGGATGAAGCTGCGGATTTCGGAAAACTTCTTAAATCTGGAGGAAGGATATCTGGAAAGCTTTCTGGACGAAATCTATCCCTCGCTTTTTGACGATTCGGAAGAAACGGGGAAAGGCCTGTGAAAATCACCGTTCTCGCTGTGGGAAAAGTGAAGGAGAAGTTTTTCCGGGACGCCCTGGACGAATACCGAAAGCGGCTGAGCCGGTACTGCAGGCTCGAAATCGTGGAGGTGGACGACGAGCAGGCGCCCGAACGATTAAGCCCGGCCCAGGAGGAACAGATCCGGGACAGGGAGGGAAAGGCCCTCCTGAAAAGGATTCCCCCGAAAGCCTGGTGCATCGCTCTTGCCATCGACGGCAGGAAAACGGATTCCCCGGGATTTTCCCGAAAGCTGGAGTCCCTGGCCCTGGCGCAGAAGAGCCATCTGGTCTTCCTCATCGGCGGCTCCCTGGGGCTGTCCGATGAGGTTCAGGCGCGGGCGGACGAGCGCATCAGCTTTTCGGACATGACCTTTCCGCACCAGCTCATGCGCGTGATTTTGCTGGAACAGATCTACCGCGCCTTTAAAATCTCCGCCAACGAACCATACCATAAATAGAGGAAACGCCATGAAAAAATCCATCGTTTTCGCGGGCCTTCTGACGGGGGCCTGTCAGGCCCTGGGGCTCGCCATGGAAAAACTGGACGCGGGAAAGGATGTTTTCGTTTCCTCCCTTCCCCTCTGCGCCGCTGCAGGCGCCATCTGGGCGGTGTGCACCGCCCTTTTTTTGACCGGAGCGCTTGCTGCCGGCCGCAGGCTGCTGCCAGAGCGGCTGGAGTACGATCCGCAGAGAGCGCTTTCCAAAAGGCGCTTTGCCGGAATCTGGGCCCTTTTGTTCGCCGCCTGGGTCCCCTGCTGGCTGGCCTATTTTCCCGCCATCTATTCCTACGACGGGGAGCCGCAGCTGATCCAGTACACCACGGGCGCTTTCGACAACCACCATCCCATCCTGCACACGCTGCTGATGGGAGGCTGCTATGATCTGGGACGTTTTTTGCAGGAACGGTGGGGGATCGGCCCGGACGGGATGGCCTTCTACGCCGCAATCCAGATGCTCGTTCTGTCCTTTTCCTTCGCATGCGGCATTTCCTTTCTGTACCATTGCCGTCTTAAAAGGGGACTTCTGATCGCGGCCATATGCTGGTTCGCCCTGTTTCCGGTCCATCCCCTGATGGCCGTCACCACCACCAAGGACACGCTCTTTGCCGCGTTCTTCCTGCTCGCCTTTCTCGGCGCCGCCCGCGCCGTGCTCCGGGGAGGGATCGCGACCTTCGTGGAAGGGGCGAAGCTCTTTTTCTGCGCGCTGGGCATGATGCTGTTTCGGAAAAACGGGGTCTATCTGACAGCCGGGCTGTGCGCCGTCCTGTTGCCCGTCTGGGCGGTTTTGCGCCTTAAGAAGCGGAGCGAATCCCGGTTCTTTTTCGGCCTCTTTCTGGGGAGTGCCCTGTGCGTCCTGACCTTTTTTGGCTGCGACGCCGGGCTGACGGCGGTTACCGGAGCCCGGCAGGGGGAGGCGGCAGAAGCCCTGAGCGTTCCCATCCAGCAGCTGGCGAGGACCTTTAAGAGCAATCAGAACGGCCTGCAGTCGGAAGAACTGGAGGCGCTCTGCGCCTACATCCCGCAAAAGGGTCTGGAGAACTATCGGCCGGCCATTTCCGACGGGGTGAAACTGTATTTCAACAACGGGAAATTTTCCGAAGATCCGGCCGGATTTTTCCGGATCTGGCTGCACCTTCTGAAAAAATATCCCGGTTCCTACGGGACGGCCTTCCTCTATCACACCATGGGGAGCTGGTATCTGATGGATACCTCCCACTGCACGGTGTACAGGGACTGGTGGCGGGATCGCACCGGCTATTTCATCACGGACGCGGTGCCCATATTCGCCGGGGATTTCGTGAAGAAGACGCCCCTGCTGCCGACCGCGATGCAGTTCTACGAAAAAATCGCTACGGACTGTGTCCACCAGCGCTTTTTGCCCGCCAGGATCCTGTTTTCCCCCGCCTTTTTCTGCTTTGGCACGGCCTTCGCATGCCTGGCCCTCCTTTTGCGCAGGCGCTGGCGCCTGCTGATCCCATCTCTGGCGGCCCTCCTGTATCTGGCCACCGTGGTAGCCGGTCCCTGCATCCTGGTGCGCTACGTCTATCCCTTCATGGTCCTGCTGCCGTTTCTCGCCGTTTTCGCGCTGTGGGGACGGGGAGGCAGCGGTATGGACGCCGCGCGTCAGCGATGAGCCATGGGCTGTGGACGGCCCTTCCCGGCGTGAGGGTATTCCGCTATGGCTTTTGCGCAGCCTGGGCGTGCGGACTCCTGTGGAGGTCCATGACCGCCTGTGCCGTATATCCGAAAGGCAGGAAAACTGCGATATATGTGCGAATGATATGGCATCGAATTAAAAGGAGTAAAGTCATGCAGCTATTTTATGGCGTACCTGAAGATATTGAAAATTGGATGAAGCTTGTAAATCAAATTCGCTGGAACTTTCCCGGTCTGGAGAGTTGGGAGAGACTGGACGAGTACAAAGCTACCGTTCTCAAATTCATGGGAAAGCGGCAAGCCATCTGTGTAAAGGTCGGCGGTGACATCGCAGGTGTTATGCTTTTCTCTAGAGGACATAATATGATTTGTTGTCTTGGCGTCTCTCCTCATTTCCGGCGTTGCGGCATTGGTTCGATGCTTATGGATGAAGCGCTTCGGAATTTAGATAGGAACAAAGATATTTCGGTCAGTACGTTTCGCGCGGACGACGAAAAAGGACTTGCGCCGAGGGCGCTTTACGAGAAGTATGGATTTGTGGAAGACGCGCTCATTGAAGAAAGGGGATACCCACATCAGAAATATATTTTGCATCCCGCCAAAACGGTAAGTTTGTGAAGAAACGGGATATATTGTAAAGCCTGTTTTCGATTTTCTCACGATAAATGAATATTATGGAGAGTACAAATACATAAGCCATTACTTTCTCTGTGATATTATAGGGGAGTCAGAACAAAACTTAACTGCTAATGAAATCAAACGAGGACTGATCCCCGAATGGATAAGTCCGAAAAAAATCCTTGAACTGTACTCGAAGCATGGCAATTTTGCTACCACTAACGGGGAAAAGCATTAAGCATATTTGCGGGAGTATGCCGCACTCACAGAATATTTCGGAAAATTCAAAGCTTAAATCTCTGCTTCCCAGCCGTTTGGCAGAATCCTTTGCATCAACCATAGGTTTGTGCCAAGGGTGTATTTCGCTCTTAAACGCCAGGATCTTATAAAAATTAACAATGTAAAATTTGTAAGTGTTTCCCTTAATTCAGCTCGCAAGGGCAAAAACAAGGGAAATACATAAGGTTTGAACACGAAACAGGCATAAAGCCTTGAAAATAAAGAACTTTCATAGGGTCAAGTTGATAAACTGGAATTTGTGAAGGAGGTAAGCGTGTGAGAAAATTAGGTTCGGAAGCTGAAAAAATTATGATTGAACGTTTTGGGAAAGATACAGTCATTGCGTTGGCAACAACAGAACATGAAGTGCCGTATGTGCGGAACGTAAATGCTTATTATGAGAATGGTTCGTTTTACATCATTACATATGCTCTTTCTGACAAAATAAAACAGATAGAAAAGAATCCGAATGTTGCGATAGCAGGCGATTGGTTTACCGCACACGGAAAGGCTAATAATTTAGGCTATTTTGGAAAAGAAGAAAATCATATCATTGCCGGCAAACTGAAAATTGTTTTCAAAGAATGGATTGATAACGGTCATAATGATTTTAACGATGAAAACACGATAATTTTATGTGTGGAATTAACGGACGGATTGTTACTTTCACATGGAACAAGGTATGAGTTTTAAACTTCAAATCCCAGTTTATGGTGCGAGTAGGGTATGGCACATGAGCATTTCAAAACTCATATCCACCTTACGAAACAAGGGGCGATACTCCTGCTCAGGAATACCGCCCTTGCTTTTTTCTGTACAAGACATAATTACCCTCCTGCAAAGACGGGCGGGGCTGTCAACGGCGGCGCGAAGCGGCGTTCATCTTGACCGTTGACTGGCTCGGCTGGCTTTGCTACTTCGTTTGGGTAATTTTACTTTTTGCGAACAGGAATCCATATTTCGCTATAATAATCTTCATCTCCGGTGCCGTTCGCATAATCATCCGGATTCCTGTACATCTCGATATGATACCCGGCGGCAATTTCGTAGTCTTTATTCTGCGGTAGCCATTCCGAAAAAATCTTTTTGTGAATATCATGTAAAGATAAAGTGTTTGCAAGCGCACCTTTGCATGGAAAGACAGCCCATGTATATTCGGGGATAACCTGCGTAACAAAATCAGCCGGAATTTCGTTGAGCGGGTTATAGTTATCGGCAATTAGATACTCAAATTCATTGCCATTCATAGTGCTGTCTATGGATATTCCATACATGCTGTCAATCAGCGTGTTTTTTCCTGACTGATTAAAGGCAGTCCAGAATTTGGGGATTTCAGTATCGGCGTTTTCGTACTTGAATACCGCCGATACTCCTACCACGGTAAATGGTGCTTTTTTAACAATTTTGTAGTCCATAGTATAACCTCCTGTTAAAATTAGTTTGATTTTTAGAGGGGCAAATGACTTTATCATTACCTCTCCTTTGCGTATGGCAGTAGGGGTAGCACCATGAAAGCGAAGGAATGCTTTTGTAAAGCTATCTGGCGAATCATATCCGTACTCAAGCGCAATATCAATTATTTTCCTGTCGGTAGAAACAATTTCACTTCCAGCAAGCGTTAGTCTGCGCCTTTTGACGTATTCTCCAACCGTAAAGCCACAAAGCATAGAAAACCCTTTTTGAAAATAATACGGGGAAATGTTCGCTTGTTTTGCAATATCTGCAATCGTCAATTCTTCTGTGATATGGCTTTCAATATAGTTAATTGCTTCACTGATACTTTCACTCCATTCCATGTTGTTACCTCCTCTGCATATATGGATTCTACACTTTTTGAAAATCGTTTTCCCGATTTTTTATGCTCAAAGTTGTCTATACTTTTCTCTAAAAACTGCAATCGTTAATCTATGTAAGGCGCGGGTTCTATGCCGTCTGTTGGGTAATGAGGCGAACAAATTCTACGGCCGCAGGCGTCAGGTCATCCAGATCGTTGGCAAATATCCCGATATCAAAAGCAATTTCCGGGTTAACAGGGTATTTTCGATATCCTGCCGCCAGAGTATCCATCGTGTACTCGGACAGGATGCCGATACCGATCCCATCCAACACCATGTTGATGGCCGTTTCCGCTGTTTGTACCTGGAGAAACTTCTCAACGGGAAGCGGCTGTTTCACATGATCCAAAATCGTTTCGAAGGCAGGTTTGTTGATGATCAGCAGATTCGGCGGTGCGGTCAGGTCCACCTCCGAAACATCAGGATATTCCTTTGGGAACATGGCAGCCATACGGTCACGGCACAGAGTGATGGAGTCGAACTTTCCAAAAGGAGAACAGGAAACTGCAAAATCCACTGTATGCTCCTCCACCATACGGAAAATATCGTTAGGACTGCCTTCCCTGATTTCAACCGTCACGCCCGGAAACGCTGTCCGGTATTCCTTTAGAGCCTTTGAAAGAATGGTCGAAACAAGAGAAGTCAGGGCGGCGATACGCAGACGGCCCTCTACGAAGTGATTTTCCAGATAGGCTGTCTGCGCGATTCGGTTGTCCAAATCCTCTATCTGTTTGGCGAGAAATAATATCTTCTGTCCCACATCGGTCAGGAGCAGCCCATTCCGTTTGTCACGAAAGAACAGCTTGACATTTAATTCTGTTTCCAGCTTTGAAATGGCGTTACTCACAGCGGGCTGCGTGATATACAGCATTTTTGCGACTCGTGTAATGCTTCCGCACTCTGCCACTTTAATAAAGATTTCCAGATTCCTGTTCATCATCATTTGCTTATCTCCATATCATAAAAAACGAATTTTACTTATGGCAAACTATACCATACAATAAGTACAGAAACAAGGGCTGATCGTTCTTGCGGGAAAACGGGAGTTGTCCCAAAAACCGATCGCCATGTTTGGAGAAGTGTCCAGCAAAGAAGTTGCCAACAAGGAGTGAAATGATGATGAAGACAATTTTTATCACAGGCGCGTCTTCCGGTATTGGCCGGGAAACGACCAGGTATTTTGCAAACCACGGCTGGCGGGTCATCGCCACGATGAGAAATCCGCAGAAGGCCGGAGAGCTGGCTGACCTGCCGGGTGTGATCGTCATGCCTCTGGATCTGACGAACCCGGAGCAGATCCGGGAAACCAGCCAGAAAGCCCTGGCGGAGTATGATGTGGATGTGCTGTTCAACAACGCCGGTTACGGCATAATGGGGCCCTTTGAGAAACTGCCGGAGGCTGAGATTCGCAAGCTCTTTGACACCGATGTCATCGGGACCATGCTGGTGACGCAGCAGTTTATCCCTCATTTTAAGGAGCGCAAAGGCGGCGTGATCCTGACGACCACCTCTCTGGCCGGCATCATCGCCCTGCCGCGTGACGGCGCATATGGCGCGGCCAAACGCGCCCAGCAGGGTATGGTGGAGTCGCTGTATTATGAGCTGAAGCCCTTCGGCGTGAAGATAGCCGCTATGATCCCCGGCGGAACCAACACCAATTTCCAGACCCCCATCAATATTCTGGACGGCTATGAGGAGCCTGCGGCCAGACAGCGGGAATATCTGCTGGACGGCAACTCCGCGTTCCCCAGCCCGGAAGAAGCTGCTGTTGCGGTGTGGACTGCGGTAAATGACGGCAAAGATCGGATCAACTATCCGACGGACAGTGTGTGCCAGAAGCTCTACGACCAATATCAGAGCATGAATGTGGAGGACTTCAAGACCCGCTTCTATGACCGCATTTTTGGCGGCGTGGCGCGGTAAGAAGTTTTCCGGAACAAACAGTGTTAGAACCCCGCGCCGTCACATATGATGAAATATGAGCAAAAAGCAACTTTCCAAAAGCGCCAGAGAACTGATCGTGGATTCTCTGAAGCTTCCGCGCGATATGGCAATGGGGGCCTGCATCGTCACCGCGTTGGGAAATGAACAGGTGATGGTGGAAAACTACAGGGGAATTCTGGAATATACGCAAAACAGCATCGTGCTCCAGTCCAAAACCTGCAGGATCGCTGTGTGCGGCTGCGGTCTTAAGATCGCATATTACACCAATGAAGATATGAAAATCGAGGGAAAGATCTCCGAAATCCGATATCTTTGATGGAGGCCGCATGATGATAGGAATCATCCGTTATCTGAGGGGATATGTGAAAATCAGGGTGTGGGGATACTCGCCGGAGCGCTTTATGAACCTGTGCACCAACCGTGGAATCCTTTTGTGGGGGCTGTCGGGGGACGGCAGCTGCTACACCATGTATATGGGCCTTTCCGATTTTTTTACGATCCGGGACATTGCGAAAAAGACGAAGACGAGGGCGGCCGTTCTGGAAAGACACGGACTGCCTTTTTTTTGGCGGGACGCCCGGAAGCGGAAGACCTTTCTGGCCGGAACCGTCCTGTGCCTTTTGTTCCTTCTGGCCATGTCCCGCCGCATCTGGGCCATTTCGCTGGAGGGGAACCGGCTGGTAACGGACGACCAGCTGATCCTCTTTTTGCAGGAACAGGGCGTCGATTACGGAGTTTCCAAAAAGGGACTCCATTTACAGGCGCTGGAGGAGGCGCTGCGGGAAACCTTCCCCCTGGTGACCTGGACTTCCGCCACGCTGGAAGGCACGAAACTCACCGTCCGGGTCCGGGAAAACGATCTCCCCGGGGAGACGGAGCGGGCTCTGGACGAGGAGCGTTACGCATCGGGGGCCGATCTGACGGCGGCCAGGGACGGAACCGTGTCACGGATCCTGACCAGATCGGGCGTCCCTCAGGTCAAAGCCGGGGATGAGGTGAAAAAAGGGGATGTTCTCATCAGCGGTCTGATCCCCGTGAACAACGACGACGGTACTGTGCGGGAATGGGACGGGGTGGTGGCGGACGGCGACATCGCGCTCACATGCCTTCGGCCGGTCTCCTTCACCCAGCCCCTGAGCTATCAGTATAAAAATTATACGGGCCGGGAAATGCGCTATCGTTTTTTTACCCTGGGAAACCGCCGCTATTCCTTTCCCCTTTCGCCGTGCGATTTCGTGCGCTACGACGAGGTGACGGAGCAGGAGCGCGCCTGCCTGTTCGGCCAGATCGACCTGCCCCTCTGGACGGGAACCACCCTGTGCCGGGAATACCTTCCCGTGGACGCCATGTACGACGAGGAGACGGCGGCGCAGCTGCTGCTGGCGCGGCTGGAAAAATTTATTGGCAGTTTGGAAGAAAAGGGGGTACAAATAATACAAAAAGATGTTAGAATAGTAAGAAAAGCGGACGCCCTCGTCCTGGAAGGGAATCTGACTTCGCAGGAAGAGGCTGTGATTTTGCAGCCCCTGGACCTGCCCGAAGGGGAGGAGACGTCCGAAGAACAGACCGGGAGCGAAAGGAATGGCATTTGAGGAAAAAGAACTGGAAATGGACGCCGCCCACATCGCCAATGTGTTCGGGCAGTTCGACCGGTATGTGAGGAAGCTGGAACGCGCCTTTTCGGTGACCATCGTGGATCGGGACGGCGCGGTGAAGATCAGGGGGGAGGCCGGAAAGGTGGAGATGGCCTTTTCCGTCCTGACGCAGCTTCTGGAAATTTCAAAGAGAGGAAACCAGATTCAGGAACAGAATGTGGACTATGCGATTGCGATGACGATGGAGAACAACGACGACGCGCTGCTGGTGGCGGACAGCGATCTGATCTGCCATACGGTGAGCGGCAAACCCGTAAAGCCCAAAACCCTGGGGCAGAAGCAGTATGTGGACGCGATCCGCAACAACATGATCGTGTTCGGGCTCGGCCCGGCGGGCACGGGCAAGACCTATCTGGCCATGGCCATGGCCATCACGGCCTTTAAGAGCAACGAAGTGGAGCGGATCATCCTCACCCGCCCGGCCATCGAGGCCGGAGAAAAGCTGGGATTCCTTCCCGGCGATCTGCAGAGCAAGGTGGATCCCTATCTGCGCCCCCTCTATGACGCCCTGTATCAGATCATGGGGGCCGAGAGCTTTCAGAAGAATATGGAAAAGGGGCTGATCGAGGTGGCCCCTCTGGCCTATATGCGCGGCCGGACGCTGGACAACGCCTACATCATCCTGGACGAGGCCCAGAATACCACGCCGGCCCAGATGAAGATGTTTCTCACCCGCATCGGCTTCGGTTCCAAAGTGGTGGTGACGGGCGACGCTTCCCAGAAGGATCTGGCGCCGGGCGCCGTTTCCGGCCTGGATGTAGCGGCGAAGGTGCTTTCGGGCATCGAGGACATCGCTTTCTGCACCCTCACCGGCAGGGACGTGGTGCGCCATCCCCTGGTGCAGAAGATCGTCCGGGCTTACGAGACCTATGAAGCCCGCCAGGCGCGCGGACAGGCCCGGCAGGCCGGGCGCGAAAACGCTTTGAAGAAACGCGGAAGGAGAGGGCAGGGCGTATGACGTGCTATGTGGAAAACGAATCCGGGGCGAAATTCGCCTTCGACGAAAAGGCCCTGATCGGGCAGGTGGTACAGGCCGTGCTGGAGGCGGAGGGCTGCCCCTATGAGGCGGAAGTCAACGTGCTCATCACGGACGGGGAGACCATACGGCGATATAACCGGGAGTACCGGGGAATCGACCGGGAAACCGACGTCCTGAGCTTTCCCAACGTCCCCTTCGAGCGGGAGTCGGATTTTTCGGCGGCAGAGGGCTGCGAGGCGGACTGTTTCCAGCCGGACAGCGGCGAGCTCATCCTGGGCGACATCATCCTCTGCGCCGGCAGGATCGAAAGCCAGGCGGAGGCCTACGGGCATTCCCGGAAGCGGGAGTGCGCTTTTCTGGTGGCGCACAGCATGTTGCATCTGTGCGGCTACGATCATGAGACCGAAGAAGAGGCGGCCGTGATGGAAAAAAAACAGGAGGATCTGCTCGACGGGCTGGGGCTCACCCGGGACTGTCGGGACGTCTGATCATCAGAGGGGTTTATGGCAGCGAAAAGAAAACGGAAGATAAAAACGAGAAAATTTGTGGAGATCCCGGAGGGGGCGTTCCGCGTTCTGGCGGTATTGTCCGTCCTCTGGGCCTGTTTCTGGCTGGCAGGGCTGAGCAACGCCTGCCCGGAACCCGCAGGAGCCTATTATTCCATCGCTCTGGAATGGTTTTGCCTTTTTGCATTGCCCGTCGGGATCGGTCTGTCCGGAGCGGTTTCCTCCATGATCTCCCTGCGGCTTGAGCGGGGCAGCGTCGCCAGCGCCAGACGGGTCGTTTCCACCGCGGTTTTTGCCGGCTTTCTGGCCGGGCTGGCATCGGGGCTGGCTCTTTTCTTTTGCTCGGGCTTTCTGATGAAGGCCGTCCTGGGGAATTCCGACGCGGCCTTCGTGCTCCAGGGCTTTGCGCCCGCGCTGCCGTTTCTCTTTCCCCTCCTGGCCCTGGCGGGCGGTCTGGACGGATTCGGCGGGTCCCGCGCCTTTTCTCTGGTCAAGGCGGTCTTCTTTCTCCTGGTTGCCGCCGCCGGAAGCGCTATGGCGGGCCGGATGTCTGAATACGGACAAAAGGTGGGCGCGCTTTTGCAAAACGATCAGTACGGTCCCGCCTATGGAGCCCTGGGCGGGGCGCTTTCCGTGGCGCTGGCGGCCGTCCTCGCCTTCTTCGTCGCCCTCATCGCCTGGTGGAGGATGCAGCCGGACCTTTCCCTGCTGCAATGGGGAGACGAGAGGGTGGAAAAGAGGGGGCAGCTGCTGGCCGGGCTGGTGAAAAAACTCCTGCCCGTTTTGAGCGTCGCCCTCATCCTGACGGCGGCCGCGCTGGGGGAGGTCCTCCTGTTTTTCGGCGTATCCGCGGGCAATTCTTCCCGCACCGGGACGGAGCTGCTTTCGGAATGGGCCCTCTGTGCCGGCAGGGCCTGCGCCCTCCTCCTGATCCCCGTCATCGGCGCGGTCGCCTTTGCGGCCCGGATTTCGCCGGAGCTGAAAGTGGGATTCGTGCGCCGCAATCTCAAAAAGAGCCGGGACAAATGTATGATCGCCCTGCGCTGCGCCGCGGTTTTTGCGGCCCCCTTCACCGTAATCGCGGCCGTTCTCGCCCATCCCCTGTTTCTGGCCTTTTTCCGGGAAGGGGACGCGTCCGCAGGAGCGGCCCTCCTGCGGGCCGGCAGCGCCTGCGTTCTGTTTTACAGCCTGGCCGCCATGCTGGGCAGCATCCTTTTGAGCGCGGAAAAGCCGGCCCTTCTGGCCGGAGGCGTCCTGGCGGCAGCCGCCCTCCATCTGGCTGCCCTGTACGGAATGCTGGTTCTGACGGACGCTGGCGTCGCTGCGGTGGTCTATGCCAACCTGATCCTGTCCGCGGCACTCTGCGCGATTCTGGCCGCCCTGGTGCAAAAAAAGCTGCGCCTTCGGCTCAACTGGATCCGGATCCTGCTGGCGCCCTGCATCAGCGGGGGCATCATGGCGGCCATCTGCGCCGTTTTCGCCTTTCTCGTGCTCAGGTCGGCGCCCAGCCCGGTGACCGCAGGGGTCAGCGCGCTGGCCGGACTGATCTTTTATTTCGTCTGCATCGTCACCCTGAAGGGCGTGACGCAAAGGGAACTGCGGTCCTTTCCGGCGGGCGGGTTTTTCCTGGCGCTGGCAAAGCTTGTCAGGCTGATGTGAGAATAAGATTTTTGAAATGAGCTGATACTTTTTGAGGGGTGAACGTATGCGCCATTTAAAAAGAATCGGCTTTTTTCTTTATTCCTGCCTGCTCCTTGCGGGCGGATTTTTCGGTCATATCCGGTTTGAAGCTGCCTTTTACCCGGGCAGGGAAACCGCCTTTTCCCTCCCTTACGCCGGAGAGGAGGCCGTATCCGCGGTTTCGGCAAAAGACGGCCGGATCAGCGCGGACACGCAGCTGATCCTTCGAAAGCGCGGCCTTATGGACGGCGAAATCGAAGAGAGCGAGGAGGATATGCCGGCGAAATACATCGGCCTGGACCGGGAAGGGCTTTTGCTCTGCGTTCAGGACGAAATGGCTTCTCCGCTGCTTGCAGAGCGCAGCGAGGGGCTCGTCTCCATGCAGGTGGTTTCCTTTTCCGCCGACCGGATCGTCATCGAAAAGACCTATCGCCGGAAGCGGGAGGACGACTCCTTCTACCTTTCCCTGGAAGATAACCGGGTGGTGATCCGGGAGGGGGAAGGGCCGTGGGGATCCGTCTATCTGCGCACGGATCTGGACGCCAGGGAGCTGCCGGCGTCGCTGCGCTCCGGCCTCGTAAAGGGCATGACCCTGGAGGGGACGGAAGAATTGGAAAATTTCCTTGTGTCTTATCCGGGTTAGTAGTATGATAGTAACAACTTGGGAAAATGGGAGAGACGGCATATGGGAAAGACAGGCATCGTCGGCGGAGGCGCTTCCGGGCTGATGGCCGCGGTCTGCGCGGCGCGCCGGGGAGAGGATGTGACGGTTCTGGAGAGCAGGGACCGGATCGGGAAAAAAATACTGGCCACCGGCAACGGGAAGTGCAATCTCTCCAATCGGGATTTTCAGATCGGCCGGGACTACAGAGGTCATTCCACCGACCGGCTTCATCGGTATTTCTCGCGCTTTTGCGTGGAGGATACCGTTTTATTTTTCCGGGAGAGAGGAATGCTGATCGCGGACCGGGAGGGCTATCTGTATCCCCGCTGCGGGCAGGCTTCCGCCGTCCTGGAGGCCCTGGCAGGGGAGCTGGATGGCCTGGGGGTCGTGACCGTCTGCGATTGTCCGGTCCGGCACATCCGCCCGCCCAGGGGCGGACGGGGATCCTTTCGGGTGGAGACGTCGCAGGGGGACTTTTCCTTCGACCGGCTGATCCTGGCCTGCGGAAGCCCGGCTGGGAACCGGAAGCGGGAAGGATCGGGCGGACAGGAGCTGGCCCGGGAACTGGGGCTGTTTTGCCATGAAATGCTGCCCGCCCTGGTTCAGCTGCGCTGCCGGGAGGGGTGGTATCAGCGTCTGGCCGGCGTGCGCTGTCCGGCGGGGATTTCTCTGCACATCGAAGGGGACGAAGCCGGATCGCCCCCGTACGAACAGGGCGAACTGCAGCTGACGGATTACGGGATTTCCGGAATCCCGGTGTTCCAGCTGAGCCGGTATGCGTCCCAGGCCCTTCGGGACGGCAGGCGGGTCCGGGCCCGGATCGATTTTTTGCCGGAGATCCCCCGGGAGGACTGGGTCCCCTTTTGCCTGGAGCAGTATCGGATTTGCGAGGGCAGGACCGCCCTGCAGCTTGGAAACGGGCTGGTACATAAAAAGGTGGCGCAGCTTCTGCTGGCGGAATGCGGCTTAAAGGACGGCGACCGGGTGGACCGCCGGACGAAGAAAAAGGTCTTCGCCTTTCTGGATTCCCTGCGCCGGTTCGAAACGGAAGTCATCGCCACCAACCCGACGGAAAACGCGCAGGTCTGCATGGGAGGGGTTTCCTTCGACGAGGTGACCGACGATCTGGAATCCCGCCGGATTCCCGGCCTGTTTCTCTGCGGGGAAATGCTGGATGTGGACGGCCGCTGCGGCGGTTACAACCTCCAGTGGGCGTGGACCAGCGGTTTTATCGCGGGCACATCCGCCGCCCGGACACGATGAAAAGGAGATTATCATGATCAGGATTCAGCAGCTGACGCTGGCGCCGGGACACTCTCAGGAAGATCTGTTCCGGCGCGCATCCCATCTTTTAAAAATACGCAGGGATCAGATCCGGACGCTGGAAATCGTCAGGCAGTCCATCGACGCCAGAAAAAAGCCGGACATCCGCCTGTCCTATGCGGTGGACCTGTCCCTGGACGGGCTGGACGAAGCCAAATGCGTCGCCCGGTGCAAAAATCCGCAGGTCAGCATCGCTGCGGCCAGGCAGTATCGTTTTCCAAAACCCGGACAGCGCCCCATGCAGGAGCGCCCGGTGATCATCGGAACGGGGCCAGCCGGCCTGTTCTGCGGCTATCTGCTGGCCCGGCACGGATATCGCCCCATCCTCCTGGAGCGCGGGAACCGGGTGGAAGAGCGGGCGCAGGAGGTGGAAGCCTTCTGGGCCGGGGGCGATCTGAACCCGGAATCCAACGTCTCCTTCGGGGAAGGCGGCGCCGGGACTTTTTCCGACGGCAAGCTCAACACCCTGGTCAAAGATCCGGAAGGGCGCAACCGCTATGCCCTTTCCGTCTTCGCCGAACACGGCGCCCAGCCGGAGATCCTCTACGAGGCCAAACCCCACATCGGCACGGATGTGCTCACCGGGGTGATCCGCAACATCCGCCGGCAGATCGAAGCCTGGGGCGGGGAAGTCCGCTTCGGCACCCGGGCGGACGGTTTTTTGATCGAAGAGGGGCGCATCCGGGGCGTCCGCCTGTCGGACGGAAGCCTTCTGCGGGCGCAGACCGCGGTGCTGGCCATCGGCCACAGCGCCAGGGATACGTTTTCCTGGCTGCAGCAGGCCGGCGTGGACATGGAAGCGAAATCCTTCGCGGTGGGCCTGCGCGTGGAACATCCGCAGGAAATGATCGACGCCCTGCAGTACGGTATGTCGCCCCGCCCCAAAACCCTGCCTCCGTCCCCCTATAAGGTGACGGCCCGGGC
This sequence comes from Candidatus Eisenbergiella merdigallinarum, assembly GCA_019119355.1. GTDB lineage: Bacteria > Bacillota > Clostridia > Lachnospirales > Lachnospiraceae > Gallintestinimicrobium > Gallintestinimicrobium merdigallinarum. The sequence continues at coordinate 67,027 of DWXE01000006.1, forward strand.
CCGGGACGGCCGGGGCGTCTATTCCTTCTGCATGTGCCCCGGCGGCTATGTGGTGGACGCCAGCAGCGAGCCGGGGCGGCTGGCGGTCAACGGCATGAGCTACAGCGGCCGGGACGGCAAAAATGCCAACAGCGCCATCATCGTTTCCGTCACGCCGGAGGACTTCGGGCAGGCGGGGGCGCTGGCCGGGATCGAATTTCAGAGAAGGCTGGAGGAAATGGCCTTTCGGGCGGGGGGCGGGGCGGTTCCGGTCCAGCGCTACGGCTCCTTTTCGAAGTGCGCCACATCGGGCCGCATCCCGGAGGATTTTTCGCCCTGTATCCGGGGAAAATGGAAGTTCGCGGACGTGGCCTCCATTCTCCCCGGGCCGGTGCGCGCCGCCTTCGAGGACGGCATGCTGCAGTTCGGGAAAATCCTTCCCGGATTCGACGACGAAAACGCCTGCGTCAGCGGAGTGGAGAGCCGGACCTCTTCGCCGGTGAGAATCCTGCGGGATCAGGCGCTGCAATCCAACATCAGAGGGCTCTATCCCTGCGGGGAGGGAGCCGGATACGCGGGGGGGATCATGTCCGCGGCCATGGACGGAATGCGGGTGGCGGAGGCCATCGCCGCGCAGTACGCCCCCTTCTCATGAGGTGATTATGAGAGATTACAGACAGGAAATCAGAGACAAAAAGAGAATCGTGGTCAAAATCGGGTCCTCTTCCCTGCAGCACGAAGCCACCGGGGAGCTGGATTATATCCGCATGGACGTGCTGGTGCGGGAGCTGTGCAACCTGCGCAATCAGGGGCGGGATGTGGTGCTGGTGACTTCCGGCGCCATCGCCGCGGGCAAAAAGGCGGTGCGGCTGGATCAGAACGCTCCGTTCCAAAATCCCATGGCCGTGAAGCAGGCCTGCGCCGCCATCGGCCAGGCGCGGCTGATGATGACTTATCAGAAGATTTTTTCCGAGTACAATCAGGTGGCTGCGCAGATCCTGATGACGCGGTTCACCGTGGAGGATGAGACCAACCGCGTCAACGCCCAGAATACCTTTCAGGAGCTGTTTTCCATGGGCGTCATCCCCATCGTCAACGAAAACGATACGGTGGCCACCCACGAGATCGAATTCGGGGACAACGACACCCTCTCCGCCGTGGTGGCTTCCATGATCGGGGCGGATCTGCTCATCCTGCTCTCGGACATCGACGGGCTTTATACGGACGATCCCCGCTCCAATCCTGAGGCATCCTTCGTGGAGCTGGTGGAACAGCTGGACGACTCCTTTTTGCGGATGGGAAAATCCTCCACCGGAAGCGGAGTGGGGACGGGAGGCATGAGCACCAAGCTGACGGCGGCCAGGATCGCCACCAGCTGCGGGGCGGACATGATCATCGCCAACAGCGCGGATATCCGCATCATCCACCGGCTGATGGACGGCAGAAATCTGGGGACGCTGTTCGTGGCCCGACCGGACGACGCCTTCGATCTGCCCGTATTTTTAAAGCGCCTCCATGAAGGCGGCGACGGAAAGGAGGAGCAGCACGCATGAGCTCCATGGAAGAAAAGATCGGAAGGATCAACGAACTCTACCATAAGTCCAAAACGCCGGAGGGGCTGACGGAAGCGGAACGGGCGGAGCAGGCTCTGCTCCGGAAGGAGTATATCGCATCCGTGCGGGCGAACCTGAAAGCCCAGCTGGATCAGGTGAACATCCAGAACGGGGACGGTTCCGTGGAAAACCTGGGGGAAAAGTATGGAAACCGCACCCATTGAACCCGTACCCGCCAAACCCGCGCCGGCGGACGGCGATCAGGCGCTTCTGCGAAAAAGGGCGCTGGAGGGGCGTAGAGCCCTTTCCGACGCCGAACGAAAGGAGAAGAGCGCGCGCATTCTGGAGCAGCTCTGCCGACTGCCGGAATTTCGGCGGGCGCAGTCGGTGCTGTGCTATGTTTCCTTCGGCCATGAGGTTTCTACCCGGGAGCTGATCGACCGCAGCTTATCCTTAAAGAAGCGGGTCTTCTGCCCCAGGGTGGAGGGGGAGCGGATGCGGTTTTACCGCATCTTTTCCCGGGATGACCTCAGCCCGGGATTTCGCTCCGTTTTGGAACCGGACGGAAGGAGCCAGGTCTATCGGGAAGCGCCGGATACGCTGATCGTCGTGCCGGGCACGGTGTTTGACCGATACGGTCAACGAATTGGATACGGCGGCGGTTATTACGACCGGTTTCTGGCGGGCCCCTGGGAGGGCGAAGCTCCCCCGGCCACCGTGGGCATCTGCTTCGCCTGCCAGCTGGCGGAGCGCGTTCCCGCGCGCCCCTGCGACGTGCCCGTGGACCGGGTGCTGTTCGCCTGAACGGGCGGGGATCATCGGCCCCGGAGAGCCGGAAAGAACATTTCAAAATTCAAAGAAGGAGGAAAGGACGAAGATGACGGAACTGGAACGGATGGGAGAACAGGCCGTAAAGGCCAAATATGCGCTGGCCGCTCTGACGGAGGAGGAGAAAAACCGGGCGCTTCGGCTGTCAGCCGATATGCTCCTGAAACGGCAGGAGGAAATCCTGTCCGCAAACCGGGAGGACCTGGAAGCGGGGCGGGCCGCCGGAATGCCCGACGGCCTGCTGGACCGCCTGGCCCTGAACGAAAGCCGGATCCGCGCCATGGCCGAAGGGCTTTCCCAGATCGCGGACCTGCCCGATCCCGTGGGGGAGATTCTGGATACCTTCACCCGGCCAAACGGCCTGGTGATCCGCAAGCGCCGGGTGCCGCTGGGGGTCATCGGCATCATTTACGAATCCCGCCCCAACGTGACGGCGGACGCCTTCGGCCTCTGCTTTAAGGCCGGCAACGCCGCGCTCTTAAAGGGTGGAAAAGAAGCTCTGCGCTCCAACGCCGCCATCGAAGCCTCCATCCGGGAAGCGTTGGACATGGCCGGCGTGACCCGGGACGCCGTACAGCTCATCAAAAGCAGCGACCGGGCCGTCACCAACGCCCTGATGCGCTTCAACCGCTGCGTGGACGTCCTCATTCCCAGGGGAGGGGCGGGGCTCATCCGCGCGGTGGTGGAAAACAGCACGGTTCCCGTCATCGAAACCGGGACCGGGAACTGCCACGTCTACGTGGATGAAGACGCGGATTTGACCATGGCGGTCAATATCGTAAAAAACGCCAAGACCCAGCGGGTCAGCGTCTGCAACGCCTGCGAATCCCTGGTGGTGCACGAAAAAGTCGCTGAGCGCTTTCTCCCCATGCTGTCCGCGGCCCTGCGGGAAAAGAACGTGGAGATCCGGGCCGACGGCCCCTCCCAAAAGCTGCTCCCCGGGGCGCTTCCCGCTTCGGAGGAAGACTTCGGCGCCGAATATCTGGACTATATCCTGTCCGTCAAAACGGTAGGCTCCGTCCGGGAGGCCATCGAGCATATCAACCGCTACAGCACGGGGCATTCTGAGGCCATCGTCACGGAAAATAAGGCCCATGCGGACGCCTTTTTAAACGGCGTGGATTCCGCCTGCGTCTATGTCAACGCCTCCACCCGTTTCACCGACGGCTTCGAATTCGGCTTCGGCGCGGAAATCGGCATCAGCACGCAGAAGCTCCACGCCAGAGGGCCCATGGGGCTTAAGGAGCTGACCGCGTATCAATACCAGATCTTCGGCGACGGGCAGATCCGGACCTGAACGAACGAAACAGATGGAATATAATAGAATATATGAGGAGAAATGCGGAAATGGAATTTGAATCATCCAACGTCATCCAACGGTTTTTGAGATATGTAAAGATCGACACCCAGTCCATGGACGGGCAGGACCGCTGTCCCAGCACCGAAAAGCAGAAGGATCTGGCGGCTCTGCTGGCGGACGAGCTCTCGCGGATGGGCGCCCGGGACGTCCGCTTCGACCGGGAGTCCTGCTATGTGTACGCCACGATCCCTTCCAGCCTGCCGGAAGGGAAAACGGCCCCTGTCCTGGGCTTTATCGCCCATATGGACACCTCCCCCGCGGTCAGCGGGAAAGACGTCTCCCCCCGGATCGTAAAATATGAGGGAGGGGATATCCCGCTCAACGACCGGGAAGGGATCGTTTTGAGCGCGGCGGAAAATCCGGAGCTCTCCGACTATGTGGGAAAGCATCTCATCGTTACGGACGGCACCACGCTGCTTGGCGCGGACGATAAGGCGGGGGTGGCCGAGATCATGGCCATGGCGGAATACTTTCTGACCCATTCAGACGAGGAGCACGGGGAAATCCGCATCGGCTTTACGCCGGATGAGGAAGTGGGGCAGGGAGTGGACCGCTTCGATGTGGAAGGCTTCGGAGCGGACTTCGCCTACACCGTGGACGGCGGACCTCTGGGCGAGCTGGAATATGAAAATTTCAACGCGGCCTCCGCCCGCCTGACGGTCAACGGCTACAGCGTCCATCCCGGCAGCGCCAAAAACAAAATGCGCAACGCCATTTTGCTGGCGCAGGAGTTCCAGAGCCTGCTGCCGGCCTGCGAATCGCCGGAAGCCACGGAAGGGTATGAAGGCTTCTACCATCCGGACAGCATCTCCGGCTCCGTGGAGCAGGTGGTGGTGGACTATATCATCCGGGATCACGACCGGGAAAAATTCGAGCAGAAGAAAGCCTGGTTCGAAACGTGCGCCGCCTTCCTCAACGAAAAATACAGAAAACCCGTCTTCGACGTCCGGATCGAGGACAGCTATTATAATATGAAGGAAAAGATCCTGCCCGAAAACGCGCACCTCATCGAAAATGCCGTTTCCGCCATGGAGATGGCCGGGGTGACGCCGAAAATTTCCCCCATCCGGGGCGGGACGGACGGCGCACGCCTGTCCTTTCTGGGGCTGCCCTGCCCGAACCTGTGCACGGGCGGCGCGAATTTTCACGGGCGTTTCGAGTACGCCTGCGCGGAGTCCATGGAGACCTGCGTGGAAATCTTAAAAAATATCGCAGGAATATACGCGAAAACGGAGAAAGCATGATCAACAATACGGAAATGGAACGGATCCTGGAAGGGATCGACCTGAATCTGCCCGCTCCTGCCAGGGAGCCCGAACGGCAGTATTACTTCATCAAAAGAGCGCGGCAGCTTGCGGAACGGCTGTCGAAGGAGGAAGGCAGGCGGCTCACCGCCTGCGTGACCACCTTCGGCTGCCAGATGAACGCCCGGGATTCCGAAAAGCTTTCGGGCATCCTGGAGCGCGCGGGATTTTTGCTGACGGAGGACGAGGAAGCGGATTTCGTCGTCTACAACACCTGTACGGTCCGGGATAACGCCAACCAGCGCGTGTACGGCCGTCTGGGCTTTTTGAACAGCATGAAAAAGAAAAATCCCAAAAAGCGCATCGCCCTCTGCGGCTGCATGATGCAGGAGCCTTCCGTCATCGAAAAAATCCGGAAGAGCTATCGCTTCGTGGATCTGATTTTCGGCACTCACAATCTGTTCCGCTTTCCGGAGCTTCTGTGCCGCATGTATGAAAGCGGCGATATGGTGGTGGACATCTGGGAGGGAACGGATCAGATCGTGGAGGACCTTCCCGCAGAGCGCAAATACCCCTTCAAATCCGGCATCAACATCATGTTCGGCTGCAACAATTTCTGCAGCTACTGCATCGTCCCCTATGTGCGGGGCCGGGAGCGCAGCCGCCGCCCGGAGGAAATCCTGGACGAAATCCGCGCGCTGGCGAAGGACGGCGTGGTGGAAGTCATGCTGCTGGGCCAGAACGTCAATTCCTACGGGAAAAATCTGGAAACTCCCATGAGCTTCTCCCGGCTGCTTGAGGAAGTGGAAAAAATCGACGGCATTCAGCGGATCCGTTTCATGACCTCCCACCCCAGGGATCTGTCCGACGACCTGATCGAGACCATGAAGCGTTCGAAAAAAATATGCCGCCATCTGCACCTGCCCCTGCAATCCGGTTCCACCCGGATCTTAAAGGCCATGAACCGCAGGTATACGAAGGAGCAGTACGTGGCGCTGGCGGAGAAGATCAAACGGGAAATCCCCGATATTTCCCTGACCACGGACATCATCGTGGGCTTCCCGGGGGAGACGGCGCAGGATGTGGACGATACCGTGGAAGTGATCCGCCGGGTGGGCTTCGACAACGCTTTCACCTTCGTCTATTCGCCCCGCACCGGCACGCCCGCCGCGGCCATGGAAAATCAGGTGGACGGCGAGACGGTGAAGGAAGGGTTCGACCGGGTTTTGAAGGCCGTGCAGGAGACAGCCCGGGCACAGGTGGCCCGTCTCAAAGGGCAGACCCTGGACGCGCTGGCGGAAGAGGTCAACGAACAGGATCCCTCCCTGATCACGGGGCGGCTGTCCAACAACACCATCGTCCACTTCCCCGGAGATCCCTCCCTGGTGGGCTCCATCGTGAACGTGCGCCTGGAGGAATGCCGCGGGTTTTACTATACGGGAAGCCTGGCGGACTGACGGTTTTTCTCCTTTTCAGATCGATTCCGATGTGGTAAAATCAGGGTATATAGGGAAAATCCCATTCAAACAGAAGGAGGAACGATTATGGCTGTGAAATATCTGCTCTGCGCGCACTGCAGAAATATGGTGGAAAAAGTGGTGGACAAAGGGGTTCCGGTGATGTGCTGCGGCGAGAAGATGCTGGAGCTGGTTCCCAATACCACGGACGGCGCCATGGAAAAACACGTCCCCGATGTGAAGGAGGAGGGACAGAAGGTGAGCGTCGTGGTGGGCAGCACCGTACATCCCATGCTGGAGGAGCATTATATCCAGTTCATCGCTCTGGAGACGAAGAACGGCTGCGTCTACCGGAAGGATTTAAAGCCCGGAGACGAACCCAAAGCCGAATTTTTGCTCAATGAAGGGGACGGCGTGGAAGCGGTCTACGAGTTCTGCAACCTGCACGGTCTCTGGAAGAAATAGGGTTTCGAGAATTTACAGCCACAACATTTTGTGGTATAGTGTTGGCGGATATGCTCCTTTGGCGGCATATCCGCCGATTGTGCGATACGCCCGGAGGGCGACCGCCGTGCTTGCACGGGCGGGCATCCGACGGGCAACGGACATCGAGCGGCTATGCCGCGAGATGCCCGGGGTATCGCGAGAACGGATATGGGAAGTCCCTTCCCCTATCCGTTCTTTTAAGATAAGACGAAGGAGAAAACAGATGGCTGAACTGACACCGATGATGCAGCAATATATGGAGACGAAAAAGCAATACCCGGACTGCATCCTCTTTTACCGGCTGGGCGATTTTTACGAGATGTTTTTCGAGGATGCGCTGACCGCGTCGAAGGAGCTGGAGATCACCCTCACCGGAAAGAACTGCGGGCAGGAAGAGCGGGCTCCCATGTGCGGAGTCCCTTATCATGCGGTGGAAGGGTATCTGAGCAAGCTGGTTTCCAAAGGGTATAAGGTGGCCATCTGCGAACAGCTGGAGGATCCGAAGCTGGCGAAGGGGCTGGTGAAGCGGGACGTGGTGCGCATCGTCACCCCGGGGACCAACCTGATCGTCCAGTCCCTGGATGAGACGAAGAACAACTACCTGATGTGCGTGGCCTATTTTGCCGGAAAGACCGGGATTTCCGTGGCCGACGTGACCACCGGGGACTATTATGTGACCGAGGTGGAAGACCTGCGCCGCCTGCTGGACGAGATCAACAAATATCAGCCCTCCGAGCTGATCTGCAACGACGCCTTTCTGATGAGCGGCGCGGATCTGGAGGATCTGAAATCCCGGCTGGACATCGCGGTCTACTCCCTGGAGCCCCACTATTTCGACGAGGATCTGTGCAGAAAGTGCCTGATGCGGCACTTCAAAATTTCTTCCCTCATCGGGCTGGGCGTGGAATCCTTTTCCAGCGGCCTCATCGCCGCCGGCAGCCTGCTGCAGTATCTTTACGACACCCAGAAAACCTCGCTGGATCACTTCACCCGCCTGCAGCCCTACCTCACCGGCAAATACATGCTGCTGGATTCCGCCACGAGACGGAATCTGGAGCTGACGGAAACGCTGCGGGAAAAGCAGAAGCGCGGCTCCCTTCTCTGGGTTCTGGACAAGACGAAGACGGCCATGGGCGGCCGGATGCTGCGCAGCGACCTGGAGCAGCCCCTGATCGACCGCGGGGAGATGCAAAAGCGTCTGGACGCGGTGGACGAGCTCTGCAAGGACCCCATGTCCCGGGAGGAACTCCGGGAATATCTGAACCCGGTCTACGACCTGGAGCGGCTGCTGGGGAAGGTCAGCTACCGGACCGCAAATCCCAGGGACCTTCTGGCCTTCGCCAGCTCCATGGAAATGCTGCCCCACATCAAGACCGTGCTGAAGGGTTTTTCCTCCCAGCGGCTGGCGGAGATCGAGGCGGATCTGGACGATCTGGGCGATCTTTACGATCTCATCCGGCGCGCCATCGTAGAAGAGCCCCCCATTTCCATCCGGGAAGGGGGCATGATCCGGGAAGGCTTCGACGAGACCATCGATCAGCTCCGCAGCGCCAAAACGGAAGGCAAGACCTGGCTGGCCCAGCTGGAGGAGCAGGAGAGGGAGCGCACCGGAATCAAAAACCTGAAAGTCAAATACAACAAGGTGTTCGGCTACTATCTGGAAGTGACCAATTCCTATAAGGATCTGGTTCCGGCGGATTACATGCGCAAGCAGACCCTGGTGAACGCGGAGCGCTATACCACGCCACGCTTAAAGGAACTGGAGGACATGATCCTGAACGCGGAAGACAAGCTGACGGCCCTGGAATACGAAAAATTCTGCCAGGTCCGGGACGCTGTGGCCGCTCAGGTGGAGCGCATCCAGCGCACGGCGAAGGCCATCGCCCGGCTGGACGTCTCCGCTTCCCTTTCCCTGGTGGCGGAGAGAAACCATTACGTCCGTCCCGCCCTGAACGAAAAGGGCGTCATCGACATCAAAGACGGCCGCCATCCCGTAGTGGAGCAGATGATCGAACACGATATGTTCATCGCCAACGATACCTACCTGGACAACCAGAAACACTGCATCGCGGTGATCACCGGGCCCAACATGGCCGGAAAATCCACCTATATGCGCCAGGCCGCCCTGATCGTGCTGCTGGCCCAGATCGGCAGCTTCGTTCCGGCAAAATCCGCCAACATCGGCATCGTGGACCGGATTTTTACCCGGGTGGGGGCTTCCGACGACCTGGCCAGCGGTCAGTCCACCTTTATGGTGGAGATGAACGAGGTGGCCAACATCCTGCGCAACGCCACCTCCAAAAGCCTGCTGGTGCTGGATGAAATCGGCCGGGGCACCTCCACCTTCGACGGGCTGGCCATCGCCTGGGCCGTCATCGAACACATCAGCAACCGGAAGCTTCTCGGGGCGAAAACGCTGTTCGCAACCCACTATCACGAGCTGACGGAGCTGGAGGGCAAGATCGGAAACGTGAACAATTACTGCATTGCGGTGAAGGAAAAAGGGGACGATATCGTCTTTCTGCGCAAAATCGTGAAGGGCGGAGCCGACAAGAGCTACGGCATTCAGGTGGCCCGTCTGGCCGGCGTGCCGGATATGGTCATCGACCGGGCGAAAGAAATCGTGGAGCAGCTCTCCGACAACGATATCACGGAAAAGGTCCAGAACATTTCCGTGGAAACGGAAGGGAAGGGCAAAAAGCAGAAGCACTACGACGAAGTGGATCTGGAGCAGATTTCCTTCTTCGACGCGGTGAAGGACGAAGACGTCCTGGAGGAGCTCAAGAGCGCGGACATCACCACCATGACCCCTCTGGACGCCCTGAACACCCTGTACCGCCTGCAGAATAAACTCAAGAACCGGTGGGGGAATTAAACCATGGCAGAAATTACAGTGCTCGACAGCAAGACCATCGATCAGATCGCGGCCGGCGAAGTGGTGGAACGGCCGGCCAGCGTGGTGAAGGAGCTGGTGGAAAACGCCTGCGACGCGGGCGCCACGGCCATCACCGTGGAGATTAAGGACGGGGGAACCACCTTCATCCGGGTGACGGACAACGGCTCCGGCATCGAAAAGGACCAGGTGAAACGGGCGTTTTTCCGCCACGCCACCAGCAAGATCAAAGGGGTGGAGGACCTTGCGCGCATCCACAGCCTGGGGTTTCGCGGCGAGGCCCTTTCCAGCATCGCCGCGGTTTCCCTGGTGGAGATCGTCACCAAGACGAAGGAATCTCTGACCGGGATCCGCTACTGCATCGAGGGCGAACGGGAACGGGAATTTTCCGAGGTGGGTGCCCCGGAGGGCACCACCATCATCGTCCGGGACCTGTTTTTCAACGTGCCCGCCAGGAAGAAATTCCTGAAATCCCCCGCCACGGAGGGCGGCTATATCGCCGACCTGATGGAGCACATGGCCCTTTCCCGCCCGGATATCTCCTTCCAGTTTCAGATCAACCGCCAGACCCGTTTTTCCACCTCCGGCAGCGGGGATTTAAAAGAGGTGATCTTCCGCATCTACGGGCGGGAAATCGCGAAGGAAGTATTTCCCTTCCGGGCCGAAGAGGACGGCCTTGTGGCGGAAGGGTTTCTGGGAACGCCCCTTCTGGTGCGGCCCAACCGGAACTTCGAATTTTTCTTCGTCAACCGGAGATACATCCGGAGCAAAATCCTCTCGAAGGGTCTGGAAAACGGCTATCAGGCCTACCTGATGCAGCATAAATTCCCCATGGCCTTTCTCCACGTGACCTCGGATCCCGCGCAGGTGGACGTGAACGTCCATCCCTCCAAGATGGAAGTGCGGTTTTCCGACAACCCCCGGGTGATGGAATTTCTGGACCGAAACGTGAAGCGGGCTCTGACGCAGAGGGAAATGATCCCGGAGGTCTCTTTGCCGGACGGAAAGGAAGCGAAGGATCCGGCTGCGCAGCGGGCGCGCCAGGCGCAGGAAACGGCCGAAAAAATGGTTTCCGGGCAGCTGCCCGCCGGGCCCTCGCAGCCGGCTTCCCCGCAGAAGCGGCCGCAGCAGGAGACCCGGCCGGCCTCAGGGCAGCGGGAATCCCAAAAGCGCCCGGCCCCTGCGCCCGGCCCCGTTCAGCCCTTCGAGACCAGGCGCCTCGCGGCGGCGGTGCGGGAGGAAACGCTGGACTATGCCAGACAAAAGGAAGATCTGTCCCGGGGGCGACAGATGGATCTGTTCGAAGAAAAGATCCTGACCCCTCAGGCGGTGAAGCGCTATGAGATCATCGGACAGGTGTTCGACACCTACTGGATCGCGGTCTATGAGGACAAAATGATCCTGATCGATCAGCACGCGGCCCACGAAAAGGTAAAATACGAGGCGCTGATCAGGCGCCTGAAGGAAAATTCCGCAGAAAGCCAGAACCTGCTTCCCCCGGTGGTCGTGACGCTGTCGGGCCCGGAGGCGGACGCCTGCGCGCGTTATGGCGATTATCTTGCGAAACTGGGATTTGAGATCGAGCCCTTCGGCGGAAATTCCTACGCCCTGCGGGCCGTGCCCTGCGACCTGTACGGCAGCTTCAGCGGCGATCTGTTCGCGGAAATTTTGAGCGATTTATGCGGCGATCAGCGCCACGACACCCCGCAGGCCATCGCGGAACGGATCGCCACCATGGCCTGCAGGGCCGCGGTCAAAGGAAATCACCGGATGGACAGGCGGGAAATGCAGGAGCTGCTCGATCAGCTCCTGACTCTGGAGAATCCCTATCACTGCCCCCACGGAAGGCCCACCATGATCACCATGACCAGGCAGGAGCTGGAACGGAAATTCAAACGGATCGTCTGAAACGGCGCGAAGGCGCTTCGGAATGGAGGAAACATGGATTTGGAGAAACAGGAAAAGAAACCGCCGCTGCTCATCCTCACGGGCCCCACGGCCGCAGGCAAGACCGCCCTGTCCATCCGGCTCGCAAAAGCGGTGGGAGGGGAGATCGTGTCCGCGGATTCCATGCAGGTCTACCGCGGGATGGACATCGGCTCCGCGAAGGCCACCCGGGAAGAGATGGCCGGCGTCCCCCATCATCTCATCGATGTGCTGGATCCCGAAGAGGATTTCAACGTGGTCCGCTTTCAGCAGCTGGCCCTTTCGGCCATCGCGTCCATCCAGGAGAGAGGGCATCTCCCCATTCTGGCGGGGGGCACCGGTTTTTACATCCAGTCCGTGCTCTACGGGATCGATTTCACCGAAACCCGGGAGGACGAAGGGCTGCGGAACCGCCTGGAACAGCTGGCGAAACGGGAGGGGCCCGAAAAGCTTCACGCCATGCTGCGGGAAGCGGATCCGGAAGCCGCGGCTTCCATCCACCCCAACAACGTCAAGCGAGTGATCCGGGCGCTGGAATTTTCGTCCTCCACCGGATCGAAAATCTCCGACCACAACCGGCAGCAGCGACAGAAGGAACCCGTCTGGAATTCCCGCTATCTGGTGCTGACGGACAGCCGGGACGCCATCTATGAGCGCATCGACCGCCGGGTGGACGAAATGATCCGAAAAGGGCTGGTGGAAGAAGTGGCGGCCTTAAAAGGCAGGGGGCTTCAAAGGGGGGCGGTCTCCATGCAGGGGCTGGGCTATAAGGAAATCCTGGCCTTTCTGGACGGGGAATGCAGCCTGGAAGAAGCGGTTTACCGGATCAAACGGGATACGCGGCACTTCGCGAAGCGCCAGCTGACCTGGTTTAAACGTGAAAAAAGTGTGATCTGGGTTGACAGACGGGAGTTTTTGGACGAAAATAGCATATTACAGTTTTTAATCGGACAGGCGAAGGAGATACGAACATGACAAAAGGACCTGCAGGAGGGGAAATGGAAGCCATATACGCTTCCATGGGAATTTCCCGGGAGATTTATCAATACGGAGAACGGATCCAGGAGGAGCTGACAGAGCGTTTTGCCGCCATCGACCGGCTGGCGGAGTACAACCAGCTGAAGGTGGTGCGGGCCATGCAGGAATGCCGGGTGAGCGAAGCCTGCCTGCTGGGCACCACGGGATACGGCTACAACGATCTGGGGCGGGACACGCTGGAATCCGTCTACGCGAAGCTGTTTGACGCCCAGTCCGCGCTGGTGCGCCCTCAGATCACCTGCGGGACCCACGCCCTGGCCCTGGCCCTGATGAGCAATCTGCGCCCCGGGGACGAGCTGCTTTCCCCCGTGGGGAAACCCTACGATACGCTGGAAGAGGTCATCGGGATCCGCGAATCCAGGGGATCGCTCAAAGAGTACGGCATCAGCTACCGCCAGGTGGATCTGAAGGAGGACGGCGGCTTTGACTGGGAAGGGATTCGCGCCGCCGTCAACGAGCGCACGAAGCTGGTGACGATCCAGCGATCCAAAGGATACCAGACCCGGCCCACCCTGTCGGTGGAGCGCATTGGGGAGCTGATTTCCTTCCTGAAAGGGATCCGGCCGGATCTCATCTGCATGGTGGACAACTGTTACGGCGAGTTCACCCAGACCATCGAGCCCACCCAGGTGGGCGCGGACCTCTGCGTGGGCTCCCTGATCAAAAACCCCGGCGGCGGCCTGGCCCCCATCGGCGGCTATATCGTGGGCGCGCGGGAGTGCGTGGAAAACGCGGCCTGCCGCCTCACCTCCCCGGGCCTGGGGCGCGAGGTGGGCGCTTCCTTAAACGCCCTGCCCGCCTTTTATCAGGGGCTGTTTCTGGCCCCCACGGTGACGGCCTCCGCCTTAAAGGGGGCGATCTTCGCCGCCAACCTCTACGAACGGCTGGGATTCCGGGTGGTGCCGGACGGAAAGGCGGAGCGCTACGACATCATCCAGGCGGTGGAATTCGGCACGCCGGAAGGGCTCGTCGCCTTCTGCGAGGGGATCCAGCACGGCGCTCCCGTGGACGGATTCGTCACGCCGGAACCCTGGGATATGCCCGGATACGACAGCCAGGTGATCATGGCGGCGGGCGCCTTCGTGTCCGGCTCCTCCATCGAGCTGTCCGCAGACGGCCCCTTGAAGCCCCCCTATGAGGCCTATTTCCAGGGCGGGCTCACCTGGCAGCACGCCAAATTCGGAATTTTAAAGTCCCTGCAGCGCTGTCTGGAAAAAGGGGTGATCCCTGCCATTTCCCCGGGCATGCTGTAGATCGGTGTCGAAGGGGGCGAAAAATTTTCCCTTTTGTTCCTATACAGAAAAAAAGAAGTATGTTAAGATGATAGAAGTTTCAGGAACATGAAATCATTGGGAGAAATGCCTGCCATATTCCGTCCGGAGAGAGAACGGAGGAAGTATGGGAAAAAAACGACGCGATGATCTGCCTTATGAAAAATTCCTGCAAAAGGGGGCAGAATCATTAACGGATGCGGAACTTCTGGCGATTTTGCTGCGGACCGGGCCGATCCCGGGACCGGAGGCCCCGAAAGCCCATCTGGACTGTCCGGCCCTGGCGCTGGCACAACAGGTCCTGGCCCTCCCTGCCGGCGGCAGGAGCGGGCTCTCCGGGCTTCCGTCCCTCTCCCCGGCCCAGCTCATGGAAATCCGGGGGATCGGAGAAGTCAAGGCGGTGCGCCTGTGCTGCGTCGCCGAACTGGGGCGCAGGCTGTCTTTGTGCACGCGGCCGCAGCTGCCCGCCTTTCCGGATCCGGCCACGGCGGCCGCCTACTGCCGCCCCCTGATGGAGGGGGAGGGCGGTACCGTGGAACGGGTGATCCTGCTTTTGCTGGATGCAAAAGGCCGCCTCATCCACGAAAGGGTGCTCGCCATCGGCACGGTGAATTCGGCGCCGGTGTCGCCCAGGGAAGTGTTTTTGCAGGCGTTAAAATACCAGGCGGTCCATTTCATCCTGCTGCACAACCATCCGAGCCAGGATGTGAAGCCCAGCAGGGAAGATGCCGAAATTACGGAAAGGCTGGCGGGGCTGGGAGAGATGATGCAGCTGACGATGCTGGATCATATCATCGTCGGCGGGACGAATTATTTCAGCTTTCGGGAAGCCGGCCTTTTATGAAGGAAGGAGAAAGGCAATGGTGCAAAACAGCGCATTCGGAATCGATTTAGGAACGAGCAATATCAAAATTTACAGTCTGGCGGACGATACCGTCACGATTGAAAAGAATATGATCGCCATCGAAAATAAGAAGAATATTTTCGCCTACGGCAACTCGGCGTACGAGATGTATGAAAAGGCCCCGGCCAACATCCAGATCAGCCACCCCCTTTCCAACGGCGTCATCGCCGACATCAACAACATGGAACGGCTGGTGAAATTTTTCATCACGGATATCTCCAAAGGCAACCCGAAGCCTTCGGATTTTTACATCGCCGTACCCACCGACATCACGGAAGTGGAGAAGCGCGCCTTCTATGACCTGATCAAGGAGGCCGGAGTCAAGGCCAAAAAGATCATGGTGGTGGAAAAGGCGGTGGCGGACGGCCTGGGCATGGATATCGACGTCAAGAATTCCCAGGGCGTCCTGGTGGTGGATATCGGATACGATACCACGGAAGTCTCCATCCTTTCCCTGGGAGGCATCGTCTTAAGCCGTCTGATCAAAACCGGCGGGCTGAAGTTCGACGAGGCCATCCGCCAGGCGGTGCGCAAGGAGTTCAACCTCCTCATCGGCCAGAAGACCGCGGAGACCATCAAAAAGTCCCTGGGCAGCCTGGAAAAAGAGGGAAAAGGGGCCGTAGTCTACGGCCGGGATATCGTGGTGGGCCTTCCGGTGGAGCGGGAAATCCCTACGGATCTCATCAACCGCTGCCTGGAGGAGCACTTCAATACCATTATCGACAGCATCAAGGTCATTCTGGAGCGCACGCCTCCGGAACTGGGCGCGGACATCTTCCGGCACGGGATCTATCTGACGGGAGGCGCGTCCTCGGTCAGCCATTTTTCCGAACTGGTTCAGCAGGCGACCGGCCTGAAGGTCAACCATGCCCAAAGGCCCGTGGAGAGCGTCGTCCTGGGCCTGGCCAGGGTTCTGAAGGAAGACGCCTACAAGTCCGTGGCCTATGCGATTGAAGGGATGGGTAAATGAGTCCTGTAATCAGAAAGCGCAAAAAGAAGTTTACCATATCCAGCAAATATCTGCTTTTGATCCTCGTGGGCGTCTGCATCGCCCTGATGATTTTCACCTTCCGCACTTCCCTGTTCGAGGGCCCTCTAAAGGCCGTGGCGGGATATGTGGTGGTCCCCTTTCAGCGGGGGATCGCCGAGGTGGGCGGATATCTGTCGGACCGTTCCGAAGAGCTGGCTCAGATCCGGGACGTCCTGGCCCAGAACCAGGCGCTGCAGGAGCAGGTGGACGCTCTGACCATCGAGAACAACCGGCTTCAGCAGGATCAGTACGAACTCAACAGCCTGCGGAACCTCTACGCCCTGGATCAGGAGTACGCGGACTACGAAAAGATCGGAGCCCGGGTCATCGCCAGCGAAGCGGATAACTGGTTTTACTCCTTTACCATAGACAAGGGAGAAAACGACGGGGTACAGGTGGACTGCAACGTGATGGCCGGCAGCGGCCTGGTGGGAAGAGTGGTTTCCACGGGGCCCAATTACGCCAAAGTATCGGCCATCATTTCCGATACCCAGAACGTCAGCGCCACGGTGCTGGCCACATCCATGAACATGATCGTATCCGGCGATCTGCAGTCCGTCATGTCGGAAGGGACCATCCGCTTCGACCAGCTGTCGGATCCCGACGGACAGGTCACGGTGGGGGACAAGGTCGTCACCAGCAGCATCAGCGACAAATACCTGCCCGGCATCCTGATCGGCTACATCAGCTCCATCAACACTTCTCCCAACAACCTGACCAAATCCGGATACATCGCTCCGGCGGTGGATTTCTCCCATCTGGAGGAAGTTCTGGTGGTCATGGATTTAAAACAGCAGACAGAGGAAGAGTAGGGGAATGCCCATGAAGAAATCCATCGTAACGGCCCTTCTGGTTTTTATATGTTTTCTGCTCCAGACCTGCGTCTGTCCCTGGTTTTCCTTCGGGGGAATCGTTCCGAACCTGCTGATTCTTTTGACGGCCGCCTCCGGCTTCATGAACGGGGAAAAGGCCGGAATGTGGACGGGGTTCGCGTGCGGGCTGCTGGCGGATCTGTTTTCTGCGAATGGAGGAGGCGCGGGGAATACCGGCGATTTGCTGGGATTTTACGCGCTTTTGTATCTCCTGACCGGATACTGCAACGGAAGATGCAACCGCCTGTTTTATCCGGAGGACTTAAAGCTTCCGCTCCTGATGATTTCCGTTTCGGACCTGGCCTTCAATTTCGTCTGCTACGGCGTGATGTTCCTCTTTCGGGCCAGGCTGGACATCCGGTACTACCTGTTACATATCATCATTCCGGAAGCGGTTTATACCATCGTCATCGCATTTGTGTTCTATCCGCTGCTTTTGCTGATCAACCGCCGGCTGGAGCGGGCGGAGAGAAGGAGTCAGGATCAAATTGCTCAAAAGGATTAAATACTTCTTTTACAACTTCATCGGTTCCCGTACCTTTTTGCTCTACGTGCTCTTCGCCGTCCTCGGCCTGGTTCTGATCAACCGGATTTTCCAGCTGCAGATCGTCCAGGGGGCGGACAAGCAGACGGAGCTTGAGCTCAAGATCAAGAAGGAGCGTTCCATCGCCAGCACCCGCGGCAATATTTACGACTGCAACGGAAACGTCCTGGCCTACAACGAGCTGTCCCATTCCGTCACCATCGAAGACGTGTACGAGAGCGGCAGCCGGAAAAACGCGCAGATCAACGCCACCTTAAAGCAGGTGCTGGACATCCTTCGGGAAAACGGGGACGATGTCAGCTACGATTTTCACATCTATATCGACGACAACGGCGATTTCGCCTTCGACGTGACCGGGACGCGCCTTCTGCGTTTTCTGGCGGACGTTTACGGCCGCATCACCATCGACGATCTCAAGGAACGGGAAAAGGCAGCCACCGCGGATCAGGTCATCATGGATCTGGCTTCCTCCAGCCGTTTCGGCGTCGGAAACCGGACCGATCCGGACGATTCCGACAGCTTTCAGGTGGGGCTGGGCTACACGAAGCAGGAGCTTCTGGATATCGTGGCCCTGCGCTACACCATCAGCCTCACCAGCTTTCAGAAATACATTCCGGTGACCATCGCCACGGACGTTTCGGAAGAATCCGTGGCCAAAATCCAGGAAAATCTGGAAGATCTGGACGGCATCGAAATCGCGGACGACACCATCCGCAAATATACGGACGGCCCCTATTATTCCCATATCATCGGTTATACCGGCAAAATCTCCACGGAGGAGCTGGAGGCCTTAAACAGCGAGGCGGGCATGGAGGGCGTACAGCAGGCCCCCGACGCCAAAGAATACGAGCTCAACGACATCGTGGGAAAATCCGGCATCGAAAAGGTCATGGAGGAATATCTCCAGGGGACGAAGGGATACGAGACGGTTTTCGTGGACCGGATGGGCCGCGAAATCGAAGTCATCGACCACGTGGACCCCTCGGCCGGAAACGACGTCTACCTGACCATCGACGCCGGGCTGCAGGCGGCGGTTTACAACATCCTGGAAAAGTTCGTGGCCGGCATTCTGGTGGACAAAATCATCAACGTCAAAAACTACGATACCGAAAACGTGACCAGCGCCAACCTGAAAATTCCCATCGACGACGTGTACAGCGCTCTCTTCGAGAACAACGTCATCGACATCGCCGCGCTGCCGGAGGCCCGTGAAAACGAAGTACAGCATTCCGTCTACCAGGCCTTCCTCTCCAAACAGGATGAGGTGTTTTCCTGGATCCGCCAGGAGCTGGAGAGCGGCTCCACCCCCTACAACCAGCTGCCGGAAGAGTATCAGGTCTACGAGAGCTATATCATCAACACCCTGCTCTCCGGCGACGGAGTCCTGACCGGGGTGGATACGGAGGACGAAACCTATTTGAGCTGGACCCGGGACGAAGTCATCAGTATCCGCGAATACCTGCAGTACGCCATTTCCCAAAACTGGATCGACGTGACCCGACTCTCCATCGAAGGGAAATATTCCGATTCCGAAGAGGTTTACGGACAGGTCATCAACTACGTCCTGGACGAGCTGGACTGCGTCGCCTTCGATAAGCAGATTTACCGCTATATGATCGAACAGAACCGGATCTCCGGACAGCAGGTGTGCATGCTTCTCATCGAGCAGGATGTGATCAACCCCAGCGAAGAACGGATTTCCGCATTGAAAAACGGGGAAGTATCGGCCTTTTCCTTCATGGTGGATCTGATCCGCAATCTGGAAATCACCCCGGCCCAGCTGGCGCTGGATCCCTATTCCGCTTCCTGCGTCATCACCGATGTGAATACCGGGGACGTGAAGGCTCTGGTCAGCTATCCCAGCTACGACAACAACCGGCTGGCCAACGGCATCGATTCCGAGTACTACGCCCGGGTTTCCAGCGGCGAGGACCGTTCCAAACCGATGTGGAATTACGCCACCCAGATGAAAACGGCTCCGGGTTCCACCTTCAAGATGGTATCCGCCACGGCGTCCCTGATGGAGAATTTCTCCACCCTTTCCACGGAAATCAACTGCACGGGCATCTTCACCCGGTTTGCGGACTATCAGCCCCGCTGTTGGAAACGAAGCGGACACGGCAGCCTGAACATCACGGAAGCCATCACCAATTCCTGCAACCTGTTTTTCTACGAGATGGGATACCAGATGGCCATGGACGGAGATACCTTCCGCGCGGAAAAGGGAAACGAAACCCTGATCAAATACGCGGACATGTTCGGCCTGACCGAAAAGTCCGGGGTGGAGATCGAGGAATCTGAACCCCAGCTTTCCGATATGAACCCCATCGTTTCCGCCATCGGGCAGGGCAATCACAACTTCACCACGGTGGGGCTGGCCCGCTACGTGACCACGGTGGCCAACAGCGGCACCTGTTACAACCTGACCCTTCTGGACAGGGTGACGGACCGGACCGGGAACCTGCTGAAGGATTACGAAGCCGAAGTGAGAAATACCGTGGACCTTCCGGAATCCTACTGGAACGCCCTTCATCAGGGAATGCGCGGCGTCGTGCAGGCCAAAACCTATTACCGGGATTTTCCCGTGGAGGTTGCCGGCAAGACCGGAACGGCGGAGGAAGACAAGAGCCGCCCCAACCACGGCCTGTTCGTGGGGTACGCGCCCTACGACAATCCGGAAATCGCGCTGGCGATCCGGATCGGCAACGGATATTCCTCGGACTACGCATCCCAGCTGTCCAAACAGGTGCTGACCTGGTATTACGGTCTGGACGAGGACGGAAAGCTGACGGATTCCAACACTGCGCTGACGCCCGACGCGATCAGCGGAGGTGGGGACTGATGCAGGAAGGAGGCAGATCCGTGAAAAACCCCGTCATTTTGAAAAGTTATCCGGACGGCATCGCCGTCTGGCTGGACGATCAGATGGAATTCGGGCTTCTTTTGCAGGCCGTCGCCGAAAAGTTCCGGGAGTCCTCCCGCTTTTTCGGCGACATGAGGGCCGTGATCTGTTTTGAAGGCAGAACGCTCGAGGGCCGGGAAGAAAACCGCCTGGTGGAAACCATCTGCGAAAACAGCAGGATCCGGGTCCTCTGCGTGGCAGGAAAGGACGGGACGCAAAAGGAAGCGCTCGACCGGGCCCGGACGGAATATGAAGGGATGCTCCGCCAGCGGGAGGGCGGCGAAAAATTTTACCGCGGGACCCTGCAGGGCGGGCAGATTCTGGAAACGGAAGGAAGCATCGTCGTTCTGGGCGATGTGAACCCGGGATGCAGCGTCATTTCCACGAAGGATATCATCGTTCTGGGAAAGCTTCTGGGCAGCGCCTATGCCGGAGGAAACGGCTGCGGCGCCCACTTTATCGCAGCGCTTGAAATGGCTCCGCAAAAATTAAAAATCGGAGATTTCAACTATAAGACAAAAGAAAAGAGAAGAGGAAGATGCGGGCACAGCTCCGGGGATTCCCGGATCGCCTTCGTCAGAAACGGCGAGATACAAATGCAGGCCATCACGAAAGAACTCCCGGCCGGGCTGAATTTCTAAAGCCAGCCCGGCTGCGCCGGAGAACGAAGATTTCATAATCGGAGGGCTTTTGGCATGAATGATGTAATCGTCGTTACCTCAGGAAAAGGCGGCGTGGGAAAGACGACCACGACCGCAAACGTGGGAACCGGCCTGGCGGCGTCCGGGAAAAAGGTCGTTCTGATCGATACGGATATCGGCCTTCGCAATCTGGACGTGGTCATGGGGCTGGAAAACCGGATCGTCTATAATCTGGTGGACGTGGTGGAAGGAAATTGCCGCGTCAAGCAGGCGCTGATCCGGGATAAGCGATATCCCGGCCTGTATCTGCTGCCGTCGGCCCAGACCCGGGACAAAACCGCGGTCAACGAGAGCCAGATGAAGAAGCTCATCGAGCAGCTGAAGGAGCAGTTCGACTACGTGCTTCTGGACTGCCCCGCCGGAATCGAGCAGGGATTCAAAAACGCCATCGCCGGGGCGAACCGGGCGCTGGTGGTGACCACGCCGGAGGTTTCCGCGATCCGCGACGCGGACCGCATCATCGGGCTGCTGGAAGCCAGTTCCATGGAACGGATCGACCTGGTGATCAACCGGATGCGGTTCGATATGGTCAAACGCGGCGACATGATGACCGTGGACGACGTGGTGGACATCCTTTCCGTCCCGCTCATCGGGGTGATCCCGGACGACGAAAACGTGGTGATCGCCACCAACCAGGGCGAACCTCTTGTGGGCAACCACACCATGGCGGGAAGGGCCTACTATAACCTGTGCATGCGGGTCCTGGGACAGGAGGTCCCGTACTTCAATCCCGACCGGTCCATTTCCTTCTGGACGAAGGTTTCCGGCATTTTTCACAGGAGTCAGGAGGGAAGAGTATGAGGCTGCCGAAATTTTTAAGACGCAGGACGTCCCGGGAAGTGGCGAAGGACCGCCTGAAAATCCTCCTGATCTCCGACCGGGTGAACTGTTCCCCCGAAGTGCTGGAGCTGATCAAAAAGGACATCGCCCGGGTCATTTCCCGCTATATGCTGATCGACGCCAAAAACATGGAAATCCAGATCAGCAAATCCGCGCTCAAAGGCAGGGGGAATAAGAATCCCTCCCTTTACGCCAACGTCCCGATTCTGGACCTGCACAAAATCAGCTGATAAAACGACAGGAGCATTTATGTTCAAAAGATACAAACTGAAAAATTTTGATTTCATCCTGGTTCTTCTGGTCATCACGCTGAACATCATCGGCATTCTGGTGATCGGAAGCGCCAAGGAGAGCGTACAGGGTACACAGATTCTCGGAATGTTTCTGGGACTCGGGGCCATGCTGGTGGTGGCGTTTATGGACTATTCCTTCTTGCTCCGCTTTCAGTGGGTCTGGTATCTGTTCATCATCGGCTCCCTGGTCCTGGTGGCCCTGTTCGGGGAAGAGGTGAACGGAGCCACCAGATGGCTGGACATCGGCCTGTTTCAGTTCCAGCCCTCCGAAACCACAAAAATTTTGTTGATTTTATTCTATGCACAGTTTATTATGAAATATAGGGAGAAGCTGAATACTTTCCGCATTCTGTTTTGTGCAATTATACTCGTAATTCCGCCTCTGGTCCTGATTTACGAGCAGCCAAACCTCTCCATGACGATCCTGACCGCGCTTTTGTTCTGCTCGATCATGTTCGTGGGGGGCCTGAGCTGGAAGATCATCGGCGGCGTGCTTGCGGTCATCGTTCCTTCCGCTGTCGTCTTTCTATCCATCGTCATGCAGGAGGGACAGACGCTGATCAACGATTATCAGAGAAACAGAATCATGGCTTTCTTCGATCCAGCCGCCTATGCGGATTCGGAGGCGTATCAGCAGCTCAATTCAGTGATCGCGATCGGTTCCGGACAGCTTTGGGGGAAAGGGCTGAACAACAACGTGATCGCTTCCGTGAAAAACGGGAACTTCCTTCCGGAACCGCAGACGGATTTCATTTTCGCCGTCGTGGGAGAAGAACTGGGGTTTGTGGGGTCCGCGGCGGTTATCCTGCTGTTGATTCTGATCGCCATGCGCTGCGTTTCGACGGCCAGATCGGCCAGGGACACGGCCGGCACCGTGATCGCTGCGGGAATCGGTTCATTGATCGCGTTTCAGGGATTTATGAACATCGCCGTGGCCACGATGCTGATGCCCAATACGGGGCTTCCGCTTCCGTTTGTCAGCTACGGCCTTACCTCTCTGGTGAGCCTTTACATCGGAATCGGACTGGTTTTGAACGTCAGGCTGCAGAGAAAGAATCTGTATAATTTATAGGAGAGAAGGTATTATGAACATCGCATTGATTGCGCACGATGCAAAGAAAAAACTGATGCAGAACTTCTGCATCGCCTACCGGGGCATCCTGTCGAAGAACACGCTCTACGCCACAGGGACCACCGGAAGGCTGATCGAGGAAGTGACGAATCTGAACATTCACAAATATCTGGCGGGACATCTGGGCGGAGAGCAGCAGATCGGCGCGCAGATCGAGCACAACCAGATCGATCTCGTCGTCTTCCTGCGGGATCCTCTGACGCCCAAAAACCACGAGCCGGACGTCAACAACGTGGTGCGTCTCTGCGACATGCACAATATCCCGCTGGCCACCAACCTGGCCACGGCGGAACTGTTGATCAAGTCCCTGGACAGAGGAGATTTAGAGTGGCGTGAAATGTATAAATAAATGGGGAGCGGTCTGCCTGGCCGCTCTGATCGCGTTCAATACCGCCGGCTGCGGTGAAAAACCCGTGTCCATGCCCTATGACCCTGATTCTCAGGTATCCGGGTTCCGCGTCGTGACCCAGGACGGATCCCAGATCGCGGATGCCTTCGCTTCCGGCCTGTGCGTTGTGGACGGGAATATCAACGTGGACGACGCCGTAGTGGATATGTCGGACGCCACGTCCGCGGGGCTGTTCGACTTAAACAGCCATGAGGTCCTCTACGCGAAAAACATCCACGAGCGCCTGGCTCCGGCGAGCCTGACCAAGCTGATGACGGCGGTGGTGGCTCTCAAATACGGGAATCCGGACGACGTGATCACCGCCACGGAGAACGTCAACATCACGGAGAGCGGCGCCGTTTTGTGCGGCCTTAAGGAAGGGGACCGGCTCACCCTGAACCAGGCCCTCCACGCCCTGTTGATCAAGTCGGCCAACGATGCGGCCGTGGCCATCGCGGAGCACATCGGCGGCAGCGTGGAACAGTTCGCCGAGATGATGAACGAGGAAGCCCGGGCCATCGGGGCCACCAACAGCCATTTCGTCAATCCGCACGGGCTGACCGCGGATGACCACTATGTCACGGCCTATGACATGTACCTGATTTTCAACGAAGCGATTCAATACAGCCAGGTCAACGAGATCATCCGGATGACCAGCTATGAAACGGTTTATTACGATAAGAACGGCAACGAAAA
Organism: Candidatus Eisenbergiella merdigallinarum; assembly: GCA_019119355.1. GTDB lineage: Bacteria > Bacillota > Clostridia > Lachnospirales > Lachnospiraceae > Gallintestinimicrobium > Gallintestinimicrobium merdigallinarum. Next base: position 91,364 of record DWXE01000006.1, read on the forward strand.
GCAGCTTTCCATCCAGAACTCCAACCAGTATCTGTCCGGCAACTACAAGCCGCCGGATCAGGTCAGCGTGGTGGGCGGGAAAACCGGCACCACCAGCGCGGCGGGAAACTGCCTGGTCCTGCTGGCGAAAGACACGGCCGGGAATCCCTATATCGCCGTCATCCTCCGTTCCAAAGAGCGGGGAATCCTCTACACGGAAATGACCGATCTGCTGGATGAAATAGGCTAAACTGCCAAAATGGTGGTTGTTTTTTTAGGTGATATCAACTATAATAGACATATCTTATGATGCGCGAGCATGATAATGAATTTACTTTAGGAGGGATATCAATGGTTCAATTAATCGTAGGCGAGAAGGGGAAGGGCAAAACTAAATACTTATTGGATAAAGTGAATACCGAAATTAAAGATGTGAAGGGAAGCATCGTCTACCTGGACAAGAGCTCCAAGCATATGTTCGAGCTGAACAACAGGGTTCGCCTGATCAACGTGCTGGATTACGCGGTGGACAGCTGCGACGGTTTTCTGGGTTTTGTCAGCGGCATCATCTCTCAGGATCACGATCTGGAGCAGATGTATTTCGACAGCTTCTTAAAAATCGCCTGCCTGGAAGGACAGGACATCGCGCCCGTCATCGAACGCCTCGAGGCGATGAGCGAAAAATACGGCGTGGACTTCGTACTCAGCGTTTCCCGCAATGAAGGCGATCTGGCGGACAGCCTGAAATCCAAAATCATTGTATCTCTTTGAGGATTGATTCAACCGAATCAGAACACCCGGCACCCAGGTGCCATTTGACAAAGCCCCGGCGGAATGACAACCGGGGCTTCTTTTTCAGACGAGGAGCGACGCATTGGAGAGAGAGCATCAAAACGGCAATATCAGGCAATACCGAAAGCCGCTGAATATCAACCTGGGCATCATCATCTTCGGCGCGATCTTTTTATACATCACGATCTGCGTCTGCATGTATTTTTTCAATTCCAAACATATCCGTTCCTATACGGTCCAGGTGGGCACCCTCTCCGAAGACAACGTCTACACGGGCATCGCCCTCAGGAGCGAAACGGTGGTCACCAGCGACTATTCCGGCTACATCAACTACTACGCCCGGGAAGGAGAACGGGTGGGGAGCGGACAGCTGGTCTGCACGGTGGATGAGAGCGGGCAGCTCAAAGAGATCCTGGACGAGCAGAATGCGGACAGTAGTTCGCTTTCCGAAACCGACCTCCGCCAGCTCCAGTCCGATATCGTCTCCTACTGCTCCCGGTTTTCCAGCTCCGACTTCCAGTCCGTCTACGATTTTAAATACGATCTGGAAGGAACGGTGCTCAAGCTCGCCAATATCAACGTGCTGGAGAACATGAGCAGCATAAACAGCGGTTCCAGCCAGCCGGTGAACCTCTGCAACGCCCCCCAGTCCGGCATCATCGCCTATGCGGTGGACGGCTATGAGGACAGGCGGCCGGAGGACATCGTGAAAGCGGACTTCGATCAGGAAGCCTACGAAAAGACGCAGTTGATCAGCAACGAACTGGTGTCCGGCCAGGATCCACTCTATAAGCTCTCCACCAGCGAAAACTGGTCCCTTGTCATCCAGGTGGACCGCGCCACCGCTGCCAGGCTGGAAGAAGCGGAATACGTCAGGGTCCGCTTTCTGAAAAACCAGTACGAGTCCAACGGGGCGGTGACCATTCTGGACAAGGGGGACGAGGGGGTGTTCGCGCAGCTGGATTTCAACAATTCCATGATCACCTTCGTCACGGACCGCTTTTTGGACATCGAGCTGATCACCGATTCGGAAGACGGGCTGAAGGTGCCGCTTTCCGCCATCGTGGAAAAGGAATTTTTCCTCCTGCCGAAGGAGTACGTGACCAAAGGGGGCAATTCCGGCGAAAACGGCGTCCTCCGGGAAGTGGCCGGGGAGAACGGAGCCCTGACCACGGAATTCGTCCCCACCCAGCTGTATCAGGAGACGGACGAAGAGTACTATGTGGATGACACGATGCTTCGGGCAGGCGACCATCTCGTCCTGCCGGATTCCACGGAAACCTTCACCGTCTCCAAAACGGGCAGTCTCATCGGCGTCTACAACATCAACAAGGGATACGCGGATTTCAAGATCGTGAGCATCCTCGGGCAGAACGAGGAATACGCCATCGTCCAGCCCAATACCACCTACGGCCTGAGCGCCTACGACCACATCGTTCTGGACGCGGAAGCGATCCAGAAGGACGATGAAATCGTCTATTGAGAAAAGAAAAGGACGGGGATTTTATGACTATCTCGGAAAATTTGACGGAAGTGCAAAACAGGATCGACGACAGCCTTCGCAGAGCGGGACGGCCGCCGCAGGCGGCCACCCTGATCGCCGTCAGCAAAACGAAGCCGGTCTCCATGATCCTGGAAGCCTATCGGGCGGGCATCCGGGACTTCGGGGAAAATAAGGTACAGGAGCTGACGGAGAAGAGGGAGCAGCTGCCCTCCGACATCCGCTGGCACATGATCGGCCACCTCCAGAGAAACAAGGTCAAATACCTGATCGGAAACGTGGCGCTGATCCATGGCGTGGATTCCCTTCGCCTGGCGGAGGAGATCAGCCGGGAATCCGTCAAAAAGTCCGTGGAAACGGATATCCTCATCGAGGTGAACGCCGCCGGTGAGGAGAGCAAGTTCGGGGCGGCTCCGGAAGAAACGCCGGCCCTGGTGGAAGCGATTTCCAGGCTGCCCGCCGTCCATATCAAAGGATTGATGACGATTGCCCCATATACCGAAAATCCGGAGGAAAACAGAAAATATTTCCGGGCCCTGAAACAATTATCTGTTGACATAACACGGAAAAACGTCGATAATGTATCTATGAGCGTTTTGTCCATGGGAATGACCAACGATTTCGGGGTCGCCGTGGAGGAAGGCGCCACATATGTCAGAGTGGGTACCGGAATTTTCGGCCTGCGAAGCCGGGGCAGTGCGGTCACGGACGGTCCGGCTGATTCTGAATAAAGGAGAGTTTCATAAATATGGGAGTTATGGACAAGTTTTTGAATTACATGAAGCTGAACGATGAAGAGGATGACGGATACTATGACGATGACTATTACGATGAAGACGAACCCGCTCCGGTAGAGAAAAAATCCAAGGTGAAGAATATTTCAAAAGCGGACTCCTATGAAGATGAGGATCGCCCCAAAAAGGCGGTTTCCAAAGTGACCCCCATGCGCCAGGCCCAGCGCAGGACCGGTATCGGCGGTATGGAAGTCTGTGTGATCAAGCCCACCAGCATCGAGGACGAGCGCGAGATCACCGACACGCTTCTGGCCAACCGCACCGTGGTGCTCAATATGGAGGGGCTGGATCTGGACATCGCGCAGCGCATTCTCGATTTCGCTTCCGGTTCCTGCTACGCCATCTCCGGAAGGCTGCAGAAGATTTCGCATTACATCTTTATCATCACGCCGGCCAGCGTGGACATTTCAGGGGATTTTCAGGATATTTTGAGCGGATCGCTGGATGTGAAGGAGATCTGAACGCACAATAGAAGATATCTGTGAAGAGGGGACTGTCGCACAGCGTTTGAAAAGCGGTCTGTGCAGCGGCCCCTTTTCGCAGTCCGGATAAAAAGTGGATAAAAAACGGAGGTTTGTTATGACAGAAAGAATGACCGTTTCCTATCAGGGCGCCCCCTGCTACGACATCGTCATTTCCGGCGGTTTCGATGGCATCGCAGCGGAAATCGGGGAAAAATGGAAAGGGCGGAAGGCCTGCATCGTGACGGACGACGGGGTGGGCCCGCTCTACGCTTCTCAGCTGCAGGATGCGCTGGAAGGAGCCTTTTCGGCCTGTGAAATCTTCACTTTCCCGGCCGGAGAGGAGCATAAGACGCTGGATACCGTGCAGGAGCTCTACGCGTTTTTGATCGAGCGCCGCTTCGACCGCAGGGATGTGCTGATCGCCCTGGGCGGAGGCGTGGTGGGAGACCTGACCGGATTCGCCGCGGCCACCTATCTGAGGGGCATCGAATTCATCCAGGTTCCCACCACCCTGCTGGCCCAGGTGGATTCCAGCATCGGCGGAAAGACCGGCGTGGACTTCGACTCGTATAAAAACATGGTGGGCGCTTTCCACATGCCTTCCCTGGTCTATATCAATCCCGATACGCTCGGCACCCTGGAGCCCCGCCAGTTCTACAACGGGTTCGCAGAGGTGATGAAGCACGGCCTGATCCGCGACAGCCGCTATTACGAATGGCTCATCAGGGAGATGTACGAAATCTGCGCCCGGGATCCCGAAACTTTGCAGCGCATGGTCCGGCGCAGCTGTGAAATCAAGCGGGAGATCGTGGAAAAGGATCCGCAGGAGAAGGGGGAGCGCGCCCTTTTGAACTTCGGCCACACCATCGGTCACGCCATCGAAAAGGCCAGCGGCTTTTCCCTCCTGCACGGGGAATGCGTGGCTTTGGGATGCGTGGCCGCCGCCTATATTTCCTGGAAAAAGGGCCGGATCGAGATGGAGGAATATTACGAGATCCGGGATATGTTCGTCCCGTTCCAGCTCCCCATTTCCGCGGATGATCTGGATACGGAACAAATCGTAAGGCTGACGAAATCCGATAAGAAGATGGACAAAGGCCATATCTGCTTCGTCCTTCTGGACGGCATCGGACAGGCCGTGCTGGACGATACGGTGACGGACGAAGAGATCCGGGCCGCCGTGGAAGAGCTGAATTTCAGGGAAGAGGGCTGAAGATGAAGCGTAAAATTTCAAAACTGTTCCCGCTGGATCTGTGCATCGCCGCGGCGGGGGTTTTCGTGGATCAGCTGACCAAATATCTGGCCACAGCCTTCCTGAAGGATCAGCCCGCGGTTCCCCTGATCCCCGGCGTGCTGGAGCTGCGCTATCTGGAAAACAGGGGAGCGGCCTTCGGCATGCTGCAAAACCAGAAGATCTTCTTCGTGATCATGACCTGCCTGATCCTGGCCTTCTGCCTTTACGCGCTCATCCGGATGCCCTCCGAAAAGAAGTACGTCGTCTGGCATGTGACCGGAGGGCTCCTGATGGCCGGGGCGCTGGGCAATTTCATCGACCGGCTGCGCCTGGACTATGTGGTGGATTTCATTTACATCCGGCTCATCGATTTCCCGATTTTCAACGTGGCCGACATGTATATTACCTGCGTTTGCGCCATCGCGCTGATTCTGGCCTTCTTCGGACACGACCGGGAAGAGGATTTTTCCTTCCTGAAGCCGAAAAAGAAAGGGGAAAAATGAGCCTGTTCTGCTTTCAGATTTCTTCCGAACAGGAGGACGAACGAATCGACAAGTGCATCGCTTCCCTGATGGATTCCCTGTCCCGTTCCTACATTCAGAAGATGATCCGCGAGGGGAACGTAGCGGTCAACGGACGGCCTGTGCGGCAGAATTTCCGGGTGAGCGCCGACGACGAGGTATCCTTCTTCCTGCCGGAAGCCGTGGAGCCTCAGATCCTCCCCGAGGATATCCCGCTGGACATCCTCTACGAGGACGACGACCTCCTGGTGGTCAACAAGCCCAAAGGGATGGTGGTTCACCCCGCGGCCGGGCATTACAGCCATACGCTGGTCAACGCCGTCCTGTTTCACTGCCGGGGACAGCTCTCCGGCATCAACGGCGTCCTGCGGCCGGGAATCGTCCACCGGATCGATAAGGATACCACGGGATCCGTCCTGATCTGCAAAAACGACGCGGCCCATCGCTCCATCGCCCGGCAGCTGAAGGAACATTCCATCGTCCGCCGCTACCGGGCCATCGTCTGCGGTTCGCTCAAAGAGGAAGAGGGGACTGTGGACGCTCCCATCGGCAGAGACCCTTCCGACCGCAAGAAGATGGCGATCAACCGCAAAAACGGCAAGGAAGCCGTGACCCATTACCGGGTCCTGCAGCGCTTTTCCGGATACACCTGCATCGAATGCCGGCTGGAGACGGGGCGTACCCATCAGATCCGGGTTCACATGGCCTCCCTGGGCCATCCCCTTTTGGGGGATGCGGTTTACGGCCCGAAAAAGAGCCCGTTTTCCTTTCTGGAAGGACAGACCCTGCACGCCATGATCCTGGGCTTCGTCCATCCCGTCACGGGGGAGTACGTAGAGACCTGCGCCCCGCTGCCGGAATATTTCGAGCATCTACTCCGAATCCTGTAAATTTTTTCTTGACAAATTTCGGCGTGGATGCTAAGCTTTATGAGTATGCCGCATAACGAGGTAGAAGTGCGCCGATACGGCGCCACCGAAGTTAGCGAGTAACGTTAATTTTCATTAACGCTTTGATGGGAGGTGTCCTGGATGTACGCAATTATTGCTACTGGTGGCAAACAGTACAAAGTCGCTGAAGGCGATGTTCTGAAAGTGGAGAAGCTCTCCGCAGCGACCGGCGAGACTGTTACCTTTGATCAGGTAATCGCGGTGAGCGACAACGGCCTGAAAGTCGGTGCCGACGTAGCTGGCGCAACCGTAACCGCTACGGTTGTCGGCGAAGGCAAAGGCAAGAAGGTGATCGTTTACAAGTATAAGAGAAAGACCGGTTACCACAAGAAAAACGGCCATAGACAGGCTTACACGCAGGTGAAGATCGAAAAGATCAACGGCTGAGCTTTTTCCTTGACCGATCTATGACGAAGATTGTAATCAGAAAGACAAACGGCAGGTACTCCGGTTTTTCGTGCAGCGGCCATGCTGGATATGCGGAGAGCGGATCCGATATCGTCTGCGCGGCGGTATCCGTCCTGGTGATCAACACGATCAACGCGATGGAAGCCCTCGCTGCGGAAGAGATGGAAGTCTCCACCCGGGAAGAGGAAGGGATCATCGATGTGGTTTTCCCCGCTCCTCCGGCAGAGAAGGGCGTCCTTCTCATGGATGCCATGGTCCTGGGCCTGCAGAGCATCGCCCGGCAGTACGGAAAGAAGTACCTTAGACTGAAAATCGAGGAGGTGTAACAAATGCTTCAACTGAACCTTCAGTTTTTTGCTCATAAAAAGGGTGTCGGTTCCACGAAGAACGGCAGGGATTCCGAATCCAAGAGACTCGGCGCCAAGAGAGCGGACGGGCAGTTCGTGAAGGCAGGCAACATCCTTTACAGACAGCGCGGAACGAAAATCCATCCCGGTATCAATGTCGGCATCGGCGGAGACGATACATTATTTGCAAAGGTTGACGGCGTGCTGAGATTCGAAAGAAAAGGAAGAGACAAAAAGCAGGCTTCCGTATATCCGGTAGAACAGTGAAGAAAGGCCCCAAACAGAAATGTCTGGGGCTTTTTGATACGACAGGAAACGCGAAAATATTGCTGAAACCATTCTTTTTCCTGCCGCATCAAAAGGCCGGCAGCGATCGATGAAAGTCACGGGATTTGACAGGAGAGGATGAAATAACCGATGTTTGCGGACAGAGCGAAAATCTATGTCAGAAGCGGAAAGGGCGGAGACGGCCACGTATCCTTCCGGCGGGAGAAATTCGTGCCGGCGGGCGGACCTGACGGCGGAGACGGCGGACGGGGCGGAGACGTGATCTTCACCGTGGACGAAGGGCTCAACACCCTGACGGATTTCCGGCATACCGGAAAATATAAGGCCGGAGACGGCCAGGAAGGCGGCAAGAAGAACTGCCGCGGCAAGGACGGACAGGATATCGTCATCCGGGTGCCCGAAGGAACGGTCATCCGGGAATTTCATACGGGCAAGGTCATTGCTGACATGTCCGGAGACAACAAAAGGGTCGTGCTTTTGACCGGCGGGCGCGGCGGAAACGGCAACCAGCATTACGCCACGAGCACCATGCAGGCGCCCAAATACGCGCAGCCCGGACAGCCGGCCAAAGAGCTGGAGCTTTTGCTGGAGCTGAAGGTCATCGCGGACGTGGGGCTGGTGGGCTTCCCCAACGTGGGCAAATCCACCTTTTTGTCCCGGGTGACCAACGCCCGGCCCAAAATCGCCAACTACCATTTCACCACTTTAAATCCCCATCTGGGCGTGGTGGACCTGGACGATGCGAAGGGATTCGTCATCGCCGACATTCCGGGGCTCATCGAAGGCGCCTCCGAAGGCGTGGGGCTGGGGCACGAATTTCTGCGCCACGTGGAGCGCACGAAGGTGCTCATCCATGTAGTGGACGCCGCGGGCACGGAAGGGCGCGATCCGGTGGAGGATATCTACGCCATCAACCGGGAGCTGGAAAACTACAGCCCGGCTCTGGCGCAGAAGCCTCAGGTCATCGCGGCCAATAAGATGGACGCCGTATATGGACAGGAGGATTCTCTGCTGGAAAAGATCCGCGCGGAATTCGAGCCCAAAGGCATCCGGGTCTTTCCCGTTTCCGCTGTGAGCGGACAGGGCATGAAGGAGCTTCTGTACCATGTGCGCTCCATGCTGGATGGGATGACGGAAGGGCCCACCGTATTCGAACAGGAATACTTCCCCGAAATGGCGCTGGCCGCTTCGGACGAGCCTTTCACCGTCTCCTACGACGAGCTGGAGGACGAGTACGTGATCGAAGGCCCCCGCATCGAAAAGATGCTGGGATATACGAACCTGGAATCCGAAAAGGGATTTGCCTTCTTCCAGAATTTCCTCAAGGACAGCGGAATTCTGGAGCAGCTGGAGGCTCTGGGGATCCAGGAGGGGGATACGGTGCGGATGTACGGCCTTTCCTTCGATTATTATAAGTGAGGAGAACAGGAATGAACGCATTGACGAGCAAGCAGAGAGCTTATCTGATGAAGCTGGCCAGCAGCCTGGAGCCCATCTTCCAGATCGGGAAATCCAGCCTGACCCCGGAAGGGACTGCGGCCATCGCGGAGGCTTTCAACACGCGGGAACTCATCAAGATTTCCGTGCTGAAAAACTGTTTTGACGATCCGCGCCAGATCGCGGAGATGGTGGCGGAGCGCACCCACTCCACCGTGGTGCAGGTGATCGGCAAAAAGTTCGTATTATATAAGGAAAACAAAGATCACAAAAAGATAGAGCTTCCCCGGTAGGAGAAAGCCCGGCGCAATGGAGGTCGCAATGAAGAAAATCGGTGTGCTGGGAGGGACGTTCAATCCCATCCACAACGGCCATCTGCTGCTGGCGGAGACCGCCCGCCAGGAATGGGGGCTGGATGAAGTCCTCCTGATTCCCAGCGGCTGTTCCTATATGAAGGACCCCAGGGAAATCCTCCCCGGCCCGGTGCGGCTGGAAATGGCACGGCTGGCGGCGGCGGACAACCCGTACTTTCGGGTATCCGATCTGGAAATCCGCCGGACCGGAAATTCCTATACCTGCGATACCATTCAGGAGCTGGGCCAGATGTTTCCGGACGCCCGGCTGTACCATATCGTGGGCGCGGATACCCTGTTTCATATGGAAACCTGGAAGGAGCCGGAACGGATTTTTTCGGGCTGCATCACCCTGGCTGCGGTCCGGGACGGAGGGCAGGACGAAAAGCTTCTCCGCCAGGCCAGACATCTGATGGAAACGTATCACACCCAGGTGCACCTGCTTCCCTCCCTCCATCTTGAAATTTCCGCCACCGACATCCGAAACCGGTGCCGCCAGGGGAAATCGATCCGCTATCTCGTGCCGGAATCCGTCCGGCTGTTTCTGGAAGAGAACGGATATTATCGTTCAAAATAATCCCGCATCATCGTGGAAAGGAGTTTTTTTGCCATGAAAGAACCGGATATCAGAAAAATTCGAAAATCCATGGAAAAGGTTCTGGATCCGAAGCGATACGAGCATACCCTGGGGGTCGCCTACACGGCCGCAGCCCTGGCCATGCGATACGGAGAGGATATCAACAACGCGGTTCTCGCCGGAATGCTCCACGACTGCGCGAAATGCCTGACCAATGAAAAGCGCCTGGCCATCTGCGAAAAGTACAATATCGCCGTCAACGATGCGGAGCACAAAAACCCCTATCTGCTGCACGCGAAGGTGGGGAGCTTTCTGGCCATGAAAAAATACGGGGTGACCGACAAGGACGTGATCAACGCCATCTTAAATCACACCACCGGACGTCCGGGGATGTCCCTGCTGGAAAAAATCATCTGGGTCGCGGACTACATCGAGCCCGGCCGCAAACAGGCCCCCAATCTGGCGCTGATCCGGAAAATGGCCTTTGAAGATCTGGATCAGGCGCTCCTGACCGCTCTGAAGGATACGCTGGAGTATCTTCATGCCGGGAAAATGGAAGTGGACACCATGACGCAGAGGACCTATGATTTTTATCGGAATGGAGGAGAAGTATGACGAAGGCAGCACAAATGGCAAAAATGGCGGTGGACGCCCTGGAAGCGAAAAAGGGCGAAGATATCTGCATCATCGATATCAGCGGCGTTTCCGTGCTGGCGGACTATTTTCTGATCGCCAACGGCAACAACAAAAACCAGGTACAGGCGCTCATCGATCACGTGGAAGAGACGCTGGGCAAAGCGGGATTTTCTCCCAGGAGCGTGGAAGGGTACCAGACCGCCAACTGGATCCTGATGGACTACGGCGACGTGATCGTTCACGTATTCGACCGCCAGAACCGCCTCTTTTACGATCTGGAACGGATCTGGAGGGACGGGAAAAAAATCGGCGTGTCCGATCTGGAAGCGGCAGCGCAGGAAGCGTGAGCGCCGCCCTTTGGGCACGGCGGGAAAATTAGGTAAATACCAAAAGGAAGAGACGTTCCTGTAGAAATCGCAGGCCATGAAGCCCGAATTTTGCAGGAATGCCCCTTCCTTTTATTATGTTTTCTGTATGAGTTATATATATGTATGTTCCGTATGAGGACTTCTTCGTCCGCGTGCTCCGGGACGGCCGGATCACTGGCCGATCTTCAGCGGTAGACCCGCATCACGGCGAATACCTTGCCCAGAATCCGGCAGTCGTCCACGATAATGGGCTCCATGGTGTCGTTCTCCGGCTGCAGGCGGATGTGCCCGTTTTCCCGGTAAAAGGTCTTGACCGTGGCGGAATCGTCGATGAGCGCCACCACCATCTCCCCGTTGTTCGCCTCCTGACGGCTCTGGACGAATACCTGATCCCCGTCCAGAATCCCCGCGTTGATCATGGATTCGCCGCGGACCTTCAAAATGAAACAGGGCTCCCCGGAAGGGATCATCTCCGCGGGCACCGGGAAATAGCTCTCGATGTTCTCCTCCGCCAGAATCGGCTGCCCTGCGGCGACGTTTCCCACCACCGGAAGGCTGGTCATCTCCGTGCGGACCATCTGAAAGCTCTCGTCGCAGATCTCGATGGCGCGGGGCTTGGTGGGATCCCTGCGGATGAAGCCGTTCTTCTCCAGCGTCTCCAGGTGGGAGTGTACCGAAGAGGTGGACTTCAAATGCACCGCTTCGCAGATTTCGCGAACCGCCGGCGGATATCCCTTCTCCAGTATCTCGTTCTTAATATAATCAAGAATTTCCTGCTGTTTGACAGTGATCTTTCCCTGTGCCATAAAATCTCCATTCTGAAGCGAAAGCGGAGGGGCGATGGAAAACTGCGAATCCCATCTCCCTGTTTCATCACGGCGTTTTGTGACGCTCCGGCACAAAACGCTCCCCCCTTTTGGACGCGGTCCCAAAACTTTTTTTGCATCCGTCGGATCTATAAATTATAAACATTATAACATGGCGGAGATGAATTGGCAAACATATATTCCGAAGAAATGTTCGATTCGGGAAGAAAATGAGCTTGACATTCGAAAGTATGTTCGCTATAATCGACGTATAAGAACAGATGTTCGCAACGTATGTTTGGTTTCTTTTTATATCAGTTCATCCATGCAGGCACATGTGGCAAAATGCCGCGTGGGAGCTTGCTCACTTAAGCTGTATTTTGCTACATGTGCCTATAGGACGGACGCCCGACATGAATCATTTGACGGCCAGTGGCCTTTTGCGTAGCCAATTCAGGGAATCCGTCAAATGATGAATGGCATGGCTGAACTGTTACTTCTTTTTGGATGGACAGGGGGTTTTTCCATGAGCAAAGACAGCAGATCATATTCTTCCAGCTACTTCCGCCGGCGGCGGCAGCTTCGCTTCCGGATCGCGGCGGTTTTGACGGCGATTTGCATATCCGGCGCGTTCGGCGTCCTTCGTTTCGGCTTCTTCTCCGACGCCCGGGAGGACGCGGCTTCCGTCAGCTACAAGTATTTCACCAGCATTCTGGTCTACCCCGGAGATACCCTGACTTCCATCGCCCGCCAGTATGCGGACCACCATTACGATTCCCTGGAGGACTATATGGAAGAGGTGCGCATGACGAACCATCTGCAGGAGGATGAGATCCGCGCGGGAGAATATCTGATCGTTCCCTATTACAGCCCGGATTTCCGCTGATTCCGCCCGGTTTTGCGCCGGAATGCCCTGCGAAGCTTTCCCCGTTCGGGAACCCGAAGCGTTCTGAAGAAATCTCCGATTTTCTTTAGAAATTCTTCGGGTTTTTTGGCTCTCGTTTTAAAGCTTTTGCGGGTACCTTATAGACAGCGGCACGGATTTGCCTTTTTGCGGCCCGACGTGGTATAATGGCCGGAGAAATCAAATGCAGCAGGGAGGAAAGGGACTTGGAAAAGAATCGAATTCTGATCGTGGAGGATGACGCCGATATCCGGGAGGGCGTCGAGATCTATCTGAAGAACCAGGGATATCAGGTCATCCAGGCGAAGGACGGCATAGAGGGCCTGGAACAGATCGAACGGAATGAAATCGATCTGGCTATCGTGGACATCATGATGCCCCGGATGGACGGCATCACGATGATGATGAAGGTGCGGGAGAGGGGATGCGACTTCCCCGTGATCATGCTCTCCGCAAAATCCGAAGAGGTGGATAAGATCATGGGGCTGAATATGGGGGCGGACGACTACATCACAAAGCCCTTCACCCCGCTGGAGCTTCTCGCCCGGGTCAATTCCCAGCTCCGCCGGTACAACCGGTACCGGGAAGCCCTGTCGAAGGCGGAGCCGCCGAAGGACACCTATCACGTCATCGGCGGGATCGAGCTGAACGAGGAGACGGTGGAGGTGTTCGTGGACGGAGCGCCGGTGAAGCTGACGCCCATCGAGTTCAAAATCCTCCTGCTCCTGATGAAAAATCCGGGGCGCGTCTTTTCCGCGGACGAAATCTATGAGCGAATCTGGAACGAGAAGGCCATCAATACGGATACCATTATGGTACACATCCGCAAAATCCGTGAGAAAATAGAAATCGATCCGAAGAATCCGAAATATTTAAAGGTGGTGTGGGGCGTTGGATACAAAATGGAAAAACAATAAGGCGAAGAGCGCGGGGATCGCTTTTGTGGCAGTTTTTCTCACGACGGCCGTTTTTCTGTCCTGCCTTCCCTTTTTTGAAAGCAGGGCGGACAGCGAATTCGAGAATCCCCTGACCGGAGCTTCCTTCATCCGGGCGCTGTATGAGAGCAACTATGTTCAATACCGTTATCTGCGGGAAAAGGCCGATCAGAAGACCTGGTCCTACGGCGATCTGTATGTGGATACGGAATTTCTCGGAATCTACGATGAGTACGATTACTCCTTCCGGGACGACGCCATGATCGATGTGCCGGCGGACGCCGTGCCCGGGAGCGACGCCCTGGACGAACAGGTCCGTGAGTTTTGCGAGAACTCCCTCTCGGAGCTTTCCGGTATCCGCAGCTACGCTTCCGCGCTGACTCAGTCCATGGACTATTACGCCGTGGATACGCTGTCCGGAACCTCCATGGGCAACAGCAGCCTGTCCGCGCTGAAGGATATCGTAAACGGAAACGCGCCGGAAGACAATCCTTACGTGTACTATGTCTATCTCAGCTACGACGGCGCCGGCAATGTGGTCAACTGCGGCGTCAGCGCCAACGGGAAAGTGGGGGACTTCCTCAAACGGGTGGAGTCGCTGGGAAGAGAGCAGTACTTCACCGACTATTACGACGAAGACGGTATCTCCTACGCGGCTTTTTACAACACGGACAGCGGAGAGCGTTACCGCTATCGCTTCACCGTGGGCGGCCCTGCGAACATGAAGATCGTCTATGCCCTCACTCAGGATCAGTATCAGACGTTTCTGAACGATGATCATTACGGGGAATTTTACTCCGGCCTTCTGCCCAGCTACCGCTCCATGTGGGAAAACAGCTATTACAACGCGGGCGTTCTGGGGTATGTGACGGGCTTTTTCTGCATTTCCATCGCCCTGGGATGCTGCTGCGTGTGGATCTTTACCCGGTTTTTCCGGAAGGATTACTGCTACCAGGATTTCAGGATATGCCATTTCCCGCTGGAAGTCGATTTTCTGGCATTTCTTCTGGGGCTGGCCGTTGCGGAACAGATGCTGTCCCTGCTCTGTTCCTGGCAGAAGGGGTGGTTTCTGCAAAACTTTACCGAACAGATCCTCCGTCCCATGCACCTTTCCTGGCTCTCCACACTGTTGGTGGGGATCGCGTTTTTCCTGTATTTCGGGCTCGGATTTACGCTGGGGAGCATCATCCCCCGGGCGCTCCATCTGAAGACCTGTTTTAAGGAGAGCAGCCTTTTCTACCGCTACTGGGACCGGATCGTCAACTACCTGAAAAACTTCTATCAGGAACTGGTGAACTTCGACATCGGAACGGATGCGAAGCGGATTATCACGAAGCTGGTGGTTCTGAATTTCATCATCCTCTGGGTGATTTCGCTGATGTGGGTCTGGGGATTTATCCCTCTGCTGATCTATTCCCTGATCCTCTATTTCCTGCTGAAAAAATATGTGAAGGACGTACAGAATAAGTATCACCGGCTGCTTCTCGCCACCAGCTCCATCGCCAAAGGAGATCTGGACATCGCCCTCTCCGAGGATTTCGGCGTTTTTGAGAGCTATAAAAACGAACTGCGCCAGATTCAGACCGATTTCAAAAAAGCGGTGGAAGAGGAGGTCAAAAACCAGAGGATGCGGTCGGAGCTGATTACCAACGTATCCCATGACCTCAAGACCCCGCTGACCGCCATCATCACCTATATCAATCTGCTCAAGGAGCCGGACATCACGCCGACACAGCGGGAAGAGTATCTGAACACTCTGGATAAGAAGGCCGTCCGCCTGAAGGTGCTGATCGAGGATCTGTTCGAGGTCAGCAAGGCGACCACCAACAATATCACGCTGAACTACGATAAGGTGGATCTGTGCAATCTGCTGCGCCAGTGCTATCTGGAATATGAGGACCGGATCGCGGCGGCGGACCTGACGTTCAAATTCATGCTGCCCGAAGACAAGGCCGTCCTGACGCTGGATCCGCAGAAGACGTTCCGCATTTTTGAAAACCTGTACACCAACATCATCAAATATGCGATGCCGTCCACCCGCGTCTATGTGGTGCTGCAGGAGAAAAAGGAAGAGGTGGTCATCGAGATCAAGAATATTTCCCGGTCAGAGCTCCATGTGGCGCCGGAAGAACTGACGGAGCGGTTCGTCCGCGGGGATGATTCCCGCAATACGGAAGGGAGCGGGCTGGGGCTCGCCATCGCAAGAAGTTTCACGGAGTTGCAGCACGGGACGCTGCGGATTTCCGTGGACGGGGATCTGTTCAAGGTCACGCTGTCCTTCCGGAAATTCGATCTGCCGCCGGAACCCGAAAGGAAAGACGGCCAGACGGCGCAGTCCCAAAACGCGCAGAACGGGCCGGATTCCGGTCCGTCCGGTTCGGGAAGAAATCCCGCCGGGCCCGGCAACGCCTCCTCGCAGGAACGGCCGTTCTATCATCCCAGCCGCTGGCGCTCGGAAAAAAACCTCCGCAAAAAGAAGTGGTAACGGGGAGCCTGTTAAGGCTCCCTCAAACGGACGCTTTTCGCCGCTTTTCGTTTGTTCTCATCCTTCATGGCGGCGTAGTGCTTTCGCGTGGTATTGACGTCCTTGTGCCCCAGCACGTCCGCCACCAGGTAGATGTCCCCGGTCTCCTGATACAATGTGGTCCCGTAGGTGCTTCGGAGTTTGTGCGGCGTGATCTTTTTGGTGGTGGTCACCAGGGACGCGTATTTCTTCACCAGATTTTCCACGCTGCGCACCGCCATCCGCCGGTTCTGAAGGGAGAGGAAAAAAGCCTCCTCATGTCCCTGGGCGGGGACGGCGTGCCGGCGCTGTTCCAGATAGGAGAGCAGCGCTTCTTCCACCTCCCGGCCGAAATAGACCACATCCTCGTACCCGCCCTTCCGGCGAACCCGGATGGCCAGGTTGTCGAAATCCACATCGTTCAAATCCAGCCCCACGCATTCCGAGACCCGGATTCCCGTTCCCAGGAGGAGGGTCAGAAGGGCCAGATCCCTCACCTTCGTCTTTTCATGGAATTTTAGCTGGCTTTTTGTCATTTTCGTCCCGGCTTCCACCTGGTCCAGCAAAACGGCCACCTCGTTGGGATCCAGGCGGACGATTTCCTTCTCGTGCAGCTTCGGCATGGGCACCAGAGCGGCCGGATCCGTCTGAATCAGCTCGCTGGTGAAGAAATACCGGTAAAACGTGCGCAGGGAAGCCAGCTTGCGCCGCTTTCCGCGCTCGTCGTTGGTGTACTCCACGCCGTCCTTCGTGTAGTAGGAGAGGTATTCCAGATATTCCTCGATGTCCTCCCGACCGATCTGATCCAGCAAAGACAGCGGAAATTCCGTGATCTCCATCTTCTGGCAGACGCTGTTGTGGGTATGCAGGAATTCGAAAAATACCCCCAGATCATAGGCATAGGCGATCCTGGTCCGGGAAGCGGTGGTGGGCTCGATCCCCCGGAAAAACTGCCTGCAAAAGGGCGGGAGCTGCTCCTGGAGATCCCTCAGCTTCTGCACGTTGTCGATGTTGACCTGATCGTGATAATTTCTACTGTTTTTCATCCGTTCCCGTCGCCTTCTTTCCTTTCCCGTCCCTTTGCCCGCAGTTCCACTGCCGGCCAGCCCTTCAGATTTCCGGTCCGGATGGCGGTGAACATCCGTTCCTTGACCCCCGGATTCTCCAGATTCAGTTGGCGAAGCAGCTGTTTGGTATATTCGCGTTTGGTATGCCCGTCGGCAGGGCAGGGGCTCTTGACCACCGGAATGTCGTTTTTGTGGATGAATCCGATGATATCGGCTTCCTTCAGATACAGCATGGGCCTAATCACGGTCAGCTCCATCCGGTCCAGCCAGGTGACGGGCGCAAAGGTGTGAAAACGCCCTTCGAAGATCAGGGACATGAGCATGGTTTCCACCACGTCGTCCTGATGGTGGGCGTACGCCACCTTGTTGCAGCCGGCGGCCTTGATGGCGTCGTTGAGCGCCCCTTTTCTCATTTTCGCGCACAGGGCGCAGGGGTTCGTTTCCTTTCTCTGGTGAAATATGATATCCGCAATCTGGGTGCGGACGATGGTGTAAGGGACATCCAGTTCCCGGCACATCTGCTGGATCCTGCTCAAATCCAGATTGTCGAAGCCCAGATCCACGGTCACCGCATGGAGGCTGAACTTTTTGGGATAGAAGCGCCGCAGCCCGCAGAGGGCGTGGAGCATGGCCAGCGAATCCTTCCCGCCGGAAATTCCCACCGCGATCCGGTCGCCTTCCTGAATCATATCGTAATCGTCCACCGCCCGGCGGACATAGCTCAAAAGCTGCTGTAATTTCATATTATCCTGTAACTCCTTTGTCCGTTCGTCCTGATTTATGTTATCATAAGGAAGGGAACAACTCAAGTTTTGTGAAATAATTAACAAACGAAAGGATGAACGTAACGACATGAAATTTGTAATTCAACGGGTCAGCCGCGCGCAGGTGGTCATCGACAACAGCCTTTATTCCGAAATCGAAAGGGGATTTCTGGTCCTGGTGGGCGTCTGTCAGGAGGATACCCGGGAAACGGCCGATAAAATGGTCAAAAAGCTGATCGGCCTGCGGATTTTTGCGGACGGGGCCGGGAAAACGAACCTGGCCTTAAAGGACGTGGGCGGACAGTTGCTCCTGGTTTCGCAGTTCACGCTGTACGCGGACTGCAGGAAGGGAAACCGGCCGTCGTTTCTGAAGGCCGGGGATCCGGAATACGCCAATGAAATGTACGAGTATATTGTGGAATCCTGCCAAAAACAGGTGGAAACGGTGCGCACCGGAGTTTTCGGAGCGGATATGAAGGTGACGCTGACCAATGACGGGCCGTTCACGGTGGTGCTGGATTCAGCGGAATTGTAAGGGATACCTTGAAAGCGCATTAACTATTCGTTAAACTAAGCTTTCGCGCATAGTTAAATACCGGTCTCCTGCAGGGATTTCACAGCGTCCTGAGCCGGGCCGCCCCAGACTTCAGCGACCGAACGGGAATCATCGGGAATCCCGGACGCGCTTCCCGCCAATCAAAAACGGCCTGACCACAGGGAGTCAAGCCGTTTTTTTGCTGTAAAAATCATCAGGAGATCCATTGATCGGGGAAGCGAAGCTCCCCCGGATGTCACTGCTTTCGTTTCTCGAAATCTTCCACGATCTGGGCGATGAGCTCCACGGTGCCGTCGATGCCCAGAACGGAACTGTTCAGACAGTAATCGTAGCTGTCCGCGCGCCCCCACTTCTTCGAGGAATAATAGTTGTAATAGCTCTGCCTCTGCTTATCCTTCTTCGCCATCATGTCCCGCGCCTTCTCGTCGGTCACGTCGTATTTCTTCATCAGGCGCTTCGCCTTCGCATCCGCATCCGCAAAGATGAAGAAATGCACGCAGTTCTTAAAATCCTGCAGCGCGTAGTCCGCGCAGCGCCCTACGATGACGCAGGGCCCCTCCTGCGCAATCTTCTTGATGGTATCGAACTGAGCCAGAAAGATCTTGTGGCTGATGGGCATATCCATAAAGGAGGAGGCGTTGTAGCCGAAAGAATAGGTGTCCATAACCAGATTGTACAGGAAGGAATTGGTCGGGCGTTCATCATGGCACTCGATCATCTCTTCGCAGAAGCCGCTTTCCTTTGCCACTCTCGTCAGCAATTCCTTATCGTAAAATTTGATATCGAACCGCTGGGCTACCTTCTCTCCGATCTCATGGCCGCCGGAGCCGAACTGACGTGCAATCGTAATGATAGTGTTCATAACCTCAACTCCTTCCGTTTTTATACTGTTATTATATACAACTCAAAGGCAATTTTCAACTACTTTTCTGTCACAATCAGCTGAAAGGGATGCAGGATCAGGTTGTCTCCGATCCGCGTCACCTGTGGAAGATTGACAAAAATCACCTCGGAATAGTCTTCCTTCAGGGAAAGGAAGCGCTCCGATCCGCTGAAATTGCAGATGACGGTAAGCGTCTTCTCTCCCAGCGTGCGGCGGAAGGAAAAGATCTTCTCCTGATCCTCATAGAGCGGCTCAAAATCGCCATAGGTGAGGATTTCGTGATATTCCTCCGACTTGTAGAAATTCAGCAGCCTCCTGTAAAAATTCAGGATGGATCCGTATTCCGCTTCCTGCCGGGCCACGTTGATCCGGGGATAGTTGGGGTTGACCTTCAGCCACGGCCTGCCTCCGCCGAAGCCCGCGTTTTCCTCCGCAGACCACTGCATGGGGGTTCGGGAATTGTCCCGGCTCATGCGGGCGCAGCCCTCCAGGGCCTCCTCCTTCGAATGGCCGGATTTCAGGGAAAAACGATAGTTGTCCAGCGTGCTCAGGTCGTCGAATTCTTCCAGTTCAAACGGGCAGTTGGTCATGCCGATCTCCTGCCCCTGGTAGAGGAACGGCATCCCGCGCTGCAGCACCAGCAGGCCGGCCAGGGCCGTCACGGACGCGAAGCCGTACTCTTCCTCCGGAATGAACAGGGAGGCCGCTCTGGGCCTGTCGTGGTTTTCCACCACGTTAGCCTCGAAGGCGAAATCCTTCAGCGCCGCCTGGTTGACAAAAACATCCCGTTTCCACGCGTCCGGATCCATGTGGCGGTCGTCTTCGCAGTAGCAGACGCCGCGGATATGGCTGTTGATGGCGTCGAAGGCGAACATGGTGGAAAAATAGCCGTCCTCCCCGATGAATTCCGACAGCCTCTCCGGGCTGACGTGGGAAGCTTCTCCTACCGTGAAGGCGTCGTGCGGGACGAAACAGCGTTCCCTGAGCTCGGACAAAAAGACGCCGATCCCGTTTCTGGTGCCGCCGTCCCGCCGGATCATGCGCGCGATGCTCTCCGAAATATTTCCCATCCCGTCCGGACCGTCCGGCGGAAGGTCCTCCCAGGTCAGATCCTTCTTCAGATTCGTGATGGCGTCCAGCCGAAATCCCGCGATCCCGCGGTCCAGCCACCAGTTGACCATCCGGTAAATCTCCTCCCGCAGCGCCGGGTTTTCCCAGTTCAGATCCGGCTGCTGTTTCGCGAATATGTGGAGATAGTACAGATTGTCCTGCCCGGGAAGCTTCTCCCAGGCGCTGCCCCCGAACAGGGAACGCCAGTTGTTGGGCGGCTGTCCGTCTTTTCCCTCCTTCAGATAGAAATAGCCGCCGTATTTCCCGGACGGATCCGCCACCGCGCTTTGAAACCACGGGTGCTGATCCGAGCAGTGATTGACCACCAGATCCAGAATCAGATACATCCCCCGCTTCTTCGTCTCCGCGATGAGCCTGTCCAGATCCTCCAGCGTCCCGAAACGCGGATCCACCCCATAATAATCGGAAATATCGTAGCCGTTGTCCACCATGGGGGACGGATACATGGGGGACAGCCAGAGCAGGTCCGCGCCCAGTCCCTTCAGATAATCCAGCTTCTTAAGGATCCCCGGCAGATCGCCGATCCCGTCCCCGTTGCTGTCATAGAAGCTCCTGGGATAAATCTGATATCCCACCAGCCCGTGCCACCACTCTCTTTTCATTCCCGGTTCCTCCCTTCCTCCTCAACGTCTTCCGCCGGAAAGAGAGCTGCCAAAGCCTCTTTCCCCATCCCCGCCGCAAAACAGCAGGCCGCCATCTGCGAACGGGAGCTGAACTCCTCCGCGCGCAGAAGCGCCCGGACTTCGTCCCTGTCGTAAAACCGGGCCCGGATCTGTTCGTTGGCCGAAGCGCAGTCCGAAACCTCGCCCTCCGCTTCCACGAACGCGATACAGGTTTTCGTATCCGAAAAGCCCACAGCCGAATAAGACGGCGGCAGCAGGCCGATGATCCGTTTCGTCCGCAGGCCGGTCTCCTCGAAAAGCTCCCTCCTGACGCAGTCTTCCACGGTCTCCCCCTCTTCCAGCATCCCGGCGCAGAGGTTAAAAACTTCCCGGTTTAAGCTCATCCGGAATTCCCTCAGCAACAGCATCCGCTCCCCGCAAAAAGCCACGATGGAAACCCCGCTGACGGCTTTCCCCAGATCCTGCGGGCCGCGCAGCTCCTTTCTGCTGACCAGCTCGAAGGTTTTGGGGCGGCCGGCCCTGTTTTCATAGAGCAGTTCGTAATTTTTCAGATAGGCCCCGTCCCGGACCTTTTTCATCCCCAGAAGCTTCATATCCCTCTCCCTTCCGGCTTCGAAGCGCGCCTGCGCCCTATTTTCCCTGAACCCGAAGGAGCTCCGCCAGAGGCGGTTCCTCCTTTTTGCGGGTGATCTCCACCAGCCCCAGCGGAGTCATGTCCACCACCCGCACGGGCACCGGATCCGTCCTGACCAGCTGCCGGAGCAGCTCCATCAGCTTTTTCCGGTCCGATTCCTCCTCCATGCTGATAAAGTCCACGATGATGATGCCGGACAGATTGCGAAGCCGCAGCTGGCGGGCCACCTCTGCTGCCGCTTCCCCGTTGGTCATCCGGAAGGTCTCCCGTCCGGATTTTTTCCGGTCGAATTTTCCGGTATTGACGTCGATGGCCGTAAACGCCTCCACCGGTTCGATGACCAGATATCCGCCGGATTTCATCCAGACCTTTTTGTCCAGAGCGGCCTGAACCTGGCCGGAAAGCCCGTACAGCCTGGAAAGGGGCAGGGACGGATCCGCATAAAAGGAAAGGGAATCCTCCGCTTCCGGCCTCTCCTGCCTCAGCCAGCTCTTTATCGCCGTATGAACGCCCGGATCGTCGGTGACGATCCGATCGGGAAGCGGCAGATCCGGATCCGCCAGCCGTTTCAGATAGCCCGGCTCCTGCCCGGAAAGGATGGAAAAGACCGTGCGTGTTTTGCCGACGCGAAGCAGCCCTTCCCCGCGTTCCACAAGCGCCCTCGCGTCTTTTGCCAGCAGCGCGGGATCCGAAACCGTTCCGGAAACCGTGCGCGCCACCAGAGCCATGGACCGCGGGATTTCCACCTCCGACAGGGCGCCGCGCACGAAGTCCTGCTGCTGCGGAGAAAGCTTATGGGAACAGCGCAGGCCGCCGGTTTGGGACGGGCTCAGGGCGAAGTACTTCCCCTTCAGCGTCAGATCCGCGGTCAGGACGGGGTCCTTCGTCCTGACCGCATCCTTTTTCACCTGGACCAGCAGTTCGTCACCGGGTTTCAGCGCGCCGTCGTAGGGCCGGTTGGTCAAAACCGGATGGGAAATCTCGGAAAAGGGCAGGAAACACACCTGTCCGCCGGCGATTTCCACAAAAGCGCTCTCGATGTTTTTGACCACATTCCTGACCTTGCCGATATAAATATTGCCCAGCAGTGATTGACCGAATCGGTCGATCCTGATTTCCATCAGCTTTCCGTCCTCGATCCAGAAGCCGCACAGCTTTTGTCCCAGCAGGGCGGCGGATCCGTCCTTTTCGGAAAAACCGGGCCGGGTGATCGCATATACCGTACTCATAATCCCTTAAAAATCCTCCCCCGGCGCGTCCAGCGGCCGAAAATCAGGCTCCTGCGGCGTCCCCGCGTTCATCCACGTCTCCCGGCGGAGAATCGAGAAAAAGCCCGGGCGGTCCGGCAGCGGCTCCCCGCAGAAGGACAGAAGGCTTTCCGCCACCTCCTCGGGGCGGATGTTCTGGCTGCTGCCCGAATCCGCCGTCACGCACAGCTTGCCGTCCCGGATGCTGCACGCGCGGATGCCGGGGCGGATGTTCACCTGTCTGGTGCCCTTTTTCCCCTCTCTCGTGACGTGGATTTCTTCCCTGGACAAAAATTCCGGCAGCTTCGCCTCCATGGCCTGAAAGCTCATCCGGCAATCCGAAAAGCCGATTTCCCAGGACGCGGCCGCCACGCTGGCCATGGCGTTGTCCGTCCCCTCCGGAAGGGCCTTCGCGTCCAGGATTTCAATGCCTTCCGGGCAGACGGACCGCAGCCGCGCCAGAAAGTCCTCCCGCCCCTGATGGGAGTTGATTTCCACGTCCATATATTCCCCGCAGCTGCTCATCCCCAGCCCCAGGGGCGAAGCGAAGGTCATGATCTGATGGGGGCTGTAGCCTCCGGAATAGGCCACGTCGATTTTCGCCCTGCGGATGGCCTTCTGAAAGAAACGCATCACATCCAGATGCCCGATAAACCGCAGAGCCCCGTATTTGGCAAATTTTACCCGCACTCTCATCCGTTCTGCCCCTCCCTGGCTTCAAAACATACGCCGCCGCCAAAGCGCGCCGCTCCGCAGCCCTGACATCGGGCCCTGCAGTTCGGCGAGACTTCCTCCCTCTGCGCCCGTTCCCATTCCCTCCAGAGGAATTCCCGGGTCACTCCACAGTCCAGGAAATCCCAGGGGAAAATCTCGTCCCGTTTTCTCTCCCTGGTGGTATAGAATCCGATATCCAGGCCGCATTCTTCGAAGGCTTCCAGCCACGCGTCGTTCTGGAAGGATTCACCCCAGGCATCGTAGAGACAGCCCTTCCGATAGGCCGTCAAAATCGCTTCCGCCACCCGGCGGTCCCCCCGGGCGAAGACCCCCTCCAGCACGCTCACGTCGGCTTCGTGCCAGTTGTAGCGGATCCGCTTCTGATTCAGCTGTTCCCGCACGCTGCGCCTGGTGAGTGCCGCCTTTTCCAGGAATTCCTCCTTCGTGCACATTTTTGCCCACTGAAACGGCGTAAACGGCTTCGGGATGAAGAAGGAGGTGCTGGATACGATCTGTACCGGGCCGTTTCGCTTTTCCTTCGGCACCTTTTCGTAGTACAGGGCCGCGATATCGTTGGAGAGTTCCGCGATCCCCCGGATATCCTCCTCCGTCTCCGTGGGAAGGCCCAGCATGAAATAGAGCTTGACCCGGCTCCAGCCGCCCTCGAACGCCAGCCCCGCGCCGTGGAGGATATCTTCCCGGGTCAGCCCCTTGTTGATCACGTTGCGAAGCCGCTGGCTGCCCGCCTCCGGCGCGAAGGTCAGGCTGCTCTTTTTCACATCCTGCACCTTTCCCATCACGTCCAGCGAAAAGGCGTCGATCCTCAGGGAAGGCAGGGAAATGTTCACCCTCTGCTCCCGGCAGGTGTCCATCAGAAATTCCACCAGCTCCTCCAGATGGGAATAGTCGCTGGAGCTCAAAGAACTTAAGGAAATTTCTTCGTAGCCGGTGCTGTCCAGCATCTCCGCCGCATACCGCTTCAGGGTATCCAGGCTCTTTTCCCTGACCGGACGGTAGATCTGCCCGGCCTGGCAAAAGCGGCAGCCGCGGATGCAGCCGCGCTGGATTTCCAGCACCATCCTGTCCTGGGTGGCCTTCACGTAGGGGACCACGGGCTTCGTGGGATAGGGAACGCTGTCCAGATCCATCACGATTTCCTTTCGCACCGTCGCGGGCACGCCCTCCCGTGCGGGCGCGAAGGAAGCGATGGTCCCGTCCTCTTCATAGCTCACCTCATAGAGGGAGGGCACATAGATCCCGGGCACTTCCCGGGCGGCCCGCAGCAAAAACTCCTCCCTTCCCTCTCCCGCTTTCTTCGTCTTCAGATAGAGATCCATCAGCTGCCGGTAAGCGGTTTCCCCCTCACCGATGTAGAACAGATCGAAGAACTCCGCCACGGGCTCCGGGTTATAGGTGCAGGGCCCTCCGCCGATGACGATGGGATCCTCCTGCCCGCGGTCCTTCGCCAGAAGCGGGATGCCGGAGAGATCCAGAACCTGCAGGATATTGGTATAGCACATCTCGTACTGCAGCGTGATCCCCAGAAAATCGAACGAACGCACCGGATCCTGGGATTCCAGCGCGAACAGCGGAATGTTTTTCTCCCGCATTATCCTGTCCAGGTCCAGCCACGGCGAATAGACCCGCTCGCACCAGACGTCCCCGTAGCGGTTGAACAGATCGTATAAAATCTGGATGCCCAGATGGGACATGCCGATTTCGTACACGTCCGGAAAGCACATGGCAAAGCGGATGTCCACCTTTTCGGGATCCTTCATCACCGAATTGACCTCGCCCCCGATGTAGCGGGCGGGTTTGTCTACTTTTAACAAAATTTCATCACTTAACGCTAGTTTTCTCATTCATTACACCTTGATTTATTGTACAATTTATACAAACACAATCATTCGTAAAACAATATAGTTGCAAACGACAAAATAAAAACTAAAGAATCTTCCGCAAACATGAATTATCAATATTACGAAGAATTTGAGGCCTATGGCGACAAGAGATCAAAAATCCTGAATTTTACTACAAAATGACATTATCTGGATTTTTTATCACAAAAGAACACCTTATAGTCTTCTTCTGTAAAAGGGATACCTAACGTATCCTGCTCTGCCTTCATGCTTACGGGTTTCACAAACTCCCATATTTCAGTTAATATAGTGCAATCATATATGGGCTCAGCTTGGGTTACATATACTTCTTTTGTAAAATCCGGAGATGAGTGTCCCAGATATTCCGATACTGCTTTCATATTGATCTCATTATGCTCTAAGACGCTCGCGTACATATGCCTTAAATCATGCCAATGTATTTCTTTTAATCCGCACATCCTAGTTAACGCGTGGAAGGGGGAAATAAAACTTTTCCTGTTATAAGGTGTGCCATCGCATTTGCAGCATATATAATCAAGATCCTTGAACGAGGGTACCCATTTCTTCTGGTGCTCATACCATGCGCGTTTTACAGCAATCTCATCAGCCACCCATTTAGCCAGAGGTATGCAGCGGATACTGTTGTCTGTTTTAACTTCGAGTTCACGGGTAGTGATCCCATGGTCACCCTCAACTCTGATATCGCGTCCGAGCTGCCTGGATATATATAGTGCCAATGTCGTGAAATCAATGTCCGAATATTTTATGGCGATCGTCTCAGAAATGCGGATACCTGTCGTTACGGCAAGGAGTAAGGGCATGTACATCTCCGGAAAGCACTGTTTGCATGTGAAGAGCATGTTGCGGATCTCTGCTACAGTATACAGTTCAACCTCACGTTTCTTTGGCTTGGGAACATCTTTCGAAAGGTTCCTTAAAGCCAAAACACTGGGATTGATCGAAAGGAAACGGCTGCTCTGTGCGTAGGCAAAAAGCTGCCTGATCAATTTGATGCTCTGGTCTTTTACAGATGGGTAACGGATACCCTTTACCGTATCCTCAATAATACTGTGAGTCAGGGCCTCAAGCTTGGTATCTGCTCCAAAGCCTGGCAGCAGATAGTTGTACAGAATGTTTCTGGATGTCTGGAAGGAGTTATACCTGATACCTTTTTCTTCGATCATATGATAATACAGCCAATAGTCAAAGAATTCCTTCACCGTGTATGAAAAAGGTATGTATTCTCCTTTTTCAAGTTCGGAGATCAGGACTTCCTTTGCCCTCCGCGCTTCTGCCTCAGTTTTATATCCACTCTTCTGCGTTGTATATTTATCTCCAGATTTAAAAAAAAGAGTAAAGCGGATCCGATACCTGCCTTTGTCTTTTGAAACGTCTCCCATAAAACGATAACTGACGATCGGCCCGTAAAAGAACGTTGGATTGATATCCGGGGTTATCATTTTCATACATGTAACCTCTCCGAATACGGAATCATAACGTCTATGACCTTTCTTGTATCCTCGTCTGCATCCATTATCCCACAATATACATTAAATGTTGTGAGCACGGATTTGTGTCCAAGGAGTTTGCTGATCTCTTCTAAAGGGACCCCTTTTTCAAGAAGCATCGTAGCAAATTGATGACGGAGGGTATGGAATGATATCTGTTGGACCCCGGCATACTTGCATACCCGGTGGATGGAAGCAAGAAGGGTATTTTTTGTTTTCCTTGTCCCATACACAGAAAGTGAGACATATTCCGTGTCAATCTTTTCTTGGCCCCTGGATACACAGTTCTTGATTATGGATTCATTAAATGCTTTTTTCTTTTCCAATTCATCGAAAAGAAATGCAGGTATTTTTATAACCCGATAACTGTTTCCTTTGGGCTTTTTTTCCTCCATATAACAGGTATATTCAAAATGATCGTTACTGTCTGACAGGTTATAATTTGTCGTATACTGCCTTGATATACGGACAGTTTGCTTTTCTGCGTCGAAGTCTCCGTAACGGAGCCCCCTGATCTCGCCTGTTCTCAGCCCTGCAAATAAACCGAGCAGTATTTCAAAGTAATAACCAGGATGCTTAGAGGCTTCCTGCACGATCTTTTTCAGATCATTTTTGTTTAACAGTTTGATCTTGGGAGACTTTCTTTTTACCGGTACGATCTCACTTCGGATATCTTTTGAAAAATACCCATACTCATAGGCATCCCTTAGTATCCGTTTCATAAACTTCTGGGCTGTTTCACCAGCTGAATCACAAACGGGGATACAGTTTTCGATTATTTCGTTGACATAATCTACGGATACATAGTTCAGGAGCACATCACGGCGTATATTAGGGAGGATCAGATGGTAGATCCCCCAAATGCCGATGGTCTTTGTGCTGGTGTCAGTGTTCGACAGAAAGATGTTTTTTGCCCAATATTCAATATATTCTTTGAAAGTGTATTGCATATTGGCAATGATTTTGATCCGCCTTAGATCAATTTCATATTGCGCATCATCTAATGCCTGGTATTTTTCCGCCTCTTTTTTTGTGGTAAAACCTCCTTCCTGCGTATATGATATAGTAAAGTTATTCATATTGACAGAACGCTTTACATACATCCAACTGTTGTTTACAAAGCGAACGCTTCCATTCTCCATTATCAACCTCCGTAAGCGTTAACAAGTAAGAATGATAGTCGTGTAAATTGTACTATAGGTTTTAATGGATGTCAAAACATAGTGATTCGTAACGTTTTGTTATGCTCCGTTCAGCCACTGGTCAAAGCTGGCTTTAGGGATCCTGTAGTTATCACCGACTTTGATTACACGGAAAGGCCCTTCATCCTTGTAGGCGTTCTTTATAAATTCATATGCTTTAGAACGGCTGACACCAAGAATGTCCTTCACTTCTGCAACACTGTAAACTCTGGATTCCATATATTCACCTCGCAATCCGGCAAATGGGTACAAATCAACGGTTCCTACAGAGAATATGACATTTTATTGAATGCCGACCATTTTTTTTCGCTGATCATTACATGTGCTTAAGGAATAAAATGACAAAGCCCCATCCGAAAACTGCCATATGGCCGGTATTCAGACGGGGTGGATCATTTTGTCTTTTACAATTCCTATGTCTATTTTATTTTTTTCTGTTCTACTACTTCATGCTCGATTCCGTTGCCCTTCAGGTAATTGTTTAATTCCCGAAGGATGGCAAAATTTCCTCTGACGCGGAATGATACCTCAAAAATGGATTCCCTCTTTTCCAGTGCAGGCCTATCTGAAGATGTTTCGATATCGGAAGGGATTATCTTATCGTTGCAGGCGCTACAGGAATTCATATTAACATCAGGGGATTTATTGGATTTCTCCTGGTCCCACTCTTCATGGTCATACAGTTCCGGAGGAATATCAAAAACATCAGCATCATGGATGGCAGGCCCCTCAGTTGAAGCATGATTCTGCATTGCAAATGCTTCATGCTCTCTATTCATCTGTTCAAGCCTCTCCCTTTCTGCTTTTTCACGCTCCAGCCTTTCCTGTTCCTGACGTTCTCTCTCCAAACGTTCTTTTTCCAGCCGCTCCCTTTCCAGGCGTTCCTCTTCCAGTCTCTTTTCTTGCTGGAAGATGTTTTCCGCCCTTCTTTTGATCCGCCGGATAGTCTCCAGGATATCATCCGTCTTTTCGAAGTCCTCAAGGAATTCTGCAGCATCCAGTTTGATACTGATCCTGGCGTTCTCCGTCTCAACCGTTTCCCTGACCAGGGCAATATTCCGGTCATGTTCCGCCTGCTGTTTCTCCAGGGCTGCAGCCTGTGCCTCTACGTCCTCTTTGATGGACTTCAGGGTTTTCGTCAGGTTCATGAAATCCTTTTTTACAACCATCCTGGTAGCATATTCCGGACGCAGCCCATGAGCTTCTGCTGCCTCAGAGATCTTTTTCTCGGCAAATGCACGCTTTTTCTGCCGTTCCTTCTCTTCGTAGACATCAAGGGCATCGTTGAGCGGCTTTTCAACCTTCTGGACCATTTCAATCAGCTCATTGACCTCTTTGTCAAAAGAATCGATAGGCTCCATTGCTTCTTTCTTTTTCTCCTTACGGAATTTATCGAGTTTTACTCGAAAAGAAGCGAGTTCACTTTTGGCATTTTTGCAGCCTTTCTGTGTGTCCTCAGTTACAACCAGCTGCCTGTACTCGTTAAGCCTTCTGTCCAGTAAAGTCCTGATCTCTGCCGCGTTGAACCCCATTTCAGCCGGTTTTATTTCGCTTTTAAGTGTGAGGATGTTACTTTCTTCCATCTTTCTCTTCCTTTCTGCAGTTAATTATTATCAAACCTACAGAACGAATATGTCAGATAGATAGTTCATACAAAATGATGATTTAGATGTGTATCCTTTATGTATGGAAGAAAGCCAAATTCCACAATGGAAAGGCATCCCTTAACTGAGGATGCCTTTGAATCGGGATTAAGCTTATTTTACAACCCAATTTGCTGAAAAACACTTATTTCGGTTTTTATCAAGATACTACATCTTCCGGCGTCACATCCATCCGATATCCTTTAAATACAGGCTGCCTAAGAGCACCTTGTATATTCGGCATATATTCAACTACGCATACATGATCCGGATACACCCATACTGCCTGTTCGTTCCCTGCCGGAATCAGATGGAATGGATTTTTACCAGAGACCCTGAGTCCTCTTACGGCATCGTTTGTTACACCAGAAGTTACGTGTCCTTTATATACCAGCGTTTCGTGCCTGAATTTCGCCAGAATCAGGCTGTAAATATGCTTGCCTTTTGGGATGTACCCCGCAACTACGAAATCTTCATCTGCCATCCGCTTACATTTGATCCAGTCACGACTCCGCTTTCCCATCATATAGATACTATCTTTACGTTTTGCCACTATACCTTCCAACTCACGTTGATCAGCAGCATGGTAAAGGGCCTTCCCGTGTTCTTCAATATACCGTGATATAGCGATCCTCTCAGTTTCTGTGACAATTTCCTGCAGGATCTGCTTACGGGTAGTCAGTGGCTCCCAGATCAATTCCTTTCCACTCATATATAAACAGTCGAATGCTACATAAACGGCCGGAAATCTGGTAGTTTCCAATTCAATACGGTACTTATCAGTGAGGAATGTCCGCTTCTGAAGTGCATAGAAATCCGGCACTCCATCTTTTAGCACTACTATCTCCCCGTCCAGGATACAATTTGTACGTACATTTTTGTATATCCGTCCCAATTCCGGGAATCTGCTGTTGATCTGGAAGTTTCTTTTATTTCGGAGATCGACCTCCCCATGACCAAAATAGGCCAGGCAGCGGATCCCATCCAGTTTCAGCTCATATATCCAACGCTTGTCGTCGAAGGCCTGCTCCTGAGAAGCGATCAGCATCGGACTTGCCCCTCTTGCTGAAAAAATATCCATTATGCTGTTCCTTGTGTTTTATGCTTTTCATTTCCAGTAAGTTCAAGACTTTTTTGTAACGCTTCCATGAGATCAATGACATTAGACGGACCATTGGTATCCACAGCGACAATTTCCTGTCCCTGGATCTTTTTGGTTATTGCTGCCCTGAGCCGTTCCTGGTATT
Organism: Candidatus Eisenbergiella merdigallinarum; assembly: GCA_019119355.1. GTDB lineage: Bacteria > Bacillota > Clostridia > Lachnospirales > Lachnospiraceae > Gallintestinimicrobium > Gallintestinimicrobium merdigallinarum. The sequence continues at coordinate 122,260 of DWXE01000006.1, forward strand.
CATCGTGGAAATCAGAGGCATCAAAAGGTTTTGTCATGTTTTCGATTAACATTTTCGCCATATTCAATTCATTTTCATCCAGTTTCATTTTGGGTACAGTTTTCGGCATGGCAGTAATCTCATCTTGATAAAAGAGAGTTTTTACGATGATTCCATCCTTGGTTGGATACAGTACCAGCAGTTTTTCACTTGTCCCCATGACTGTTTTCGCTATCGCTACCTTTTTTTGGGATAGCAGCGACTGACGAAGTAGTTCAAAGGCTTTTTCCGCCCCAGCTTCCGGCATGGCATAATAATCCCTTTCATAATAGATCATATTGACCTCTGACATTTTGGCAAACTGAAGGATATGGATGGTTTTGTCTTTTTTCGTTTTTATCTTTTCAAGCTCCTCATTGGTCATAACGACATATTTACCTTTTTCATATTCGTAGCCTTTAATGATATCTTCGCTTTTAATTTCCTTATCACAATGACGGCAATACTTTTTATACTGGATGCGCTCTTTGCTTTCCCTGCAAAGCTGGTTAAAGTGTATATCATTATCTACTGTCGTTTTATATAAGCCTACAGGAATTAACACAAGCCCCATGGATATGCTGCCTCTATGTGCAACTGCCATACAATCACCTCTGATCTTTTTAAATAGTATCTGTCAAATGAACAAAAATATGTATATAGACAGATTCCTCTTAATGACATCAAAGGCCTATAGAATATCCTTCGTTTCTTCTATAGACATTCCGGAATTGTTACCTTTTCCTCTGGTGCTTTAGCTTAACGGATGGTATAATAGCTATATTGCATATATGTGGAATACAAGGAAAGGGATATGACATGGACCTAAGTTTATATAATGAGAATCAGATTGCACTGTTGGAAGATCTCACCAAAAGGACTGCTGCCGGCACTATAAATTGGGAAGATGTCTCATATAATCCAATAGGTGTACTTGTAGATGAGAAGGATGACGGGACCTGTGAATATATCCTAACCCATATCATATCATGTACAACAGATCTTTCTGGCATCATTCTTGATATCGAGCTTTCAGAGAACCTTGATATACTTACCGGAAAAGGTGACGTATTCGTGACAGTAACAAAATCAGGCGTTGCTGGGTTCGACGAGATCAATATTTCATTATCCGAAGATCCAGATTATGAGGGCAAAACAGTTGAACAGCTATATGAAACCTATAAAGATCACCCTGTAGTTTTATTTTCGAATGCACTGATTAACAGATTGCATAACCTGGATAAAGTTCAGGATTCGTTCGATTGGGCTTCGTATACGAATCAGGACATCCCCGTGAGAATTAAAAAAATATCGCTGTTCAAATTGGGGATGTCGCTATTTGAAGCGAAAGACGTTTTAGGATTCCATAAATGTGTTATTGGTCCGATTTTGAAATCATTTTGAAATAAAATCCCCGTACGTCTCCGTATGGGGATTTTTTATGAGGCATCCAGTCGGCTTACCAGGCGACTGCTATATCGATTTGCGTAGGATTTGCGTAGATAAAATCTCCGGTATCAGCCACAATACAGGTACCAAGACTGCTTTCGACAAGACTGCCTCTCGGTCTGAGGTTCAGATCAGCTGCACACATGATATATGATCCCAGCATTTTACATCCGTCTTCTCTTATCCAGTATGGATATTCCTCTTCCGAAAAACCGGCTTTTCTCATGATCCTGACCACACCGGACATATTGAGGTTATAATAGGTCTCCTTTCCACTAGGGCCGAGCACAGTCCCATTATGCCTGTTCAACACACCAGGCCGGACGGTTTCCTTCTGATTGGTTCTGTTGCTTTCCTTTTTCAGGCTCGTCCTCAATACTGTAGCCTTTTCCCTGAGTTGATCTGCTTCTTTTATGAGCAGATCATCACTGCTCGCAATCAAGATCCCATCGTCCCCTTCCGGTTCTCCCATATATGGCTCCGCATCCGTGACGATACGGGCATAGCTGACCTCGGATTCCTTGACCCAGCCGTGTTCTTTATTTCCGGAACTGTCAGTAACATAGGTGATCTCGATCCAGCCATCTTTTGATCCCCATACATCCAAGTCATCCGTAGAAACTGTCGGTTCGGTTGCACCGGCTTTCCTTTCCGCTAAAACAGTCGCTCCAGCATCTGGCTCTGCGTATATGGATATGTCCTTGTCCGCCGCTATTCCGTCCTGTGACGTAACATCTTCCAGTATCTCATCGGAATTATCGAGCCAGGATGCTTTCATGTATCCGGTATACCCTCCGGAGAATACTTTTACATAACTACCGTCTTCACCGATGACACGGCAGACACCTCCTTCCGGAACAAAGGCTATTTTTATTGAGTTCTGGTCTGCTTCCTCGTAAATATAGCAGTCGTCATAAGCACAGGCGTAAAAGTATGAGGCCCCGGCAGCATATGAATCAACCGCTGGCATCATACCTACCAGGAGCGATACGCACATGGATGGTATAAGGGCTTTTAAGTGTCTGCCTTTCACTTTCCGCCCCTCCCTGTACAGATCCCATCCGGCCTCAGGCTGTTTACAGCCCATGTGACATCATTTTCAAGCAGCACTGCTCCCTTTACAAGAGTTTGCCTGCTGAAATCAGAAAGGAATGCGTTGCGTCCTTTCCCAAGGTAACCGCAGATCATATCAACGGTCATCTCGGCATTTTCCACCTGGCTGCTGATAGGGGTATCGTTGTCGACATCGTACCATCCAGAAATGGATTCATGGATGCTTTCTAACGTGCACTCCCCTTCCGCATCCCTGCTCAGGCAATGCACCAGAGCGGTGTACAGTGCGCGCTCAGCGTCATTGGCAGACCTGCACATACGGATCTTGTGCACGTCTATGGAATCGATGGGGAGAATGCGGTTTTCCCATCCGCGCTTGACCATGACCTCATCACAGGCAAGCTCGATCAGGTTCAGATTCTCCTGCGCAAGGCGGGATGCTTTCGCACGCAGCTTCTTTACCTCTCTTTTTCTCAGTGCCTCATTGGCAGCGCAAACAGCGGCTCCTCCCGCAAGGATCGTAAATGCCAGTTTAGGCATGTTTTTTTTCAGGTTGATTCTGTCCAGCAGATCCATTCCTCTGCCTCCTTCCTTTATGGTTTGAGAGTAATATGCAAGAAACCATTTCGGGAAAAGCTGATTTTTTCGCATTGTTTGACATCAGCACTCCAGGTATCTTTTTGCGGATACGGAAAAGATGTGTTAAGACATAGACAGGACATGAGATACAGTCCTTCGCCGGTTCAGGTGAATATATGATTTCCTTTTCTTTCTTGTCAGCAGGGCGGCGATCTTGGGATTTGCTGCCTTGCATTATTTGTAAATGTTCGGGGGGATCGGATGTTTGGGCTTCACCAGCAGGACAAACATTTTTCTGTCCCGCTCTTTTTATGACAAAGAATTTTAGATGTGCTATATTATTGTTAGGGCAAAGAAAGACAGCCCTTCCGCCGGTGTGAGGCGGATGCGATTTTCCTTTTTCCTTTTCTTATTTCTGCGAAGGGTGGGACACAGGAGAGAAAGATCCCTCACAGCCTGCCCTTTTGTGGATTGCGTCAGCATACTTTCCGGAACAATGATGGTATCTGGGGAATATTTCTTTGTGACCGCAGTGTTTTTCTTTTCTTATCGCTTACACTATTTTCGCAAACCATCTCTCATCTTCTCTCGCTCCTTGCCGATTGTTGCCGTCGGCCCCAACTTTTGAGTCTGGTGGTTCCCTTTTACTCCAGGACTCTCTTTTTCCTTCCCCTACGGGGTTCTGAAAAGAAATTCCCAGGATATGCTGCTCCAGCGTCTGGACGTATCGCAGGGTAACAGCGTCAGGTTTGTGCGCCGGACATATTAATATCTCTGGGAACTCTGAATCTTAGGGAATCTTAAGCTATCTTAAGCTATCCAATTCTTTCCCTTATTTTCATCTCTGTCCCCATGACATTTTAAGATATTTGTTCACCTGATATCATATCATCTCAGATCTCCTGACATAATATGTTATCCGTTCTCCTGCTATGTTATGGTGGCGGGATGCCCGACATCATATGATATCTGCTTTCTTCTTTTTTTTCTTTAAATTCCAAGCAATATTGGCAGGCAGGCCTGAGATCTTAATATCTCAGGTGAACTGATATGTTTAACAATTCCGGCTACCTGACATGATTAACACCTCCGATCACTCGATATAATTAACATCTCTGTTTACCTGATATATTTAACAGTTCCATTCATCCGACACTTTTAACATCTCCGATCACCTGATATGTTTAACATCTGCGGTTTTCAGGAGGTTCAGGTGGAAATCTCTAAGGAAGAAATATCAGGATATGCGATGGAATGATGTCTTGAGGTTCACCGGCTGTCCTTGACGGATATGATGTTCTCCTATCTTCTTTGCTCAGGGAATTACTGATAAGGGAGCTGAGCCTACCCGGCTAAATTCATTCGATTTCCAGTATTCTTGAGCTTTCTCCATTTATCTCCCCTTTTCTCCCATTTACTCCATGTCGATTTTTGAAATGCAATGAAATACCGACGGTTATCCATTGTCCGTCTTTTCCGCTCCTTTGAGCTCTGCTGGTCTCCCATTTATTCCCATACTTTCTCTTGTTGTCCCATGTTTCCCAATATTTCCCTGTTTTTCCATGTGTTCTCCCTCTTTTCGGCTTCCTTAACTGTTTTTTACCCTCTCGCTGCTTTGCGATCGTTTTTCCTGAAATCATGTAAGTTATGATGTCTGATCAGAGTTAGCTGTACCTGAACTGCTATTGACATTTTTGACCCTTTTCCCGTTATTTCATCAGCATTTCCCTTTCTTGAATCCCTTTTGATCTCTTTCATCCTCTTCCTCTCCCCTCTAAACGCACCACTGATCCTGCATGAGCCGACCAGATGTGGCGCTGCCCTCAACTTTTCAAATGAGATGCAATGAAATTCCTCCGGTTACTCATTGTCTGTCATTATCATCCTTTTTTATTCCTATAACCCGCCGCATCCATCCTCTGACCTGATGGATACTACCCGTGATACAGGCCTGATTGAAATGAAATGATATGTCTCTGATGATTCATTTTCTGTCAATTTATATCTTGTATGTTGAACGTTTCTGCTCGGAAATAAAATTCAATAACTCACTACGGAATTTGGAATTCCGTACGTTTTTTAAAAACTGTTATCTGTCATATTCCTTTGGACAAAGGAGGTATTAAAATGGATTACTGTATTTTTCGCTTTAACAAAATAAAATCCCGAAGCATGATGAAGCAGGTATACGACCACCACTTCCGGTTTGCGGAGCCAGTCAACGTTGATAAGGAATATGAGGCGCTAAACGACCACCGGGTCACGCCAGACGGCGACTATATCAGCAGGTTTCATGAAAGGCTGAATGAACTGGAATACTATAAAGACCATAATTTCAGAAAAAACGGAGTGATGGCATACGACGTCCTTTTTGCCTATTCCCCTTCCGCCGCCGGAAAAATAGACCTTGAGAAGTGGAAACAGGATAATGTGGACTGGCTCAATGAGACTTTCGGGAAAGAGAATGTCCTGGGGGTCGTATACCATTATGACGAAGCCGGATATACGGAAGCCAGCACGATACACGGCCATGCTGCTGTCATACCGGTAGACGATAATGGTAAGGTTAACGCTTCCTACTACACTGGTGACAAAGCCAAGGTTTCAGAGCTACAGGACAGATACGCGGAAGTCATGAAGGCACACGGGCTGGAAAGGGGGATCGAGCAGTCCCTGTCCAGACACGATACACCCAAGCGATTTTATGCAAAGCTTGAGGACGCCGTATATGGGATGCCGATGCCTGACCGTACCCCCGGTGAAAGCGCGGAAAAGTATGTGGAGAGGGTAAAAGACGCATGGCGCACAGAAAGGGCCGCCCATGTCCGTGAAATTCGGGATAAGAACCGTGAGATAGTGGAGATCCGGTCAGATCACAGAAGTGAAACAGAGAAAGACCGCGTGATCAGGTCACTCAGGGGGAAAATGGAAAAATACAGGGAAGCTGACAGGGAATTGATCCGCGAGTTTGGCAGCCGTCAGGAAGCTGTACAGCTTGCAAAGACAATGAAGCTGTTGAATGAGGGGATCGAGAACCATCCGGACACAGAAAAGGCCAACAGGATAGCGAATGATGTCATCCAGCTCATAAGCTGGTCTGAAAAGGAACGAAGGAAGAAAGAGAGAGAAAAGGATCAGGAGATCGCAGATGTGCGTAAATAGCGTTTTCTACCCCATGTACCTGTCTTTCATATTCTCTTTGTAATGCTGAAAGATTTCAAAGAGAAAGGAGAATCCTGAAAAGATGGAAAAAGTGACTTATCATGAACTGAGGCTGATAAACGCCTGCAAACGCAGAAGGGAATATCCTCTGCATTTAAGGTCTGCGGACAGCCATCCGAAGCAGCTATCTGCCATCCAGAAGGCGATCCTGTCAGACGTACTTTCTGAAAGGATGGAGTCAGGGGAGATACCAGACAGGCTCCATGAACTTTTGAAGGAAATGCCTTTTCGATCAAAAAAAGGGAAAGAATTATTGGAGAGCGATATCAGCAAACGCCTTTATCGCTGTGCAGACACGATCAACGGACGAAAAAATGCCCCAAACTATTGGTCTGTCCTGACGGATCTTCCTGATACGACCGTGATCCTTCCCGGTAGCACGGAAACCCTGAGTGTTGCCGGTGTGAGGCCTGATCTTGTCGTCAGATCTCATGTAGCCGGGATCCCGAAGATCACGGCATACCATATCCGGATAGGTGCTCCAAAAAAACCGGGCGGCACGAAATACCGGGCGAAGGATGCTGCTCAGGACCTCCAGGTGCTCGCTCTTCTGGAATACGCCCGCTTATTTGCGGAACAGCTCCTGCTAACAGGTGGAGAAGCGTATATTGAGGCTGGGTTTTTGTTCTTGAGGAAGAGCACTGACAAAGCACCTAACCCAAGGGATAAGGAATGGTATTTTGATCCGGACCTTTTCTATGACGACAATGGCGAAGAAACAGACAACGTGGCAACGGTCCAGAAAGCAATAAGGATCGGACAAAGCAAAGATGTGTTGAAAGTTAAGGAAATAACAGCAGTGATCGACAGATACCTGGAAGGTATCCCTGCGGAAGAATGCCCGGAAGAAAACTGCAAAGACTGTGAATACTATGATGTTTGCTACTACACGCATTCCCCCCTGAAACTGGAGGAAAATAAGGCCCCTACAGCCCTCAGCCTGATCCGGTTAAGCGGCATACAGGAGCAGATCCAAAATTTTCAGACAGGATACGCTGTCGTCAATGCGGTGCCAGGCGCGGGGAAAACGCTCGTCCTTGTCCTGCGTATCATAAACCTCCTGAATTTGGGGGTAAAGCCGGAGGAGATCGCAATCATAACATTTACGAATGCCGGAGCAGAAGTCTTTAAGGAAAGGATCTGCCTTTATAACGATGAACTCGGTTACGGGGAACCTGTGGACAAGATGATCGCCACGACATTTAATGGGTTTGGGCAGAGCATCCTGGAGAAGGAATACAGGGCAATGGGATTTGAAAAGGTTCCTAAAGTCATCGATCCCATCGAGCGGTCAGGCATCATTGCGAAGCTTCTGAACGAGAAGCCAGTCGAGGGGCTGGACTACAGGAATTTCACTACGGATATGAAAACCTGCAAAGGCGCCCTTGCAGTAGCAAGTGAATGTTTCCGGCTGATGAAACAGTATGGCTGGACACAGTTTGACGTGGACAAGATCTCAGCGCGGATGGGACGTTTCTGCAGCCGTGAGGCGGCGCAAGGGCTGGCCTGCCTGTTCGATGAATACTGCTCTTATCTAAAAAAAGAAGGGCTTGTTGAGTATGCAGACCAGGAAGTGCTTCTTCTTGAGATGCTTGGTAAGGATCCCTATTACTTTGACAGCCTGGGGGTGAAGCATATCCTTGTAGACGAGTGCCAGGATACATCTGAAAACCAGTTCCGCATCCTGAAATATCTCACCCAGACGACATCCTTTGAGTCCCTGATGATCGTTGGGGATGACAGTCAATCGATCTACGGATTCCGTGATACGACGCCCCGCTACTTTCTGTCCTTTGAAGAAACAATGGGACTGCTTCCCGGTACAGCAGCTGTGTTTACCATGGATGAAAACTACCGGAGCACACCAGAGATCATCTCGTTCGCGAACGATCTTATAACCCTGAACAAATGCAGGGTTGACAAGACCATCGTAGCGGTAAAAGGCTCTGGAAAGCCTGTATCCATCAAAGGATTTGCGTCAGCGGATGAAGAATACAGGTGGATCGCAGACAGCATCGCACAGCAGATCAGTTCTGGCAGGAAGCCGGAGGAAATCGCAGTGATCGCTTCCACTAAGACGGAGCTGTTAAAAGTGGCAGACATCCTTACGTCGGAAGATATCCCTTCGGTATTGCTCACGCCGGAAAAGTACCTGGAAAACTCCAGGGTCAGGGCCGCATTGGCCCTTGCAGGCGTTTTCAGAGATGAGAACACACAGGATGCGATGATCTATTTCAATGCATCCCTCAGTGGTGATCTCTTTCTCTTTGGAAAGGAGCAGATGGAAATCGGGATCGACCGGGTGATCGAGGATGTGAAAAGCTATAAAGCCCTTCCAGAAAAAGAGTGTATGGAAAACTTTTTCCGTATGCTGGATTTCCTGGATGAGGACGATGAAATCTACCAATCATTTGAAGATTTCCTGAGGCGCCATGCCAGCATGAATGCGATCCTCTCCTATTGCGAAGATTTTTCAGCGTATGGTGAAAAAGCTGAGAAACGCAGGGAACATAACTATCCTGGCGTTGTACTCACAACAGCGCACAGCTCCAAAGGAATGGAATTCCCGGTCGTCTACAATACGGTCACAAAATATGACCTGAAAGAATTACGTCCCGGTGATGACATCGAGGAGAAAAGGCGTCTGTTATTCGTTTCTGTCACGAGGGCGAAGGAAGAACTGTATATCACTGGCAAGTACATCGCTTACGGCGGGAAAAAAGACCCGCATTTCAACCGGTTCCTGATGGAATCCTTTGAAATCGTGGGCGAAGCCAGGGAGCCATATGAAATTCTCTGTGAGATTGAGGAAAAAAACGTGAAATAAATCATCTCTGTGAAAGAAGCGGCTGCTGAAACGCAGCCGCTTTTTTCTGAAAAAAATCGTTTCATAAACATATTTTCCAGCATTATATATATGAATACCTTTCTCCAGGAAGGAGGGCCTGTGGGATGCACAATATTCGGAAGTGCATGTAAAATATCCCGAACAGGGAAAAGCAGATAAAAATCGAATTTGGAAGGAGCGTGTATCTGTTGAAAAAAGAAAAAGCATATAAACTCGGCGTAGGACAGACCCGGTTCCGGAAGAGGTTCCGGCGGCGGCAGCGCATGCGCAAGATCCGATCCTGTATATTATGGATGGCAGGGACCGTGGCGGCATGCACCTGTATAGCGCTCACAGGGTTCCATGTCTCTTACGCTTCTGACACAGGCATGATCGGATACATCGAGCAGGGCGAGACTGTTATCACCAACAAAATGTCTTTGCTCCTTCGGGAACCAACCCGCGGTGAGGTCATAACCTGCCGGCTTAATGTAGGAGGCAGCAGCCATACATTCCAACGAAGAGTCATCGCCTTTGGAGGGGAAACAGTTGAGATCTCCGACGGCTGCCTGTACATTAATGGACAGCTCTGCCAAGAGGATTATACAGAGATGCAGACCTACTCTTCCATCGGGTCATTCTCAGTCCCGCCTGGATGTTATTTTATCCTGAGCGATAACAGGGATGCAGGGCCAGACAGCCGTGATGGCCTTTACATCAGTAAAGAGGATATGATTGGAAGCGCCCTCGAACCTTTTGACATTAGGCAGGTGCAGGAAAGGCTGGCATCACTGGAAGATATGGCGTTGGACACCATCAATACCGTGGGATCACTTATACGATAGGAGGCAGTCATGCAGACAAATACAAACAAATACACTGAAATTCTTAAGGATACTGCCCAAATGCTTTATCTTGCAAGGGCAAACAGCGCAAATGCTGACCAGCTCCTTGTCGCTGAACTTTACGGCATTTACTATAACGCTTTTGCAGGGTGCATGAGATCTGGGATCATCTACAGCAAGGAAATGGACAGGGATGGATATCCCAAATATGTGATCTCTGTCGGCAATAATACATATCCATGTAAGGATATTGCCTTAAGGGATATCCTTGCAGAGGACTATGAAAGGATCACGAAATATCCTTATAAAGACACATCCTTTTCATTTGTTCAGCATTACCTACCGGAGAAGAAGGACGGGAAGGACGAATATAAAGATGATACGAAACAGCCAGAGGATATCATATCAGAATCAAATCTGATGGGGAAAGAAGAATCCATCTTAAGGGCCAAGAACAGGGAGCTTTTAAAAGATGCCCGTGGGTTCCAGTACGACCCGGATTATGACCACTATTATTCGGACAGGCTCCCGGAAATCCTGAAAGAGCTCGATTCAAGCAGACGCGTGATCGCGGCAAGGGCCGTATGCATGTCGCTTTCGGTCATCTGTATCCTTACCGCCATGCTTTTTTTGTAAAATCTGAATCCCCAAAAAATAAGCCCGGCCTGAAGCAGGACTGTAGTTAACCACTACTGCCCTGCTTTTTTCTCTTAATTTTCCCATGTTACTGAATAGCTGCGCTTTTTAAAACGGCTAAATTTATATATGTTACTATAACAAATGTGGGTAAGAAGGATCTGATTAAAAGCAATTAATTTTTGAAAAAATTTTTATACAATGATGATATTTTATATCATTTTTCTTAAAAACATTTTTATTAACACTTTTGTGGCGGATCATAACAAATTGATCGCCGTCAGGGTAGGTATAAGGCGATAAAGGTGTCGCCGTTCGGAAGGGGTGAAGGACATGCGTATGTTCGAAAGGACGATCCTTTGTGTATAGGGACCGTCAATAGTTCCAGAACAGAAGGCCATTGAACAACAGGCAGAATGGCAGGAAACCCAGGAGAGGGTGATCCGTCCATTTACTGATCGTGCGGAATGGGCGGGAATATGCTGATAATGGCTGTTAAAAGGAAACGCAAGGTGTTCATTCACGGACGGATAGACTGTTTCCGTGGGTGGGGAGAGGTTTTCGGAAAAATTGGAGTGATTACTATGGACTGGGAAAAACTTTTTGAGAATGGCAATGAAATAGGGAATATGGGGTTAGCTGAGGATGTTAAGGCTGATATCAGCTTAAATCAGCCAGAAGATTACGAAAACGATCTTGACAGGTATATTGACGACGCGATGCGGAAGGCTTCAGAGACCCTCCATCCGTCCTCATCAACCCCCATGAAGAATAGCGGGTGTAATGCTGACGCGTCTCCTTCTGGCAATGATTCCCCTGGTAATTCTGCCCTAAAAAAGGACAGGGAAGCTTATCTGGAAGGAGGAGCATATGCGGTCCACAATAAGTTATCCTTAAACCCCAGCCCTACGCGTGATGACTTGGTAAGGATCATGGAGCTATATCACCATGGCACACGGGAAGAACAAGATCAAGCGCAGACAGAAATGCTTGGCGTGCTTGATCCCTATATCCTGAATATAATCTATACGCGATATTCTACATATGCGAGGAAGCATTTGAACGATCTTATGCAACAGGGATACCTTGGGGTCATCGTGGGCATGAAGACGTATGACCCGCACCTGGGCACTCCAACGACCTGGTTTAGCCGATATATCAATCATGAGATCCAGGATTATATCTGTACACAGATCAACCATACCACGCAGCATTACAGCAACGCATCCAAAAAGGTGATGGACTGCATCAAAAGGAAACAGATAAACAATATCCCTTTCACCGAAAAGGACATCTACATTGAAACATCAGTCCCCTTAAAGACCATCCGGATGTGCCTCCAGATAAGCAATCTCTCTACTGTTCCAATCGACTCAGAGGAAAACCCCATCGAGCTTCCTTCGAATTTCGATGATCCTGGAGAATACGTCGTGGAAAAAATGGAAAATGAGCATATAGCAGATCTGCTTTTTGGCAGTCAGGACGGAAAATATATCAGTGTACTGAGCGAAGACGAAAGAGACTGCATTGCTCTGCATTATGGTTTTGATGGCCGCGGAGTGCGTAGTTATTCAGAAATAGAGAAGACCACTGGGATTCCAAGGCATAAGATTGGAAAGATCATCCAGGTGGGATTAAAAAAGATCAAATTTGAGCTGACAAAAGAAAAATATGGGATAAGGAGGGAACGCGTGCAACCGGCCCCGGAACGTGAAATGGACAGAGCAAGGCATAAGAATAAGAATAAGAGGAAAGAGATGATCCTGGACAATATCCTTTCCGACGCCGAAATGGAATTTACCCAAATGACACTCTGGGAATATTTTAAGGATGGGCTGCTCGATTAAGATTGAGCGCACTCTTCCATCAGGGCAGCATTTTGCTGCCCTTTTTTTGTCACATCTCCTGTTCCCCCAGACTCTCATACCGTTTTCCTATCATGCAGCCTATTCCGACATATTGAACATGAAAGGTTGATGGATGTCAAAGGAGGACATAGAGATGGGTAAGATAAAAGAGCTCCATGCATGCAAGAAGAAGCTTATGGAGGAGGTAAACTGCATTGATGCAGCTGAGGAATTAGGGCTGAAGATGAAGATCAAGGGGAACCGTATCCAGGTCGAATGCCCGTTCCACAGAAGCATGCTTGGGAGGGATGACCGCAGCCTCGGCAACTGCGTGATTTCCAGGACCGGGAAACGGTGCAATTGCTTTGCCTGCAATGGACATGGCGATGCGATAGAGATGGTTATGGCTTACAACGGGATGTGCTTCAGCGAAGCGGTAGACTGGCTTGCGGAAAGGAGAGCCCCTCACCTTATGGAGGGGATGGAGGGGAGATCCAGGGAAAAGCCTGAAAAATGCCCGTTCACCGATGAAGAGTTCAATGTGATAGGTATCCATACATCAAGGTTCCTTATCCCTGTGGGTGCTGCTCCATCAAAATATGCTGCCAGGAATAAGCCCGGTGGTAAAGGGAAACACAGGGAAATCGTATATCCTGCTGAAAACAATGACGATTATGTGATCCTGTGTGAGTCTGCGCGGATGGATATCCGTGATATCTTTTATGATAACAAACAGATATTCTGGCAGATCGTAGAACCGAAAGCCATGGAAGCGGCTGAAAGGTACAGGGATCAAATCGAATCCCTGGAACGGAACCGGAAAGGGGAAGAGCCGCTTCGTGACCTGATGGTCGAAGAACTGACATCAAGATTAAAAATCGCAAAAAAATTCATCCATTGACAGAAATGCCCCGCTTAAAGTGGGTGCGACTAAGGGATTTTATCCCTTTGAAAAATTCGGCATAGTTGGATTGAATTCCGGCTATGCCGTTTTTTCTGTTTTGCTTGGGGTATCCAGGCACCGATGTAGTTGTAAACGATCTGGATACGCTGCTGCCTATGACCGTCCACCTTTTCGGCTTGAAACACAATAATGCGTTCCACGAACTCTCGAATAATCTCGGCATCCAATTCCTTAATATCCGTGTATTTCCTTACCAATGACAGGAAGTATTCGGTGTTAAGGGATTTTTCTTTTGCCTCATCAAGGAAATCCTGCAATTCAGCCACACGGCTTTCAAGCTGTTTCTGCTCGGCATCGTAGGTGGCGGTCATTTTGGCAAAACGCTCATCACTGATTTTGCCTTCGATGTTGTCCTCGTACAAACGCTGCACAATGGTATCCAGTTTGGATATTCTTGCCCTTGCCTGTTCGTATTCCTTGCGGCATTCACGCAGACTGCGGTCAATTTCTCGTGTTTTGCTCTTGGTTACCATTTCCACAAATTCTGATTCATGCTCCCTTGCAAAGGCTGTGACCTGCTGAAGGTCTGCCAAGAGCAGTTGCTCTATGACCACATTTCGAATTTGGTGGGATGGGCATTCGTGCTTGCCTTTTTTACGATAGGTGGCACATACAAAATGTTCCTTATCGTGTTCCCAGTCCCTCGACCTTACTTGATACAGTTTCTGACCACAGTCGGCGCAGTAGACCATGCCAGAGAGAATCGGCATTTCACCCATCGGTGTGACCCTGCGTCTGCCATCTCGGATACGCTGAACGATGTCGAAGGTTTCCTTATCAATAATGGCTTCGTGGGTATCTTCAAAAATCTGCCATTCCGACGGGTCATTTTTCATCTGCTTTTTCAGCTTGTAGGACTTGCGATAAGTCTTAAAATTGACTGTGCGACCGAGGTATTCCTGTCTTTCCAGAATATGTACCACAGTGGAGGTTGTCCATCGGTACGGGTCATCGTTCTCACGATATGCCGCAGCAGGAACATTCACACCCATTCGTTTGCCGTATTCCGCAGGAGTTTCAATCTTTCGCTTACGCAGTTCCTTGGCAATCTGTGTCGGGCCATAGCCGTTCATACAGAGTCTGAAAATCTCCCTAACCACATCAGCTGCATCTTCATCCACAATCCAGTGCGTCTTGTCCTCCGGATCTTTCTTATAGCCATAAGGTGGATTGGTACACAGCGGTTTTCCTGCCTGTCCCTTTGCTTTGAACACAGCACGGATTTTCTTGCTTGTGTCCTTGGCATAAAATTCGTTGATGATATTGAGAAATGGAGTAAAATCGCTTTCCTGCTGATTGATACTGTCCACACCATTGTTGATGGCGATAAATCGCACATCTGCTTGTGGGAATGCAATCTCTGTGTAATAACCGACCTTTAGGTAATCACGACCCAAACGGCTCATGTCTTTCACAATTATCGTTCCGATTCGACCTGCATCCATTTCCGCCATCATGCGCTGGAAACCTTCACGTTCGAAGGTAGTGCCGGACACCCCATCGTCTATGTAAACGCTGTCTTTGATACAAGGAAAATCCCCAATAAACAAGGGCTTTCAGCGGTATCGCTCCGCCGGAAGCCCTCTTTTTTTATGCTTGTTTTCTGTTTTTCAGCGACTTTGCCCACGAGAGTTTGAACCCCTGTGAACCCACAATTTGAACCCCTCCGAGGGAAAATCAAAAGGTATAGGCAAAATCAAAATGTGTGAGGAATAATCAAAAGGTATTCTTACACCTCACTAAATACTTTTGAGAAGATCATCTTTGTAAAAACATCGTCTATCTGCTTTGCAATCTGCTTTGATTCTATCAGGGTACCGAGTTCTATATTGCCCTGTTGCCCATGATAGGACAGATTCGCAGATGTTATTAAGGTCTGCTGCTGGTCAACCGAAATAACCTTTGCATGAAGTGCAGCCATCTTATCATCGTCCTGATGATAGTTATAGATTTTTAGAAACCGTCCTTTATAGCGCAGTATCTTATCGAATCCCTGCTGCTTATCAATATCATTCACAAAGAACTTCACGAATACACCTCGCTGGCTTTTAAGAACGATTGTGTCGACCAGTTCTGAAAAGTATGAGGATAAGGAGTATCCCGTAATCAAGATATTCCTTTCCGCTCCGTTTATCATAGACTGAACCACATTCATCGTAGTTCTCGCATTGATAGAAAAAGATGGAGGTGCGGTGACAACAAGCGAAACCTTATCTGCTTCGGACATATTCATGGCGCCGATAATCGTAGCTATGATGTCCTCGCAATGTGCATCGGACAATTCCGGGCAGCTCCGCTTCAGCATAGCTTCAGCATTAGTTGTCCCATTAGCCACATCGCTTTTGACCGTATTTAAGAATATCTCTTTGTTTAGATTTCCACCTGGCATAAGTCACCTACTAATTCCTTGAAATATGAGCATTCCTCGCGTCCTGGAATAGGAACTACAAGACCTCTGTCAAGCATTCTGTTTCCATTCTCGCACGCCGTTTCAGATATCATGCAGCACGAGTGGCAAGCGGCACCGTTTGAGTTTTTGCCGGCAGGCAAATTGCTCATACATTCCGGGTCATTCGTACAAACAAGAGCTTCTTGGAAGGCGTCCCTCATGAGATTCGTCATCTGATCGATATTACCAAGTTCAACCAGACCGCCGAGTGAGCCTTCCTTATCGGAGCTTCCTGTGTATAAAAGAATGCCGGCCATTTTATCTCCAAAATAGATTCTTTCTCTAATAGCCGAAGAAGAATATCCCGATGACATAGACATTTGCTTAATCATCAAGTGAGCGAATGTGTGCATCAGAACATAAACGGCATTTCTTACGACCGTAATCGTCCAGCCTTTTGACTCGCAGAACTCTCTGTACGAGTCAGAATACTTTTCTGATAGGCCTTTCACCGTTGGAGAATTGAGCCACGCCGCAAGAGTATCTTTGTTAAACTCTATAAAGATGCCTTCTCCGTTTACTTCCGCCGCAGGTAGCCAGCGTTCCTGCTTACCCTTGCTTAATGCTACAACATTCGGCTGTTCATCTGCATCCGGATCGGGAGCGTCTACTCTTGTGAATCCAAGAAGAACACGAACCTCTCTGAGTCTGGTCACTCGGATAATGCGGCTGAAATACTTCTGCAAGTACCCCGGCAGAGCATCCTCTTCAGCCTTGAAATGTTTCTTGTTTGATTCATATGCAGGGTCATTGTGGTGTGTGATGGCATTGTATTCCATCTGTTTGATTTCAGTGAACTCTTTGATATTGCTCATGCGCCGCTCAAGCGCATCATCAAACTCATCCCTCGAATAAGCAGAGAAATACATTTCATATATTTTGGTTATTCCATCATCTCCCATAAGCTGTTTTGCAAGCTCGATATCACGAAGATGCTCATCGATTAAGTTATACAGCGGATTGATCCACGGCGGAATAGAGATTGCACTCCGACTCACAGCGAAGTAAACATTAGACGCACCACGCTGTGAAGGAATGATGGGTTTGTTGCACTTATGGTTTTTCACATTCGGTCTGAACGGATGATGGCCGGGGCAGGCAACGCCGTCAAAATTATCTCGCTGTGTTGCACCGCTCATGCTGCGTTTCGCACCGCAGGAGCATTCTACCCACATATCCGCAAGAGTGGAGGTATTGCCCGTTGAATACATTTTTAAGGTACCGTTGCAATCGGACTCGCCTCTGTGTACCCACCACTTCCAAGGGAAGTCAGACAAATGACCGTCCTCGCAGATTGTGATGAAACGGGATGGATAGGCAGGGCGATGGCACTCAGGGCAAGTGACACCATACTTGAGATACTTATCCAAGTCAAAATACTTTCTGGCATCAAACAGCTTTCCGCATTTTAAATTAGAGCATACGTGCCAGTATGGGAAGGTCACAACAGGAACATCACCCGAAAAACTTGTCCGCGGCATATAGAAGCAATCAACGCCCAAGTATGATGCAAGCCTGCCATCAATTATTTTTTGTCCCTTCTGTTTCCAGTAGGAGATGTCAAGAATCGTAACCGAGTCCTTTACCGCATCGACTACCGATCCGGGACCAAAGGTGGTTATGATTTGGTTTGGACGTAACTCTCCAAGTTTATTATTATCAAAAGCCATGTCAATCCTCCGTGTAATAGAACATATTCGCAGAACTCTCGACCTCACGCATGGAACGAAGTGTAGCTTTTTCGTTCTCATCGTGCGGCTGATCATACGGATTCATCAACCTGTTATAGCGTTCAGTTCCAACAACGTAATACCGCAGCGGTTTCGTCTGCGCTGCCTGAAGTTTCCACCAGTCAATGAAGCGGTCAATTTCTTCCTCCGCATCTGCTCGTGCTGACGGCTTGATGATATTAAGCCGGTCAATTATCAGCTTCTTTACAGAATCAAGCTGCTCCGTGGTTAGTGAGCCAATAGCCGCCGCATCCGGGTTATTTGCCATGTTCGGGAAGTTCAAGCGTATTGCTGATATTATCAGCGCGTGCATGACACGATCTCTTGCTCTGGCGGAGAACGGTGTTGCCGTTGTTCCTTCAACAAAACGATAAAGCTGCGAATGATAGCCTGTAAAATTCTCGTAGTGCGATAAGTCACGGGGACGGTACGCATTGTAGAGCGTAACTACAAGTCCTGGGAATGCACGACCGATACGGCTTGTTGCCTGGATATATTCCGAGTTCTGTTTCGGCTGACCTGTCACAACCATCAGTCCAAGACGGTCAACATCCATACCAACAGCAATCATATTTGTCGCGATAGCCGTATCCAGACAGTCTTTTGAATCACAAGTCGTTTCAAGCTGATTCAGCTTTTCCGGAATCTTGTACGATGACATACGGGAAGTGATCTCCACGTTGTGGTTCAGATACCTCTGCTTGTCCAAGCCGTACTTATTCTTGATACGATATATTCTCTTTGGAATGTCATCTTGTAAAAGTCTGACCGCACCGCCGAGTTCTCGGATACTGTTGAAATAGCCAACAAGAGAATAGTACGGATCAATCACATCCTTATACTCATCTTGAAGGGAGTATGTATAAGCAGCCTGCAGGATAATGGCGTAAACACGCAGCAAGGCGGTCTTAACAGACTGACCGGGTGCGCAGACGCCCACATATTTTCGGAACGGATCATCCTCTACGGAAATCTCTCTGATGAAGAAACTATCTCCGATTTCAAATCCGTTCGGCGGGAACTGCGTTGTATTCTTTCTTGCGTAAAGGCATCTGGTCTGCGCCTCTGCATTCTTGATTGTGGCTGTTGAAACGACATACTTCGGCTTAATACCATCGTGGATACACATATCCTCGATAATCGTTTCATAGGCACCGTAAACCGTACCAAGCGGTCCCGTTATAAGATGCAACTCGTCCTGAATAATCAATTCCGGCGGCAGGAACGGTCTAATATTGACGATCGTTGACGCAGGCAAAGAAGCCGTTTTATTGTGGCGGCCGTGTTCTGCTCCAATCGCAACATAACCGTCTCGGCTGCATTTTCTGTCCACTCTGCCAAAGAGCGCATTCGTATTCACATCCCAAGGCAGGCGCGCAAATTTATCAACGGTCGACAGAATAATAGTTGGACACTTGGCGTATATCTCTTCATCGACAAGATAAACCGGAATCGGTATTCTGTCGTTTTTATATCTGTAAAACTGACAATCTCGATCAGAACAGAAAATCTCAATAGACTTCTTGTCGGTGTCAATGTTAAAGTTCTCTTCTTTGAGAGGCTTTCCGCAGAACGGGCAAGTTAGAAGCTGCTTATAGACATGGTTCCTTGCGCTTCTTGCAGCCTGTGGATTATCAGCCTTTTCAATAAACTCATCAAATTTGTTAGGCGTTACTCCGCCTCCTACCCAGAATCCAATGCTGATAGGCTCTTTGCCAAACTGTGGGTATGCCTGCCGCCTGATCATTTCGGCAGCAAGCACCATCTTGGTAATACGGTCTCTCTGCTGTGTGGTGAGCAAACGGAGGGTATATCGGAGCATAACGGTTACACCGCCATCTCGATTGTAATTCTCTCCATTAGACGCTCTGAGCCTTCTGTTGGCGATTACGAACGCCATAAGGCCAAGGTAGGCCTCTGTTTTACCGCCGCCTGTAGGAAAGTAAAGCAGGTCAACGACCTCACGGTCTTTATGTTTCGGATCAACGATTCCGGCAAGATTCATCAGAATAAAGGCAATCTGGAACGGACGCCATCCGAAGTTATTATCAGGATTCTTCGGATTAATGAAATCCTGGAAATTGCACTCTGTTCCTGTGCCGTGCTTCTTTGCGTAGCCCTTGATGCTGTTCTGCAAGAAGATTACACGGTTCATAAAGCAGAAAGCCTCGAATGAGATGTCATCATTTTCAATAATGCTGATACCCTCACGTATACGCTTCAGAGCATCCAGGCAGCGTTCAATGACCTTGTTGCCTATCTTGTCCTTAAAATCAGGATTGCTCATCCTTGCGTTTCCGAGAAGTGTAGAGTTGATCCACTTTTCATAGGATTCAGCCAGGGTATTAAGTTTACCGATGGTTTCTTCCTTTTTCGATTTTACAGACATGGTAAATGTCGAGAAGAAGTATCGGTCAAATCCATCCAAAGCGGCGCTGACACCCGGAAATTCATATTCTGGTATAAACGCTGATTTCACATATGTTGTTCTGCCATCAACCGGGGTATCCCACACCGCTGCGCAGCCACGTCCGCGTCCCATGATCGGGCGCTGCTCAAAATAAAACTCATCGGAGGCAAGTATCTCTCTGCAAATATGTTCTGCAATAAACGAGGCAGAACCGTCCTCCGCATAAGCCTTGATTTCCACCTGGAACATAATGGCCTCTGCACTGTTGGCAGGATTCTTTCTCTTGTTAATAACATATGCCGTTACAAGAGAATATCCTCCCTTCAAAGGAATACGGGACACATGAACATGAACATTGGAGTCGCAGGTAAGCTGGTAATCCTTTGTTCGTGTAAAATCCTTAAACTGGACACGAACCGTTTCTTCCATAGGCTGGCGCGTATATATAGCACGGCTGTGTTCTTTTTCATCCTTACCGGTATATTTTTCAGAGGATTTTACATAGTCTCCCCATGTCACATCCAAGTTGATACTCTCTGTATCGCTTTGGATGTAGAAACTGATACCGATAGAGGACGGCAGCTGAAAATGTGTAGTAGATATAGGCTCATTGTCATCATCCTCGCCTGCCGTAAAATCCTCACCATCCTCAAATGCCATATCAGCATCAACTTCCTGCTCTCCGGCGCCAGAGTAATCCTCGTCATCGCTCTGAATATCGAGCATACCCACGAGATAGGCATAGCGTGGATTCTCTTCAAGAACCTCTTCCTTTTCTCTGGGACCGATAAGGTCAGTTCTTATGGCATCAATGATTTTCTGCCTGACCTCCGAATACTTAAATCTGTCAGCCATTATGCCTCCTCCTTCACGGCATGAGCCGTACCGAGTGTATATTTACAGGTATTGCCAAGATGAATGTTGTCATCTGAAATCAGCTTGTACTCCCAAGGCTTATGATCCGGGTCTGCCGTTGAAGCAAAGCGACACCACTTTATGCCTTCTCTTGCTTTCGATACGACCTCATCTGATGTCACTTCATTCAGAGCCTTAACCTCGACCATGAATTTTCCCGTAGTTGTTTCCACGAGGAAATCAGGATTATACTGCTGACCTGCTTTCCAGAACAAGCCAAGCTGATTAAGCGGCGGCTTGATCCAACGGATAACATCCGGATCTTCCTCCAGAATAATGGAGAACAGACGCTCCGTGTCGCTGTCAAAAGCATTCGCCGGATAATATGACTTCTTGTAGCCTGTAAAGAGATACTTCTTGATATTGCTCTTGTCAGAGAACGGTTTATCATACTTAACCTTTCCGTCTTCTTTGACGTTCTTCACGAACTTACGGAACAGAATAAGGTCTTTCTGAATGATGTGAACATCCTGCGTTTTTCTGTCCATATGCTCATAAATCTGCTTGCGGATATCGGCCACGATCAAAGAAGCATAGCGGCGAACGATTCTCCGTTTGTTTTCTTCATCCCCGGGTATCTGGCTTAAATACTGCTCAACCACGTCAATAACAAAATCCGCATCGTCATAAGACAACTCGCTGATGGAATCGAGGAGCATACAAGCAAGAGTGTTCATGGCGTCATTGACTTCAAGAATCTGCGCATCCACGACAGAAAGAAGCTGCTGATTGATAGCGTCAAAACGCTCAATCTTAGCCATAGCCACTTCAAAGTCAGCGATTGTGCGTTTCACCTCAAAGCGATTAAACTTCACCTCCGAAGTGGTCTGCACGAGGATTTTCGGGACAGAGATAGCCTTCGCCGAATACTCCGAGACCGCCTTTACAAACTCATCCTTGGTAAGGGGTTGTTTACCGGGTTTACCACTGGTCGCTGCCTGCGGTTGTTCCTGTGCAGGAGCCGTTGCCTCAGCAGAGTCGCCGGAAAGCATCTCAGGATGAAGGTCAAAGAGGGTCATCTGCCCAGGGTCTTCATTCTTATCCTTCTTCTGCGCAGCCATAAAGTTCTTCACATATTCCTGATAAATCTCAAGCTGCGTTTTCGGATTGCTGACTTCGGCAAAGGACTTCGCGCCGGTTGCAGTAATCGCAAAATCCAGCAGAGAAAGCTGTCCATCGTCCACAGTAGCAGATACGCCTACGGACTCCGATGGTTCAACAGTTGTCTTATCAAGATCACGATAACGGAAAATATCACTGCTCTTAATCTCGTCCACAAGTTCTCTGTAGTGATCATGGGCAACGATATCAAGAGAGTCCAAGTCTTCGTTGCCGGTTTGTTCTCCGAACGGAAGTCTTAAGCCACGACCAATAGTCTGCATAGCGAGGATATCGCTCTTTGCCGCATTGAGCGGGATAATCGTAAAGAGGTTATTGACATCCCAGCCTTCCTTCAGCTTATAAACATGCAAAACAATCTCGACCGGATTAGTGGCACTCTCTATAGAGAGCAAAAGACGGATGTTTTCTTCCGACTCCTCGCCGGTCTGCTTTGAATGTATTTCGATAACCTTGCCCTTATACTTTCCGCCTTGGAAATCATCGCTGTCTATCAACGCACGGATTTTCTTGGCATGATCCGTATCTTTGCAGGCAACAAGAACAATTGGTTTTACATAGTCAAGGTCGTTTTCGCTGCAATATTCACGCAGTACAGCCTTACGATGCTCATGAAGCGTAAGACCGTCTCGGATTTTCATTTCTTCAATATCGTCTTGGTTATAGCCCGCCATGTTAGAGCGTCCCATAACGACAGGAATCTTCAGATATCCCTCGACAGCGCCACGAGCCAGATCATAAGCATAGATGACGTTCGATGTGGTCTTCGGCGTAGCGGTAAACTCAAGACCGAGAACCGGTTTAAGATAATTGATTGCCTTCATTGACGCCGGAGCATAATAACGGTGCGCCTCATCCATGCAGATAACGAGATCGTCAAACTGTGCCAATACATCGGCAAAGGAAGCACCCAGCGTTTCCTTGAATTTATGGAAATTGAACTGCGTGTCCGTCTTGCTGTTAAAGATTTTTCCAATGTTGAAAATGAAAAGCTGAATATCAGAAGTCTTTTCAACAATCAGAGTCATCTGATCATACTTTATGGGATAGGTATCATAATTCTCACCATCGTAAACCTTCGGTCTACCCATTTCTGACTCAAGTCCTTTGAAAATATACTTCGGATGGTTTGGATTGGACTCCTTGCGCAGCTTTTCATAGATGGTGTTTCCGGGAGCAAGAATGAAAAAGTGCTTATAGCCCTTCGTTTTGTACAGATAATAGATGCTTGCTCCCATCAGACGGGTCTTTCCGATACCCGTGGCCATAGCATAACAGAAGGACGGGAACTCAAACCCGGCTTTGACCTTGCGCTGCTTCTCGCAGTACTCCGATGCGGCTGCCTCAATAACATCCTTGCTGTCCTTCTTATAATCACAATGCGAACTGATGGCATCGAGGTAAGAGAGAGCCTCCTCCTGTGGAGTCCTTAGGCTCATTGCGTATTTGATTCTGTTTACTATCTCTGACATTTACTGCACCTCGCTTTCAAAATCGCATTTTTCCAGAAGGTCTTTCGGAATCTTTTTGACCTCGATGTTGTCGGGCAATACCATATCCGACTGAATCTTTGTCCCGTAGATCAGTAGCGACTGACCTTCGGCAAGACGCGCGGACAGCGATTTTATATATCCGGCGTTAATGAATTCCGTAGTAATGTGAATATAACGTTTCTCCGAAGAATGACCGTGGAACACATCCTGGGGCTTATAGCGGAATCCTTCAATCTTACAGATTGCCTCGCAGAGCATCTCGAAGGTGTAGGAAGGATTGATCTGATAAATCGGAAGCTTGTCATTCTTCACGAGAAGACTCGGTGCCAACTCATAGAAGTGGTATCCGCCTCCACCTTGCCAGTTATACTGTTTTGTAACACCGTTGCTGTCCTTACCATCGATTACTCTATCTAAACGTTTTTTACACAAGCTGTAGCAATGATCTCCCAACTCAATGCCTATGTATTTTCTGCTCATCTTGTGTGCAACAGCAGCCGTTGTTCCTGATCCAAGGAAACTATCTAAAACCAAATCACCTTCATTTGTTGCCATCAGAAGGATTCTCTCTATTAGCTTTTCAGGCTTCTTCGATCTTGGAAAGGCTACACCGCCTTCGTTTCCCAAGTCCGCCTTCGGAATATCATCATTTTTCCACACATTTGATAACTTCGTGGTCTTAACTACATCTCTCCCCTCAAGGAAAGCTGTATCTTTTAGCCAAGCACACAGCTCACCATTATGATAAAAGAGTGTGGTTTCCTTTCCGCCGTTTCTACCTCTGCTTGGCGTATACTCAACTGAATAAAGACTATTCTTTTCCATCCTTGACATAAGTGAGTTTTGAAATTCGTTTTCTTGCTGAACCACGTATGTGCGATATATGGTATCGAAGAACTCGTAATATTGTGCCCGTATTTCACTTTCACGACTTTCAAATTGCTTCAATGAAATATCACCGATTACATAATCCGTATGTTTATAAATTCGCACTGGCAAACCGTTTGATGCTGATTCAAATTCTTCTACAAGTTCCTTAGTCCCCTCCGACTGGATATACTTTCTATAACGCTGCATTGTTTTCTTGGAGAGTTTTTCGGAGGCAAGAACCTCATTAAGTTCGAGAATATTCTTTTTATATACGAGGATTTTTTCTCCCGTATTGAAGATGGCTCCCCCTTGACCTAAACCTGTTACATTTGATTTTTCATATGTGATATCTGATACGAAATTACTTCTACCAAATATCTCGTCACACATAACCTTCAAGTAATGCCCTTCAGTACTATCTATGCTAATCCATAATGTACCGTTTTCAGCAAGCAAAGAATGCAAAATCCTGATTCTTTTATAAAGCATATTAAGCCAAATAGAATGCTCAAGGTCATCATCATAGTGTTCAAAAGCATTTCCGGTATTGTAAGGTGGATCGATGTAGATGCACCTGATTTTCCCAGTATAATCTCTTTCCAAAGCTTTTAACGCCAGCAGATTATCCCCGTGGATAAGCATATTGTCACTTGAGGCATCGCCATACGATTTTTCCTTGTCTTCTATTAAAATTCGTGGCTCAAATCTATCTTCCTCATATTTTCCGACCCAAGTCAGTTCAAGTCTTCCTACTTTTTGCATAATGTTCTCTCCTAAAACTTCAGCACGATGTTAACCAACAGAATCGGGTTAATATCAAACTGTTTTTCAAATTCTGCGATTTCCCGTTCACCCTCGGTTTTGAAGCCGGTACCTTTTTCGTGAAAGGACTCCTGCAGCTTTTCAAGTGCCTTGGACTTCTCGGTTATCTTTTTTCGTATATCTATCTTCTCATAGAAATTATCCGAGGCTCGTTCCTCTTCCTTTAGAACATCGATTTCGGCATTCATGTCTTGATATATCGCTATCAGCTGTTCCATCTGAATACGCTCCCAGTTTTCGATCTTCCTTCGGTTATAGGCTTTGATTGATTCTGATTGCTCCTGATAGCGTTTAACCATCTCTGCGGTCAGATTGTCGTAAACACGCTGATAGAGTTTCATCTCGGATTCTGTCGGCGTGAAATAGCGCACATCCATATCGTCAATCTGTTCCAGTTCGGGAACAAGGTCTGCTTCGTCAAAGTCTATATAGGCTCCCTTTTCGTCACAAAGCAACAATACCGGGAAGAGAAGTTTCGAGGAATCGCAGAAGGCTCCTACAAACAGGATTCCGTGCGATCCGAGGACTTTTTCTCCCCAATTATCGACCTTCCAGTAATGAAGACCGCCGTCAACCTCTGGCTCGTCAAAAGCACTCCAGTATTCCACATCGTGCAGATACCGTGCGATATCAGACTTTGTGGCGTCAAGCGCCTGTTCTTTTGCACCGCTGCTTTCGGTAAGCAGAAGGGAACGGAGTTCTCTTGCTTTCTTATCTCGCTTTGCGTTCAGCTTGCGATCCAGCTTGTCAAAGGCTTTCTTAAACTCCGCCGTGGTGTCGCAGGTCTGATAAATCTGCAATACCATTTTTTCAAAACTTGTGCCTGACTCCAATGCGCCAAGAGCGATATCCGATGCACCGAAGACACCTTCGAATAGTTCAAACTTCTTTGAGAGAATATCGTAAACACGCTGGTCGGCGGCATTCTGCGTATTCAACAGATTGATTGCCACAACGTCATGTTCCTGTCCGTAACGGTGACAACGGCCAATACGCTGCTCAATCTTCATCGGGTTCCACGGCAGGTCGTAGTTGATTACCGTGTTGCAGAACTGAAGGTTCAGACCTTCGGAACCTGCATCCGTACAGATCAGTATCTTTGCGTTATTGCGGAAGTAATCCACAATGGCGTGTTTATATTCCACGCTACGCCCGTAGTTCGCTTTACCGAAGTTCTTGACCTGCCATGCCTTGTATATTTCCTTCGTCATGGTGTCGTCAAAATCACCATTGAAAAGGAGAATATCCTCGTCCTCGAATCCTGTCTTACGAAGCTCTGCGGCTATGTACTTCTGTGTACGTTTTGATTCCGTGAAGATTACTACCTTCTGCGGGATTCCTTGTTCCTGCTGGTAGTCGAATGCAATCTGTATGGCAGTCTTCAGCGCATTGACCTTTGCGTTTGTCTTGATGCGCTTTGCCACATCAATGATGATATTCACCTCATTGAGTTCGGCCTGGATGAACTGTTTCTGAACAATGGTATCTTCATCCTCAGTCTCCTCAAATCCCGACTCATCAATCTCATCCTCCACATAGCTCCAGAAAAGGTCGAAGCCTTCCTGTGCATTTGCAGACTTGCTGCCCTCGTATAGCTTTTCGAGTCTGTTCTTCAGAATTTCAAAAGTTTCTATCAAAGCGAAACTCGAAGAAGCAAGCAGCTTTCTGATAACAAGGATGATCAGCCCTCGGTTTGAGGTCGGTATGGAATACAACAGCTCACGCTTCAAAAAGTCGTTTACCCGCTGGTATAATTCAATCTCATCCTGCGACAGGGTGAAATCCACCGTTTTGCAGGTTCTCTTTTTGAAATTCATGTACTTTGCCACATCTTTGCGGAGTGTCCGATAAAGAACCGGCGAAAGCTCACGCTTAAGGTCAGAGTAATCCTGTCCCTCGATGTAGCGTTTGTTAAAGACCTTCTCACTGCCGAAAATCCGCTGGTCGATAAAGGAAACCAGTCCATGAAGGTCTGTCAGAGAATTCTGAAGAGGCGTAGCGGTCAGCAGAATTTTCGGTATGCCCTTTGACAGTTCATACAGATTCTTTGCCCTTTTGGTACCATGAAACACGTTTCTCAGATTATGCGCCTCATCGATAATGATGAAATCCCACTTCACCTCCGGGAACCGTTTCATCAGCTTGGATGAATAATCATAGGAGGTAAGAACAATTCGGACAGATTTATTATCAGTGAGCCTCTTGCGCCAGTCAGAACTATCTTTTTCCACAGTCAGCCTGTCAAGTATCACCGACTCCAAGCCGAACTTATCCTCAAGTTCCAGTTCCCACTGTTTTCTCAAGGATGCCGGAAGCGCAATCAAGACACGCTTTGCGCCGGACTCAAGAACATATTTCAGCACAAGTCCGGCTTCGATGGTCTTTCCAAGACCAACCTCATCTGCCAAAACAATGCCGCCTGTTTTCAACGCCTGGATAGCAGCGCAGAACGCATTGATCTGATGGGGATTCAATTCAATATTTGCATCCAAAAGGAAGTGGAACGGAGAAGCCTCAAGTTCCAGCTTTTTATATCTGCTGAATTGTTCAAGCAGCAGGTTACCTTCCATCTGAATCTCCTTTATACAGTTGCTCAAAAATACCTATCGCTATCCCTTTGGCCATCATCGGAGGCACAGCATTTCCAATCTGGACGAATTGAGATGTGCGTGGTCCCTCAAAGAAATAGCTGTCCGGGAAGGACTGTATTCTTGCCGCCTCGCGGACGGTAATTGATCTGTTCTGGTCAATGTCAGGATGAATGAAATAATGACCGTCCTTTGAAAGGTGCGCCAAAATAGTATGGCAGCACGATTCATCGCCCTCGACAACTTTGAACCTGTCCGTAAATGAATGCCTGTTCTTATGAGTTTTCAATTCATCCGGGAGGTCATTGTAATTCAGGCGTTTATGACCGTCATTCCACAACTCAACAGCTCGCCTGTAAATCTTGATATCCCGATCTATATTCGGGCGGCAGTTGTGGTGGGTCAGCACATCATCCTTCGTCCGTATCCCTGATTCCGTGACATAGCTTGTGGCTTTTGTTTTTGCGTATTTATCGGAACTCTCGCCTGGATGCAGCTTTGGCAAATCAGCGAAGAGGTCATTTACTATAGCGTCCGTTTTGATCTCAAGAAAATCGGGATATTTCAGACCGCTTTTCTTTAACCATCCTACGATAATCATTCGGCGTCTGTTTTGGAGTACGCCAAAGGTGTGGGCATTCTGCTCACGGCATTCAATTTCGTAGCCCACTCGTTTTAAGTATTTCTGAATGTTCTTCCAGGTAGCTCCGCCATTGGCCGATTCAATACCCGTGACATTCTCGAAAACGAACATACGAGGCTGATAGCGTTTTAAGAAACGCGCATACAGTTTGTACAAGTAGTTACGAGGGTCTTCCTCCATCGGCACTTCCATGTGACTACTTTGCGCTCTGCCCACCAAAGAATATGCCTGACAGGGCGGACCGCCTACAATGACATCAATTTTTGTGATGCCTCGTATTTTCATTATTCCATCAATGGTTTTGAAGATTGCCGGGAGCGTCTCGTCCGACATCGTTTCATTGATGATAGTTTTTGTTATGGAAGCAGGAATCTGCTTCATAAAATCGTCGCGGGAGATTTTCCCGGACACATACTTTTTATATAAACCGAGATTGTCAGTACCTTTCAGGTAATAATAGGCACTTCTCGTTTCAAGCGTTTTAGCCGCAAATTCATTCATTTCGACATGCGCGACAGGCTTGAATCCAGCCTGAAGAAACCCTTCCGAAAGCCCTCCGGCACCCGCAAAGAGGTCGATGAAATTGTAGCTATATTGCGCATCTATCTTTGGCATATAGTTTCCTCGTCATTCTTTGATTTCATTCGGAAGGCTCTTTTTCTCCTTCGCTTATCCCGTCCGGTGTTTCCGGACTCGGGTCTGGAACGAATTCCATAATGTCAGCAACATCGCATTTCAGTTCCTGACAGATTTTTGAAAGAACCTCTGTGGTTACATTCTCGTCTTTGGTGAGCTTGGCGAGTGAAGAAGAGCTGATTCCTGCTTTTTTCCGCAGATCAGACTTTTTCATCTGCTTATCAATCAGTAACTTCCACAGCTTGTTATAACTCATCTTCATTTTGTTTTATTCCTCCGTGTCCCATGACCTTCCATATAGTTCACAGTTATTAGTTGACAGTCTCAATACACAATTATCTTCAAGAATCTTCTGGGTTTCAGGTCTGCAATCGCTCTGTTTGTCGTAAGCAATAAATATCTGCTTCTTTGTACTGTTGTATATACGGAAGATTCCGTCTTCAACATCTTTTCCGAGATTCTTAAACAGCAAAGAATCGTGGGCAAGTGCAGGTAGCGCAGTTGTGAACAGAACAGCAAGGTCGTAAACAATCATACCTTTGAAATTTGAACCAGTTCCGGTATTATCGGGAGTTTCAAATTTGTAGCTGTTATAGGCATTGAAGTGTACATGAGGCGGTTTCTTCTTGGTAGTAAACAGGGAATCGTTAAACTCCTTCATCTTTGCGTTCAGTGTATCCTCGATTTCCTGGAGAATGTCCTCAATGCTGCGCTTCAGTATTGCATCGGCATTCGCCTTTGCCGCCTGCAACTCGTTCTGTGTAAGGAATGCCTGGTTCTGGTTTTTAAGGGCATCAATCTCGGCTTTAAGAGCCGAGTGCCTGTCAAGAAATTCTCTTGAAATATTGCCAACAAAGCCAAGTTCCTTTATTTGAGCATTGATCCCATCGAGCTGCTGTCTAAGACCAGTTATTTCTCCCTCGATTGCTGTTTTCTCATCTGTAAACTGCGCATCCAGTATCTTGGCAAGTTTCTGGTGATAGCGTTCGACTTCGTACAGTTTCCGCAAGTTAACACCAGGGAAGAACTCCTGCAAAGCTGTCATGTCCGCCTCAGTAGGGTACAGTCCATATTCCAGACTCATGCTCACCAGACGTAGCTTCATTTCCTTGGAATGTATGACATTCTCTATGGTCAGCTTTTCATTCGTTAAAGCCGCTTTTTTCTTGTTTAGTTCAATTTCCTCTTCAGAATGGCCTTTTTCAGCTTCTTCCATAAGCGTAGCAAGCTGCAGTTCCAGGTCTCGAATAATCGCAAGGTTCTCCTCATACTTTTTCTGTCCGCCTACGAGGTCTGAAATGAACTGATATCTCCGTGCCTCTTTGTAGGCATCCAGTTTCCGTTTGTGTTCTGTCACATTAGCCTTGAACTCCTCGATGTCTTTGAAGCGATCAAACAAAGCCACTATGGATGATATCGACTTGTCCATATTCTGACCGGGGATGCCTTGAAGCGGATTAAGCTCATCCGTGTTTTTCTTTCCGTATATTCTGAAGAAGCTGCTCAGTGCAATGCGGAAAGAAAGACCAACAAAATCAAGATGGTATTTTCCTTTGAGCCATGTCGTATATTCGTCCTTGGTATACTGTCCGCCGGTCAATTCGTAATTCTTATCACAAATAAAAATAGTGTTACTGTCGCCCGTATTTCTGGCAAAATAGAACTTCTCTCCGTCAAACTCAAAAGCAAAGAAGATTGTATGATGCCCCTCTTTTTTCACGCCATCGCTTTTGATGTAGGTGTCTCCTCCAAAGACAAAATCAATAGCAAGCAAGGATGATGACTTGCCGATAGACATGGCACCGTCTTCCTTGCCGAGAACAACATTCAAGCCCTCCTTAAAATGAATCGGAGGCCGTTCCTCGCCTTGCTTTTTAAAGGCAGGCGATTTCATTTCTATAAGCATATGAACACCTCGCCTTCATCGTTTAGATCAGCTGCTCTCAGCGCATACAGGCAATCCATAACAGAGATAAAATCCGTAGCATCTTTCAATGACGGCTTTACCCGCTCATACAAAACTTTAACCGCCACTGGGCCATTTTTTATCTCATCCAGCACTATCGGTATAAGCGATAAGGTGCTGTTTTTATAGGAATATAGCTTATTTGGTAATTGCATCGTACACCTCACATTTCGCTATAAAAAACGCCACTACGATCTGACAGTAAATGTCCTCTTGCAGGCTGACCTTATGTACCTTTTCTGATATCTCGTTGAAAATCTCGACATTCGTTTTCTTTGCCTTCTTCAGGCGTTTGTAGATGGCCTTCATCTGATCCTGTACTTCGTCATAGTCTATTTCTCCGCGTTTGTCGGCATTGGTTATGATTTCCTTCAGCGTGACATAGTAGGTATCAACATATCCTTTTACGGTATTGAACAATGCGAGGTTGTCATCCGGGACAAGTTTCTCCCGTATATCCTTCGGATCAAGAGAAGGATCAAGCAAATCTTTTTCTTTCAGATTCTTGATTTTCGAGATGACACCTATTATTTCCTTTTCAAGCGGCATTCCGTCCAAGAGGCGCATACTCTGTTTATGTGCAATCAATATCTTTTTGACACCCTGTAGTTCCTTGCACAGCTTCTTGCTATCATCAATAGAATAGGTCGCATGACACATCGGACAAAGAGCCAGTAGGTTATCTACTTTCGGCTCTTTATTTTTATCTATGAGCACCACCTCATAGGTATATGCTACTCGTCCGCTATCTGCGGTGGATAGCAGTCTGCCGCAGCCAGGAAAAGCACAAATGTTGTCAGCCTCATCCCGCAAATAATCGCCGTACTTGCTCTTCAGTTCAAATGCCTGCTGCATCAGCTTCTGCCGTTCGAGTTCCGTTTTTTGAACAAGCCCAGCTGCCCTGCGAATAATCTCCACGAAGCAATCTGCCAGCTTTTCAGCGATATTGCCTACCGTAGCGGTCGGGTCATAGCTTTTATAATCATCCGCAAGCAAGGCTAAGACCGCCTTGGGTCTTGATTCAAGAGATTCAATGAACATCTCCGGCGATAATTTGTAGACAATACTCTGTGCAAACTTCTTTGAAATATCACGCTTTGCATACGTGCGGAGCGTGTTTTCTTTTGTCAGCTTTGATGATGGGTCTTTTGGCGTATCCCATCCATCCTCGGTAACTTCAGTGATCATCGCAACCAAATCCCGAAAGAAGCGTGGCACATCCAAGCCATCAGATATTCGATTTTTCATCATTGAAAAGAAATCCTTAAACTCCACGAATACTCCTCATCCTTTCTCGGATTTTGTACCACGGTGAACCACGGTGTACCAAACCATCCCCAAATCCGAATACCCCATTTTTTATAATGACATCAGCGTTGGGGACGATGCGACGCCGGGCGCAAAACACGCTATATGAATTATAGCATAAAAGTGTCCGTTTGTCAAATCAGACGTTCGCGTTGTGGACATTTTTCGGTCATAAAGGATTTATTTGCGGCGATAAGACCACGGCAAGAACATTCCCCCAAGGCTAACCTGGCATCGGTACATCCATTGGCCCGGATGATCCAGTGCGGATGACAGGATAATTTAATAAAAACAGCTGCCTACTGGATAAGGAAGCTGCAATCCCGGAATGGAGGAAACTCCTACAGGACTGCGGTTAGATTTCTATTACCTTTTTGCAGCTGACCAGCGAGAAGCCTCCATTCCCAACACGAATGGAGGTTTTCTAATGATTATCAAGTACAAATTCGCTACCGGCGAGGTGACGGAGGTCGAGGTCTCGGACGAGATCGGTACCGTCATCCTGGATTCCAGGCGTGAGGAACACGCCAACAACGAGCGCCACCGCTACCACACGGCATTCTCGCTCGATGACATGACCTACGAGGACAAGGACTACTTCTCCGTTGATGACAACCCGGAAGAGGCACTTATGCGGAAAGAAGCCGCCAAGGAGCGCAAGGCCATGCTCTCGCGGCTCACGCCCGTGCAGAGGCGCAGGTTTGAAAAGTTCGAGGACGGCATGAGCATCGCAGAGATTGCCCGTTCAGAAAAGGCTGCGTTCAACAGCGTCAAGGAGTCCATCGAATCGGCTCAGAAGAAGCTGAAAAAACTTCTCTGATTTTTCTCAAGGGACACCCTCAATTTCGGTGTCCCTTTTCTGTTTAACAGCGGAAGGACAAAACAACATCCCTTCCGGAAAGTGAGGTAAGTGCCATGAAGCACACATTACAGATCAGCGTCAGCAAGAAGCCGAAGAATGACGGTATCGCTGCCGTTCGCAAGGTTTCGGTAAGGGAGAAGTTCCTTCGATTCCTCTTCGGCGACAAGACCAGGCTCACGGTCATCGTTCCCGGCGATACCGTGCAGGAACTGGAGATCAGGGAAATCGGAAAGGAGGCAGCCCGTGAAACTGTATGAGATCAACGCAGAAATCCTGCGCCTGACGGATGCCATCGAGTTTGACGAGGAGACCGGGGAAATCCTCGGCGATACGGATGAAATGTTCGCGCAGATTCAGTTGCTTCAGATGGAAAAGAATTCTATCCTCGAATATCTTGCAAAACTCGTCCTGAATATCCGCTCCGAGGCAGCCGCCGTCAAGACCGAGGAACAGCGCCTTAAGGCGCGCCGCGACAGGCTCGCCAAAAAGGAAGAACGCCTGATGAGGGTACTCGACCGTGAGTGCGCCGGCGAAAAGACCGATCTTGGCGTGGCGACCTTCTCTTATCGCAAGACCTCCCATGTGGATGTGTCGGATGCGGCAAAAGCTGTCCGCTGGCTCAAGCGCAACAAGCACCTCGACTGTTTCCGTATCCCGGCGCCGGAAGTCGCAAAGACCGAGGTCAAGAAACTCATCAACGCAGGAACGAAGGTACCCGGCTGTGCCGTGGTCGAGGACTACTCCTGCTCACTCAGATAAGGAGGCTTTTTAACGATGTTAAACATCACCAAAGGGAAAATCGACCGCGCCTTAAAGGTGGTCGCCTACGGGAGCGAGGGCATCGGCAAGACGACCTTTGCCGCCGCTTTCCCGGAACCGCTCTTCATTGATACCGAGGGTGGCACGGCTCACATGGACGTGCGCCGTATCGACAAACCGCAGTCTTGGGAGGAGCTGCTCTCCATCGTGAACGAGGTCGCCGCCGATCCGAATGTCTGCAAGACGCTCGTGCTGGACACGGCGGATTGGGCGGAGGCTCTCTGCGTCACTCATGTCTGCCAGAAGTACAAGCAGAACTCCATCGAGAGTTTCGGTTACGGCAAGGGCTACACCTACCTCGCCGAGGAGTTCGGCAGGCTGTTCTCCGCACTTGATGCCGTGATTGCATCCGGCAAGCACGTAGTCATTACCGCTCACGCCAAGATGCGTAAGTTCGAGCAGCCCGACGAACAGGGAGCCTATGACAGATGGGAAATGAAGCTCTCGAAGCAGGTCGCTCCGCTCCTCAAAGAATGGTGCGATATGCTCCTCTTCCTTAACTACAAGACCTATGTGGTCACGACCGAGACCAACGCCAAAAAAGCCCAGGGCGGCAAGCGCGTCATCTATACCTCCCATCATCCGTGTTGGGATGCCAAGAACCGTCACAGCCTCCCGGAGGAGATGGACTTGGATTTCAAGAACATCGCGCACCTTTTCAAAACGGGCTCCGAGCCTGCTGCCGATGCGGTTAAGCCCATCGACCGTCTGCGCTCCCTTATGACGGAGGCAAATGTGACGGATGCGGAGCTTCAGAAGGTCGTAGCGGACAAAGGCCACTATGCCGCAGACGCTCCCATCGACACCTATTCCGAGAAGTTTATCTCCGGCTGGCTCATCAAATACTGGCCGCAGATTCTGAACCTTATCAATGCGGGCCGCACGGTCCTGGACTAACGAAGGAGGATTTTTATCATGGCTGATTATCTTAACAACAATGCCGGCATGGATTGGGATGACGCTATCGAGAACGATGGCCAGGAGTTCATCATCCTGCCGGAAGGTGACTACAACTTCACCGTTACCGATTTCGAGCGCGGACGCTTTCCCGGCTCCGCCAAGATGTCGCCCTGCAATAAGGCGACTCTCACCCTGCAGGTCAAGACCGAGGACGGCATTGCCAGCATCCGCACCGACCTCATTTTGAACCGTGTCGTGGAGTTCCGTATCTCCGCTTTCTTCCGCTGCATCGGTCAGAAGAAGCACGGCGAGAGGCTCGTCATGGACTGGAACAAGGTCGTAGGTAGCCGCGGACGCGCACACTTCAAGCCTCGCACCTATACCGATCGCGACGGCAACGAGCGTCAGGCAAACGATGTCGACCGCTTCTATGACTATGACGAGAAGAATTTCCCTGCAGAGGACGACTGGATGGAGATCACCGGAGATGCCGATGACCTGCCGTTCAATTAAGGAGGTGCCGTATGTTTGAGCTTCGACCTTATCAGGCTGAAGCGAAACAGGCGATCCTTGCCGCTTGGGACGAGGGGTACCGCAAGACACTCCTCGTCCTCCCGACAGGGTGCGGCAAGACCGTCGTGTTTTCTTCAGTCACAGAAAACCAGGTAAACAAAGGACACCGTGTGCTTATCATGGCGCATCGCGGGGAGCTGCTCGACCAGGCAGCGGACAAGCTGAAGGAGGCATCCGGGCTTGACTCCGTTTTGGAAAAAGCGGAATCCACGAGCCTCGGCAGCTTTCTTCCGGTGACGGTCGGCTCTGTGCAGTCGCTTGCGCAGGAAAAGAGACTCGCCCGGTTCCCGAACAATTACTTCCAAGACATCATCGTGGACGAGGCGCATCACTGCCTCTCCGACAGTTACAAGCGTGTCCTCGACCATTTCCCCAACGCCAATATCCTCGGCGTCACGGCGACGCCCGACAGAGGCGACATGAAGAACCTCGGAGAGTTCTTCGATTCCAAGGCTTACGAATACAGCATGACCGAGGCTATCCGTGAAGGGTATCTCTGCCCGATCAAGGCGCAGATGATTCCGCTCGAACTGGATATCGCGGATGTCGGTATTTCAAGCGGCGACTTCTCCGCAGGCGAGATCGGACACGCATTGGAGCCCTACCTTCATCAGATCGCATCTGAAATGGCGAACTACTGCCGGGGCAGAAAGACCGTTGTATTCCTTCCGCTCATCGCAACATCACAGAAGTTCTGCGCCATGTTGAACGATGCAGGGCTCCGTGCCGCCGAGGTCAACGGCAACAGCGATGACCGCTCGGAGGTGCTTGCCGATTTTGAAGCCGGTAAATATGACGTGCTTTGCAACTCCATGCTCCTCACCGAAGGCTGGGACTGCCCGTCCGTGAACTGCATCGTTGTCCTGCGTCCTACCAAGATCAGGTCGCTTTATCAGCAGATGGTCGGCCGCGGCATGAGGCTTTCTCCCGGCAAGACGGAACTGCTGCTCCTCGATTTCCTTTGGATGACGGAGCGTCACGACCTTTGCAGGCCGTCCGCGCTTATCAGCAAGGATGAGGCTATCGCTAAAAAGATCGATGAGCGCATGGTGGAGGACGCTGACGGCTTTGACCTCATAGAGGCCGAGGAACAGGCGGAACGGGATATTCTCGCCGAACGTGAGTCGGCTCTCGCAAAACAGCTGGCTGAAATGCGCGGGAAGAAACGTAAACTCGTTGATCCCCTGCAGTACGCCCTTTCGATTGCTGCGGAAGACCTCACTAACTATGTACCGACCTTTGCATGGGAAATGGCACCTCCGTCCGAGAAGCAGATCGCTTTCCTGGAGCGGAGGGGCATCTTTGCTGACAGCGTGAGGAACGCAGGGCTTGCGTCCCTTCTCATTGACCGCCTGCAGCGCCGTCAGCAGATGGGGCTTGCTACTCCCAAGCAGATACGGTGTCTGGAACGCTACGGCTTCAGGCAGGTCGGCACCTGGGCATTCGAGGATGCCAGTTCCCTTATTTCAAGACTTGCCGACAACAGCTGGAGGGTGCCTTATGGCATGACTCCCGCGCTCTACAGACCTTAAGGAGGTAACCATTCATGGATAATCATATTCTTTCGGCTCTCAAAGCCATAGACGTATCAACCTTGAGCCGTGCTGACTGGATCGCAGTCGGCATGGCGCTTAAGGAGGAGGGCTATCCCTGCTCCATATGGGATGACTGGTCCCGAAATGACAGCCGCTATCATCCCGGCGAGTGCGAACGCAAGTGGAACAGCTTTCACGGCTCCGGCACTCCCGTCAAGGGCGGCACCATCGTACAGATGGCAAAAGACCGCGGCTGGACTCCCTTCGGTGGAGAGGACGGCTGCATGAATTGGGATGACGCCATCGAGTATGACGGCGAGGACGGTTTTAACGGCTTTGCTCCCCCCGATGCTTGGAGCCCTGCGGCAGACCTCATCACTTATCTTGAACTGCTCTTTGATGCAGATGACCGTGTCGGCTATGTCACAAATGATGTGTGGCAGGATGCCGAGGGCAAGTGGCTGCCGAGCAAGGGCGTGTATGACCGCACCGCCGGGGAACTCATCGCATCGCTTAAAAAGTATCCCGATGACCTCGGCGCTACGGTCGGTGACTGGAAACCCGAAGTCGGCGCATGGATTCGCTTCAATCCCCTCGATGGGGACGGCGTAAAGAACGAGAACATCACGAAGTTCCGCTTTGCCCTGGTGGAGTCGGACACGCTACCCGTTGCGGAACAGGATATCGTCTTCCGCAAGCTGGAACTGCCTATCGCGGCGCTCGTTCACAGCGGAGGCAAAAGCCTCCATGCCATCGTCCGCGTGGATGCGGAGAATTACGACGAGTACAGAAAGCGCGTGGAGTTCCTCTACGACTTCCTGGAGAAAAACGGAGTGTCCATCGACAAACAGAACCGCAATCCGTCCCGCCTCTCCCGTATGCCCGGCGTCACGAGAAACGGCAACCGCCAGTACCTTATCGCTACAAACATCGGAAGGAAGTCCTGGGTAGACTGGCTCGACTTCGTAGAGGGCGTTTCCGATGAACTACCCGACATGGTTTCCCTTGACATTTTCAAGGACAATCCGCCGGAACTGCCGGAGGAACTCATCACGGGGATACTGCGCCGCGGACACAAGATGCTGATATCCGGCTCATCCAAAGCCGGGAAGTCCTTTCTTCTCATGGAACTGTGCATCGCTATCGCGGAGGGCAAGCCTTGGCTCGGCTTTCAATGCAAAAAAGGCAGAGTCCTCTATGTGAACCTTGAGATTGATCCGGCAAGCGCGATCAACCGATTTCTCAAAATCTACGAGGCACTCGGTCTGCCCATCAAAAATGCGGACAGCATCGTGGTGTGGAACCTCAGAGGTCACGCCGTACCGCTCGACCAGCTTGTTCCGAAACTCATCCGCCGTGTACGGAATCAGCACTTTGACGCTATCGTCATCGATCCCATTTACAAAGTTATCACGGGCGATGAGAACAACGCCTCCGAAATGGGCGCGTTCTGTAACCAGTTCGACAAGATTTGCACGGAGACCGGGTGCAGCACCATCTACTGCCATCATCACAGCAAGGGTGCGCAGGGCATGAAAAAAGCGATGGACAGAGCGTCGGGCTCCGGCGTGTTCGCCCGTGATCCTGATGCCCAGCTTGACATGATTCAGCTTGAGCTTTCCGAGGATATCGCAAACAACGTCCGTGACGGCAATGAAACCGCATGGCGGCTCGAATCCTCGCTGCGTGAGTTCCCGAACATCACGCCCGTCAACTTCTGGTTCGAGTACCCGATCCATAAGGTCGATGACAAAGGGACGCTCGGCGCGATGCCTGCACAGGGCACTCCGCAGGCAGGACGGCTCAACAATCCGAAGAGCAAGACGCCAGATGACGCCGCCGATGAGTTCCGCACCGCTTTCTCCGCTCTCGACATGGACGGCAAGGTCACTGTGAAGGACATGGCGGAGTACATGGGCGTCATTGATAAGACCGTGTACGCAAGGCTCAAGAAAATGGGCGACGAGTTCACTCTCGACAAAGGCGTCATCACGAAAACGAACCCTGAAAACGGCTGATCGGATTTTCTTCTTCTACGCTGTCTATAAAAAGATATAGACGGAAGAACGGTCGTTACACTCCCAAAGTGTGAAGGGCTGCATAGCCTGCCCTTCCACTTCTGCGGAGCGCAACGTAACAGCACGGAAAAGAAGAACCCAGGATACACGGAGGTGTAGA
This sequence comes from Candidatus Eisenbergiella merdigallinarum, assembly GCA_019119355.1. Classification (GTDB taxonomy): domain Bacteria; phylum Bacillota; class Clostridia; order Lachnospirales; family Lachnospiraceae; genus Gallintestinimicrobium; species Gallintestinimicrobium merdigallinarum. The sequence goes on from DWXE01000006.1 coordinate 161,516, forward strand.
AAATGGACTTTTTTATAGCAATGAAGCCGCCGACCGCAACCGCGCAGGAAAAACAGGTGCGCATCGTGAACGGCAAACCGATATTTTACGATCCCGCTCCCGTGAAGGACGCGAAGAAACTGCTCATCGGTCATCTCATCCTTCATAAGCCGGACAAACCGATAGAAGGAGCCGTCTCGCTCACGACGCTGTGGCTCTTTCCGAAGGGCAAGTCCCATAAGAACGGCGACTGGCGGGTGACCAAGCCCGATACCGACAATTTGCAGAAGCTCCTCAAGGACTGCATGACAAAATGCGGATTCTGGAAGGACGATGCCCAGGTAGTCAGGGAGACCGTTGAGAAACGCTGGTCGGATGAGCCGACCGGCATATACATCGAAATTACCGAACTGGAGGTGAAGCAGGATGCCAAATAACATATACCGCAATTCCGAGGGCTATTACGATCCGACCGCAGGAGCCGCCCTCGCAAAATGCGACAGGAAGGAAAAAAGCGACCGCAGGAAGGCGATTCGTAAGTCAAATGCAAAAGCCCGGAAACAGGCCGCCTCCGAATATCGGTCTATTGTCTATATCTGCAGCAGATATGCCGGGGATATCGCAAACAATGTGATAGCGGCACAGAGATATTGCCGATTCGCCGTTGATAGCGGATACATCCCCTTTGCGGCGCACCTTTTATTTCCTTTATTCCTTAATGACGCGATTCCCGCCGAGCGGATGCTGGGGCTGTCCTTCGGAAACATCTTCATGGACAAATGCGACGAGGTATGGATTTTCGGCTCGGAATATTCGGCTGGTATGCAGGCGGAATACGACCGCGCCGTAAAGAAGGGCTACCGAATCCGCTATTTCACAACCGACTGCCGTGAGGTCACAGGTCACGGGAACGGAGGTGGCGATGGACCCATATGAAAAACTGGCGAACGCCATCATCATCCAGGCGGCAAAGGACTACCGCACCGCCTTAAGGAAACTGCGGAGAAATCCGCGAAACCATCTCGCTCAAGCGGAGGCTGAATCCATAGATCGGTTCTTCCGCTCCGGCTGGTACAAGTGCCTCACCGATGTGGATGGCGAAATGGTGATACGAAAACTCAGAGAGGAGGATTAACGGCTATGACTGCAAAAGAATATCTGCGTCAGGCGTACCGGCTTGACCACAGGATAAATTCCGACCTTGCGGAACTCGAACGGCTCCGCGACATGGAAGGCAGCATCAGTTCTCCCAGCTTCGAGGAACACTATAACCCGAACCGCAACACGGAGGCTCCCTTCATCCGCTGCCTTGAGAAGGTGTGGGATTTGGAGATGAAGATAAAGACCGAGATCGACAAACTCATATCCTTAAAAGACCAGATGCGCGAGGTGATTGACGCCGTCCAGAACACGGACGAGCAGATGGTTCTCCGCTACCGCTATATCCATAACATGACATGGGAGCAGATCGGTGACGAACTCAAAGCTGACGAAAGCACGGTCAGACGGTGGCACCGCAGGGCGCTTGCAAGCGTTATCGTCCCGGCTGATCCCATCGTGATATAAATGTGCCGAAAATACCCGGTTTTGCCCAGCAATGCCCACCTTGCATTTATGGTACATTATAATCAGCGGAGCAGAATCAAGAAGCCTCAAGGGTGCAGACCTTTGGGGCTTTCTTCATGCCCAGGAAAGCGAGGTGAAAGGATGCCAAGGAAACCGAAACGACCATGCCGCTATCCCGGATGCGGTCGGCTCTCTGACGGTCCCTACTGTGAGGAACACAGGAAAGCCGTGCGGGACGATTACAACCGTTACGAACGCGCTCCCGACAGCAACAAGAAATACGGCAGGTGTTGGAAACGAATCCGAGACCGCTACGCTGCGGCACACCCGCTGTGCGAACGCTGCCTCAAGGAAGGTCGGTACACTCCCGTCGAGGAAGTGCATCACATCGTTCCCATCTCGAAAGGCGGCGACCACAGGGAAAGCAATCTGATGAGTCTTTGTCAGTCGTGCCACACCAAAATCCATGTGGAGATGGGCGACCGGTAGGGCGATCAAAATCTCTGCGGGACCTATAGCGGACAGCGGCCCGGGGCTTCGTGCGCGAAAAAGGCGAAATCAAAAGGGTAATTGACGGCGGCCTGTCAGGGCTGCTTATTTTTTGCGGAAAAGAGGTGAGAAAATGCCGACAAAATCCAATAACACAGGCGGGCGCGGCGGTGCGAGACCCGGTGCGGGAAGGAAAAAGTCTGCGGTCAAGGAGAAAGCCGAGAACGGCAATCCGGGCGGACGGAAGCTGGAAGTGCTGGACATTCCCGAAGTCGAGGGTGTCGATATGCCAAAGCCCCATGAGTTCCTCTCTGCCGAGCAGCGTGACGGAAGTACGCTCCAGGCGGAGGAAATCTATAAAGAAACCTGGGAGTGGCTGAAGAAGATCGGCTGTGCGGCAAAGGTATCTCCCCAGCTATTGGAGCGGTATGCCATGTGCAGCGCCCGCTGGATTCAGTGTGAGGAGATGACCAACCGCATGGGCTTCCTCTCCAAGCACCCCACTACCCAGAAGCCAATCCCATCGCCGTTTATCAACATCGGCATCAACTACATGAACCAGGCAGTGCGGCTCTGGAACGAGATATTCCAGATCGTAAAGGAAAACTGCAGCACCGATTACGGGGAGGTTTCTCCCCAGGACGATTTGATGGAGCGTCTGCTCCGGGCAAGGAAGGGGTGAAGCCATGTTTGAGAAAGTAAATCCGTGC
>DWXE01000007.1 GCA_019119355.1 Candidatus Eisenbergiella merdigallinarum
GCCCAGGCCGGAGGGGAAAGGCGGAGGGCAGGAGGAAAGAGGCGGCCTTCGGGCGGCCGTGCTGAAAGCGCTGGACCTCGATCCCAAAACCCTGGACGAACTGTACGGGCGCCTCGTCCGCCAGGAGGGCGGCGCGAACGTATCCCTGCAGGATCTGATGCAGGAGCTGGTGCTCTTATGTATGGAAGGAATTGTTCAAAACGGCGCCGGAGGTTACTTTTTGCGGGAATGCAGCGTGGAGGAGCGGTAAAAATTTTTCCTTGCATTACAACGGGATATGGTGTATAGTGATTCACGATTCACGGTAGACACATAAGTGTTCGAAATAGCAGCAAAAGGGATTGGGGATAACAGACTATGGCAAAATATCTTGTGATCGTGGAGTCGCCGGCAAAAGTGAAGACGATTAAAAAGTTTCTGGGAGCCAACTACGAGGTGGCGGCCAGCAACGGCCACGTGCGCGACCTGCCGAAGAGTCAGCTGGGCATCGATGTGGAGCATGACTACGAACCGAAGTACATTACGATCCGCGGAAAAGGGGACGTCCTGGCGAATTTGCGCAAGGAAGTGAAGAAAGCGGAAAAGATATATCTGGCAACGGACCCGGACCGGGAGGGGGAAGCGATTTCCTGGCATTTGATGGAAGCGCTGAAGCTTTCCGGCAAGAAAGTTTACCGGATCACGTTTAACGAAATTACGAAAAACGCGGTGAAGGAATCCCTAAAGCACGCCAGGGAGATCGACATGAACCTGGTGGACGCCCAGCAGACCAGGCGGATGCTGGACCGCATGGTGGGATACCGGATCTCGCCGCTGCTCTGGGCGAAGGTCAAGCGGGGCCTTTCCGCCGGCCGGGTGCAGTCCGTGGCGCTGCGGATCATCTGCGACCGGGAGGAGGAAATTAACGCCTTTATCCCGGAGGAATACTGGACCCTGGAAGGGTCGTTCGCCGTCGCCGGGGAGAAAAAGCCCTTAAAGGCGAAGTATTACGGAGAAGGGGATGCGAAGAGGGTTTTAAAGAGCCGGGAAGAGGTGGAGGCCGTCAAAAAAGACTGCCAGGGCGCCGATTTCGCGGTGGCGGACGTGAAGCGGGGGGAGCGGGTGAAGAAAGCGCCCCTGCCCTTTACCACATCCACCCTGCAGCAGGAGGCCAGCCGGGTGCTGAACTTCTCCACCCAGAAGACCATGAGGCTGGCGCAGCAGTTATACGAAGGAATCGACATCAAGGGGAATGGGACCGTGGGTATCATCACCTACCTGCGTACGGATTCCACCCGGGTTTCCGAAGAAGCGGAAAGCATGGCGCGGGATTATATCGAACGCCAGTACGGGGCGGAGTACGCGGGAGAGGGCACGGTGAAAAAGGGCGGCCAGAAGATCCAGGACGCCCATGAAGCCATCCGCCCCACGGATGTGGCCAGAACCCCGCTGGAATTGAAGGAGTCCCTTTCCAGGGACCAGTTCCGCCTGTATCAGCTCATCTGGAAGCGGTTTATGGCCAGCCGGATGGCGGCGGCAAGATACGAGACCACGTCCGTGAGGATCGACGGAGGAGGCCACCGGTTTACCGTGGCGGCCAGCAAGATTTTGTTCGACGGCTTTCTGTGCGTCTATGCGATGGACGACGAAGAGAAGGCGGAGAACAATACGCTGGCCGGGAGGATCGACCGGGACACGAAGATCTCGGCGGAGAGCTTCGACGGGGTTCAGCATTTCACCCAGCCGCCCGCCCACTATACGGAAGCGTCCCTGGTGCGCACGCTGGAGGAGCTGGGGATCGGCCGGCCCAGCACCTATGCGCCCACCATCACCACGATCCTGGCCCGCCGCTATGTGGTGAAGGAAAATAAGAACCTTTACGTGACGGAGCTGGGAGAAGTGGTCAACAAGATGATGAAGGAAGCGTTCCCCAGCATCGTGGACGTGAACTTCACGGCCAACATGGAGACGCTGCTGGACGGCGTTTCCGAAGGAAACGTGAACTGGAAAACCATCGTCGCCAATTTTTATCCGGATCTGGACGAAGCGGTGAAGCGGGCGGAGAAAGAGCTCGCGGAGGTGCGCATCGGGGACGAAGAGTCGGACGAGGTCTGCGAGCTGTGCGGCCGCCGGATGGTGATCAAGTACGGCCCGCACGGCAGATTCCTGGCCTGCCCCGGCTTCCCGGAGTGCCGCAACACGAAGCCGTATTATGAAAAGATCGGCGTCGCCTGCCCGAAATGCGGGAAGGATATCGTGATGAAGAAGACCCAGAAGGGCAGGCGGTATTACGGCTGTATCGACAACCCGGACTGCGACTTCATGGTATGGCAGAAGCCTTCGAACGAGAAATGCCCCGTCTGCGGCTCCATCATGCTGGAAAAGGGGAACCGCCTGGTCTGTTCCAAAGAGGGGTGCGGCCATGTGATGGCCAGGAACAACGGGGAAACGGTTTCGCATGGCTGAACTGTTACAGAAAACTGAGAAAAACGGGCGGAATGCGTTGCGGCCGGCAGATGCGTGTGTTACAATAATTTAATCAGTTTGTGTGGTATTGCGTCCTGGAGGGTTTGATTTCATGAGTGGTGTGCAGCTGCTGGATAAGACAAGAAAAATCGGGAAATTATTGCATAACAACAATTCCAGCAAAGTCGTGTTCAACGACATCTGTAAAGTGATGCAGGATACGCTGCAGTCCAACGTGCTGGTGATCAGCCGAAAGGGAAAGATCCTCGGCGCTTCGCGCAGAGAAGGAATCGTGATCGAAGAGCTCCTGGGAAGCGACGTGGGAAGCTTTATCGATCCGCTCCTCAACGAACGCCTTCTGGCCGTGCTCTCCACAAAGGAAAACGTGAACCTCACCACGCTGGGATTCGACCTGTCCGAAGAAAAGGAATTTTCCGCCATCGTGTCCCCCATCGAAATCGCCGCCGAACGGCTGGGCACTCTGTTTTTGTACCGGCACGGAAGCACATACGGGATCGACGACATCATCCTGTGCGAATACGGGACCACGGTGGTGGGGCTGGAAATGCTCCGCGCGGTCAGCGAAGAGAGCGCGGAGGAGGACCGGAAGATCTCGGTGGTCCGTTCGGCCCTGGGGACCCTGTCCTATTCGGAACTGGAGGCGATCCGCCTGATCTTTCAGGAGCTGAAAGGGTCCGAAGGGATCCTGGTGGCCAGCAAGATCGCGGATCAGGCCGGGATCACCCGTTCGGTGATCGTCAACGCCCTGCGCAAGTTCGAGAGCGCCGGCATCATCGAATCCCGCTCCTCGGGCATGAAGGGAACCTATATCCGCATTCAGAACGAATTCGCCTGCGAGGAGGTCCGGAAAATGACCGCGGGATCCGGCGGCCGTTCCCATGGATGAGCGGAGGCGGAGAGCGTTTCGGGCCGGAGAAAAGGCGGAGAAAAGAGCCGTTCAGGCGCGAAAAACCCCTTGCACAGGGGTTTTTTCTATGCTATAATCCCAATGTTGTGAATAAACACGCATGCGGCGCCCTGCAGGTGTCCTTTAACGCTTTGGATGGCAGCGGATCGGAAAGCATGCGGAAGAAGAACCAGACGGAGGTTAAAAAAATGAGCGTTATTTCCATGAAACAGTTACTCGAAGCGGGCGTTCACTTCGGACATCAGACCAGAAGATGGAACCCCAAGATGGCTCCCTATATCTTTACGGAGAGAAACGGGATCCACATCATCGACCTGCAGAAATCCGTAGGCAAGGTGGACGAGGCGTATAAGGCGGTATTCGAGATCGCGGAGCAGGGCGGAACCATCCTGTTCGTGGGCACGAAGAAGCAGGCTCAGGACGCCGTGAAGACCGAGGCGGAGCGCTGCGGTATGTTCTATGTCAACGAGAGATGGCTGGGCGGTATGCTCACCAACTTTAAGACCATCAGAAGCAGAATCGAGAGGCTCAAAGCCATCGAAACCATGGCGGAAGACGGCACTTTCGACGTTCTGCCCAAGAAGGAAGTTATCAAGCTCAGGAAAGAGTGGGAAAAGCTGGAGAAGAACCTGGGCGGCATCAAGGAGATGACCAGGATTCCCGATGCGATCTTCGTAGTGGATCCCAAGAAGGAAAGAATCTGCGTACAGGAAGCGCACGCGCTGGGCATCACGCTGATCGGTATCGGCGACACCAACTGCGATCCTGAAGAGCTGGATTACATCATCCCCGGCAACGACGACGCGATCAGAGCGGTCAAGCTGATCACTTCCAAGATGGCTGACGCGGTGATCGAAGCGAACCAGGGTGAAGAGGTTTATACGGAAGAAGCGGTTGCAGCGGCAGAAGGGGAAGCTTCTGACATCGAAGAAGTTGCAGCGGCAGAGGAAGCGTAAAGATCCGATTTCACATGGAGGGAAATAAAATGGCTATTACAGCAGCAATGGTAAAAGAGTTAAGAGAAATGACCGGTGCAGGCATGATGGACTGCAAAAAGGCGCTGACCGAGACCAACGGCGATATGGATGCGGCCGTCGAGTTCCTGAGAAAGAACGGCCAGGCGAAGGCGGAGAAGAAGGCCAGCAGAATCGCTGCGGAAGGCATCTGCCGCATCGCTGTGAAGGACGACGCTACGGCGGCCGTTGTGGAAGTGAATTCCGAGACCGACTTCGTGGCGAAGAACGAGAAGTTCCAGAGCTTCGTGGAAGCCGTTGCGGTGCAGGCTGTCGAGTCCGACGCTGCGGATATGGACGCGTTCATGGCGGAGCCCTGGCACGAAGATCCTTCCAAGTCCGTGAAGGATGCCCTGGTGGAGAAGATCGCCGTGATCGGTGAGAACTTAAAGATCAGAAGATTCGAGAAGATCGCGGCGGAGCACGGCTGCGTAGTTTCCTACACCCACGGCGGCGGCCGGATCGGCGTCCTGGTAGAAGCGGATACCGATGTGGTGAACGATGCGATCAAGGAAGCGCTGGTAAACGTTGCGATGCAGATCGCCGCTCTTTATCCGAAGTACGTTTCCACCGCGGACGTTTCCGAAGAATACAAGGCTCATGAGAAGGAAATCCTTCTGGCACAGATCCAGAACGATCCCAAGATGGCGGGCAAGCCCGAGAAGGTGATCGAGGGCGCCGTGATGGGCCGCCTGAACAAGGAACTCAAGGAAGTCTGCCTGCTGGAGCAGGTGTACGTGAAGGCGGAAGACGGCAAGCAGACCGTCGGCCAGTACGTGGCTTCCGTTGCAAAGGAAAACGGCGCGAACCTGTCCGTGAAGAAGTTCGTTCGTTTCGAGACCGGCGAAGGCCTGGAGAAGAAGAACGAGGATTTCGCGGCGGAAGTTGCGGCCCAGATGGCTGGAAACTAAGCGAATCAAGCCCGCAGGGCGAAGATGAGGCCAGCGGCGCAACAGCCGCATGGGAACGTGATTTTATATTGATGATTGGAAGGGGACCGGATTTCCGGTCCCCTTTTTTGTAGGACAGGAAAGTTTTTTATATCGAACAAAAAAAGCCGGTGAATCGAACTGCGGCAAAAAGGAATGTCCCGTTCCTCGGAATATTCCGTTCCTCAAATATAAAAAATAGAAATGCTGGTTCTGTCCCCCTTGCCATTCTTCCGACCGCGCCCTATACTAAAGCTATTCCCGAAACCGTTTTTCCTTTTGAAACACAGTTTTCCAGCGGAGGTGCCCCATGTCGGACGACGCGTTGCATATTTTTTCCCCACGGACCGCGGAATGGTTTGCCGAAACCTTCGGCGAACCCACGGCGGTGCAGAAGGAGGCGTGGCCGGCCATCGCGGCCGGCGGCCCCGTGCTGGTTTCCGCGCCCACGGGAACCGGGAAGACCCTTTCGGCCTTTCTGGTTTTTCTGGACCGGTTTCAGACCATGGCAAAAAGGGGAGAACTGGAAGAAAAACTTTATCTCATCTACGTTTCCCCGCTCAAATCCCTTGCGGCGGACATCCGGGAAAATCTGGAACGGCCCCTGCAGGGGATTCTGCCGCGTCGGGAGGGCTCGGGACGTTCTCCGGCGGAGGAGCCGGCCATTTCGGTGGGCGTCCGCACGGGGGACACCGGGCAGCGGGAACGGCAGCGGATGATCCGGCGTCCGCCGCACATTCTGATCACCACGCCGGAATCCCTCTATCTGATGCTGACCTCCCGTTCGGGGCAGAAAATGCTGGGCACGGCGCAGGCCGTCATCCTGGACGAGCTGCACGCCCTCATCGACAGCAAGCGGGGAGCGCATCTGCTGCTCTCCCTGGCGCGGCTGGACGCTCTTTGCGGCCGGAATCTGCAGCGGATCGGCCTGTCCGCCACCATCCGGCCGCTTTCCCTGGCTGCGGAGTGGCTCTCGCCGGAAAGGGCGGCCATCGTGGCCCCGCCCATGGAAAAGAAGGTGGAAATCCGGGTGAGGGGCTGTATCCCGTCGGCCGGCGGGCGAAAGAACCCGCTCTGGGAAGAGCTGGCCCGGATGGTGTACGAACGCTGTCAGGGAAAACGAAGCGTGATCGCCTTTCTGGAGGGACGGCGGTATGCGGAAAAGCTGGCCTGGTTCGTCAATCAGCTGGGCGGGCCGGATTTCGCCCGGGTCCATCACGGAAGCCTGTCCAGAGAACAGAGGCAGGAGACGGAGACCGCCCTGCGGGAGGGAAGGCTCAGGCTCCTGTGCGCCACGTCGTCCATGGAGCTTGGCATTGACGTGGGAGAGGTGGACGAGGTGATTCAGGTGGGCTGCCCTGCCACCGTCTCATCCGCCATGCAGCGGCTGGGCCGGGCCGGCCATAATCCCGGCCGGGTCAGCGTGATGGATCTGTATCCCAGGACCGCCCCGGAGGGGATTCTGTGCGGAATGACTGCGGTGCTGGCCTGCAGGGGCGGCGTGGAGGAAGCCTGCCCGCCCCGGAGGTGCCTGGACGTGCTGGCGCAGCACCTGGTTTCCATGGCGGCGTCGTGCGAAAGCGCGCCGGCGTATCGGGTGGACGATGTGATGAAGCTGCTGGGCAGGGCGTGGCCCTTTGCGGACGTGGAGCCGGAGGCGGTGAAGCGGGTGCTCTCCATGCTGGCCGGGGGCTACGAGCATCGGCAGGAGATCCCGGCCCGTCCCCGGGTGATCTACGATCCTGTTCGGGAAGCGGTGTACGGGGACGCCTACAGCAGGATGCTGGCCGTGGCGGCCGGCGGGACCATTCCGGACCGGGGAATGTTTGCGGCCAGGACACCGGAGGGGGTCAAAGTGGGTGAGCTGGACGAAGAGTTCGTCTACGAATCCCGGATCGGGGACCGGTTTTTGCTGGGCGCTTTCGGGTGGAAAATCATCGGCCAGGACCGGGATACGGTTTTCGTGGAACAGGATACGGCGCAGGGCGCCCGCCTGCCCTTCTGGAAGGGGGAAACCCGGGGGCGGGGATTGAAGACGAGCCTGGCCTTTGGAAGGATGATGGGACAGCTGGGGCGCGCCGGGGAAAACGGGCGAAAACAGCTCCTGATCGGGATGGGGCTGGACGATGCGGCGGCGGACAGCGCGGCGGAACTGATCCGCCGTCAGCTGCGGGCCACAGGGGCGATGCCGGACGATAAAACCGTGGTGGCGGAACATTTTCGGGATCATACCGGCAAATGGCAGGTGATGTTTCATGCGCCTTTCGGGCGGAGGGTCCTGGCGCCGCTGTGCCTTTTGGCGCAATATACGCTGCGGGAGCGGTTTGGGATCAACGCAGGCGGAGTGGAAGAGGATGGGGGATTTTTGTTGTACGGCTACGGGGAAGAACGGCTGCCGGAGGGAATTCTGATGTCCATCGATCCGGACGTTGCCCCGGATGCGCTTCGCACCCTGCTTTTGCAGACCCCTCTGTTCGGAATGACCTTTCGCTATAACGCGGCCCGGGCTCTGATGCTGGGGATGAAGCAGAATCACAGGCAGCCCCTGTGGTCCCAGAGGCTGAAGGGCGCTCAGCTTCTGGATCGCGCCGTGCGGGAAGCGGATCATCCGCTGGTGGAAGAAACCGTTCGGGAGTGCCTGGAGGATCAGTGGGATCTGGAAGGGCTGTCCTGGTTCTTTTCGTCCCTCCATGCGGGGCTCATCGCGGTGCGGGAGACGGAGACGGAAGTCCCGTCCCCCCTGTCGCTGCCGCTGCAGTGGCAGACCGAGGCGGCTGAAATGTATTCCTACTCGCCGGTGACGCAGGGCGTCCGGCAGGCGGTGTCGGAAGGATTAAAGGAGCTGTCGGAAGGGAAAGGCCGGGAAGGAGGCGGAGGCGTGCGGCCTTCCCGGGAAGCGCTCCAAAAGGAGCAGGAGCGAAGGCGGCTTCCGGAGGACAGCCTGCAGCTCTATGCGCTCCTGCAGATGGAAGGGGATCTGCGGGCCGGGGACCTGGAAGTGCCGGCCCTCTGGCTGAAGGAGCTGGCGGAATCGGGCAGGGCGATCTATCGGGAACCCGGGCTGTGGATCGCGGCGGAGCAGGCGCAGGAATACGAAACGGCGCTGGCGGAGAAAGAAACCGGGGAGAGCGTTCGGGCGCTGTCACGTATCCTGCGCCGGATGCTGTATTATCGCGGGCCGAAGCGGGCGGATCAGATGGAAGAACGATACGGGATTTCGCCGCAGCGCGTCCGGGCGGCGCTGGAGAGCCTGGGGAAAACCCTGGTGGAGGAAGACGGGCTGTATTATCACGCAAAACGGTATCAGCGGGCGAAAAGGACGACGGTTTTGAGCCTGCGGCAGGAAGCGGTGACGCGCCCGGCTTCCCGCTACGCGGCCCTGATGGCGCGCATGGCGGCTTCGGGAGGGGGCGGGAAAGAACGGCTGAGGGATGTCCTGAAGCGGAGCGTCAATCTGTCCCTGCCCGCATCCTGGTGGGAAGGGATCGTGTTTCCTGCCAGAGTGAACGGTTATCAGCCCGCCTGGCTGGACGCGGTTTTGGCGGAGGGGGACTTTTCCTGGCGGATTACGCCGCAGGGGGAGATCCGGTTCGCGAGCGCAGAAGCGACGGACTGGGACGCGGACGCCGCCTGGCAGGAGGAAGGGCTGGGGCGTTGCGAAAACGACCGGGAGAAGCGCGTGTACGGGGAGCTGCTCCGCAGGGGCGCCAGCTTTTTGAAACCCCTGTCGGCCTGCCTGGACGGGGAATCCGCCCAGGAAACCCTGCTGTCGCTGGCCCAAAAGGGGCTGGTCTGCGCGGACAGCTTCGTTCCGGTGCGCCAGTGGCTGGATCGGGAAAAGCTGGCGAAAGCTCCCGCCCGGCAGCGGGTGAGCGCCCGGGTGATGGCGATGTCTGCGGGCCGCTGGGATGCGGTCCGCCCGGCGAAGGGGATTTCGCCGGAAGAATGGCTGGAAGAGCTGCTCTCAACACGGTTGATTTTGTGCCGGGAAACGTTCCGGAAATTCGGGCAGAATCCGGCAGAGGGACGGGATTTTTCCTGGCCGGACGCCCTGCGGATCCTGGGCGTCTGGGAATACGCCGGAAAGGTGAGGCGGGGTTACTTCGTGGAGGGGCTGTCGGGGGCCCAGTACATCCGCGAAGAGGATTACGGAGCCGTGATGCAGGCGCTGGCCGCTCCGGATCCCGGAATCTGCTGGCTCAACGCCGCCGATCCTGCCCAGGTCTGGGGAAAATGTCTGCCCCATGGGGAAGGGCGATCCTTTGCGAATCTTTCCACCACGGCGGTGGCCTTAAAGGAAGGCCGTCCGGCCGCCCTCCTGGAGCGGAAGGGCAGCACCCTGCGGGTTCTGGAGGAAGAACATCTGGACGAAGCGCTGAACCGGCTGGCCGCGGACTTCAGGGAGAAACGGATCTTCTCCGCCCAAAAGAGGCTGGTGGTCAAAGAGTATCCGTCCTTCGCGGCGGACGCTTTTAAAAAGGCGGGTTTTCAAAAGGAGATGCAGGACTGGGCGCTGTATCGGTAAAACCCATAAAATGGATGGAAAAGCCTTCCCGATGTGCTATACTGAAAAAAGGACACAATACAGGAGGAAGACCATGAATCGAATTCTGGAAGAAATCGGCAGGATCGGCATTGTGCCGGTCATCGCGCTGGAGGACGCGGCGGACGCGCCCGCGCTGGCGAAGGCGCTGGAGGACGGGGGGATCCCCTGCGCGGAAGTCACCTTTCGAACCGGAGCGGCGAAAGAGGCCATCCGCGCCATGACGGAGACCCATCCCGGCCTGCTGGTGGGGGCGGGCACGGTGCTGACTGCGAAACAGGCGCAGGAGGCGGTGGAGGCGGGAGCAAAATTCATCGTCAGCCCGGGGCTGAATCCGAAGGTGGTGCGCGCCTGCGAAGCTCTCGGTGTCCCGGCCGTTCCCGGTTGTTGCAGTCCGTCCGACGTGGAAGCGGCCATGGAACTGGGGCTGGATACGGTGAAATTTTTCCCCGCGGAAGCTGTGGGCGGCCTTCCCATGATCAGGGCCATGTCCGCTCCCTTCGCCGGGATGAAATTTTTGCCCACGGGCGGGATCAACGAAAAGAACCTGAACGCATACCTGGAATTTCCCGGGGTCATCGCCTGCGGGGGGAGCTGGATGGTGTCGAAGGATCTGCTGGCTGCCAGGGACTGGGAACGGGTTTCGCAGCTGTGCAGGGACGCCGTCCGGACCATGCTGGGATTTTCCCTGGCCCATGTGGGGATTAACGCGGAAAACGAAACGGAAGCGAAAAACACAGCCGCCCTGTTGGGCAGCGCGTTCGGATTTCCCGTCCGGGAAGGGGGAAAATCCGTTTTCGCCGGCACGGCGGTGGAAGTGATGAAGTCCCCTTATCTGGGGAAACACGGCCATATCGGCATCGGGACGCATTCTGTAGAGCGGGCGGTCTGGTACATGAAACGGTCCGGAATCGCCTTTCTGGAGGAGAGCGCGGCGTATGACGCGCAGGGACGGCTGAAGTCCATCTATTTGAAGGAAGAATTCGCGGGCTTTGCCGTGCATCTGGTTCGGAAGTAGGAGGGAATGGGAATGGCAAAAAGAGTAGTGACGTTCGGAGAGATCATGCTGCGGCTGGCGCCGGAAGGGTATTACCGGTTCGTGCAGGCGGACCGGTACGGGGCCACCTACGGGGGAGGGGAGGCCAATGTGGCGGTTTCCCTGGCGAATTTCGGACTGGATTCGGCTTTTGTCACCAGGCTGCCGGAGCATGAAATCGGACAGGCCGGTGTCAACGCCCTGCGCCGGTACGGCGTGGATACGAAGGGGATCGTCAGAGGGGGAGGGCGCGTGGGAATCTATTTCCTGGAAAAAGGCGCTTCCCAGCGCCCGTCCAAAGTGATCTACGACCGGGCGGGCTCCGCCATTTCCACCGCGCAGCCGGAGGACTTCGACTGGGACCGCATCCTGGAGGGAGCGGACTGGTTTCACTTTACCGGGATCACCCCGGCCCTGGGCGGGAAACTGCCGCAGATCTGCCTGGAAGCCTGCAAAAAGGCCCGGGACAGGGGAATCCCCGTGAGCTGCGACCTGAATTACCGCAAAAAGCTCTGGAGCAGGGAGGAAGCGGGCCGGACCATGGGACGGCTGTGCGAATACGTGGACGTGTGCATCGCCAACGAGGAGGACGCGGCGGACGTATTCGGCATCCGGGCGGCGGACACGGACGTGACGGGCGGGAAACTGAGCCGGGATGGGTATCGCCAGGTGGCCGTGCAGCTGGCGGAGCGCTTCGGATTTCAGAAAGTGGCCATCACTCTGCGCCAGTCCCTTTCCGCCAGCGACAACAACTGGGCGGGGATGCTCTGGGACGGATCGGAATGCCTGTTTTCCAAAACCTATCCCGTCCGGATCGTGGATCGGGTGGGGGGCGGAGACGCCTTCGGCGCGGGCCTGATTTACGGGTGCCTGGAGGGAATGGAGCCGGCGAGGATCCTGGAATTCGCCGTGGCCGCCGGCTGCCTGAAACACTCCGTGGAAGGGGATTTCAATCAGGTTTCCGCGGCGGAGGTATGGGCCCTGGCGGGCGGAGACGGCTCCGGCAGGGTCCAGCGCTAGGCCCAAAGCAGCGTCCGGCGCCAGGCCCGGCTTTGTGCCAGGCGCCGGAGGATGCAAAAGGGCGGGTGCCGATTTGCGCCGGAGCGTCGCAAATCGGGCCGGCGGCGGGGAAGAGATTTCATTCGGGATTTTTCGCCGCCGCCCTTTACGTTCCGGAACGGAGGTCAGGATGCAGGAGGAGAGAATCCGGGAACTGGTACGAAAGCAAAGGGCGTTTTTCGCCGGGGGAAGGACGTATGATTTCGGCCTGCGCAAAGAGGCGCTTTGCAGGCTGCGGGAGTCGATCCGAAAGCGGGAGGACCGGATTTGCCGGGCCCTGCGGGCGGATCTGGGGAAAACGGAGGCTGAAAGCTATCTGTGCGAGGTGGGAATGGCCTTAAAGGAGATCGGGGAGCAGCTGCGGCATCTGGAAACATGGGGAAAGCCGCGCCGGGTGCCTTCCGGCCTGGCCTGCTTTCCGGCGAAAAGCCGCATCGTGCCCCAGCCCTACGGAACGGTGCTGATCATGGCGCCCTGGAATTATCCCTTCCTGCTCACCATGCAGCCGCTGGCCGGCGCGCTGGCGGCCGGAAACTGCTGCGTCGTCAAGCCGTCGGCCTATTCGCCGCACACCTCTGCCGTCATCGCGGAGATTTTGCGGGAGTGCTTTCCGGAGAAATACGCGGCGGCGGTGACGGGAGGCAGGGAGGAAAACAGGCTGCTGCTGGAGGAACGATTCGACTATATTTTCTTTACGGGCAGCGTATCCGTGGGGAAATTCGTGATGGAAAAGGCCGCCGCGCACCTGACGCCCGTGACGCTGGAGCTGGGCGGAAAGAGCCCCTGCGCGGTGGACAGGACGGCGGATCTTTCCCTGGCGGCCAGGCGCATCGCGTTCGGGAAGTTTTTAAACTGCGGCCAGACCTGCGTGGCGCCGGATTACGTGCTGATCGAAGAATGCGTGCGGGAAAAATTTTTAACGGAGCTCCGGCGCTGGATCCGGAAGATGTACGGGGAAAATCCCCTGGACAACCCCGCCTGGGGAAACATCGTCAATCCCAGGCATTTTGCGCGCCTCTGCGGGCTGCTGGATCCGGAAAAGACCGTCTGCGGGGGCGGTGTCCGGGAAGAAACGCTGCAGATCGCGCCCACGGTCCTGTCGGGAGTCGCCTGGGAGGATCCCGTCATGCGGGAGGAAATCTTCGGCCCCATTCTTCCGGTCCTTTCGGTGCGGAATATGGCGGAAGCCATGGAACAGATCGCCGCGCATCCGCACCCTCTGGCCAGCTATGTGTTCACCCGGGATCCGGATGTGGAGCGCCGCTTTGTGCGCTATGTTCAGAGCGGAGGCTGCTGCGTCAACGATACGGTCCTGCACCTGGCCTCCGCGGGTCTTCCCTTCGGGGGCGTGGGGGACAGCGGAATGGGATCTTACCACGGCAAAAAGAGCTTCGAGACCTTCAGCCATGAGAAGGGCGTGCTCAAAAGGGGGAAATGGCCGGACGTGCCCGTTCGCTACCAGCCCTACGGCAGGGGGAAGCTGGCGGCGATGAAACTGCTGCTGCGGTGAGAAAGCGGTGAGAAAAGCCCGTTTTCCCTTGACCATCCCCTGCCTTTTGGGGTAAACTGGATACAGATCTTCGCCGTGAACAGACGGACTTTCGCACCCGTGCGGACGCGTCCCGACTTTGCGGCAAAGTCCAAAAAAGAACCGGCCCTTTGTGATGCAAAGGCCGCTGACCGGAAGGGATATCCGAAGGGAAGAAACCGCGCCTGAAAAAGGCTTATTTTGCGTGCTCATGCGCCCGGAAGAATCCGTCGGAAACTTCCGGGCGCATTTTTATACGGCAGGGAAATTTGGAAGGAGGGATCTGTTGTGGCAGAATCGGAAAACAGAATCGCGGTGATCGGTATGATCATCGAAGACCGGCGGCAGGCGGAGAAGGTAAACGCGCTGCTGCATCAGTACGGGCCTTATATCATCGGCCGCATGGGGCTTCCCTATGAAAAGAAGCAGGTGAATATCATCAGCGTGGTGCTGGACGCGCCCATGGACGCGATCAGCGCCCTGTCCGGAAAGCTGGGCCGTCTCCCGGGCGTCAGCGCCAGGGCGATCTATTCCAAAGCGGAACGGGACAAACAGGGAGGACAGGGGGATTGAACCGGGAAAAGGAGAGCTGCGTAAAGGCCCTGGAAGAAGGAAAACGCCTGACCCGCAGCCAGTGGAAAACCCTGGTCAGCGATCCGGACGGGGAGGACGCCGAAATCCTGGCCCAGAAGGCACGCAGGATCCGGGAGGAGCGCTACGGCAGGGCGGTCTTTATCCGGGGGCTGATCGAATTCACCGACTATTGCCGCAACGACTGCTATTACTGCGGCATCCGCAAAAGCAACGGGCGGGCCGCCCGCTACCGGCTGACGCGGGAGGAAATCCTGGAATGCTGCAGGCAGGGGTACGCCCTGGGATTTCGCACCTTCGTCCTCCAGGGCGGGGAGGATCCCTTTTTTACGGACGAAAGGATGGCGGAGCTGATCTCGGCCATCAAAGGGGAGTTCAGGGACTGCGCCCTGACCCTTTCCATCGGGGAGCGGGAGGAGGAGAGCTATCGGGCTTTCCGGAAGGCGGGAGCGGACCGCTACCTGCTGCGCCATGAGACGGCGGATCCGGAGCATTACCGGCTCCTGCATCCGGCGGGGATGTCCCTGGAGCGCCGGATGGGCTGTCTGCGCTGCCTGAAAGAGCTGGGGTTTCAGACCGGCGCCGGATTCATGGTGGGATCCCCGGGGCAGACGCCGGATACCCTGGCCGCGGATCTGGAATTTTTGCAGGAACTCAGGCCGGAAATGGTGGGGATCGGGCCGTTTTTGCCCCACCGGGATACGCCCTTTTGCGGCCGGCCGGGCGGAAGCGTGGAGCTGACGCTCTATCTGCTCAGCCTGGTGCGCATCCTTTTGCCGGACGCGCTGCTGCCGGCCACCACGGCCCTGGGGACCGCGGCGGCGGACGGCAGGGAAGCCGGAATCCTGGCCGGGGCCAACGTGGTGATGCCAAACCTCTCTCCGGCCGGAGCGAGGGAAAAATATCAGCTCTACGACGGAAAGCTCTGCACGGGAAACGAAGCCGCAGAAAACCTGGAGGCGCTGCGCCGCTCCATGGAAGCCATCGGCTATCGGGTGGTTGTGGACCGGGGGGATTACCGGGGGATGATCGGGGGATGATCGGGGAGAAACGGACGGACTGATCCCCTTTCGGAGCGGATTTGTGCAGAAGCGCCGCAAATCTGCAGGGTGAGGAGAATGGAGGTAAAAATGAAATACGAATACAATCCGAAATCGAAATGCGCGGACGAATTCATCAACCATGAGGAGATCGAGGCGACCCTGGAATACGCGCAAAAAAACAGGCATAACCGGGAACTGATCGACGGGATCCTCGAGAAGGCCAGACAGCGCAAAGGCCTGAGCCACCGGGACGCGGCGGTGCTGCTGGACTGCGATCTGGAGGATAAAAACCGGGAGATCTTCGCCCTGGCGGAGCAGATCAAGAAGGACTTTTACGGAAACCGGATCGTCATGTTCGCGCCCCTGTACCTGTCCAACTACTGCGTAAACGGCTGCGTCTACTGTCCCTATCACGCCAAAAACCGCCATATTCCCAGGAAGAAGCTGACCCAGGAGGAGATCCGCCGGGAGGTCATCGCCCTGCAGGACATGGGGCATAAGCGTCTGGCGCTGGAAACCGGGGAGGATCCGGTGAACAACCCCATCGAATACGTGCTGGAGAGCATCAAAACCATATACGGCATCCGGCATAAGAACGGGGCTATCCGCCGGGTGAACGTCAACATCGCGGCCACCACCGTGGAAAACTACCGCAGGCTTAAGGAAGCGGGCATCGGCACCTACATCCTGTTCCAGGAAACCTACCATAAGGAGAGTTATCTGAAGCTGCATCCCACGGGGCCCAAACACGATTACAACTACCATACGGAAGCCATGGACCGGGCCATGGAGGGAGGCATTGACGACGTGGGCTGCGGCGTGCTGTTCGGGCTGGAGCTCTACCGGTATGAGTTCGCGGGCCTTTTGATGCACGCGGAACATCTGGAAGCGGTTTACGGCGTGGGCCCCCATACCATCAGCGTGCCGCGGGTCCGCCGGGCGGACGATATCGATCCGGACGTGTTCGACAACGGCATCGACGACGATACCTTCGCCAAAATCGTGGCCTGCATCCGGATCGCGGTTCCCTACACGGGGATGATCCTATCCACCAGAGAGAGCCAGAAATGCAGGGAGCGGGTGCTCCATCTGGGGATTTCCCAGATTTCGGGCGGCTCCCGCACCAGCGTGGGCGGTTATGTGGAGGAGGAACCGGATGACGAAAAATCCGAGCAGTTCGAGGTCAGCGACCGGCGCTCCCTGGACGAGGTGGTGAACTGGCTCATGGGCATGGGCTATATTCCCAGCTTCTGCACGGCCTGCTACCGGGAAGGGCGCACCGGGGACCGCTTCATGTCCCTGTGCAAATCCGGACAGATCCAGAACTGCTGCCTTCCCAACGCCCTCATGACCCTGAAGGAATATCTGATGGATTACGCCTCGGAGGATACGAGGGAGAAGGGGCTGGAGCTGATCGAAAAGGAAATCCGGAATATTCCCAAAGAACAGGTGCGGCAGATCGTCCGCCATCATCTGGAGGAAATCGAAAAGGGAAACCGGGATTTCCGGTTCTGACAAAGAAAGGACAAAGGGCTTATGGGACTGAATGAAACGCCGTCTGCCGACCGCGCGCACATCGGCTTTTTCGGCAGGAAAAACGCGGGAAAATCCAGCGTCATGAACGCGGTGACCGGCCAGGATCTTTCCGTGGTCTCCCCCGTGGGGGGAACCACCACGGATCCGGTGCAAAAGGCTATGGAAATCCTTCCCCTGGGGCCCGTGGTGCTGCTGGATACGCCGGGGCTGGACGATGAGGGCGAACTTGGGAGCCTTCGGGTGAAAAAGAGCCTGCAGGCCCTCAATAAGACGGACGCCGCCGTGATCGTCATCGACGGGACGAAGGGCGCAGGGACAGAGGATCTGGAGCTGATGGAGAGGGTCCGGGGGAAGAAGATCCCGTTTCTGGTGGCCCTGAACAAGGCGGATCTTGTGCCGGAAAGGGAGCGGGAGCGGATCGCCTCCGCCGTCCAAAAGGCCGGAGAAATCAAAGGAGGGAAGCCTTCGGCCCCCGTCCTCTGGGTCAGCGCCAAAACGGGGGAGGGAATCGAAGAGCTCAGGGAGACGCTGGCCCGCGCGGCATCTTCGGGGAAAGAGGAAAGACCTCTGGTCCGCGATCTGATCCGGCCAGGGGATCCTGTGTTCCTGGTCATCCCCATCGATTCCTCCGCGCCCAAAGGCAGGCTGATCCTGCCCCAGCAGCAGACCATCCGGGACATCCTGGACGGGGACGGCATCGTGACGGCTGTGAAGGAAACGGGACTTTCCGAAGCCCTGCGAAAAGCGGGGACAAAGCCGGCGCTGGTGATCACGGACAGCCAGGCGTTTCGAACCGTGGCGGCGCAGACGCCGGAGGAGATTCCCCTGACCTCCTTTTCCATTCTGTTCGCCCGGTACAAGGGAAATCTGGAGGACGCGGTCCGGGGCGTGCGCGCCCTGGACGGGCTGCGGGACGGGGACCGGGTGCTGATCGCCGAAGGCTGTACCCATCATCGGCAGTGCGGGGACATCGGCACGGTGAAACTACCGGCCTGGATCCGCCGCCATACCGGGCGGGAGCTGTCCTTTTCCTTCGTCTCCGGGACGGAATTTCCGGAGGATCTGTCGGGGTACGCGCTGGCGGTGCACTGCGGCGGCTGCATGCTCAACGGGCGGGAGATGAAGTACCGGCTGGCCTGCGCCAGGGACCAGGGGGTTCCCATGACCAACTACGGCATCCTGATCGCGCACGTGAACGGGATTTTAAAAAGGAGCGTCCGGCCGTTTCCGGACATTTACCGGCTGTTGGCGGACGCCCCGGAGGGGGATCAGATCACCTGATGCTCCAGCCATCTGCGGGAGCGAAAGCGGAGCAGGAAGGCTATGCCGCGGACGGTCCAGTCCGTGAACATCCCGATCCAGACCCCCATGGGGCCGAAGCCCAGGAAGCGGCAGAGGACGATACAGAGGGTGACGCGGAAGATCCACATGCTGGCGCAGGAGACGATCATGGAGAATTTGACGTCCCCTGCGGCGCGCATCCCGTAGGCGGGGATGAAGGCCGGGATCCAGACCAGCGGTTTGACGACGGTGATGGCCGTCATCATCTGCAGGCACATCCGTGCGCTGACGGCTTCCATGCCGCCCAGGACCGTGATGGGCCAGGAGGCCGCCAGAACGGCCAGGCAGCTGACGATCAGAACCAGCTCCGCAAACCAGGACAGCTTTTTCACATAGTAAACGGCTTCGTCCTTCCTTCCGGCTCCGATGCACTGGCCCACCACGGTCATCAGGCCGATCCCCACGCCCATGGCCGCGATTCCGTTTAAGCTTTCCAGGATATTGGTCATGGCCTGCGCCGCGATGGCCGCGGTGCCCAGGGTGGAAACCGTGGACTGGATCGACAGCTTTCCGAACTGGAACATGCTGTTTTCCACGCCGGAGGGGATCCCGATGGACAAAATCCGCCTGATCAGGCCCCAGTCGGGACGAATGCGGAAATACCGGCGGACGCAGATGGGCTGCAGCGGGCTGCGCAGCTGCCAGACCACCACGACGGCGCAGAAGACGCGGGAAATCAGGGTGGAGATGGCCGCGCCGGCCACGCCCATACCGAATCCCCAGATCAGGACGGCGTTGCCGAAAATATTCATGAAATTGGAGATGACAGAGATCGTCATCGGCCCTCTGGTGTTGTTCTGGGAACGGAAGATGGAAGCGCCCGCGTCGTAGAGCCCGATGAAGGGGAAGGACAGAAGGGTGATCAGGAAATAGGTCCGGGAATCCCGCATGACCGATTCTTCCACGGAACCGAAGATCAGACGCAGCAGAGGATTTTTGAAAATCAGGCAGAACAGGGAGAGGGCGCAGGACAGAGACAGGGTGATGAACAGCACCTGCGCGGCGGCCCGGTTCGCCTCCCGGCGATTGTGGCTTCCCAGGTATTGGGAACACAGGATCGCGCCGCCTGCGGCCAGAGCAGAAAACGCCTGGATGACCAGGACGTTGATGGAGTCCACCAGGGAGACGGCGGAGATCGCGGAGGATCCCACATTGCTGACCATGATGGTATCCACGGTCCCCATCAGGGACGACAGCAGCTGTTCGACCATGATGGGGATCAAAAGCCTGCGCAGGCTTTTGGCAGAAAACAGATGTTGGACGTTCTCTTTTTTATGGATCGGCATGGGGATTCCTCCGTTTTTTTCTGTCCGGGAAAGGGATCAGAACTTCTTCCAGGTGCTTCTCATGAAGAGGAGGAGCAGGGGGAACAGTTCCAGCCGGCCGGCCAGCATGTCAAAAGTCAGAACCAGCTTGGAAAAGTTGGAAAATCCGGAAAAGTTTCCCAGAGGGCCAACCAGCTCCAGGCCGGGACCGATGTTGTTCAGCGTGGCGGCCACGGCGGTGAAAGTGGTGATCATGCCGGCGTTGTCAAAGGCCACCAGAAGGATGGAAAAGGAAAACAGCAGCAGATAGACGATCAGGAACACGTTGGTGGAGCGGACGACCTCGTGCTCCACGGCCTTGCCGTCGATCTGGATTTTTTTTATGCTCTTCGGATGCAGGAGCTGTCTCAGCTCCTTCTTTACGGTTTTGAGCATGATCACGAAACGGGATACCTTGATGCCGCCGCCGGTGCTCCCCGCGCAGGCGCCGATGAACATCAGGATGACCAGGATCGTCCGGGAAAATTCCGGCCACAGGTTGAAGTCCGCAGTGGCATATCCCGTGGTGGTGATGATGGAGCCCACCTGGAAGGCCGCCTGCTGAAACGCCTGCCAGAAGTGATCGAAGGATCCCCGGATGTTGACGGAGATCAGCAGAACGGAAGCCAGAATGATGAGAAAATAGGCCCTCACCTCCTCGCTCTGGAGAGCCTGACGCCCCTTTTTCATCAGGATCAGGAAATAGAAGTTGAAATTGACGCCGAAAAGGATCATGAAGATGGTGACCACAACCTGCAGATAGACGCTGTAACCGGCCATGCTGTCGTTTCTGATCCCGAAGCCGCCCGTTCCGGCGGTGCCGAAGGAGATGGTCAGGGAATCGAACAGGGGCATGCCTCCCGCCAGCAGGAGGACGATTTCCAGAACCGTCATGAAAATATAAATCTGGTAGAGGATCCTGGCGGTGGAGCGCACTTTGGGAACCAGACGGCTGACGGAGGGCCCGGGGCTTTCCGCTTTCATCAGGTTCATATGGCTGCCGCCGGACAGAGGGGCCAGGATCAGCAGGAAAACCAGCACGCCCATGCCGCCGATCCAGTGGGTGAAGCTGCGCCAGAACAGGATGCACCGGGGCAGGGATTCCACTTCGGAAAAGATGCTGGCGCCGGTGGTGGTAAATCCGGAAACCGTTTCGAACAGCGCGTCCACGGGATTGGAGAGGACGCCTGAAAACAAAAAGGGAAGAGCGCCCATGCAGCTGAGCACGACCCAGCTCAAGGCGGTGGAAACGAACCCTTCCCGCAGATAGAAAACGCGGCTGGAGGGTTTGCGCAGCGTCAGGGGCAGGCCGATGGCCAGACACAGCAGGATGGAGAGCAAAAAGGACCATCCCGCCCGTTCTCCGTAAATGAGGGCGGTAATGCAGCCCAGGCTCATGAAGGCGGCTTCCAGATTCAGGACCCAGCCGATGATATAAAAGACGAGGGAATAATTCATGTCAGATTGCCTACTTTCTCAAGATGTCCTGAATGTCCCGAAGCCCCTTCCGGGTGGTGACCACGATGACGGTATCGCCTACCTGAATGCTGTCCTGACCGCGGGGGATGCGGACCTTTCCCTTCCGGTTGATGCAGCAGATCAGGAGATTGGACTGGGTTTTCAGCTCCGCCAGAGGGACGTCGGTGACAGAGGACTTTTCGCGGATGACGAATTCCAGCGCTTCGGCCCGGTTATCCAGAATCTGATAGAGCGTCTCCACGTTGCTCCCGATGGAGTTGGAGATGGCCCGGATGTACTGGAGGATATAGTCCGCGATCAGGTATTTGGGATAGACCACGCTGCCGATATCCAGATTGTTGATGATCTCGGTAAAGGCGATTTTGTTGACCTTCGTCACCAGCTTGGCCTTTGAATTTTCCTTCGCGAACAGGGAAAGAAGGACGTTTTCCTCGTCCAGATTGGTCAGGGTCACGAAGGATTCCGCCTCGGCCAGACCTTCCTCCAAAAGCAGCTGCTTGTCCGTTCCGTCCCCGTAAATGATGGTGGCTTCGGGCAGCAGCTCGCTGAGCTGTTCGCAGCGTTCCCGGTTGTTTTCCACGATGCGGACGTCGATCTTCATTCCCTGCAGGGAACGGGCGGTATAGTAGGCGATGGTGCCGCCGCCGACGATCATGGTATTGCGGACCTGATTGGTCTTCAGGCCGATGTTTTTAAAGAAAGCGGCAGCGTGGGAGGGGGAAGCCATGATGGACAAAAGATCGTTGTCCTTCAGGACAAAATTTCCGTCCGGAATCGAGACCTCGTTGCCGCGTTCCACCGCGCAGATCAGGATATCGCTGTTGGTCTTCGATGAAATCTGATGAATGGGCAGGTCGTTCAGATGAAACTCCGGACGAATCCGGAATTTCAGCAGCTCCACCCTGCCCTTGGCGAAGGTGTCGATCTTGATGGCGGAGGGAAAACGGAGCAATCTGGAAATTTCGGCGGCGGCCGTCAGCTCCGGATTGATGATCATGGAGAGCCCGAGCTTTTCCTTGATGAAGGAGAGCTCCTTGTTGTAAATGGGATTGCGGACCCTTGCGATGGTATGGCAATCGCCCGCTTTTTTGGCGATCAGGCAGCACAGCAGGTTGAGCTCGTCCGAACCGGTGACGGCGATTAGGATGTCGGCGTCCTCCACGCCGGCTTCCAGCTGCGTGTTGATGCTGGCTCCGTTTCCCAAAATGCGCAGTCCGTCCAGGGATTCCGGAATGGACTGCAGTTTTTGGGAGGAAGAATCCACCAGCACGACATCGTGATTTTCGGCGGAGAGCAGTTCGGCCAGCGTGAGGCCGACTTTCCCGCACCCGATGATGATGATTTTCATATCCCGTTCCTTTCGCTGCAAAAGCAGCTGTCCTTTGTCCATAAAAATAGAAAGATCATTGAAATACGCAACTATTATATCACTAACGTTACAGAATGCAATTTGAATTTTTTGCGCGGGTCTTGACAAACGGCAGCGCATTCATTATAGTGTAACTATTCACAAGGATGAAAGGTGAGGACGGAGAGGAGTACGCAGATTGCCGGCTGTCAGAGAGGATGCCCCATCGGCTGTAAGGGCGTTTCAGCGCGGGATGCGGAACGTGGCTTCGGAACCGAAAAGCCCAACGGCGCGGCCTGCCGGCATGGCGGCGTGCGTTTTCAGTAGGCGTTTCCGGCTGATCCCCGTTACAGGATTTGGCCTTCCGGATGCGGGAGGCGGCAACGAGGCTGTCCGCCATACATGATGTTAGATATGGGAAGGATGGGACGGCGAACAAAGGTGGTACCGCGGATTGAACGCCCTTTGAAGAGCTTTGGCTCGTCAAAGGGCGTCTTTTAATGCGGCGAAAAAAATGGAGGTAAAGATGAGCAGTCAAATGGCGAAGACCTACGATCCTCACGGGATCGAGGACAAAATTTATCAGAGATGGCTGGAGAAGAAGTATTTTCATGCAGAGGTGGATCGCTCCAGAAAACCGTTTACCATCGTGATCCCCCCCCCGAACATCACGGGGCAGCTGCACATGGGGCACGCGCTGGACAACACCATGCAGGATATCCTGATCCGGTTCAAGCGGATGCAGGGCTACAACGCCCTCTGGCAGCCGGGCACGGATCACGCCAGCATCGCCACGGAAGTCAAGATCATCGAAAACCTGAAAAAGGAAGGGATCGATAAGCACGACCTGGGCCGGGAAGGCTTCCTGAAAAAGGCCTGGGAGTGGAAGGCGGAGTACGGCGGGCGGATCATCAATCAGCTCAAAAAGCTGGGCTCCTCCTGCGACTGGGACCGGGAGCGCTTCACCATGGACGAGGGATGCAACCGCGCCGTGACGGAAGTGTTCTGCAAGATGCACGAAAAGGGATGGATCTATAAGGGCAACCGCATCGGGAACTGGTGTCCGGTGTGCAAAACGTCCATCTCCGACGCGGAAGTGGTGTATGAAGAGCAGGCCGGGCATTTCTGGCACATCAAATATCCGCTGATCGGGGAAGACGGCAGCGTCAGCGAAACGGAATTTCTGGAATTCGCCACCACCCGTCCGGAGACCATGCTGGGGGACACCGCGGTGGCGGTCAATCCGGAGGATGAAAGATATGCGAACCTGGTGGGCAGAAAGCTCCTTTTGCCCATCGTCAACCGGGAAATCCCCATCGTGGCGGATTCCTACGTGGATATGGAATTCGGAACCGGCGTGGTGAAAATTACCCCGGCCCACGACCCCAATGACTTCGAGGTGGGGAAACGCCATAACCTTCCGGAAATCAACATCTTAAACGACGACGCCACCATCAACGAAAACGGCGGGAAATACTGCGGGATGGACCGTTACGAGGCCAGAAAGGCCATCGTGGAGGAATTGAAGGAGCTGGGACTTTTCGTCGGGATCGAAGATCATACCCACAACGTGGGCACCCATGACCGCTGCGGGACCACCATCGAGCCCATGATCAAAAAGCAGTGGTTCGTGAAGATGGACGAGCTGATCAAACCCGCGGTGAAGGCCGTGAAGGACGGGGAAATCCGCCTGGTGCCGGAGCGGATGGAAAAGGTCTACTTCAACTGGACGGATAACATCAAGGACTGGTGCATTTCCAGACAGCTGTGGTGGGGGCACCGGATCCCCGCCTATTACTGCGACGAATGCGGGGAGACCGTGGTGGCCGAAAAGATGCCCTCCGTCTGCCCGAAGTGCGGAGGCACCCATTTCACGCAGGATCCGGATACCCTGGACACCTGGTTTTCTTCCGCCCTCTGGCCCTTCTCCACGCTGGGATGGCCGGATCAGACGGAAGATCTGAAATATTTCTATCCCACGGACGTTCTGGTGACGGGCTACGATATCATCTTTTTCTGGGTCATCCGGATGATTTTCTCCGGATATGAACAGATGGGGGAAAAGCCCTTCCATACCGTGCTGTTCCACGGGCTGGTGAGGGACGCGCAGGGGCGCAAGATGAGCAAGTCCCTGGGCAACGGCATCGATCCGCTGGAGATCATCGACAAATACGGGGCGGACGCCCTGCGCCTGACCCTGATCACCGGAAACGCGCCGGGCAACGACATGCGCTTTTATCTGGAGCGGGTGGAAGCCAACCGGAACTTCGCAAACAAGGTCTGGAACGCGTCCCGTTTCATCCTGATGAACATGGAAGGAAAGGAAATCGGGGCGGACGCCGCCGGACATCTGGAGCCCGCGGACAAATGGATCCTGTCCCGCTTAAACCATGTGATCCGGGAAGTGACGGACAACATGGAGAGCTACGAGCTGGGCATCGCGGTGCAGAAGGTCTACGATTTCATCTGGGATGAATTCTGCGACTGGTATATCGAAATGGTCAAGCCCAGGCTGTATGCGGCGGACGATGCGAAGAGCCAGCAGGCCGCGCTGTGGACCTTAAGAACGGTCCTCATCGACGCGCTGAAGCTGCTGCATCCCTATATGCCCTTCATCACGGAGGAGATTTTCGGCAGCATCCAGTCCGAAGAGGAATCCATCATGATCTCTTCCTGGCCCGTTTACCGCAAGGACCGGGAGTTCGAAAAGGAGGAGAGGCAGATCGGCCTGATCAAGGAAGCGGTGCGCCAGATCCGCAACGTGCGCACGGGCATGAACGTGCCCCCGTCCAAAAAGGCACACATCTTCGTAGTGAGCCAGGATCAGGAAGCCATGAGCGCCTTCGAAGAAGGAAAGCTGTTCTTCTCTTCCCTGGCGGGCGCGTCCCGGGTAACGGTGCAGACGGACAGGGCAGGAATCGCCCAGGACGCCGTTTCCGTGGTGATCCCTAACGCGGTGCTCTACATTCCTTTCGCCGAGCTGGTGGACCTTTCCCAGGAAATCGAGCGCCTGGAAAAGGAAGAAAAGCGCCTGGAAGGGGAACTGGCCCGCGTGGCGGGAATGCTGGGCAACGAGAAATTCCTGAGCAGGGCCCCGGAGAAAAAGATCGCGGAAGAAAAGGCGAAGCAGGAAAAATATGCTCAGATGATGGAACAGGTAAAAGAACGGCTGAGCCAGCTTAAAAACCAGGCCGCCCGGGCATAAACGGGAGCGGATTCATGGATGATCGAAAGATGTGCAGCCGGATTCAGGAATCCTGCGCTCATGCGAAGAAAAATTCCGTGGACCGGCTGAAACGATGTTATGAAGCGCTGGGACGCCCCGGAAGCGGCAGCAAAATCCTGCACGTGGCGGGGACCAACGGCAAGGGATCCGTCTGCGCATATCTGAACAGCGTCCTGACGGGCGCGGGCCATCGGGTGGGGATGTTCACGTCTCCCCACCTGGTGACGATGCGGGAGCGTTTTTTGCTGTGCGGGCGGATGATCGGGGAGGAAACCTTCGGCCGGCTGTACGATGATCTGCGCGAAAAAATGAGGCGTCAGGGGGACGGCGCCCCGGAGCTGACGTTTTTCGAGACCCTGCTGTTCGTATTCCTGCTCTGGATGGAGGAGGAAAAGCCGGAGTTCATCGTGCTGGAAGCAGGGATCGGCGGAGGCCGGGACGCTACGGCCATCGTGGAAAATCCGGCCGTCACCGTCATCACGAGGATCGGCCTGGATCATTGTGTATATCTCGGAAATACCCTGGAGGAGATCGCCGCGCAGAAGGCGGGGATTATGAAGCCGGGCGTGCCCGCGGTCTGCTGGGACACCTCCCCGGAGGTGACGCGCGTTTTTTCCAAAAAAGCGGAAGAATTGTCCGCAATCCTGATTCCCGTGTCGAAAAACGAGGTCGCTTTCTCAAAAATCAGGCAAAATAGCGTTGATTTTTTCCTGGAGTCTGCGTATTATAATGATATTGAAGCCTGTCTGCCCGCTCCCGCCCTGTATCAGGCGGAGAACGCGGCGCTGGCGGTGAGAGCCCTGGAGCGGCTTGCCGTATCGCCGCCGCTGACCGGAAGGCAGGTGGAAGCAGGGCTGTCCGCCATGCGGATCAGCGCCCGGATGGAAGAGATCCTGCCGGGCGTTTTTCTGGATGGGGCCAACAATCCGGACGGGATCCGCGCTTTTATAAGGAGCGTGGCGGCCCGGAGGACGAAGGGGAAGAGGCTGCTCTTATTCGGCGCTGCAGCGGACAAGGATACCCGGGAGATGGCGGAGCTTCTCCGGGAATCGGGACTGTTTGACCGGGCGGCGGTGACGGCCATCGACAGCGGGCGCAGCATGGACCTGAGGCAGCTTTCGGAGATCCAGAAGATCCTGGAAGGCGGGAGAGAAGGAGGGCAGGAGCCCTTTCCGCGCTCGGATCTGGCCCTGGAATGGCTGCTGCAGCTGGCAGGCGGCATGGAAGCTGAGATCTATATCGCCGGATCCCTCTACCTGGCGGGCGAAATCGTCCGGCTGGCGGAGGAGGGACGGGAAGTTCATGGAGGTTATCATGATTAACTTCGAAGAGGAATTGAAAAAATTTCATCCCAGCCTGGAGATCGACGAGGCGGAGGATGTGATCATAAACCACAATTTGACTGATTTCACGGATATCCTGGTGGAGATGGTCAGGGACCATGAGGAGAAGGAGAAGGCGAACAGGTAATCCGGAGGAGAATGGAATGCAGTGTTATCATTGTGGCGCGCAGCTGACGGAAAAGGACTTCTGCACCAACTGCGGTGCGGACGTTTCCAACTTCAAGAAGCTGATCAGTTTTTCGAATTATTATTATAATCAGGGACTGGAAAAGGCGCAGGTGCGGGATCTCTCCGGAGCGGTGGAGAGCCTGAAACTGTGCCTGAAACTGAATAAATACCATATCGAGGCCAGGAATCTGCTGGGGCTGGTCTATTTCGAGACCGGCGAGACGGTGGCGGCCTTAAGCGAGTGGGTCATCAGCAAGAATCTGCGCCCGGAAAAGAACGTGGTGGACGATTATATCGACACGGTGCAGAAGAGCCCCGCGCAGCTGGAGGCTTTCGCCCAGAGGAGCAGGAAGTTCAACCAGGCCCTGGCCTATTGTCAGCAGGACAGCAAGGACCTGGCGGTGATCCAGCTGAAAAAGGTGCTGTCCGACAGCCCCAGCTTCGTCCAGGCCCATCTGCTCTTGGCCCTGCTCTACATCGACGCGGGGGAATGGGAAAAGGCGAAGAAGGAGATCAACCGCTGTCTGAAGATCGACCGGGGCAACACCACGGCGCTGCGCTATCTGAAGGAAGTGGAGAGCGCACTGAAGGTGGAGGAGGAAGGGCGGATTCCCCGCAGGCAGAACCGGGAGGACGCCATCAAATATCAGAGCGGCAACGAGACCATCATCCAGCCGGTGAACCGGATGGAGCCCAGGAAGAATACGGGCTGGCTGTGGGCGCTGCTGGCCGGCGCTGCGGCCGGGCTGGCCGTGGCCTGGTTTTTGATCCTTCCGGCGCGGATCCAGGCGGCGAAGGCCCAGCTCAACGAAAATCTGATATCGGTGGGCGAAGAGGTGGACCGCAAGAACGCCCAGATCGACAGCCTGACCCAGCAGGTGGAATCGCTGACGCGGGAAAACGCGGACCTGACGGCTCAGACGGAGGCCCTGGCCGGCGCGGACGGCCAGATGAGCACGGTGGAAGCGCTGCTGAACGCGGCCTACATCTATATCGAGACGCCGGAAGATACGGAAGGCCTTTCCGCGGCCATCGATCAGATCGACCGGGAGACCATGGAGAACGCGGATACCTCGGAAGCGGCCCGGAACCTGTACGCGAAGCTTCTGGAGGATACGGGGACGGATCTGGCGAACTCGTACTATGACGCGGGCTATCAGGCGTACAGGGCCAACGACTTCGATACCGCCATCGAAAATCTGCAGAAGGCGGTGACCTACGATCCGGAGAACGAGGAGGCGTTGTTCGCCCTTGCGAACGCCTATCGTGGAAAGGGCAACAGAAGGCTGGCCATCGACACCTATGAACAGGTGATCGAGCTCTTTCCGGGGACGGAAAAGGCCAGGCAGTCTCAAAACTACATCGACGATCTGCAGGAATGAGCCTGCATCGACAGGAAACGCACGAAAGAGGACACGGGAAAGAGCCATGTCCTCTTTTTTTGTAAAAATATCAGCGGAAAGCGGGGAGAGCGGATGAAAAGACAGTTTGAGGTCATAGACCACTATTTGATGATTCGGCTTCCGGAGGAGATCGATCATCACAGCTCGTCGGAGATTTCCAGGAGGGCGGATCACATGATCCTGGACCGGGAGGTGAACGACGTTGTTTTCGATTTTTCCGAAACGAAGTTTATGGACAGCTCCGGGATCGGCGTGCTGGCGGGCAGATATCGGAAGATTTCCTGTTTCGGGGGAAAGGTATATGTGATACATGCGGATGAAAGGATCCGGAAAATTTTGCAGATGTCCGGATTGACGGATTTGGTGGAAATCATGGAGTAGGAGGAAGACGATGGGAAACGAAATCAAACTGGAGATGGATGCGCTGCCGGAAAACGAGGGATTCGCCCGGGTGGCCGTGGCGGCGTTCATCACGCCCTTAAACCCCACCATGGAGGAGATTTCCGACGTGAAGACAGCCGTTTCGGAAGCGGTCACCAACGCGGTGATCCACGCCTATTCTCAGGAGGGCGGGAAGATCCGGATCCGCTGCAGCCTGGAGGGGGACCTGTTACATATGGAAGTGGAGGATTTCGGGAAGGGAATCGGGGATGTGAAACGGGCCATGGAGCCCTTGTTCACCACGCGCCCGGATCTGGAGCGCTCCGGGATGGGATTCGCGTTTATGGAAGCTTTTATGGACGGGCTTGAGGTGGAATCCTCGCCCGGGAAGGGGACGAAGGTGATCATGGAAAAAAAGCTGGGAAACGGTCCCTGGGTGGCCTGCGAGGATTAGCCCATGGAAGAAGTATCAGTATTGATCCAAAAGGCCCAGGCGGGGGACAGCCGGGCCAGAGACGTACTGATCGAAAAAAACCTGGGGCTGGTCCATCACATTGTGAAGCGGTTTGCAGGGAGAGGATACGATATGGAAGATCTGTTCCAGACGGGAACCATCGGCCTGATGAAAGCCATCGATCATTTCGATCTGAGCTATGACGTGAAGTTTTCCACCTACGCCGTACCGCTGATCGCCGGGGAAATCCGCAGGTTTCTGCGGGACGACGGGATGATCCGGGTGAGCCGGACGTTGAAGGACGCGGCCTTCCGGCTGCATCAGGCCTCCGCCGCTTTCTGGGCCCAGCAGGGCAGGGAGCCCACCCTCCGGGAACTGTGCGAAAAGGCGGGAGTATCCTATGAGGACGCGGTGATGGCCATCGGCGCGTCGGGGGAAGTGGAATCCATCGAAAAAACGGTGTACGAAGGGGACGGAAAGGAAATCCGCCTGCTGGATCAGGTGGCGTCCAGACCGGAGGACGGGCAGTGGGAAGATTCCGAAAAGAACCGCCTGCTGGACCGGCTGCTTCTGGAACAGCTGATGGACGGGCTGACGGAGGACGAAAGAACCCTGATCACCCTCCGCTATTATGAGGACAAGACCCAGACCCAGATCGCGAAGGAGCTGGGGATCAGCCAGGTACAGGTGAGCCGCCTGGAAAAAAGGATTCTCGTCCGGATGAGAAAATGCGCGGGGGATCGTTCTTGTTGATTTCGTCCCGGGGGAGTATAATAGCGTTATGCAACGCCGGTCCGAAGGCGAATCGACAAGGGGGACGAACATGTCTGATACGAAAAAGGGAAGGAACCCCGGGGCTTCCCGGAGAAAGAGGGGAAAGGGGAAACGGAAGAAACGGGCCATGGGGGCCATGGAGCTTCTCCTGATGGGGGCGGCGCTCTGCGTGCTGGCCGTCAGCCTCTGGAAGCTCGGAGGGATTTTACTGGAATACAGGGCGGGCGCGGACGCCTATGCGGAATTGAAGGGTTACGCCCTTCTGGAGACCGAAGAGGAGGTTTCACAGGACGATTTTTTGATGATGGACGTGGATTTCGACGCCCTGGCGGCGATCAACGGGGATTTTGTCGCCTGGTTTTCCCTGCCCGTGCTGGAACTGGATTATCCCGTGGTCCAGGGAGCGGATGACGAATACTACCTGACCCACACCTTCGAGGGAAAGGAAAACAGCGCGGGGGCCATTTTCATGGATTCCGGCGCGAATCCGGATCTGACGGATTTCAACACCTTTCTTTACGGGCACAATATGAAAAACGGAAGCATGTTCGGGAAACTCAAACAGTTCGGCAGAGACGACCGGCTGTGCGATTCCGATCCGTATTTCTATCTGTATACGGCAGAAGCGGCTTACCGTTACAGGATCATCAGCTATTACGTGACGGCGGACGGCAGCAGCGCCTATTTTAAGCCGGCTACGCAGGAAGAATACGGGGACTATGTGCGGCAGGTGCTTTCCAGCACCCCCTATGATCCGCAGACGCCCCTGCCCGAAGGCCCCATGGTGACGCTGTCCACCTGCTACGGACAGGCGGGGAGCGTACAGCGCTTCGTGGTGCACGGAGTTCTGGAAGAGACCAGAAGGGGAGAATAGGAAAGGAAAGTTCAGGCATACTAGAAGGGAAAAGCGAAGAAAGGAAGTGCGGGAATGCCGAAGGAAACGCTTTACCTGAAGCTGGAACGATGCGTCCAGATTCCCTCCTGCGACGTATACCTGAAAGATCTGGGGAAGCTGTATTGCCGGGACGGGGCCCTTCTGGCCAGGATCCGGTCGAGAAAAGTTTATACGCTGAAAGAGGAGGACGGCGGCAGGAAGGTGATCAGCGTGATGTATCTGATCGCCATGCTGCAGGCGGAATTTCCGCAGCTGGAGGTGCAGACCATCGGCGAGACGGAAGCGGTGGTCAAGCGGGTCCGGGTGGACCGCTATCCCGGAGCGCTGCAGGCGCTGAAAATCTGCTTCGTATCCGGCATCTGCTTTTTCGGCGCTTCCTTTACGATCATGACCTTTCACAACGATATCGGGATCGTCCGGGTTTTCGGGCAGATTTATGAGATGATCACCGGCAGGGGATCCGATGGGGTGACGGCGCTGGAAATCAGCTATTCCATCGGGCTGGCGCTGGGGATCATCGTCTTTTTTAACCACATCGGAGGAAGGCGGATCACGAAGGATCCCACCCCCATCGAGGTGGAGATGAGGGTCTATGAAAACGACGTGAACCAGGCGCTGGCGGAAACGGCCGACCGGGAAGGGAAGGCGCTGGATGTGGACGGATGAATGTTTTTTCGGCCTTTGCGCATACTCAGGAGAAAGGAGGAGCGTATGATCTGGCAGCAGGCATTGATGTCCGTCCTGGGATTCGGCGCCGGGATCCTCGTGTCCGCGGGCGTTTTTACGGTTCTGTTGGCCGTGGGGCTGGTTCCGCGGTTTGCGGGCAGGACCAACACGGGAAATAAAATATTTCTTTATGAAGAGATGATCGTGCTGGGGACTCTGGCCGGCGACTTTTTGAGCGTATTTCCGAAGTACGGTCAGATCGGGGCCTGGGTCAGGCAGCAGCTGCTGTTGGGAGCCCATACGGTGACGGTCTGGAAATGGATCGCGGGGCTGGCGGTATCCCTGTTCGGCCTGTTCGCCGGGATTTTTGTGGGCTGTCTGGCCCTGGCCATCGCGGAAATGCTGGATTCCATCCCGATTCTGACCAGGAGGATCGGGTTCCGGCACGGCCTGGGGTTTCTGGTGCTGGGCCTGGCGCTGGGAAAACTGCTGGGAAGCCTGATCTACTTCGCCTTTCATCTTTATGAAACGGGACTATGACAGGAGGTTTGCATGGATGAAATGAAACAGAAGGAATATCAGGACTACGTGAAACAGGTGACCCCGACGCACAGCCTGCCGGCGCAGATGGCGCGGGCTTTTCTGACGGGGGGTCTCATCTGCGTCCTGGGACAGGGGATCCTGAATTATGCGGCTTCGGCCGGCATGGATCAAAAGACCGCCGGTAGCGTCTGTTCGCTGACGCTGGTTTTGATCAGCGTGATCCTCACGGGCCTGAACATTTATCCTTCCATCACAAAATGGGGAGGGGCCGGGGCGCTGGTGCCCATTACGGGGTTCGCCAATTCGGTGGCCGCCCCGGCCATCGAATTCAAGAAAGAGGGCCAGGTATTCGGGATCGGCTGCAAGATTTTCACCATCGCCGGCCCGGTGATCCTCTACGGGATTTTTACCAGCTGGCTGCTGGGGCTGATTTACTGGCTGCTGAAGTCGCTGGGGATGCTGTAAAACTTTGATACGAAGGAGGAGACTATGATTTTACTGGTATGTACGGATGATGCGGGCGGGATGCTGTTCAATCGCAGGCGGCAGAGTCAGGACCGGATTTTGCGGGAGAAGATCCTGTCCCTGACTGCCGGCGGGGTTTTGTGGATGAACGAATATTCCTACGGGCAGTTCCGGGACGGGACTGCGGAAGGGATCCGGGTGGACGGGGCGTTTTTGCAGAAAGCGGGAAGCGGGGAGTACTGCTTCGTGGAAGACCAGCGGATCGATCTGGCGGACGGACGGATCGAGGCGGTGATCCGCTACTGCTGGAACCGGGCGTATCCCGCCGACCTGTATTTGGACTTAGAGCAGCTGGCCGCCCGGTTCCGGCTGGTTTCCCGGGAGGAATTTGCCGGAAGCTCCCATGAAAAAATCACGAAAGAGAGATATGTGAGATGAAAAAGCTGCGCCTGACAGGACTCGTCCTGCTGATTTTGTTCTGTCTTTTCCTTCCGGCGGGCTGCAGCCCCGATTTCGCCGGAAAACTGCCGGGAACGGGATCGCCTGGGGAGGAAGGGAGCGCGCCGGGGACGGAGCGGAGCGTTTCCGTTTCGGGGCGGACGGCGGAAATTCCCGTCTATTCGGGAGAGTCCTATGCTCCGGTGAACGATAACGTCCCTCTTTTTACGGAAGAGGATTTTTCGGAGAGCTCCTTCGAATCCTACAGCGAGCTGGACGCCCTGGGCAGATGCGGGCAGGCCATGGCCAACGTGGGGATCGATCTCATGCCCGTTCAGGAGAGGGGGAGCATCGGGCAGGTGAAACCCACGGGCTGGCAGACGAAGAAGTACGATATCGTGGAGGGAAACTATCTCTATAACCGGTGTCATCTCATCGGATATCAGCTGACCGGGGAAAACGCCAACGAGAGGAATCTCATCACGGGAACCCGGGCGCTGAATGTGGACGGAATGCTTCCTTTTGAAAATATGGTGGCGGACTACATAAAGGAAACGGGAAACCACGTTCTTTACCGGGTGACCCCCGTATTCGAAGGGGACGAGCTGGTGGCCCGGGGCGTTCTTCTGGAAGGGGAATCCGTGGAGGACGGGGGAGAAGGGATCCTCTTTTGCGTCTACGCCTACAACGTGCAGCCCGGGGTGACCATCGACTACGCCACGGGCGACAGCCGGCTGGCGGAGGCCGGGGCTTCGGATGAGATTTCGGCCGGGGCTTCGGAGGCGATTCCGGAGCCGGCCCCGGAGCCGACAGCGGACGTGACGGCAGGCGCGGCGGAGGAGACCTACATCCTGAATACCAACACGCATACGTTCCATAAACCGTCCTGCTCCAGCGTTTCGGAGATGAAGGAGGAGAACCGGGAAGCGTTTACGGGCAGCCGGGAGGCGCTTCTGGAGGAGGGGTATTCCCCCTGCGGGCGCTGTAAGCCGTAACCGTGAAAAATGCAGGGTGCCGTGCGGAAAATACCGGACGGAGAAAGGGGAAAGGATTGCGGATTTTCCTGTGGATCTGCTGGCTGGGGCTTCTGGCCCTGGCGGCGGAGACGGACCGCCGGACCAGGACCATTCCGGACGGGCTGATCGCATGCCTGTTCGCGGTGGGGATTGTGTCCGCTGCGTGGATGCCGGAAACCGGGCCTGCTGAGAGGCTTTTGGGCGCCGTGGCTGTGAGCGCGCCGATGTTTTTTCTTGATCTCATCCGCCCGGGGGCCTTCGGCGGAGGGGATGTGAAGCTGATGGCGGCGGGCGGCGTCATGCTGGGAGCGCAGGGCATCTGGCTCGCCTTTTGTCTCGCCCTCCTGCCGGGAGGGATTTACAGCCTGTTTCTGCTCATCAGCGGGCGGGGGAGGAAGTCGGTTTTCGCCTTCGGGCCGTTCCTCTGCGCGGGAATGGCGGCGGCATGGGCGCTGAACGGATTTTTTCCATAAAAATCCCCATGAAAATCCTTTACAAACCGGTGAGGAAGTTGTTAAAATATCGGGTAGATTTTGTGAAGAGATAAGGATGAGAAAATGAGGAGAAGACGGAAACAAAGAAGGCGTATCGCGACGGCAGCGGCTGCTGCCGTCGTTGTGGCGGCTGCGGGCAGCACCATCCTGTACTGGAACCTGCCCGGGACACGGGCAGACCGGAAGCTGAACCGGGCCATGGACCTGATGACGGCCATGGACTACGTGCAGGCGGAGGAAGTCTATTCGGAGGCCCTTTCGATCGACGAAAACAGCGTCCGGGCCTACAGAGGGCTCGCGGACGATTATCTGGCGCAGGGCAGGACGGAGGAAGCGGAAGAAATCCTGAAAAAGGGTTACGAGGTGACGGGTTCCGAAACCCTGCTGCAGAATTACTGCGCTACGGTGCTCAATCTGGTGGTGGAGCGGATCAACGCCGGTACGGCGGATCTTTCCGATATCGGGCGCTGTCTGGACGTGCTGGAAACGGACCCCGGCCAGGAAGAAGCGTACGGCCTCCTGGAGACCTGCGCCGGGCGGATCTTAAGCGACGGCGAAAAGAGCGTGGCGATGCTGGACGGACGGGACGGAGACGGGAGCGCGTTCGATCAGTACGCGGCCGTCATGGAACGGCTGTTCTCCCTGACGCAGCAGGATCCGGCGTCCTTTTTGCCCCTTTTGAAGCAGTACGCCATCATTCAGGCGCCCCGCGTCTACCTGAGCCTGTCCCATGCGGATCAGTACCGGGAAATTCTGACCCGGGCGCAGGGGCTGGGAGTGGAAGAAGCGGCGGAACTTCTGGCCTGCCTGGAGAAGCAGGCGGAGGTCAGCGCGTATTTCGCACCCATGTTCGAAGCCTTTGAGGCGGAAAATTTCGAAGCGGCGAAGGAGTTTATCACGGAAGACGAATACGTGCAGATCCGGGACGCCTTCATATCGAAAACGATGGAATACTGGTACGGCGGGACTTACATTCCGGTGACGAAGGAAGCGGTGGTCTTTCTGCAGTCGGAAGAGGGATGGAAGTTTTCCTTCGTGGAGGACGACGCGCTGGCACAGCCCACCGGCACCATCCGGGTGCTGGGGCAGAAGATGGAGGATCTCGGCGTGCAGCGTTCCAGCATCGAATACGTGCCCGCCTATGATCCCGGCCAGTATTATCCGCATACGGAATACGAGATCGTATACTGGAATACCATGGTCAGCGGAATCGCCACCGACAACACCAACGTGGTGTCGCGAATGAACTATCGGTTCGCGGAGAAAATCTACACGGCTCAGGGCATGGAAGCGAATATGATCTACGACTGGGGCGGGGCCAACGAGACCCGTCAGAAAGAATGACGCAGAAAGGGACGGAGGGCAGGGCTTTGATGGAACGGTGCATGATCATCGGGGCGGGCGATCTGGAAGGCGTCCGGATCGAAGTGCGGACGGGCGACTACGTGATCGCGGCGGACGCGGGACTCTCCTGCTGCAAGAGGCTGGGGATCGCGCCGGATCTGATCGTGGGGGATTTCGACTCCCTTCCCGGGGAAGAGCGGGAAGCGCTGGAAGAAATCCGCAGGAGGGAGCCGGAGCGGATTCTGCCGCTCCCTTCCGAAAAGGACGATACGGATATGCTGGCGGCCATCCGGGCCGGGCTGGCCCGCGGCTATCGGGAATTCGTTCTCTACGGAGGTCTGGGCGGAAGGCTGGGACACACCATCGCCAACATCCAGTGCCTGAATTATCTCAGGGAATGCGGGGCCCGCGGCTATCTGGCGGGCGCGGCCGAACTGATTCAGGTGGCGAAGAACGAAACGATCCGTTTCCCCAGGAGGGAGAGCGGCTGGCTGTCGCTCTTTTCCCTGGGGGAGAGGGCGGAGGGCGTCACCCTCAGAGGGCTGAAATACGAATTGACGGATGCGGTGATCACCAACAGCTTCCCCATCGGCGTTTCCAACGAATTCATCGGCAGGGAGGCCGCTGTTTCCGTCGAAAACGGCACCCTTCTGATCCTCACCGCGCCGAAGGAGTGAACGGAATTGAAATTGAGTCGCCCGCGCGAAGGGCCGCGGTTTTGGACCGCTTGCGAACGCCTTAAAAGAGCGTTCGCCGGAGTCCGAAAACCGCGGCCCTTCGCGCGCATATTACTCCACATTTTTGAACTGGCTCATGTACAGATCGTAGTAAAAGCCCTTCTTTTCCAAAAGCTGCCGGGCGTTTCCTTCTTCGATGATCCGCCCGTCGTCGATGACGAAGATCCGGTCCGCCTTCTGGATGGTGGAGAGCCGGTGGGCGATGACGAAGGAAGTCCGCCCCGCCAGCAGGTGTTCGATGCCCTCCTGCACCAGGATTTCCGTGTTGGTATCGATGCTGCTGGTGGCTTCGTCCAGGATCAGGATGCGGGGATCGGATACCATGGTGCGGGCGAAGGCCAGAAGCTGCTTCTGCCCGATGGAAAGCCCGCCGCCCCGTTCCGAAAGCACGGTGTCGTAGCCGTCGTCCAGCTTCATGATGAAATCGTGAGCGTTGACGGCCTTCGCGGCGGCCACGATCTGTTCGTCCGTGGCGTCCAGACGCCCGTAGCGGATGTTGTCCCGGATGGTGCCGGAAAAGAGGAAATTGTCCTGCGTCATGACGCCCATCTGCTGGCGGAGGCTTTCGATGGAGACCTTTTTCAGGTCGTAATCGTCGATGAAAATCCGCCCCTCCTGAATGTCGTAAAACCGGCTGATCAGGTTGACGATGGTGGTCTTTCCCGCTCCGGTGGGGCCCACCAGAGCGATGGTTTCCCCGGCGCGGACCCGGAAGCTGACGTGATCCAGGACTTTGCGCTGGCCGTCATAGGAGAAGGAGACGTCGTCGAAGGTAACGCGCCCCTGGACGGGCGGCAGTTCCTCCACATCCGGGTCGTCCTTCACATTTGGCTTCGTGTCCATGATTTCGAAAATCCGCTCCGCGCCGGCGATGTTGGTGACGATCTGGTTGTAGAAGTTGCTCAGGTTCATGATCGGCCGCCAGAACATGGAAATATAGGAGCCGAACGCGATGAGCGTCCCCACGGAAACCCGATCCGTCCCCAGGATGACGATGCCGGTGTAGTACAGGGAAATGGTGCCCAGCCCCCAGCAGAAATCGATGACGGGACCGAACGCGTCGTTTAAGCGGACCGCGTCGATGAAGGACTGCCGGTGTTCTTTCGTGAGCGTATAAAACGTATCCGTGGTTTCGGGCTCCGCCGTGAAGCTCTGGATGATCCGGATGCCGGACAGATCCTCATGGACGAAAGCGTTCAGATTAGAAGACTTCTTTCTGTGGATCTGCCAGCGCTTATGGGAGAAGACCTGGATGAACCACATGCAGCCCGCCATGAGCGGAAGGCTGATCAGGGAAGCGGCCGCCAGCGCCGGATCCTTGACGAACATAATGGCTACAACGGCGATGATGGTGAAAAGATCCGGCAGCAGGGTAGTTACGAAATTTCCCATCACATCCTTCAGCGAGTTGATGTCGCCGATGATGCGCGCCAGGATTTTCCCGGTGGGCCGGCTGTCGAAAAACTGAAAGTCAAGAGTCTGAATGTGGGTATAGAGCTGCTGGCGTATGGTGACCAGAATGTTGTTGCACAGTTTGGCCATGATCCACATGCGCAGCTTCACGCCCAGGATCATCATGACGTTTAAAACCACGGCGAAGGCGATCAGGGAGAAGAGCCCCGAAAGATCCCCTTTGGAAATCCGGTTGTCGATGGCCTCCTCCATGATCAGCGGGTTGAGCAGGGTGACGCAGACGCAGAAGGCCATGATGGCCAGCACGCCCGCGATCTGCTTTTTATAGGAAAGAAGATAGGAGAAGAGGCGCAGCAGCGTCTTCATTTTTCCGACTTCTACGCTGGTCTCGTCGTCCTTATAGGAATTATATGCCATATCGGATTACACCTCCCCGTTGAGCCAGGACCCGTACTGGGCCTGCCATGTTTTGAAATACAGCCCCTTTTTGGCCAGCAGCTGTTCGTGCGTTCCCCGTTCCGCCACATGGCCGTCCTCCAGAACGAGGATTTCGTCGGCGTGCCGGACCGCGCTGATGCGGTGGGCGATGATGATTTTCGTCGTTCCCTTCAGTTCGGACAAGGACTTCTGGATGGCGAACTCCGTTTCCATATCCAGGGCGCTGGTGGAATCGTCCAGCACCAGCACCGGCGTGTGCTTCGCCAGCGCGCGGGCGATGCTGATCCGCTGCTTCTGGCCGCCGGACAGGCCCACGCCGCGCTCCCCGATGACCGTATCGTAGCCGGATTCCAGCCGGTCGATGAATTCGGAAGCCTGGGCGGCTCTGGAAGCCATCACCACGTCCGGAGCGCTGACGGTCCCTTTCTTCCCCAGAACCACGTTTTCCTGAATGGTGTCCGAGAAGAGGAATACGTCCTGCATCACGGAGGAAATGCTGCTGCGAAGCTGGGTTAGGGACAGGTCGCGGATGTTGACCCCGTCCAGATAGATGGCGCCTCCGGTGGCGTCGTAGAGCCGCTGGAGCAGCTGGATGATGGAAGTCTTTCCGCTGCCCGTGGCACCCATGATGCCGATGGTCCCGCCGGCCTTCACGTGGAAGGTGATGTCGCTTAAGATTTCGTGCAGGTCCGCCTTGTGGAAGGAGACGTGCTCGAAGCGGATGTCCCCCTGCACCCGGTCCAGGACGACGGGGTGCTCCGCCTGCACGATGGCGGGTTTCACCGCATAGATCCGTTTGATCTTGCGGTAGCTGCCCACCGCGGACGAAAAATCGTTGGACAGCCAGCCCAGCATTTCCATGGGCCAGACGATGTTGGTGGAGTATTCCACGAAGGCGGTCAGGGCGCCCAGCGTCATCTCCCCGCGTATGTACAGAAAGCCGCCCAGAAGCAGGATGATCAGGGGCAGCAGCTTTCCGACCAGGGAAAACCAGGGAGAGTAGCGGACGAAGACCTTCGACTGCGTCATGTTCAGGTCGTAGTAGCGGCGGTTGTGGGAAAGGAACTTCTCGATTTCGAATTTCTCCCGGGCAAACGCCTTGACGGTGCGCACGCCGGCCAGATTTTCCTCGGCCACGGTGTTTAAGGCCGCGTTTTCCTCGCTGATGTCCTCATAGATCTGCCCCAGCCTGCTCTCCATGCGAAGCGCCAGCAGGGCGCAGAAGATCATGCACAGGGTGGGGAGGATGGCCAGCTTCCAGCTGAGGCTGTACATGCACGCCAGGATCACGGTCACGTGGAAGATCACCTCCAGGATCAGCATGCTGACGTAACCCATGGCGTTCCAGATGCGGTCGATATCGTCCTTGACCCGCGCCATGAGTTCGCCGGTCTGGGTGCGGTCGAAAAACTCCGTGCTCAGCGACTGGATGTGGGCGAACAGATCCCGGCGCATGTCGGTGGCGATGGAAGAAGAAATCCGGTCGAAGGTGAATTCCTTGGCGTATCCGAAGACGCAGCGGCCGATCCCGACGGCCAGAATCCCTCCCAGAAGATATTTCAGCTTTCCCAGCTCGCCCCCGACGATGACGTCGTCGACGATGTGGCGGGTCAGCTGCGGAGACAGCAGATCCAGAGAAACCGCGATCATCATGGAGACGATGGCGAACAGGTATCCCCAGAC
This sequence comes from Candidatus Eisenbergiella merdigallinarum, assembly GCA_019119355.1. Lineage (GTDB taxonomy): Bacteria > Bacillota > Clostridia > Lachnospirales > Lachnospiraceae > Gallintestinimicrobium > Gallintestinimicrobium merdigallinarum. The sequence goes on from DWXE01000007.1 coordinate 40,005, forward strand.
GTGCCTGCCCAGATAGGCGGTTAGCTTTTTCATGATGGAAATCCCCCTTTTTCAAAAAGTATGGAACAGGAATACAAAAAGGACCGTTCGAGATGTCCCGACGGCCCCTGATCAGGCGAGAGAATCGCCACATTTATCCGCGCTGGCGGATAAAAAAAGCCGCAGCATGAAAATCGATCGCTGCGGCAAACCTGCGAAAACGGACGAACAAAGTCCCTTAACGCGAAAAATGGCCGGAGGCAATCTTATGGCTGAAACCGTCGTGCACAGCATTCTGATCGATCGGATTGAACGCAGCATACAATAACATAACATTACCTCCTTTCCTGAATTTTTGTTTCTTTGTGTCCTGCTTCGTATATTCCTACCCTAACATTTGAAAAGGCAGATGTCAATCCCCCAAATTTACTTTTCGGCGGAATCAGAAGGTGAGGATTCCCAGATGCTCCAGGAGGATCTTTGTGCCCAGCAGGATGAGCACCAGGCCGCCCGCGAATTCCGCCTTCGAGCGCCAGCGGCTGCCGAAGACGTTCCCGATCTTTAAGCCGGCGGCGGAGAGCAGGAAGGTGATGACGCCGATGAAGCTGACGGCGGGGACGATGGAAACCTTCAGGAAGGCGAAGGTGATCCCCACGGCCAGGGCGTCGATGCTGGTGGCGACGGCCAGGGGAAACATGGCCCTGGGGGAAAAGGAACCGTCGCAGCACTCGTCCGGGGAGAAGGACTCCCGGATCATGTTGCCCCCGATGATCGCCAGCAGGGCAAAGGCGATCCAGTGGTCGATGCTGGTGATCAGGGAGGAAAAGGAAACGCCCAAAAGGTAGCCCAAAAGGGGCATTCCGGCCTGGAAACCGCCGAACCACAGCCCTGCGGTCAGGGACTGGCGGAAGGTGGTTTTTTTGACGGACAGGCCCTTGCAGACGGAAACAGCGAAGGCGTCCATGGACAGGCCGCAGGCGATGAGGAACAGTTCAAACAGGCTCATGGCAGAAATTCTCCTTTATGTATAGTCCTTATCGATATTTATGACGGCGTAATACTCCGGATTCTTCTTTCTGATCTGAGATTCGATTTCCGCTTTGAGCCGGGCGTCGCCGATGGAAAAGCCGTAGGGCACCAAAACGTCGAAGATCAGGTTGGTATGGGTCGGGCCCTGGACGATCCGGAAATCGTGCATGGTGAGCTTCGGGTCGATTTCGGACAGAATGTCCAGAACGGCCTTCTTCTGCTTTTTCGTCTCCTCGTCGTCGTTTTCGATGGGATCCATGTGGATCACGGCGCTGCAGCGAAGCTGCGTCTGGAGCTCGCGCTCGATGTTGTCGATGGTATCGTGGAGCCGGAGAATATCGCCCCTGGCGGACACTTCGGCGTGGAGGGAGATCATCACCCTGCCCGGCCCGTAGTTATGGACGATCAGGTCGTGCATGCCCAGCACGTCCGGATGGGACAGGACGATGCGGCGGATCTGATCCACGAATTCCGGTTCCGGAGGCTGGCCCAGCAGGGGATTGATGGTGTCCCTGGCGGCGCTGATGCCCGCCCGGCAGATGAACAGCCCCACCAGCACGCCGCACCACCCGTCGATGTGCAGCCCGGTGAAATGGTCCGTCAGCGTGGCCGCGAGCACCGCGAAGGTGGCCACGGAGTCGCTGAGGGAATCGGTGGCCGTAGCCTTCATGGCCGCGCTGTCGATGGCGGCGGCGATCCTGCGGTTGTACAGGTACATGTAAAATTTCACGAGGATGGAAGCCGCCAGGATGACGACGATGACGGGGGAAAAGGTCAGCTCCTCAGGGTGGAGAATTTTGGAAACCGAACTCTTGATCAGCTCGGCGGCCATGAGCAGGATGATGCCGGAAACGATGAGCCCGGCCAGATATTCGATGCGGCCGTGGCCGAAGGGATGGTCCGGATCCGGTTCCTGCCCGCTCATGCGAAAGCCGATGAGGGTGATGATGGAGGAGCCTGCGTCGGACAGGTTGTTGAAGGCGTCCGCCGTGATGGAGATGGAACGGCTCAAAAGGCCGGCCGCGGCCTTCCCCAGAAACAGAAGCAGGTTGAAAACGATGCCGGCCGCGCCGCACAAAGTGCCGTATGCCTGGCGGACGGCGGGATTTTTGACGTCCTGCGGATTTCTGATCAGCAGGCGCGAAAGAAAAGTGATCATAAGCGACCTCTCTTTTTGAGTTTCTTACCATTCTAACATGTTTTGGCAAAAAAGCAACGATAAAGATAAATGTGAAGGATCCCCGCCCCTTTCCTCTTGCGCCGAAAGGGGAAAACGTGTATAATTTGCCATGGACAGACACAGGCCCCCTCTGCGCGGAGGGGTACGATAAAGGAGCTACGACAGCCAACGAAATAAAGGAGATGGATTATGAGCAAAAAACCCGTTGTTTTGATGATCCTGGACGGATATGGACTCAATGAAAGAAAGGACCACAACGCGGTGGCCGAGGCGAAGACGCCCGTGATGGACGGGCTGATGAAGACCTGCCCCTTCGTGAAGGGCAATGCCAGCGGCATGGCGGTGGGCCTGCCGGAAGGCCAGATGGGCAATTCCGAGGTCGGACACCTGAACATGGGCGCCGGCCGCATCGTCTATCAGGAGCTGACCAGAATCACGAAAGAGATTCAGGACGGCACCTTCTTCGAGAACCCGGCCCTGATGGACGCGGTGAACAACTGCAAGAAGAACGGTTCTTCCCTGCACCTGTACGGACTGGTTTCCGACGGCGGCGTGCACAGCCACAACACCCACATTTACGGCCTGCTGGAGCTGGCGAAGAGAAACGGCCTGGAGAAGGTTTATGTGCACTGCTTCCTGGACGGCCGCGACACCCCTCCGGCCAGCGGCAAGGGATATGTGGAGCAGCTGGAAGAAAAGATGAAGGAGATCGGCGTGGGCAAGGTGGCGTCTGTGATGGGCCGCTACTACGCCATGGACCGGGATAACAACTACGACAGGGTGGAATACGCCTATAAGGCGCTGACGAAGGGCGAGGGCCTCACCGCTGAGAGCGCGTCCGCGGGCATCCAGGCGTCTTACGACAGGCAGGAGACGGACGAGTTCGTCAAGCCCACGGTTGTGCTGGAAAACGGCGCGCCGGTGGCCACCATTTCCGACGGCGATTCCGTGATCTTCTTCAATTTCCGCCCCGACCGGGCCAGAGAGATCACCAGGGCTTTCTGCGACGACGATTTCGCCGGATTTGAGCGGGAGAAGAGGCTGGATCTGGTCTACGTGTGCTTCACGGAATACGATCCCACCATCCCCAACAAGGAAGTGGCGTTCCACAAGGTAGAAGTGACCAATACCTTCGGAGAATGGCTGGCGGCCAACGGCATGAAGCAGGCCCGCATCGCGGAGACCGAGAAGTACGCCCATGTGACCTTCTTCTTTAACGGCGGCGTGGAGGAGCCCAACGAAGGGGAGGACAGGATCCTGGTCAACTCCCCCAAGGACGTGCCCACCTATGACTTAAAGCCGCAGATGAGCGCCTATGAAGTGTGCGACAGGCTGGTGGAAGCCATCGGCTCCGGCAAATACGACGTGATCATCATCAATTTCGCCAATCCCGACATGGTGGGACATACCGGCGTGGAAGGCGCGGCCATCAGGGCGGTGGAAGCGGTGGACGAATGCGTCGGCCGCGCGGTGAAGGCCATCCAGGACGCGGACGGCGTGCTGTTCATCTGCGCGGATCACGGCAACGCGGAACAGCTGGTGGACTATGAAACCGGCGCTCCGTTTACGGCCCACACAACCAACCCCGTTCCGTTCATCCTGGTCAATTACGACGAAGGATACGGCCTGAGGGAGGGCGGCTGCCTGGCGGACATCGTTCCCACCCTGATTCAGATCATGGGGAAGGAACAGCCCGCGGAGATGACCGGCCAGTCCCTGCTGATCAAAAAATAAGGAATCCTTTTTTCCTATCGCATAAAAAAACGCAGTTCCCCCTTGACAGGGACTGCGTTTTTTTGTACCATAAGTGTACTAATACGAACAATACACTTAATACGATCCACACAGCTGTCCTGAGGGGAAGCCCGGGGTCGCATCGGTGTTTTGGGGGAAAGGAGCGGAGCGATGATCATACTGGATTATCGGGATACCAGGCCTCTGTATGAGCAGATCGTGGACAAATTTCAGACGCTCATCCTGAAGGGAGTGCTGGAGCCCAACAGCAGGATGCCCTCGGTGCGCAGCCTGGCCGTGGAGCTGTCCATCAATCCCAATACGATCCAGCGGGCTTACAGCGAGCTGGAACGAACCGGTTTCATCTATACGGTGAAGGGAAGGGGAAATTTCGTGGCGTACGACGAAGGGCTCAGAGAGGTGAGGCGGGGAGAAATCTTCCAGAAGCTGGACGCGCTGGCCCGCGAGGCGGAAGAGTTCGGAATCGCCCGGCAGGAGCTTTGCCGCAGGATACAGGAGGGAGAAAAGGATGATTGAGTTGAAGGGGCTGTCGAAGTCCTTTGGGGACATCGAGGCGGTGAAGGATGTGAACGTGACGATCAAAGAGGGGGCGGTTTTTGGGCTCATCGGGACCAACGGGGCCGGAAAGAGCACGGTGCTGCGCCTGATGGCGGGGGTGCTGAAGCCGGACGCGGGACTGGCGCTGGTGGACAACATGCCGGTTTACGACAACGCGGACGCCAAAGGGAGGATCTTTTTTATCGCGGACGAGCCGTACTTCTTCACCAACGCGGCGCCCAGGGACATGGAGCGCTATTACAGCAGCGTATACCGGGATTTCGACCGGGAAAGCTTCTATTTATATCTGGTGAAGTTCGGCCTGGACGGCAGGCGCAGGATCCGCACGTTTTCCAAGGGCATGCGCAAGCAGCTGGCCATCATCGCCGGCCTGTGCGCGCGGACGAAGTACCTGTACTGCGACGAGACCTTCGACGGTCTGGATCCGGTGATGCGGCAGGCCGTCAAGAGCGTGTTCGCCCGGGAGATGGAGGAACGGGATTTCACCCCCATCATCGCGTCCCACAACCTGCGGGAGCTGGAGGACATCTGCGATCACGTGGGACTTTTGCATCAGGGCGGCGTGCTGCTGTCGAAGGATCTGGAGGAAATGAAGTGCAATATCCAGAAGGTACAGTGCGTATTCGCTTCCAAAGAGGAAGAGGAGCGCATGCTGCAGCAGCTCGATATCGTCAAATGCGACAGGAGGGGTTCCCTTCTGACGCTGACGGTCAGGGGGACCAGGGAGGAGATCATCGCCATGTTCGCGGCGGCGGATTGCCTGTTCCACGAGGTGCTCCCCCTGTCTTTGGAGGAGATTTTTATCAGCGAGACGGAGGTGAAGGGCTATGACGTCAAAAAACTTATTCTGGGCTAAATGGATGGAAAATATCCGCAGGCGGGGCTGGACCTTCGCCCTGTGCTTCGTGGTGCTGTTTTTCGGAATGACGGCCGTATGCCTGATCGGCCTGTCCAGCGAGAGCAGCTATCTGAATTCGCTGAAGGCCCAGGGGGCGCAGGAGATCCTGATCGCCCAGAGCAGGGAGCGCATGCAGACGTTTTTCTTACATGCCGTGAGCTTCGGAACGCAGTTTCACGCGATTTCGGGCTGCTTCGCAGTGCTGTTCGCCATTCAGGGGTTTTCCTTCCTCTACAGCAGGAAGAAAATGGACTTCTATCAGAGCGTGCCGGTATCCGTACCGAAGCGCTACGCCCTCATCTGGGGCAACGGGATCCTGGCGTATGCCGTCAGCTACCTGATCAACCTGATCCTCTGCTGGGTCGGCGGATTTCTGTTCGGGGCCGTGACGCCGGAGGGGATGGCCCAGTCAGCGGTGGCTTTCTTCGTCAATATCCTGGCTTTCACGGCCATGTACCAGCTGGCGCTGGTGGCGGTGATGCTGTCCGGCAACGCCCTGTGCGCCCTGCTGGGCTGCGCGGTGCTGTTTTTCTACGAAGGGGCGGTCCGGCTGCTGCTTTCCGGGCTCAAATCCGCCTTCTTTTTCAGCTACTGCAGCGCGGACAAGGAACGGCTGATGGATTTGCCCTGGCTGACGCCGTGGATCGGATATCAGGATTTTTGCAGCCGGGTGCTGTATCAGGGCGGCTCCATCATCGGAATGACCGGAAGGGATTCCTGGTGCGGAGCGCTGTTGACGGAGATCCTGGCCCTGGCGGCCGGGGCGGCGGTCTTCGGCCTTCTGGCCTGGGCGCTGTTTCGCCGCAGGAAGGCGGAGAGCTATCATCAGTCCCTGGCCTTTGAATGGATGAAGCCGGCGCTGGAGATTTTACTGGTGATTCCCTTCGCCGTAGCCTGCGGCGTCCTGGCCGGCCGGGCGTCGGGGGATTTCGGGCTGTTTCTGTTCGGGGGCGCCGCGCTGGGAGCCCTTCTGGGACACGGGCTGATCCGCCTGGTCTATGAGCGGGATCTCAAAGCGGTGCTGTCTGGCCGGATCCCGGCCCTCTGTTGCCTGGCCGGATCCGTTGGGCTGCTGTGCGTCTTCCGTTTCGATCTGGCGGGATTCGACAGCTGGCTTCCCAAAAGGGAGTCCGTGGAAAGCGTGGCTTTCTCTCAGGAAAGAGAGCAGGTACAGTTCGGATGGAAACAGCTGGCGGAAGACGGGAATGGGAGCCGGGATATTCTGAAAGAGATGAGCTCCCGGGACCCGGAGACCATCGACGCCCTGATCTCCATGATCTCCGCCTGGCAGGAGGAAGAGCGGTCGTCGAAAGCCGGAGAAACGCCGGGGGAAAGCTGGGAGAATAAAAGTATCTGGACGGTGCGCTGGCAGCTGACCGACGGGCGGGCTGTATACCGGAGATTTTACGTCAGCCGGGAGCGGACGCCCGAAGAGCTGGACACGGTGATGCGGGACGCCGCCTATCAGGACAGCCGTTACCAGATTTACGAGGAGGCCATGGCGGAGAACGTGGGACAGATGCGGATTTCCTATTCCACCGGCAGCAGGGAATATTTTTATACGATGGACGGCGGGCAGCTTCTGGAAGCGCTGAAGGAAGACTTCCGCAGCTACGGCTCCGACCTGATCGCGGGCGGTCTGCCCTGCGGCATGCTGGAATTCACCCTGCCCGCCCGGGAACGCCAGGGGGGAGAGGACTGGGATTTTACCTGGAGCTATCCGGTCTACGAGAGCTTTTCGAAGACCAGGCAGCTTTTGGCCCAAAACGGCATCGACGATGCGGTGACGCCTTCGCACCCCTTCCTTTCCGCGGAAGATGTGGATAAGATCACGGTTTTGTATTACCACTATGACAGCTATTACGGGGATGATCAGGATGAGCTGTTCGCCCCCGGAGAGATCGAAGAGCAGCAGATCACCTGCGTGTTCGAAGCGAAGGACCAAATCGAAGAGCTCCTGGGGGCCCTGTATCCCGGAGACCTGCTCCGCCTGTCGGAAGAAAACATCGCGGATTCCGGGGAGGATTACCGGTTCGAAGTCCGGATCAGCCTGACGCCGGAGGCGCTCAAGGAAGGGATCCGGGAAACCGACGCTTCCTTTATCCGGGACCGGGAGCCGGATTTTCTGATCGATGCCGTCCGGGGCGCCGCCGTGCGGAAATGATTTCAAACCGGATAAAATGAGGCTGCGCTGCGCATACTCTTTTCAAAAAGAGAAAGCGAGGATGTGCGGTATGAATGTGAAATTGCCGGTCAGAGAAGTGCATGCGAGGGAGATTCTGGATTCCAGGGGAAACCCCACGCTGGAAGCGGAAGTGGTGGTGGAAAATTCCGTCACCGGGGAACTGGCCTGCGGGCGGGCCAGCGTCCCCTCCGGAGCGTCCACAGGCCAGTTCGAGGCGGTGGAGCTCCGGGACGGGGAAGTGCGGTATTTCGGCCTGGGCGTGCGCAGGGCGGTGGGAAACGTAAACGCGAAGCTGCGGGAGGCCCTGCTCTCCCAGGACGCCTCCTGTCAGCGAAAAATCGACGAGAGGATCCTGGACTGCGACGGGACCCAGAATAAGGAAAACCTGGGGGCCAACGCCTGTCTCGGCGTCTCCATGGCCGCGGCCCGGGCGGCGGCCGAAGCCCTTCATCTGCCGCTGTATCAGTATCTGGGCGGAATCCACACGGTCCGCATGCCCGTTCCCATGATGAACATTTTGAACGGGGGGAAACACGCGGACAATACGGTGGACCTGCAGGAATTCATGATCGCTCCCGTGCAGGCGGAGAGCTTCGCGGAGGGGCTTCGCGTCTGCGCGGAGATCTACCACAATCTGAAGGGGCTGTGCAGGGAGAAAGGGCTTTCCACGGGAGTGGGGGACGAGGGCGGTTTCGCGCCGGATCTGCCGGACGCCGAAAGCGTCCTTTCCCTGATCGTGGAGGCGGTGGAAAAGAGCGGCTATGCGCCGGGACACGATATCAAAATCGCCATCGACGCCGCGGCCAGCGAACTGTACGACAAAAGGGCGGGATGCTATTGCTTCCCGGGAGAGAGCAAAATGAAGGGGAAACAGGTGCTGCGCAGCGCGGAGGATATGATTGCCTATTATGAAGGGCTGGCGCGGGAATTCCCGCTGTTTTCCCTGGAGGACGGGCTGGACGAAGAGGACTGGGACGGCTGGCAGCAGCTGACGAAGCGACTGGGGAACCGGCTGCAGCTGGTGGGGGACGATCTGTTCGTCACCAATGTGAAGCGCCTGGCGGCAGGGATCCAGAAGGGCGCGGGCAACGCGATCCTGGTAAAGGTGAACCAGATCGGCACCCTGACGGAAGCCTTCGCCGCGGTGCGGCTGGCGAAGGAAAACGGGTTCGGGACCATCATTTCCCATCGCTCCGGGGAGACGGAGGACGCCATCATCGCGGATATCGCGGTGGCGGTAAACGCCGGTCAGATCAAGACCGGGGCGCCCTGCCGGATGGACCGGGTGGCCAAGTACAACCGGCTTTTGCGCATCGAAGAGGAGCTCTATCCGGGCCGGTGAAAAAGAAAAAATTGTAAACGGCCGCCGGATCCTGTATACTGTCTGACGAAGGCGGCAATTCGGCGGCCAAAATCGGGCGCCTTCCATGAGTTTCGTTTTGGCCGGGAAGGAGAACAGGATGAAATTTCGGGATATGCCCTATGAAAGGGTGGACTACGACAGGGCGGAACGGGAAATCCGGGCGTTGACCGATCGGGTCGAAGACGCGAAGAGCCCGGAGGAGGTCTGGGAGGTCCACCAGGAGTATTACCGCGTTTACAGGGACGTGGCGGACGCCATGACCATCGCCCACATCCGGTACGACGCGGATGTGACGGATGAATTCTATCAGAAGGAACGGGAGTATTACGACGAAATCGATCCGAAGCTCTCCAATCTGATGACCGCATATCAGAGAGCGATTTACGAATCGCCGTATCGCCCTTATCTGGAGGAAAAAATCGGAAAGGTGGCCTTCGTGTCCATCGAAAACGCCATGAAGAGCGTGGACGAGAGCATCATCGGCCTGATGCAGGAGGAGAACGCGCTGAAGACGGAGTACAACAGGCTCATCGCTTCCGCGCAGATCCCCTTTGACGGCCAGGTGCTCAATCTTTCCCTGATGCGGCCCTACCTGACCGCCTCGGACCGCGGGGTGAGGAGGGAAGCCTGGAAGGCATACAGCGGCTATTTTCAGAGCGTGGCCCAAAAGCTGGACGATCTTTACGACCGGCTGGTGAAGAACCGCACCGCGCAGGCGAAGGCGCTGGGATATGAGAACTATATCCAGCTGGGCTATTACCGGATGAACCGCAACAGCTACGGCAGGAAGGACGTGGAGAATTTCCGCCGCCAGGTGAAGGAAGTCTTCGTCCCGCTGGCGGAAGAGGTGCACGAAAAGCGCCGTCGCCGCCTGGGCCTCGGGAAGCTCTCCTATATCGACAACGAAGTCTATTTCCCGCAGGGGAATCCCGATCCCGTGGGCACGCCGGAGGAGATTTTGAAGACCGGCCAGCGTATGTACGGGGAGCTGTCCGAAGAGACCCGTGAATTTTTCGATTTTATGATGGAGAACGAGCTCTTCGACGTGTTCGGGCGCAAGACGAAGAAACAGGGCGGTTACATGACCTATCTGTACAACTACGGGTCGCCCTTCATCTTCGCGAATTTCAACGGGACCTCCGGGGACGTGGACGTGATCACCCACGAGTGCGGCCACGCCTTCCAGGGCTATCTGTCCGGGAAGGATCCCGTGCTGGAGCATTCCGACATCACTATGGAAACCGCGGAAATCCACTCCATGTCCATGGAATTTTTCACCGACCCCTGGATGAAGGATTTCTTCGGGGAAAGGGCGCAGGACTTTTTGGCGCTGCAGCTGGAGGACGCCATCAAATTCGTGCCCTACGGCACCATGGTGGACGAATTTCAGCACATCGTCTACGAGAATCCGGAGATGACGCCGGAGGAAAGGAGGGCGGTCTGGAGCCGTCTGGAGAAGGAATATATGCCCCATCTGGACTATGAGGACGATCCCTTCTTTTCCAAAGGGGGCTTCTGGCAGAAACAGCAGCATATTTACAACACGCCCTTCTATTATATCGACTATGTGCTGGCCCAGACCTGCGCCTTCCAGTACAAAATCTGGATGGACGACGACTATCGGGCGGCCTGGGACAGCTATCTGAAGCTGTGCAGGCTGTCCGCCAGCGGATTCTATCCGGATATGCTCCGCCAGGTGGGCCTCAAAGTCCCGTTTGAAGACGGATATTTTGTGGAAATTGTCCAAAAAATGCGGGAAAAAGTGCGAGAATGACGAAAAAACAGAATTGTGAACTTTTAAATCATTGACAAAGGTGAGCGTCCCTGCTACAATCAGCATGATACAAAAAAGGTTTGCCAAACTGCAAACTAAAGGAGGACTTATGGAAAAGAAAAAGGTATTGTCCGTCCTGCTGGCGGGGGCGCTCGCGCTGTCCCTTACGGCCTGCGGCGGGCAGCAGGGCGTGACGAACAACGCGTCCGAAGCGCCGGCTTCCGAAGAAGCTGCGCAGACACAGGCCGACGCCTCCGCAGAGACGGAGCAGGCAGAAGAATCCGTGAAGCCGGAAACCCCCAGCGGGCAGCTGGTGCTGGGCTTTATTACGGATCTGGAAGGCGAGTTCTACGACACCGCTTTCAACAACACGGATACCAACTATAGTGCTTATGACCTGATCCACGGCTATGCCACCATCGCTTACACCAAGGAAGGGGAATTCGAGTTCGATCCCACCGTGGTTGCGAGCCATGAGGAAGTGGAGAACGAAGACGGGACCAAAACCTATACCATCACCATCAACGACGGCCTGACCTGGAACGACGGGACGCCCATCACAGCGAAGGATTATGTGTTCCAGATGCTGCTGGAATCCAGCCCGGAGATGAACCAGGTGGACGGCTATCCCTGTCTGGTAGGCACTTACTATGTAGGATATGAGGAATTCCTGGCCGGCGAGACGGAAGCGTTCAAGGGCGTGCGCCTTGTGGACGATATGACCTTCTCCCTGACCGTGAAGGCGGAGGAACTCCCTTTCCATTATGATATCACTTACGCGTCCGCGATGCCCCGCCCGCTGTCCGTGATCGCTCCCGGCTGCGACGTGGTGGATACGGAAGACGGCGCCACCATCACCGGCGACTTCACCGCGGAACTGCTGATGGAGACCATCAACGATCCCGAGACCGGCTACCGCTACAACCCTCAGCTGACCTGCGGCCCTTACAACTTCGTGAGCTACGATACGGCCAGCAGACAGGGCACCTTTGAAGTGAACGACAAGTATGCGGGCGACTACCGCGGCGTGAAGCCTTCCATCCAGAAGCTGATCATCAAGACCGTTAAGGCGGAAACCCAGATCAACGAGCTGAGCGCGGGCACCGTAGACATTCTGGCGCAGATCAGCGGCGGCGACGACATCAACGCGGGCCTGAACCTGGTGGATGAAGGCAAGGCCGGAAAGAACACCTACTTCAGAAACGGATACGGCAAGATCCAGTTCGACTGCTCCCAGTTCCCCACCGACTCCGCGAACGTCCGTCAGGCCATCGCTTACTGCCTGGACCGCAACGAATTCGCGAGACAGTATTCCGGCGGCTACGCTTCCATCGTGCACGCGGCATACGGCCTGGCCCAGTGGGAGTACGTGGAATCCAAAGACTGGATCGACGAGAACCTGAATACCTATGAAAAGGATATCGAGGCGGCGAAAGAGCTTCTGGCTGCCGACGGCTGGAACTTAAACGCTGAAGGCGGCGAATATCAGGACGGCGACGGCGTTCGCTACAAAGACGTGGACGGCGAGCTGGTTCCCCTGGTGATCGAATGGGCGAATACGGAAGGCAATCCGGTTTCCGACCTGCTGAGCACCATGCTTCCTGAGGCCATGGAAGAGGCCGGCATGCAGCTGAACGCCACCACCATGGACTTCCCGACCCTGAGCTCCTGCATCAGCCACCAGGGCGACAAGATCTACAACATGTACAACCTGGCGACCGGTTTTGCCAGCGCGAACTCTCCCTGGTACTACTACTCCACCGACGAGCAGTACATGACCGGCGGATACAACTCCAACTGGATCGTGGACGAAGATCTGGCGGGTGCTTCCGGCGCGCTGCAGACCATCCCTTATGAAGACAGGGATACCTGGCTGACCACATGGCAGAATTATATCAAAGTATGGAATGAAAAGCTGCCTGACGTTCCTCTGTATTCCGATGAGTACCACGACTTCTTCAGCACCAAGTTAAAGGGCTGGGAAGCGACCTCCATCTGGGATTGGAGCAAAGCGGTTCTGGATGCCTGGGTAGAAGAGTAAGACCCATATTACGGGGATGTTCCGGCGGGGGTCCCCCCGCCGGCGCCCCGGATTTTAAGAAGGGGGGAAGCCCTTCTTTTTTTATGAAGCGATAATCAGCGCATTCCCATTGATACAGGAATGGAGGAAAGGATGTATGGGAAAAGGAAGATACCTGTTAAAGAGGTTAATCTATATCATCTTTGTGTTTTTTATCATTTCCATTCTCATGTTCGCAATCTATAAGGCCACGCCCGGCGATCCGGTGGAAATGATGATCGGCGGCAATAAGATGAACATGAAACCGGAAATGTATCAGCAGCAATACGAGCAGGTGACGGAGATGCTGGGGCTGGACAAACCCCTTCCGCTGCAGTACGTGTCCTGGATCGGGAACATGCTGACCGGAAATTTCGGATATTCCACGCAGTATAAACGTCAGGTCATCGACATCATCGGAAGCCCGATGCGCAATACCGTCCTGCTCAACCTCTGCAGCATGGTCGTGGTATTCCTGATTTCCATCCCCCTGGGAATCGCCACTGCGGTCCGCAAAAACACCGTTTTCGACAAGGCCGTTCAGGTCATCACCATTGTGGGCTACAGCATTCCCAGCTTCATCATCGCCCTGCTGGCGATCTTCGTTTTCGCCATCAAGATACCGATTTTCCCCATCAGCGGCGTGCAGACGGCCGGGATGGAGGGATCGGCCTTTGAGATGTTCCTGGATCAGGCCCGCCACATGGTGCTGCCCGTTCTGGTCATGTCCGTAGGAGGAATCGGGGGCATCACCCGATATGTCCGCGCGTCCATGATCGACGCTCTCCGCATGGATTACATCAAAACGGCGAGGAGCAAGGGGCTTCGGGAGCGTGTGGTCATCTACGTGCACGCGTTCCGCAACGCCCTGATCCCGGTGGTGACCGTAACCACCTGGTGGATCATCGGCCTGTTCGGAGGATCGGTGGTCATCGAATCGATCTTCCTGTGGCCCGGGCTGGGAAAGATGCTCTTGAACGGCCTGATGCAGCGCGACTTCTCCGTGGTTCTCACCATGCAGATGTTCTACGTGGTTCTGGCTCTGGCGGGAAACGTGCTGATGGATATCGCCTACACGCTGGTTGACCCCAGGGTCAGGCTGGAGAATTAGGAAAGGGGATACAAATGAAGGACAACAACAAAAAAAGAAAAAAGCCTCTTACCATGACGCAGGCCACCCGGAGAATGCTGGTGGGACAGCCCGTGAACGCAGCGGAAGAAGAGGAAATGCTCACCCCCATTCAGATGGTCGTGAGAAATTTCCTGCATGACAGGGTGGCGGTGGCGGGAGTCGTCTGCTTTTTGCTGATCTTTCTGTGCTGCATCGTGCTGCCCTTTTTCCTGCCCATGGACAAGTACTTCCAGGATGTGACCCAGGCCAACGTGGCGCCCGGCTTTTCCATGCTCAAGGCGCCCTCCGGCTTAAACGGCAACGCGCAGTCCGTCTCGGTGGGAAGCACCTTTTCCGTCGGCATCGACCGGGACGGAAACGTATACGAATGGGGGACCTTCCCCAATGAGAAGCTGAAGAACATCCCAGCGGCCAGCGAGATGGGAAAGGTGACCCAGGTGTCCGCGGGGCTGGATCACATCCTGGCGGTGAACGAAGAGGGGCAGCTGTTCACCTGGGGAAATGACCGGATGGGCCTGGAGGCGATTCCCATCGAGCTTCGGACCGGCGAGGACATCAAACAGATCCTGGCCTGCTATCAGTTTTCCCTGGCGCTGACCGAGAAGGGAAAGCTCTATAACTGGGGCAACAGCTATCTGGTCAACATCAGCTTCCCCGAAGGCGTTCAGGGGAATATCGACAAGGTTGCGGCCAACACCAACCTGGTGGCGGCGCTGACCAAAGACGGCAGGGTGGAGCCCCTGACCAAAAAGAGTTCCGCGTTCACCAAGGTCCCGGAAGAGATCCAGGGGCAGGTGACGGACATCGCCATGACGGACGAGAGCCTGGCCGCCGTGACGGAATCCGGACAGGTTTATGTCTGGGGAAACAGCGGAAAGGGCACGACGGACATCCCGGAGGAAATTCAGGGACACGTGAAGGCGCTGTCCGCGGGGCGCTATAACTTCGTGGCGCTGCTGGACGACAACCGGCTGGTTTCCTGGGGCGACAACACCTTCCAGCAGGCCAACGTGCCGGATGTGTCCGAAGAGATCGTTTCCATTTCCTCCGGATATTACGGCAACTACGCCATTTCGGAGAGCGGGAAGGTCCACGGCTGGGGCTTAAAGGGCTATCTGATGGGAACGGACGACCTGGGCAGAGACGTCTTCCGCAGGCTTCTGCAGGGCGGACGGATGACCATGACCGTAGGCGCCATCGCCGTGATCATTTCCACCACCATCGGGATTTTAGTGGGCGGAATTTCCGGCTATAAGGGCGGCAAGGTGGACAATCTGCTGATGCGTTTCGCGGAGATCGTGTCCTCCATTCCGTTTTTGCCCTTCGCCATCATCCTGTCCTCCATTCTGGGGAACCGGATCTCGGAAACGCAGAGGATCGTCATGATCATGTTCATCCTGGGCGTGCTGTCCTGGCCTGGAATCGCCAGGCTCGTCCGGGGAAGCGTGCTGGCGGAGCGGGAACAGGAGTTCGTCACCGCGGCGAAAGCGCTGGGCGTGAAGGAATTCGGCATCATTTTCCGGCATATCCTGCCCAATATCGTCACGGTCATCATCGTCAACGCCACGCTGGATTTCGCGACCTGTATGCTGACGGAGTCCTCTCTATCCTTCATCGGATTCGGCGTAACCGAGCCCAATCCCACCTGGGGCAATATGCTGACCGGATCCCAGAACGCGAAGGTCATCGAAGACTACTGGTGGCGCTGGGTATTCCCCGCCATCACGCTGGGCATCTGCACGATCAGCATCAACTGCGTGGGCGACGGTCTCCGGGATGCGGTTGATCCCAAATCAAACGAAAGGTAGGCGGCCAAATGAGTTTACTGGAAATCAAACATCTGCATACCAATTTTAATACCAAAAGGGGCGTTGTCCGGGCGGTAAACGATGTTTCCTATTCCCTGGAGGCCGGAAAGACCCTGGGGATCGTAGGGGAGAGCGGGAGCGGAAAGAGCGTTTCCGCCATGAGCATCATCCGCCTGCTGGACGGCAACGGATATATCGAGAGCGGCGAAATCTATTTCGACGGAAAGGACATCCGGAAATGTACGGATAAGGAGATGTACCATATCCGCGGCAACGAGATTTCCGTGATCTTCCAGGAGCCCATGACTTCCTTAAATCCGGTTTTCACCATCGAAAAGCAGATCGGGGAAGTGTTCATGAACCATCAGGGCATGAAGAAAAAGGAGGCTTACGCGGCTGCGGTGGACATGCTTCGGGAGGTGAAAATCCCCAATCCGGAGACCGTGGCCAAGCAGTATCCGTTCCAGCTCTCGGGCGGCATGCGCCAGAGGGTGATGATCGCCATGGCCCTTTCCTGCCGGCCCAAGCTGCTGATCGCGGACGAGCCCACCACGGCGCTGGACGTGACGATTCAGGCTCAGATCTTAAAACTGATGAACGACATGAAGGAAAAGCTGGGAACGTCCATCCTCTTCATCACCCACGACCTGGGCGTGATCAACGAGATGGCGGACGAAGTGGCGGTGATGTACTGCGGCCAGCTGGTGGAGCGCGCCAGCGTCCGGGAAATCTTTTCCTCCGGAAAGTTCTCCCATCCCTACACGGAGGGGCTGATGACCTCCATCCCCAGGCTGGACACGCCGAAGGGGGAAAAGCTGGAGCCCATTCCGGGCACCGTGCCCAACCCGCTGTATGTGCCGAAAGGGTGCCGTTTCGCGCCCCGCTGCAAATACTGTCAGGAGCGGTGCAAAACGGAGGAGCCGGAGCTTACGCCCGTGGAGGACGGCCATCTGGTGAGATGTTTTTACGCGGAGAAGGAGGTGAGAAAGAACCATGCAGGAAAATGAAAAGAAAGTTCTGCTTCGGATCGAGGATGTCAAACAGTATTTCCCGGTGAAGAAAACCCGTTTCCGGGAAAAGCAGAGGTATGTGAAGGCCAACGACGGCATCAGCATGGATATCTACGAAGGGGAAACCTTCGGCCTGGTGGGGGAATCCGGCTGCGGAAAATCCACCTTCGGAAGGACGATCCTGCAGTTGTACCCCCAGACCCACGGCGCGATCCGGTATCAGAAGGACGGCGAATGGATCGATCTGAAAGCGCAGGATAAGGAATCCATGAGAAATCTGCGCCGCGAGCTGCAGATCATCTTCCAGGATCCCTACTCCTCCTTAAACCCCAGGATGACGGTGGGACAGATCATCGGCGAAGGGCTGGTTTCCCACGGGCTGTTCAAACGGGGCGATGCGGGCCTGAAGGACTATATCGTGGAAATCATGGAGGAGTGCGGCCTTCCCGGCTATCTGTTCGGGCGCTATCCCCACCAGTTCTCGGGCGGGCAGAGACAGAGGATCGGCATCGCCAGGAGCCTGGCGCTGCATCCCAGATTCGTGGTCTGCGACGAAGCGGTGTCCGCGCTGGACGTTTCCATTCAGTCCCAGATCTTAAACCTCCTGCGGGATCTGAAGGAAAAGGAAAACCTGACCTATCTGTTCATCACCCACGACCTGAGCGTGGTCAAATACATCAGCGACAGGATCGGCGTCATGTACCTGGGCAACATGGTGGAGGTTTCGGAAACGGAGGAGCTGTTCAAAAATACGATGCATCCCTACACCGAAGCGCTGCTTTCCGCGATTCCCACCACGGACGCGGACGACCGGAAAAAGGAAAGGATCCTGCTGGAGGGGGATATTCCCAGCCCGGTGAATCCGCCTTCCGGATGCAAATTCCACACCAGATGCCGCTATTGCCAGGAAATCTGCAGACAGCAGACGCCGGAACTGAAGGACGTCGGAAACGGACATCGGGTTGCCTGCCATTTCCCGCTGGGAAAAACGGAGAAGTGATATGTTTTTTCAAAAAAAAGTGGATCGGCTCATCGACGTTGAAAAGGCGGAACAGGAGCTGGAAGAGCGGGAGCCGGTGGAGCTGGAGGGCAAGGACCGCCTGGCCATGATCCTGGCGGCCATCCTGGTCTTCGTGCCCGCGCTGCTGCTGGTAATCGGTATTTTTCTCTTTCTGATCTGGCTGTTTTTCCTGCGCTTTCTTCCGTAAAGCGGGGGCCACAATACGGAATTCCTTTGAGAAGGGCTGTCTCTGACGGCCCTTCTTTTTGTCTATTTTACATAAAAATGCACAATTCCTGTAATTTTTGCGAATAAAAAACTTGCATCTCGTTTTGTTTTGTGCTATAGTTTGCAACGGTGTACAAAGGGAACATAATAAAAAACTTAATAATGGACTGCCAATCTTACACAAAGTACCGCCCAAACGAGACTACGGGCGGTATTTTTGTATCTTGGCGGAGAAAGGAGGAACTTCCCACGGGGGCTTGACTGAAAAGTTGAGCCCCTTTTTTTACGCCCAAAAACAGGAGGTAAATGCTTATGGCAGATGATAAAACCACGAAAATGCCGGAGCAGCCGGTAACGGATAC
>DWXE01000008.1 GCA_019119355.1 Candidatus Eisenbergiella merdigallinarum
GGAGGATTCATCCCGGCCCGCCGACTGTTTTTGTACGATAGGAAAGGTTCATTCCTGTCGTACAAAAACTTCCGGTGGATCGCGCTGCGGCGGAAAGCTTTGTTTTTGCTTGCGCAAAGCGCGTCCAGACGATATACTGAATGGATGGAAGGAAACAAATGATCGGAGGAATGCAGGGATGAATACGGGATGGAAAAAGCTGGCGGCTCTGGCGGCGGGAGTTTTGTGCCTGATCTGGATGGGGCGGGGCACTGCGTTGGCGGCGGAAGCCGCACAGGCGCAAACCGCGCAGAACGGGGTCATTCAGGCGGAAGAGGACGCCGTGACGCCCATGACCGCGGCCATGATCGCCACGCAGCAGGCCGTCGTCCGCCAGCGTCCGGACGCGGGGGATAGCCTGGGGCAGCTGCAGCCCGGGCAGGTGGCGAACGTCTGCGGCATGGCGGAGAACGGCTGGTATCAGATTGTCTACGGGACGGGGATCGGCTATGTGAGCGGAGGGATGATGGCGCAGGTGCCGGTGGACGCGGCCATGCTGGACGCGCTGGCCCAACAGGCCCAGCTGGTGAAGCAGCAGCTGGCGCAGCAGGCCGCGCAGCAGCGGGCCCTGCAGGAGGCTCAGGCGCAGCAGGCCGCGCAGCAACAGGCGCAGCAGGAGGCCCAGGCTCAGCTGGCGGCGCAGCAGGCCGCCCTGCAGGAGGCCCGGGCCCAAAACGCAGTGCCGGGCAGCGGCAATCTGATTTTCGTGGGGGATTCCAGAACCGGACAGATGGGCAACGCCGTGGGAGGCCCGGCGGCATGGCCTGGCACGGCCTTCGTGGCCTGCTATGGCGGCGGGGTGGACTGGCTCTCCACGCCCCAGGCGAAAAAGGAAATCGATCAGTACGTGACGCCGGGCTCGACGATCGTCATCAACTACGGCGTCAACGATCTGTCCAGGCACAACGACTATATCGCCACCATCAACCGCTACAGCCAGGACTGGATGGAGCGGGGCGCGGCGGTGTATTTCGCCACGGTGGGCCCCGTGGGAGAGAATCAGTACGGGAAGAGGAACTGGGCGGTGGAGTATTTTAACAACCAGCTGACCGGAAGGCTCAGCGGGGGCATCGGACGGATCGATCTGTACGGCTATCTGACGGCCGTGGGATACCAGACGACTTCGGACGGCCTGCATTATACGCCGGCCACTTATGCGGCCGCATTCCAGTTCCTGATGCAGAGCACGGGCAGGGCGTGACGGATGCGGCGGTATGACAATATCCAGATTCTGCGGGTGCTGGCCTGCCTCGGCGTGTTCGTGACCCATCTGGCTCCTAAAATGGGGGCCGAAGGCTGGGCGGCCAGCCTGGCGAACCTGGGGGCGTCGGGCGTTTACCTCTTTTTTCTGATCAGCGGATTTCTGGCGTGCGCCGAAAGGACGGAGGGAAAACGGGGGATCGCGGTTTATTATCTGAGGAGGATCTTCCGGATCCTGCCCCTGTACTATGCGGTGATCCTGTATAACATGGCCCTGCACGGGCTGATTCTCAGGGATGTCCCGCCGGATCCCGACGGGCTGTACTGGCTGCGGTATTTCTTCTGCACCAGCGCCTTCTGGCCGGCGCCGGACAATTTCTGGGGGAATTTGAGCGCCACCTGGACCATCGGCCTGTTTCTGGCCTTCTATCTGTGCGCTCCGCTGCTGAAAAAAGCGGCCCGGGGGATCAAAAGCGCCGCCGCTCTCTATCTGGCTGCCGTGGCGCTGCGGTATCTCTGGGCCGGGCTCGGCCTGTCCGCCTATATGATGTTCTTTCATTATCTGCACTTCTTTGTGCTGGGCATGCTGGTATGGCATCTGCACCGGCAGCTGGGGGCGATCCGCGGCGCGGCGGTTCTGGCGGGGCTGGCCGCGGCCATCGGGCTGATGTTGACGGCCGCAGGGCAGCGGACGGATCCCTTTATGCCCGTCAGCTGGCTCTTCGCCGGAGTCGTCCTGCTGACCGGAAACTTTTCCTGGAAGAAGGAAGGGAAGGGAGCTTCCCTGCTGCAAAGGGGATTTTCCCTGCTGGATTCCTGCTCCTATTCCATATACCTGGTGCACGCCGCAGTCCTGGACGCCGTGGCGATGCTGGCGGCGCACGTCCCTCTGTCCGGCCCGGCGGTGCTGGGGCTGACGGTTTTTCTGACGGCCGCGGGCTGCCTGGGGGCCCGTTATCTGGTGGAACGGCCCGCCCAAAAGTTGGGAAGAAGGCTTGTGGATGCGGTGAGAATATGATACCATCAACGAAAGAAGCCGCCCCCGGGGCGGCGATACGGAGAGGAGAACGGATATGATCAACAGACTGGTGGAAAAAATCAGAAAGACCGGGGCGCCCATCGTGGTGGGGCTGGATCCGATGATGAAATTTATCCCGGAGCAGATTAAGGAAGCGGCCTTTGAGGAATACGGGGAAACGCTTCAGGGCGCGGGGGAAGCCATCTGGCAGTACAATAAGGGGATCGTGGACGCGATCTTCGATCTGGTTCCCGCGGTGAAACCTCAGATCGCCATGTACGAGCAGTTCGGCATCGAAGGGCTCATCGCGTTTCAGAAGACCGTGAACTACTGTAAGGAAAAGGGGCTGGTGGTCATCGGCGACGTGAAGCGCGGCGACATCGGTTCCACGTCCGAAGCCTACGCGGTGGCCCATCTGGGAAAGGTGGCGGTGGGGAGCCGGATGCTTCCCGCTTTTGACGAGGATTTCGCCACGGTCAATCCCTATCTGGGATCGGACGGGATCAGGCCGTTTCTCAAAGTCTGCCAGGAGGAGAAAAAGGGGATTTTCATCCTGGTCAAGACTTCCAATCCAAGCAGCGGGGAATTTCAGGACCGCCTCATCGACGGCCGGCCGCTGTACGAGATCGTGGGCGAGAAGGTCGCGGAATGGGGCGGCGAGTGCATGGGCGACGAATACAGCTATGTGGGCGCCGTGGTGGGCGCTACCTACCCGGAAATGGGCAGGGTGCTGCGCCGTCTGATGCCGAAGGCCTATATCCTGGTTCCCGGTTACGGAGCCCAGGGCGGGAAAGGCGCGGATCTGGTGCACTTCTTCAACGAGGACGGGCTGGGCGCCATCGTCAATTCCTCCCGCGGGATCATCGCGGCTTACCAGCAGGAAAAATACGCGAAGTTCGGAGCCGCCAACTATGCGGACGCTTCCCGGCAGGCCGTGCTGGATATGAAAGAGGATATCGCGCAGGCGCTGGTCGGACGATAAGGCGCGCGGGCAGCAGGAACGAAGGACAGGGATGGAGGTAAAAATGGAACAGTACAAGCAGGAGTTTATCGAATTTATGGTGGACAGCGACGTCCTCAAATTCGGCGATTTTACGTTGAAGAGCGGGAGAAAATCCCCGTTCTTCATGAACGCGGGCGCTTATGTGACCGGGACCCAGCTGCGCAGGCTGGGAGAATATTATGCGAAGGCCATTCACGACAACTACGGGCTGGACTTCGACGTTCTCTTCGGGCCCGCCTATAAGGGGATCCCGCTGACCGTGGCCACCACCATGGCCATCAGCGAGCTGTACGGCAGAGATATCCGCTATTGCTCCAACAGAAAAGAGGTTAAGGACCACGGGGATACGGGGATCCTGCTGGGGAGCAAATTAAAGGACGGGGACCGGGTGGTGATCATCGAGGACGTGACCACCTCCGGAAAGTCCATCGAAGAGACCTTCCCCATTTTGAAGGCTCAGGCGGACGTGGAAATCGTGGGTCTGATGGTCTCCTTAAACCGCATGGAAAAGGGGATCTCCACGGAGAAGAGCGCCCTGGAGGAGATCCGGGAAAAGTACGGTTTCGAGGCCAGAGCCATCGTTTCCATGGCGGAAGTGACGGAATATCTGTATCAGAAACCGTATAAGGGGAAAATCTATATCGACGATGCGCAGAAGGCTGCCATCGACGCGTATTATGAACAGTACGGCGCAAGATAGGAGGTTTTCTTATGGAAGAAAGGATTTATAAGCTGATGGGCGGGAGCGGAGCGCTGAATATCGCGGTGGGCGTCGCGGTGCTGGTGACCGGCGTTGCCAGCGGCGTGCTTCTCATCGTGGGCGGCGCGAAGCTGCTGGCGGGAAAGAACAGGATTCTGCTCTAAAAGGAGGACGGATGGCGCGAAGAGGTTATATCTTTACCGACAAAAAGGAGTCGAAGCGGGGGATTTTGTCTTCGGTTCTGGGAGCGCTGTCGCTGATTTCCCTGATCGCGGCGGTATATCTGACCTTTCAGAATCAGGGGGCGGCGCCGGTGAAATACGGCGTCGTGTGCCTTCTTTGCCTGATCTTTTCCGGCGCGGGCCTGGCTCTGGGCATTCTGGCCCGGATGGAAGAGGATCGGTTTTACCTGTTCGCCTGGGTGGGGATCGTGCTCAACCTGCTCACCCTGGCGGGCATCAGTTTCATTTTGTATGCAGGAGCGTATGGATTATGACAGTACTGGAAGAACGTTTTTCCCTGGCGGCGCAGAGGGTGGGAGAGATCCCGTCCGAGTGCGGGCCGGGGAACGCTTTTGACGCCTATTTTGCGGAGAACGCGGAATATCTGAGCGTGATGGCCGAGGAATACGAGTGGATCCGGCAGGGAAATCTGCGGACGGCGGACTTAGAGGAGCTGAAGCGCCACAACGAGATCTGCTTCATCGATCTGCTGGGAAAGAATTACGACACCAGCTTCGCCAATCCGGCCTGGGCCGCGGAGCGGCTGGGGGAGGAATTCGGCCCCTTTTTGAGCGCGGTCAGCGCCGAACTGCACAGCCTGCCGGCTTTCGTCTACGAACAGGATCTGGAGTCGGTGACCATCCGGATGGAGCTGTTTCTGGAGCTCTACCACGCTTTCGCCTGCGCCGGAAAAGAGGGGATCGGGCTGCCCGACTACAAAGAGGTTCGGGAAATATTCTACTGGTTCGCCAGCGACTACGCGGAGACCATGGCGGAGCGGTCCGTGGCGGACGCCGTGGACTGGGAACGGGATTTCGCGACGAGGATCGTGGAGGAGAGCGATCTGACCGATCTGCGCTACCTCTTCCTTTACGGGGAATATATCGCGGACGATCAGTGGAAGATGGCGGAGCATTTGAACGGCCTGCCGCAGGAGACGCTGCAGAAGATCGCGGACACGTATACGGAAGGGTTCCGGAAGGGGTTCGAGCTGGCAAGAAAGCCGCTGGAGAAAAAGGAGAGCGTCAACATCCGCTATCCGCTGGGCTTTGAACGGGTGGTGAAGCTGGCCGTAGAAAATTTCCGGAAAATGGGGCTTAAGCCCGTCATCTACCGCGCGCCGTCCAGCTTTCTGGAAGGGCGCAGCGTTTACAAAAACGGCTATTTCGGGGCGGCTGTAAACCGGCAGTTCGACTATGACCACGAGAACGATCAGGCGCTGTTTCTGGATAAAAAATTCGTGAACCACAAGCTGGAATGCCGGAAAAACGCCTGGGAGAAATTCCGGGACAAGGCGGCGCTGCACGCGGGGCCGGCCGTGATCGAGTGCTTCGGGGAACGGCCCTTCGAGCCGGCGAACAAGCCCGAAAAGCTGCAGCTGTCCAGAGAACAGCAGAAGCTTTCCGTGGAATACCGCAGCCAGGCGGGCATCCTGTCCAACCGCTACATCGATCCGGAGGAGCGCAGCTTCACCATCATCGCCTTTCCGGTGCCGCAGATCGGGCCGGATTTCCCCGCGATTTTCGATGAAATTTTAAAAATCAACACGCTGGACTATCAGCTCTACGAGGGCATCCAGCAGCGCATCATCGACGCACTGGATCAGGCGCAGTACGTCCGGATCAGGGGGATGGGGGAAAACCGCACCGACATGAAGGTGATGCTGCATCCCCTGAAGGATCCCGCGCGGGAGACCAATTTCGAAAACTGCGTGGCGGACGTCAACATCCCGGTGGGAGAGGTATTCACTTCCCCGGTGCTGAAGGGCACCGAAGGCACGCTGCACGTGACCCGGGTCTATCTCAACGACGTGCTCTACCGCGACCTGGAGCTGACCTTTGCGGACGGCATGATCGCGGACTACGGCTGCGCCAACTTCGAAAGCCGTGAGGAGGGCAGGAAGCTTCTGGAGGAGAGCGTGCTGTTCCACCATCCTGCCCTGCCGCTGGGCGAGTTCGCCATCGGCACGAACACCGCGGCCTACGTGGCGGCGAGGCGGTTCGACATCGACGATAAAATGCCCATTCTCATCGCGGAGAAAATGGGCCCCCATTTCGCGGTGGGGGACACCTGCTACAGCCACGAAGAGGATCGGATGACCTTTAATCCGGACGGAAAGGCGATCGTCGCCAGGGACAACGAAGTGTCCGCCCTGCGCCATGAAGATCCGAAAAAGGCCTATTTCAACTGCCACACCGATATCACCATCCCCTATGACGAGCTGGGAGAGGTGACGGCGGTGGCACCGGACGGGACGGAATATCCCATCATCCGGGAGGGCCGCTTCGTGCTGGAGGGGACGGAGGAGCTGAACGCGCCGTTTTATTCCTGAAGGCGAAAAACAGTTGCATTAAAAAGACAAGTTTAGTACACTGTAGGGTGAAAAGTTTCGACAAATACAGAACCTGCGAAAAGCAGGCCAGGAGGAGATCAGATATGGCACAGGTCAGCATCGTGATGGGCAGCGATTCCGATATGCCCGTTATGGCGAAGGCGGCGGAGATTCTGGACCGGTTCGGCATTTCCTATGAAATGCGGATCATTTCGGCGCACCGCATGCCCGATACATTTTTTGAATACGCGAAAACAGCGGAGGACCGCGGGGTGAAGGTGATCATCGCGGGAGCCGGAATGGCGGCCCATCTGCCGGGGATGTGCGCGGCCCTCTTCCCCATGCCCGTCATCGGGATCCCGATGCACACCACATCCCTGGGCGGCAGGGATTCCCTCTATTCCATCGTGCAGATGCCTTCCGGGATCCCGGTGGCCACGGTGGCCATCAACGGAGGGGCCAATGCGGGGATTCTGGCTGCCAAAATCCTGGCGGTATCCGATCCCGAGCTTTTGGGCAGGCTGAACGAATACAGCGCGGAAATGAAAGAGGGCGTCTTGAAAAAGGACGAAAAGCTGCAGGATGCAGGCTGGAAAAACTACGAAAAATAAGAGTCTAACGCGCGGCTGCGCGACAGGAGGGCATATGGATTACAAGAGTTCGGGCGTGGATATTGAAGCCGGATATCAATCGGTTGAGCTGATGAAGGAGCACGTCAGAAAGACGATGCGGCCGGAAGTGCTGGGAGGGATCGGCGGATTTTCCGGCGCTTTCTCCATGGAGAAGTTCAAGGGGATGGAAAAGCCCACGCTGGTTTCCGGCACGGACGGGGTCGGCACCAAACTGAAGCTGGCTTTTCTGATGGATAAACACGACACGGTGGGGATCGACTGCGTCGCGATGTGCGTCAACGACATCGCCTGTGCGGGCGGGGAACCGCTGTTTTTCCTGGATTACATCGCCTGCGGGAAAAATTTCCCCGAAAAGATCGCGGCCATCGTCAAGGGCGTGGCCGACGGCTGCCTTCAGGCGGGGGCAGCTCTGATCGGCGGGGAGACCGCTGAAATGCCGGGATTTTATCCGGAAGACGAATATGATCTGGCGGGATTTGCCGTGGGCGTGGTGGATGAGAAGGACCTGATTACCGGCAGGGATCTGAAGGCCGGCGACGTCCTGATCGGCATGGCCAGCTCCGGCGTGCATTCCAACGGCTTTTCTCTGGTGCGCAAGGTGTTCGAAATGACGGCGGAGAGCCTGAATACCCGCTATGATGAGCTGGGGACGACGCTGGGCGAAGCGCTGCTGGCGCCGACGAAGATCTATGTGAAGGCGCTGAAGGCCGTGAAGGAGGCGGGCGTGACCGTCAGGGCCTGTAGCCACATCACCGGCGGCGGCTTCTACGAAAACGTTCCCCGGATGCTCCGGGAGGGCACCAGGGCCGTGATCCGCAAAGACAGCTACGAAGTGCCCGCCATTTTCCGCCTGCTGGCAGAGCGCGGGAATATCGAAGAAAAAATCATGTACAATACTTATAATATGGGGATCGGCATGATCGTGGCCGTGGACCCCGCGGATGCGGACAAAACCATGGGAGCCATCCGCGCGGCCGGAGAGACCCCTTATGTGATCGGTTCCATCGAAGAAGGGGAAAAAGGAGTTACCTTATGCTGAGGCTTCTTGTCTGTGTATCCGGAGGGGGGACCAACCTCCAGGCGATTCTGGACGCGATAGACGCCGGGAAGATCACCGATGCTAGGGTGGAGGCCGTGATCAGCAACAACGCCGGCGCCTTCGCCCTGGAGCGCGCCAGGAAAAAGGGGATCGAGGCCTGCTGCATTTCCCCGAAGCAGTATGAGAGCAGGGAGGCGTTCAACCGGGCGCTGACCGAAAAGGCGCTGGAGATTTCGCCCGATCTCATCGTTCTGGCCGGCTTTCTGGTGGCGGTGCCGGAGGAGATGATCCGCGCCTTCGAAAACAGGATCATCAACATCCATCCGTCCCTGATCCCTTCCTTCTGCGGGGTGGGATATTACGGCCTGCGGGTGCACGAGGCGGCGCTGGCCCGGGGCGTGAAGGTGACGGGAGCCACCGTCCATTTCGTGGACTGCGGGATGGATACGGGCCCGATCCTTTTGCAGAAGGCGGTGGAAGTCAGGCCGGAGGATACGCCCGAAAGCCTGCAGCGGCGCGTGATGGAAGAAGCGGAATGGCAGATCCTGCCCCGGGCGATCGATCTGATCGCCAACGGCAGGGTGTCGATAGAAGAAGGAAAGGCGAAGATTCAATGAAGGTATTGATCGTGGGCAGCGGCGGCAGGGAACATGCCATTGCCGCCAGCGTTGCCAAAAGTGAAAGAGCGGACCGGATTTACTGCGCCCCCGGCAATGCCGGAATCGGGCAGATCGCGGAGTGCGTGCCCATCGGAGCCATGGAATTTGAGCGCATCCGGGATTTCGCCCTGGAAAACGGGGTGGATCTGGTGATCGTGGGAATGGACGATCCCCTGGTGGGGGGCCTGGTGGACGTGCTGGAGCAGGCGGGGATCCGCGCCTTCGGGCCGAGGAAAAACGCCGCGGTTCTGGAGGGCAGCAAGGCCTTTTCCAAGGACCTGATGAAAAAATACGGCATTCCCACGGCGGCTTACGAAGTGTTCGACCAGGCGGAGGACGCCCTGGAATATTTGCATACCGGCGCGAAGTTCCCCATCGTGCTGAAGGCGGACGGGCTGGCTCTGGGGAAGGGCGTGCTCATCTGCAATACCCTGGAGGAAGCGGAAGACGGCGTATGCGCCATCATGACGGAGCGCAGATTCGGGACGGCCGGAAACCGCCTCGTGATCGAAGAATTTATGACGGGCAGGGAGGTTTCGGTGCTGACTTTCACCGACGGAAAGACCGTTCGCGTGATGTCCTCCGCCCAGGATCACAAGCGCGCCCTTGACGGAGACAGGGGGCCCAATACCGGCGGGATGGGGACGTTTTCCCCTTCGCCCTTCTATACGCCTGAGGTGGACCGGTTCTGCAGGGAACATATTTACCAAGCTACGGTGGACGCCATGGCCGCGGAGGGAAGGCCGTTTCAGGGCGTGATCTTCTTCGGCCTGATGCTGACGCCGGACGGCCCGAAGGTGCTGGAATACAACGCCCGCTTCGGCGATCCGGAAGCGCAGGTGGTGCTGCCGCGGATGAAAAACGATATGATCGAGGTGTGCGAGGCCTGCATCGACGGGACCCTGGACCGGATCGACCTTCAGTTCGAGGACAACGCGGCGGTCTGCGTGGTCCTGGCGTCGGAGGGCTACCCGGTGAAATACGAAAAGGGATTCCCCATCGAAGGGCTGGAGCGGTTCGACGGCATGGAAGGATACGCCTGCTTCCACGCGGGAACGAAGCTCTCGGAGGACGGCAGGACGTTTCTGACCAACGGCGGCCGCGTCCTGGGCGTGACGGCCAAAGGGGCCACGCTTCAGGAAGCCAGGGCCAACGCCTACCGGGCGACGGAATGGATTCATTTCCAAAACAAATCCATGCGGCACGACATCGGAAAAGCCATCGACGAGGCGTGAGCTTTTGCGTTTGAAAAAGAAAGTAAATGAGGATAAAGCGATGAAAAAGAAGGATGAAGGAACGAAGGATTGGATTTTGAAGCTGACCGCGGCTTTCGGCGGCGGTCTGGCGGCGGCTTTCCTGTTTATGGCCTCCCCCCTTTCGGTCGGAGCGGTGCCTCTGGGGAGCCAGCCCAGCGGAACCTCCGGCGCCGTGAGCGATGAACCGGACGGCGGCGAAGCCGGGAATGAAGATGCGGAAGCCGCGGGAGAAGACGGCGGCGAAGAGGCGGGAGGAGCGGATGAGGGAGGCGCAGCGGCCACCACGGCCGTGACCAGCGCCACCGTGACGTCCAGCAGCGTCAACGTCAGAAGCGACGCTTCCACCAGCGCCGATGTGACCGGAAAAGCGTCCAACGGTATGGAAGTGCAGGTGACGGGAGAAAAGAACGACAGCCAGGGCAATCTCTGGTATGCGGTGAGCTTCGAGAGCGACGGGAGCACGGTGACCGGATATATCCGTTCGGACCTGGTGGAAGCGCATGAGACCGAGGTCGTTCCGGAGACGCCCGCTGAGGAGACGACGCCGGCGGAAGAGGAGACGCCTCAGGAAGCGGCTCCTTCCGACGATTACTACGTCCAGTATGAGGACGACGGAAGCGGAACCGGGACCAGCGCCTGGTATCTGCACGACAACAGCATGGGACAGCGGTACAAGGTGGAAGAACTGCTGGGCGCGGAGGAGATCAACCGCCAGAACCAGGAGACCATGGATCAGCAGATCGGAAACCTGCGCCTGATCATCATCGTGATGGCGGTGGTCATCGTCGTGCTGATCGTCGTCGTGACGGTATTCATCCTGAAGCTTCGCAGCGCCTATGAAGGGGACTACGAAGACGATGAGGATGACGGGGACGACGAGGACGAAGAAGAGGACGAGGATGAGGAAGAAGAACGGCGTCCGGCGAGACGGCGTTTCGGCAGGGCAACATCCCGCCGTGTGGAACCGGATGAGGACGAAGAGGAAGACGAAGACGAGGATGAGGAGGATGATGACGATGAGGATGACGATTATCCCTCCAGAAGAAGAGCTTCCCGCAGAACTACGGTGAAAAGACAGACCCGCCGCACCAGATATGCGGACGAGGACGAGGATGACGACGAAGAGGATGAGGAGGACGACGACAGGCGCGGCCGCCGCGGCAAATCTTCGAAGTCGGACAAAAACTGGCAGTCCAAAAACTTCCTGGACGATGACGATCTGGAATTCGAATTCCTGGATCTGAAATAAATTTGCCATATCGAACGCAACAAAGAGAGAACTTCGGGAGGGGCCGAAGGGACTGCCGGACGGATGCGGCGGACCCTTGCGGCCCCGACCCGATTCCGGACAAAAGCCCGCGGAATTGAAGGAACGAAAAGATGTTGATAGAAATTGATTTTAACAGCGAGGAAGCGCTGTATATCCAGCTGCGAAACCGGATTATAATGGGGATCGCCACCAGCGAGCTCAGGGAAGGGGACGTCCTGCCCAGCGTCCGCCAGCTGGCGGACCGGATCGGCATCAACATGCACACGGTCAATAAGGCATATACTGTTTTGAAGCAGGAAGGATTCGTCCGGGTGGACAGGCGCCGCGGCGCCGTGGTGGCCATCAACGCGGACCGGATCCGGGATATCGAAGAGGTGCACCAGGAGCTGAAGGTGATCCTGGCAAAAGCGAGCTGCAAGAATATTTCCTGTCAGGAAGTACATGCTCTGATCGATGAGATTTATGAAGAATATGGAGGAGTTTGAGTTTATGCAGGAACAGTTTACGGATCAGGCGAGGACCGCGCTGGAACTGTCGAAAAGAGCGGCCAGAAGCCTGCACCAGAGTTATGTGGGGACGGAGCATCTGCTGCTGGGCCTTCTGCGGGAAGGCACGGGAGTTGCGGCGAGGGTGCTGATCCTCAACGGGGCGGGGGAGGATGCCGTCCGGGAGATGATCCGGGATCTGATCGCCCCGGAAGGGGCCGTGCCCGTGGCGGAACGGGACGGTTTCTCCCCCAGGGCGGCGGAGATCCTGGACGGAAGCCACAGGCAGGCGGAGAAGACGGGGAGCGCCCTCACCGGGACGGAGCACATCCTTCTGGCGCTTTTGAGCGACGGGGACAACGTGGCGGTGCGGATCTTAAACAGCCTCTCTTTGCCCGTGCAGAAGATTTTCGTGGATACGCTGGCCGCCATCGGTCAGGACGCCGCCTCCTATAAGGAGGAAATGAGCCGTAAGCCGAAGAAGAAGAGCGGCACCGCCACGCTGGATCAGTACAGCAGGGATCTGACCAGGCTGGCCCAGGAGGGAAAGCTGGATCCCGTAATCGGGCGGGATGCGGAAATCCGCCGCACCGTCCAGATCCTGAGCCGGAGGACGAAGAACAATCCCTGCCTGGTGGGGGAACCTGGCGTGGGGAAGACCGCCATCGTGGAAGGGCTGGCCGCCCGGATCGTGGCCGGCGACGTGCCGGATACGGTGAAGGAAAAGCGGGTGCTGATGCTGGATTTGTCCGGCATGATCGCGGGCAGCAAATACCGGGGGGAATTTGAAGAGCGGATCAAGAAGGTGATCCGGGAAGTGACGGAGGACGGGAACATCCTCCTGTTCCTGGATGAACTGCATACTCTCATCGGAGCGGGCGGAGCGGAGGGGGCCATAGACGCTTCCAATATTTTGAAGCCTTCTCTGGCCAGAGGAGAGATTCAGCTGATCGGTGCCACCACGCTGGAGGAGTACCGGAAATATGTGGAACGGGACGCCGCGCTGGAGCGGCGGTTCCAGCCGGTGACGGTGGAAGAGCCCACGGAGGAAGAGGCGGAGGCCATTTTGAAGGGAATCGTTTCCCGCTACGAGGCGCATCATAACGTTACGATTCTGCCCGGGGCCCTGCAGGCCGCGGTGAAGCTGTCCGGCCGCTATATCAACGACAGAAAGCTGCCGGATAAGGCCATCGACCTCATGGACGAGGCGGCCGCCGCGGTGCGCCTGAAAACGGCGCAGGCCCCCCAGGAACTCCGAAAGCTGCAGGAGGAAGGAAAGGAACTGGATGAACGGATCGAGCGGGCGGTCCGCCAGGGGGACATCCCTTCTGCCAGGGAGTTGAGAGAGCGGCAGGAGGCGCTTTTGAACCGATACGAAAAGGCGATGTCCAGGCTGGAAAAGAAAAAGGGAAAACAGGCGCCGGAGGTGACGGAAGAGGACATCGCGCAGGTGGTTTCCGTCTGGACGAAGATTCCGGTCAGCAGGCTGACGGAAAAGGAAGGGGAACGGCTCCTGAAGCTGGAATCCATCCTGCACAGGCGGGTGATCGGGCAGGCGGAAGCGGTGACCGCCGTGGCGCGGGCGATCCGCCGGGGCCGGGTGGGCCTGCAGGATCCCGGACGCCCCATCGGATCCTTCCTCTTTCTGGGCCCCACGGGCGTGGGGAAAACCGAGCTCTCCAAAGCCCTGGCGGAGGCCATGTTCGGCACGGAGAGCGCCATGATCCGCGTGGATATGTCGGAATACATGGAAGGCCACTCCGTTTCCAAGATGATCGGCTCCCCTCCGGGATATGTGGGATTCGATGACGGCGGGCAATTATCGGAAAAGGTGCGCAAAAACCCCTACTCGGTAGTGCTTTTCGACGAAATCGAAAAGGCGCATCCGGACGTTTTCAATATCCTGCTGCAGGTTCTGGACGACGGCCACATCACGGATTCCAAAGGGCGGAAGGTCAGCTTTAAGAATACGGTGATCATCATGACCTCCAACGCCGGGGCGCAGCGGATCGTAGAACCCAAAAATCTGGGCTTTTCAGCCAAAGAGGACGCGCAGAAGAATTACGAACGGATGAAATCCGGGGTGATGGAGGAGGTAAAACGCCTGTTCAAACCGGAATTTTTAAACCGGATCGACGAAGTGATGGTCTTCCATCCGCTGACGAAGGAAGAGATGAAGCAGATCATCAATCTGCTGGCGGATCAGCTGGTGAGGCGCTGCCGGGAGCAGATGGACATCCATCTGACGCTGACGCCAGCCCTGAAGGAGGAGATCGTGGAAAAGCACAGCGACTTCAAGATGGGCGCGCGGCCGCTAAAGCGGGCGATTCAGACCATGGTGGAGGACGCCCTGGCGGAGGAAATCCTCTCCGGGCGGGTGAAGGCCGGAGACAGCGTCAGCGCGGGCTGGCGGGAAGGACGTGTGGTCTTTCGGACAAAAGCACAGTAGAACAACGGTCCGGAATATGGTATACTGTTTTCATCCAAACAACATGTATGCGGCCCGCAAACGGGCGGGCAGGAGGACAAAAGAATGGCAGCAGTAACAGAACTCATCAGGACGGAGAGCGACAAAAGTCTGAGCTTTGGGAACCATCTGCTTTCCGCGAAAGCCAAAAAGGAGGATTTCGAGTGCGGAGGGGACCTGTACAAGGTGAAGACCTGGCGCGAGATCACCAAGCTGGAGAGGAACGGCATGTTCGTTTACGAATCGGTGCCGGGCACCAGCGTGGAGCGTTTCAGAGAAGATGAGAACGGCATTTCCTTTACCGTGGAGGGGAGCGAAGACGCGCAGCTGACTCTGGGGCTGGAGGACGGGTCGGAGTACGATGTGAAGGTAAACGGTCAGGATGCGGGCCGGGTGAGCACCAGCCTGGGCGGAAAGCTGAGCATCAGCGTGGAGCTGGCCGGAGCCGGAGAGGTGAAAGTAGAGATTACGAAGTAAGATGGCGAAGGAGAAAACGAAAACCCTTTATTTCTGCCAGGAGTGCGGTTACGAATCCCCGAAGTGGATGGGACAGTGTCCCGCCTGCAGGGCGTGGAATTCCTTTGTGGAGGAGAGCGTGACCCAGCGCAGAGGCGGAAGTCCTGCAAGACAGAGCGCGGCCGGCCCCAAAAGCCGGCCCGCTGTGTTGAGCGAGATCGAATTGACGCAGGAGAGCCGGATCCTGACGGGAATCGGAGAGCTGGACCGGGTGCTGGGCGGAGGAATCGTCATGGGCTCTCTGACCCTGGTGGGCGGGGATCCTGGCATCGGGAAATCCACCCTCCTTTTGCAGATGTGCCAGAAGCTGTCCTGGCAGGGCCAGAAGATCCTCTATATTTCGGGGGAAGAATCCCTGCGCCAGATCAAAATGCGGGCGGAGCGCATCGGCCGGTTCCCGGATGCGCTGAAGCTGTACTGCGAGACCAGCCTGACGCAGATCGAAGGGACCATACAGGAAGAGAAGCCCGGGATCGTCATCATCGATTCCATCCAGACCATGTACCATGAGGACGTGAGCGCGGCGCCCGGCAGCGTTTCCCAGGTGAGGGAGTCCACCGGCGTCCTTCTGCGTCTGGCAAAGGGGCTGGGGATATCCATTTTCATCGTGGGGCACGTGACGAAGGAAGGGACCGTGGCGGGGCCCAGGGTGTTGGAGCATATGGTGGATACGGTGCTCTATTTCGAAGGGGACCGGCACGCGTCCTACCGGATCCTGCGCGGGGTGAAAAACCGGTTCGGCTCCACCAACGAGATCGGCGTGTTCGAGATGCGCCAGGAGGGGCTCGCAGAGGTGAAAAATCCCTCCGAATTCATGCTGAACGGCCGGCCCCAGGGGGCCAGCGGCTCCGTGGTTTCCTGTTCCATGGAGGGCACGCGCCCCATTCTGACGGAGATTCAGGCCCTGGTCTGCCACAGCAATTTCGGGATTCCGCGCAGGCAGGCCACGGGGACGGATTTCAACCGGGTCAACCTGCTGATGGCCGTTCTGGAAAAGCGCCTGGGGCTGCAGATCGGGGCCTGCGACGCCTACATCAATCTGGCGGGGGGCATCAAGATCACGGAGCCGGCGCTGGATCTGGGGATCGTGATGGCCATCATCTCCAGCTTTCAGAACCGCCCGGTGCCCGACGGCGTGGTGGCCTTCGGAGAGGTGGGCTTAAGCGGGGAGGTGCGCGCCGTCAGCATGGCTCAGGCCAGGGTGAAGGAAGCGGAGAAGCTGGGATTTTCCGTCTGCATCTTGCCGAAGGTCTGCCTGCAGGGGCTGACGGAGAAGCGGAGCATCCGACTCATCGGCGCGGACAGCGTGGCCGATGTGGCCCGTCTTTTGATTCAGCCATTGTAATTTCTGTCAAATAATGCTAGTATAATACTGTATTTGTTAATTTGCGGCCATTTTTCGGATCAGTTTCCGCCGGCCGCACGATCAAAGGAGGAATCACATGATGAAAAAGTTTTTCAGCGTCGCGCTGGCAGCGATGATGGTCGTTTCCATGACGGCCTGCGGCGCGACCAATGAGACGCCCGCTTCCACACAGGCGGCCGAGGACGAAACGGTTGCCGCTTCCACGGAAGCTGCCGTTACGGAAGAAGCAGCGGAATCTGCTGCGGAAGACGGCGCCGTGGCGGAAGGAGAGGGCGCGGCCTTGAAGATCGCCATCGTTTCCAGCCCTTCCGGCGTGGACGACGGATCTTTCAACGAAGACAACTACAACGGTATCCTGAGCTTTATCGAGAAGAATCCCGAAAGCACGGTGAATCCCGTCAAAGAGCCCACCGGCGATACGGCTGCAGCCGTTCAGGCGGTAGCGGATATCGTGGCGGACTATGACGCCATCGTATGCTGCGGCTTCCAGTTCGCGGGCATCGCGCAGGTAGCGCAGGACAACCCGGATGTGGATTTCATCCTGGTGGACAGCTTCCCCTCCGACGCGGAAGGCAATGAAGTGGAAGTGGAGAACATCTATGCGATGCAGTTCGCGGAGCAGGAGAGCGGATTCTTCGCGGGGATCGCTGCGGCGCTTGAGACGACCACCAACAAGGTTGCCAGCGTGCACGGCATCGCATATCCCTCCAACGTGAACTACCAGTACGGCTTCGAGTGCGGCGTGAAATACGTCAACGAGACCGAAGGCAAGTCCGTAGAGGTCGTGGAGATCCCTTCCTATGCGGGAACGGACGTGACCGGCACCGATGTCGGCGGCAACTACGTGGGCACCTTCAACGATGAAGCTACCGGCAAGGTAATCGGCAACGCCCTGATCGCGGAAGGCTGCGACATCATCTTCGTGGCGGCGGGCGCATCCGGCAACGGCGTATTCACTGCGGCGAAGGAAGCGGAAGGCGTGAAGGTCATCGGCTGTGACGTGGACCAGTATGACGACGGCGCCAACGGAGACTCCAACGTGGTTCTGACCAGCGGTCTGAAGGTGATGCACTCCAACGTGGAGAGAGTTCTCGGCGAGATCGCGGACGGCAGCTTTGCGGGCGGCAACGTGGTTCTGACGGCGGAGACGGATTCCACCGGCTACGTGAGCGAGGAAGGCAGATGCCAGCTGTCTGCGGAGACCATCGAAAAGGTCGATGCGGCTTACGAAAAGGTGAAGAGCGGAGAGATCGTTCCCGCGGCGAACTTCAACGGAATTACCCCGGATACCTTCGAAGTGACGGAGTAATCTTTTAACGGGCTGTCGCACGAAATGAATCAGCGTTTTCTGATGTTCGTTTTGTGCGGCGGCCCTTTTTCAGACAATGCCTTTCGGGTCGTTTAAGAGGGGGCTGTTGCGGGCGCAGGACAACAGCCTCGTCTTAACGATCTGAAGAAAAAGGAGGGGCCTTATGTCCGAATACGAATACATAGTGGAGATGCGCCATATCACGAAGCGGTTCCCGGGAATCGTGGCCAACGACGATGTGACGGTCCGGATCAGGAAGGGGGAGATCTTCGCCCTGCTGGGGGAGAACGGGGCCGGGAAGTCCACCCTGATGAGCATGCTGTTCGGCATGTATGAGCCGGACGAAGGGGAGATCTGGATCCGGGGAGAAAAGGTGAAGATCACCTCCCCCAACCATGCTACCAGGCTCAATATCGGCATGGTGCATCAGCATTTCAAGCTGGTGAGCAACTATACCATCGCGGAGAACATCATCATGGGCATGGAGCCGGTGAAGAAGGCGCTGGGAATCTTCCCCATGGTGGATATCAAAAAGGCGAACCGCGACATCCGGGAGCTCTCCGTCCGCTACGGGCTGGAGGTGGAGCCGGAAGACGTCATCGAAAATATCAACGTATCCACTCAGCAGCGGGTCGAGATCCTGAAAATGCTGTACCGGGAGGCGGAGATCCTGATTTTCGACGAACCCACGGCCGTTCTGACCCCTCAGGAGATCGAATTTTTGCTGGACATCATCCGCGGCCTGCGGGAGGACGGCAAAACCATCATCCTGATCACCCACAAGCTGGAGGAGATCAAGCAGGTGGCGGATCGCTGCGCCATTTTAAACCGCGGAAAGCTCATCGACGTTCTGGACGTGGCGACCACCAGCACCAGAAAGATGGCGAATCTGATGGTAGGGCGGGAAGTGAATTTCCAGACCGGGAAAAAGGACGCCGAATTCGGGGAAGTCGTGCTGGACGTTCAGAACCTCACCGTCAAAAACCGGGATCATTTCGAAGTGGTGAAAAACGTGTCCTTCCAGGTCCACGCGGGAGAAATTTTCGCCATCGCGGGCGTGTCCGGAAACGGGCAGGTTGAAATCGCCGACGCGATAGCCGGGCTGGCGAAGGCGTCCGGCGGAAAGATCGTCCTCAACGGAAAGGATATCACGCAGGACAGCATCCGGGAGAGATCCCTTCAGGGGATTTCCTATATTCCGGAGGACAGGCAGAACGTGGGGCTGGTCATGGACTTTTCCCTGTCCGAAAATCTGGGGCTGAAAAACTATCACCGGGAGCCCTTTTCTCACCGGGGGATCCTGAATAAGAAGGAGTTCGACGATTATGCGGACCGGCTGATCGGGGAATACGACATCCGCAGCAGCCAGGGCAGCAGGACGGTCGTTCGCTCCATGAGCGGCGGCAATCAGCAGAAGGCCATCATCGCCCGGGAGATCGAGCAGGAGAACCCGCTGATGATCTTCGTGCAACCCACCCGGGGACTGGACATCGGCGCCATCGAGAACATCCATCGCCAGATGATCGGAGAACGGGATAAGGGAAGGGCGGTGCTGCTGATTTCCCTGGAGCTGGACGAGATTATGAACTGCGCGGACACCATCGGCGTCATCTACAACGGGCAGATCCAGAAGATCGCGGACGCGAAAACGCTGACCACCAACGAAGTGGGAGAATTTATGATGGGGGTAAGACAGCATGGATAGGAAAAAGAAAGGGATTCATCGGTTGATCAAAACAGCGCTGGGAAATCCGCGGACGCAGAACGTGACCATCCCCCTGTTCGCCATCCTCATCGCACTGCTGGTGGGAGCCGTCGTATTGCTGGCGCTGGGGAAGAACCCGCTGGGCGCTTACTATAACCTGCTGCAGGGAAGCGGCCTGGCGCCGAAGGAGTCCTACGCGGGGCATAAGAGCATGCTGACGGACTTCATGAGTTTTCTGAGCTATCTGACGCCCATGATTTTCGCGGCGCTGGCGGTTGCGGTGGCCCTGAGGTCCGGCCTGTTCAACATCGGCGTTTCCGGGCAGATGCTGGCGGCGGGGTTCGTGGCTTCCATCACCGTGGGATACAGCGCGCTTCCGGCTCCGCTGGCAAAGCCCCTGGTGGTGCTGATCGGCCTGATCGCCGGGGCCGCGGTGGGAGGAATCATCGGTTTTTTGAAATACCGCTTTAACATCAACGAAGTGGTATCCTCCATCATGCTCAATTACATTCTGCAGTACGTCTGCAGCTTTTTCATCAATACCAGCTTCGTCAACCCGGTATCCAGACAATCGCAGCCGGTTTCGGCGGCGTCCCGCCTGACCCTGGTGGATACGGTTGTGGGCGACCTGAAGATGGACATCCCCCTGGGGATTCTGATGGCGCTGGCGGCCGTTGCGCTGGTGAAATTTTTGCTGGACAGGACGAAGTTCGGCTACGAGATGAAGGCGGTGGGCTTTTCCAACAGCGCATCCCGGTATGCGGGAATCCATGTTGGGAAGAATATCGTGATGACCATGATCCTGTCCGGCGCTCTGGCGGGGCTGGCGGGCGTGACCTATTACGTGGGCTATTTCGGGTCCATTCAGCCCAGAACCCTCTGCGATACGGGATTTGACGCCATCGCGGTGTCCCTTCTGGGGAACAGCAACCCGGTGGGCATCATCTTTTCCTCGTTTTTGATCACCCTGATCGACAAGGGGAGCACCTATATGAGTTCCGCCGCCGGCGTGCAGGCGGAGATCGCGGACGTCATCACAGGCGTTATCCTGTTGTTCTGCGCCTGTACGGCCTATATCAAGTACCGTGTTGCGCGGGCGGAGGAGAAGGAGGAGAATCAATGAATACGGTGATCATCGATGGACTGTCTTTTGCCCTTCCGCTTTTCATTATGGCGATTGGCGGCATTTACTCGGAAAAGAGCGGCGTGACCAACCTGGCGCTGGAAGGCCTGCAGGGCTTCGGCGCGTTTACGGGAGCGCTGGCCGCGGTGCTGGTGGCGGGCAATTTCGCGGGAAATTCTTCCGTTCCTTTTTATATCGCCATGCTGTTCGCCGTCATCGGCGGGACGGTATTTTCCCTGATCCATGCGCTGCTGTGCATCCGGTTTCGGGCGAATATGGTCATCAGCGGCGTGGTGATCAATATCCTGGCCATGGCGCTGACCTCGTTTCTGACCAAACAGATCAACGCGGCGGTATTCGGGGCGGCGTCCGACAAGTTCGTTCTGGGCGTTTCCAACCGGATCACGGTGCCGGGGATTTCCGCGATCCCCGTTCTGGGAGCCGTCTTTACCAACGTCTACCCCTTTGAAATCGTCATCGTTATCGTGGCCGTGATCGCGTGGTTCGTGATGTATAAGACGAAATTCGGCCTGCATCTGAGGGCCTGCGGGGACAACCCTCATGCGGTGGATGCGGCGGGCATCGAGGTGGGCCGGGTGCGGCTGGCGGCGGTCATGGTGTCCGGCGCTCTGTCCGGGCTGGGCGGCATCTGTTTCGCCTATTCCATTTCCGCGAACTTTTCCAACGCGATCTATGTAGGCTACGGCTATCTGGCCATCGCGGCGCTGATTTTCGGGAACTGGAAAATCCTTCCCACCCTGGGGGCCTGCCTGCTGTTCGGCTTCGCCCGTTCCGGCGGATACCGGATCGTGCAGCTTCTGGCCATGCCCTCCAGTTACCAGGATCTGGTGATGATCCTGCCTTACGCGCTGACGCTTTTCCTGCTGATTTTCTTCTCCAAACACAACCGCTCTCCCAGAGCGCTGGGCGTCATCTATGACAAGGGAGCGAGATAGGCGGAAAAACGGCGCAGAAGGGACCCTGTTTTTGGACGGCAGGACGGGCTCAGGTTATGCCTGAGCCCGTCCTGTTGTCCGGATTTTTCCCGTCCGGCTCCGTTTCGCCGTCACTCTGTTATTTCACGGGCGGAAACCCGGGATATCCGGGGAAATAGGCGGGCGGCACCGCGCCCGGAAAGTGGATGTCGAATCCGTTTTCAAAGAAACCGTCCTGGTTCGGGCGCTCGTCGTCCCGTGCGATGGGATTGACGCCGTCCGGGGAGAGAACCGCCTCTTCGGCCATATCAAAGGGTTTTTCATGATCTTTGATTTTCATCATTTCCTCCATTCCGAAGCGTATTGCGAAAGGAAAAGGACCGTGACGCTTCGGCACAATCCGCTTCCAGAAATAGTGTTGGCTGAAAGATGAAAAAATTTTCTGTTATATTCTGGCGAAAAAGATTGACAAAATGGTTTGGATGTTTTATCATATAAACAAGTTGAAAAGTCATCAACCCACAAAATCAGACAGGGTATCGCAAACGACGAGATACCCTGTCATCCCCCCCAAAGAGACGAGCTGCCGAAGAGAAGGCAGTTTTTTTGTAACAGTTCAGCCATGTCATTCATAATTTGACGGATTCCACTGAATTGGCTACTCAAAAGGCCACTGGCCGTCAAATTATTCATGTCGGGCGTCCGCCCTATAGGCACACGTGACAAAATACAGCTTAGTAAGCAAGCTCCCACGCGGCATTTTGCCACATGTGCCTGCATGGCTGAACTGTTACATTTTTTTATGCGGCAGGAGAATTTCTTTCCTGCCGCATAAATATTTATGACAGATCGGACTGCTCCGGATGTCCGTCCCGCTCGCGTTCACCGTCCGCCGCGGATCGCATCCGGCGCGCTCAGCCGCCGCAAATTTCATCGAAAAAGAGGAAGATCGTTTCCAGATAAGGAGCCAGCGTTTCGTTGGACGCGCGGTAAATCTCGTGGCGCACGCCGGGAACGATGACCAGGCGGCCCCGGGAGACCCCGGAGATGAACTTTTTCTGGGCAGAGGGCGTTACCAGGGAGTCCTGTCCGGCCTGGAAGAGGAGCACCGGGACCGGAATCTTTTTCGTCTGAGACGGGCGCACCGCGAAGTTTCCGGCGTTGATGGCTTCCCGGCCCCAGTCGTAGCTGGCGCAGGAGGTCCGGCATTCCGGCGTGTTTCTCCGGATTTCCCGATAATAGGAAAACCGGGCAAAAGAACTGGCGCTGCTCTTCGAAAAGGGCTCTTCGGGATCGAAGGCCGACTGGGTGAAGAGCCGTTCCTTTCCCCGTCCGGCGAAAACCTGAAAGTCGCACAGAACCCGCGCGGCCCAGGGAGGGCAGGCGCCCAGCTTCAGACCCAGCATGGGCGCGCTGAGGACGGCTCCGGAAAAGTCCTGCGGATACTGTTCCAGATAGAGGGCGCCGATGCACCCTCCCATGGAATGCCCGAAGAGCAGCAGCGGCTTCCCGCAGGACGCGGGCTTTACCACCTTTTCCACAAAACGGTGGAAGTCCCGGACGTAGCGGGTGAAAAGATCCACGTGCACGACGGAAGGATCCTCCACCTCCCGGAAGGACTTCCCGTGGCCCCGGTGATCCAGAATCGCCACCTGATAGCCCTGGCTGTGGAAATAGTAGATCAGCTCGCGGTATTTCTGGCAGGATTCCGAAAAACCATAGGAAATCGCGATGGTAGCCCTGGCGTCCGGATTGGGGTACAGCTCGCAGTACAGACCCGGTTCCGAAACGGAGCCGTCCTTCGCCCCGCCGGCCGCAGCACTGGGTTTCAGAAAACGGGGCTGGCGGATTTGATCCAGAAAAGGCTCCACCACGGTTTCCATCCGGTCTGAAAAATCCTCCTCCGGCAGACAGGAGAGCCGGCAGGGCCGGCTGAAATCGAGGATTTGGCCTTTCATACGTCCCAGTCCCTCTCCAGCTTGCAGATGGCCGCCGACTTGATCAGCTCCACGGTTCCCTGGATGCCGAATTCGCTGCTGTCGACGAGCAGGTCTTTCCCTTCCTTCTGATCCCAGTGCCGGTCCGTAAAGTATTCGTAATAGTTGCGCCTGGTTTTGTCCATGTGGCGGATGACCTTTTCCGCTTCGTCCCGCTTGAAATTGTAGCGCTTCATGACGGTCTCGATCCTCCGGTCCAGGGGAGCATAGACGAAGACCTTGAGCACTTCATGGTGATTGCGCAGGACGTAGTCGGCCCCTCTGCCCACAAAGACGCAGGATTCGCCCCGCTTGACGATGGAGCGGATGACCTCGGCCTGGGCGCGGTAGATCCGCTCGTTGGTATTTTCGGAAATGAGCTCCAGGCCGGCCGTCAGCTCCAGAAAACGGCCGATCAGCTTTTCGTCCGCGTTCCCCACCAGGCTCCTTTCCAGGCCGCTCTTCCTGGCGGCCATATCGATCAGATTCCGATCATAAAAGTGGATTCCCAAAGCGTCGGCCAGGCGTTCCCCGATTTCGCGCCCGTTGCTGCCGAAGCTCCTGCCGATTGTGATGACCATCTGTCTTTCCATAACCATTCCCTCCCGGATTCATTTGTGAAAAACCGTGTTTTCTGATTCCAGTATAGCCCATTTGCGGGCTGTTCACAAGGAGAAGAAAGCGGCCTTCGGACAGGACAGGAAAGTTCCTTTCCTATCGCATAAAAAAGTCCGGTTCCCGTGACGGCAGGAACCGGACTTCTCATGTTCTTTTATCGATTATTCCATCGTGTTAACGGCTTTGGCAAGGCGGGAAACCTTTCTGGAAGCGTTATTCTTGTGGTAAACGCCCTTGGTGGCAGCCTTGTCGATGGTTGCGGTAGCGGCCAGCAGAGCAGCCTGAGCAGCGTCCTTGTCCTTCGCCTCGATCGCTACGCGAACCTTCTTGATGGCGGTCTTCACGGAAGAACGGATCGCCTTGTTTCTTTCTGCCTTGGTTCTGTTTACCAGAATTCTCTTCTTTGCGGATTTAATATTAGCCACGATAATACCTCCATTGCTCAAACTGTGATTCCTGTTATGAGAATGTTCCATTAAAGCCGGACACGGACGTTTTAATGCAAACACACAAATGTATTCTATGAAATCAAAACGGTTCTGTCAATACATATTTCGTTTAATTTTGTAAAAAATATGGTGAAAAGCCAAAACGAGCATAATCTAATGTAAGAACGAATAGCCGGGAGAGATGTGGCGGCTTCCGGCGGAGGGAGAATACGGATGAGCAGTTTTACCGTAAGGACCGACCTGGCTTTGGAGGATCGGGAACGGATCGGAAAGTCGGGAGGGGAGATACACGGGGTCATCCTGGAAGAGGAGGAGAGGCAGGAGGCCGGTATCCGCATCACGAGGGTCAAAATCGAGACGAAAAACGGGGCAAAAGTCATGGGGAAGCCGGTCGGCACCTATATCACCCTGGAGGCCCCGGCCATGGCCGAGCAGGATGAAGGATACCACAGAGAAGTGTCGGAGGAACTGGCGCGGCAGCTGCGGAGCGTGATGCCCTGCCGTGATCGGGAACAGTCCGTTCTGGTGGTGGGGCTGGGCAACCGGGACGTGACCGCTGACGCGCTGGGCCCTCATGTGGCGGATCACCTTTTCGTCAACCGCCACGTGGTCCGGGAATACGGAAAAGCGGCATATAATAAGGAAAGAATGCATCTGATCAGCTGTATCGTTCCCGGCGTGATGGCAAAAACCGGGATGGAGAGCGCGGAGATCATTCACGGGGTGGTGAAGGAAACGCGGCCGGATTTCCTGATCGCGGTGGACGCCCTGGCGGCCCGCAGCACCCGCCGGCTCAACCGCACGATCCAGGTAACCACCTCCGGCATTTATCCGGGATCCGGGGTGGGAAATCACAGGAACGCCCTGACGGAGGAGACGCTGGGGGTGCCAGTGCTGGCCATCGGGGTTCCCACCGTCGTGGACGCGGCCACCATCGTGGGGGACGCCCTGGAACGGATGGAACAGGAGAGCGGGCTGAAGCTGATGGCGGCCAGGGAGCACCCCCAGGCGATATCGGAGCTCAACAACATGTATGTGACCAGCAAGGATATCGATGAAATGATCCGGCGCCTGAGCTACACGGTGTCGGAGGGAATCAACCTGGCCCTGGATCTGGAAGAGGAACCCGCCGGGGGAGAGGGAGAGCCGAATGCCTGGCGGGAATAAAAAAACGGCCTGACCGCATATATTTTCTCATGGAGAGAAAAGACGGGGTCAGGCGAACTGCATATCGGACGGCGGCGATCCTGCTCGCAATCTGCGCGGCCGGCCTTTTGGCGGGGACAAAGGGCGGGGAAAGGGAGAAGGGCGTCGGGACTCTGGCAGCGGAACAGATGGAGGAGGCCATGATCTCCCTCTGGTGTCCGGCCCTTTCTTTTGCGAAAAGCCCTTCGGACGGCGGGGTGATGAAACAGCTGTGCAGCCTGTTTCCGGTGCTGTTGTTCTACGGTCAGGAAGAGGAGATCGATCTGCAGTCGGAGAGCGCGGGCACTTACGAAGCCATCGTCCGGGCCGAGGGGAGAGACGAGTACACGCAGGGGCTGGCCGATGAAACGCTGGACGCTCCGGAGACCTCCGGGGGACGGGTGCGGGTGGATGAGAGCCTGCAAAAGCTGCTGGAGGAGGAAAACGGCCGTACGGGCGGGGAGGAAAGCCTGCAGGCGGCGCAGGAGGAGGGGCGGGAAGGGGCCGGGGCGGGGCCGGACGCGGAAGAAGCCGGCAAACAGGAGGAATACCGCTGGGA
This sequence comes from Candidatus Eisenbergiella merdigallinarum, assembly GCA_019119355.1. GTDB lineage: Bacteria > Bacillota > Clostridia > Lachnospirales > Lachnospiraceae > Gallintestinimicrobium > Gallintestinimicrobium merdigallinarum. The sequence goes on from DWXE01000008.1 coordinate 26,063, forward strand.
TTTTTATGAAAAATACGACGCCCTTCTGGAGGAATTTTACGCGGTAGACGCCGCCACCGCGGCGGACGAAAGCCTGTTGAACCTGGACGCCCTGCTGGGAAAGGATCTGTCCATCGAGAAGCGGGAGGATGAAGAGCCGCAGATCCTGATCTATCATACCCACTCCCAGGAGGATTTCGCGGATTCCGTCCCGGGGGACGCCAGCACCACGATTCTGGGCGTGGGGGAATTTCTGGCGCAGCTGCTGCGCGACCGGTACGGCTATAACGTCATGCACCATCTGGGACAGTACGACGTGGAAAACCGGGACTACGCCTACTCCGAATCCCTGCCGGCCCTGGAGGAGCTGCTGGCCCGGAACCCGTCCATCGAAGTCGTGATCGATCTGCACCGGGACGCCGTGGCGGAGGGGACACGGCTGGTGACGGAGATCGAAGGGCGGCCCACTGCCAGATTCATGTTTTTCAACGGGCTGTCCAGGCTGAGAAAGCACGGGGACATCGACTATCTGCCCAACGAAAACCTGGCGGATAACCTGGCTTTTTCCTTCCAGATGCAGGTGCTGTGCAACGAGTACTATCCGGGGCTGACGAGGAAGATCTACCTGAAGGGATACCGCTACAACATGCACTTAAAGCCCAGATATCTTCTGGTGGAAATGGGCGCCCAGACCAATACTTACGAGGAATGCTACAACGCCTGCATCCCTCTGGCCAGAATGCTGGATCTGGAGCTGTCCGGCGCGGATTTCGGGATTCGTCCTTGACCGCCGCGCGGGGCTTTGCTATACTTTGTCCAACGAGGCCGCATCGCGGCGGCCCTTAGACGGCGGAGAAAACGCCCGGACAGGAGGAAGCGGACGAAGGAATGGATCAGAATCATATCAGGAATTTTTGTATTATCGCGCATATCGATCACGGGAAATCCACCCTGGCGGACCGGATTATCGAGATGACCGGGCTGCTCACCAGCAGGGAGATGCAGGAACAGGTGCTGGACAATATGGAGCTGGAGCGGGAGCGGGGGATCACCATCAAGTCCCAGGCGGTCCGCACCATCTACCGGTCCCGCAGCGGAGAGGAATATTGTTTCAACCTGATCGATACGCCCGGACACGTGGACTTTAACTATGAGGTCAGCCGGGCGCTGGCGGCCTGCGACGGGGCGGTGCTGGTGGTGGACGCGGCCCAGGGCATCGAGGCCCAGACGCTGGCCAACGTATATCTGGCTCTGGATCACGATCTGGAGGTTTTTCCGGTGATCAACAAGATCGATCTGCCCAGCGCGGAGCCCGAGCGGGTGAAGGAGGAGATCGAGGACGTGATCGGCCTGGACGCCTCCGACGCGCCGCTGATTTCCGCGAAAAACGGGCTGAACGTGGAGGACGTGCTGGAGCAGATCGTGGAAAAGATCCCCGCGCCCAAAGGCAGCGCCGAAAATCCGCTTCAGGCGCTGATTTTCGATTCCCTCTACGATTCTTACCGCGGCGTCATCGTCTTTTTCCGGGTGATGGAAGGGCGGGTGCGCAAGGGCACGAAGATCCGGCTGATGGCCACCGGCGCTTCCTTCGAGGTGGTGGAAGTGGGATATTTCGGCGCCGGCCAGCTGATCCCCTGCGAAGAGCTTTCGGCCGGGATGGTGGGCTATCTGACCGCCTCCATCAAAAACGTGAAGGATACCCGGGTGGGCGACACCATCACCGATGCGGACAGGCCCTGCGGGAAGCCGCTCCCGGGCTATAAGAAGGTCAATCCCATGGTGTACTGCGGGGTTTATCCGGCGGATGGGGCCAAATATCCGGACCTGCGGGACGCGCTGGAAAAGCTGCAGCTAAATGACGCCTCCCTGTTTTACGAGCCGGAGACCTCCGTGGCGCTGGGCTTCGGATTCCGCTGCGGCTTTTTGGGGCTTCTGCATCTGGAGATCATCCAGGAGCGCCTGGAGCGGGAGTACAACCTGGACCTTGTGACCACGGCTCCGGGCGTGGTCTACCGGGTGCACAAAACCGACGGGGAGATGATCGAACTGACCAACCCTTCCAACCTGCCGGATCCCTCCACCATCGATTTCATGGAGGAGCCCATCGTGAGCGCCGAGATCATGGTGACTACGGAATTCATCGGCTCCATCATGGAGCTGTGCCAGGAGCGCCGGGGGCGGTACCTGGGCATGGAGTACATGGAGGAGACCAGGGCGCTTCTGAAATACGAGCTGCCCCTCAACGAGATCATTTACGACTTCTTCGACGCGCTGAAATCCCGTTCCCGGGGATATGCGTCCTTCGACTACGAGATCAAGGGCTACGAGCGGTCCGATCTGGTCCGGCTGGATATCCTCATCAACCGGGAAGAGGTGGACGCCCTGTCCTTTATCGTGCATAAGGACAGCGCTTACGAACGGGGCAGGAAGATGTGCGAAAAGCTCAAGGACGAAATCCCGCGCCATCTGTTCGAGATTCCCATTCAGGCGGCAGTGGGCGGCAAGATCATCGCCCGGGAAACGGTGAAGGCGATGCGCAAGGACGTGCTGGCCAAGTGCTACGGCGGCGATATCACCCGAAAGAAGAAGCTGTTGGAAAAGCAGAAGGAAGGCAAGAAGCGGATGCGCCAGATCGGCAACGTGGAAATCCCGCAGAAAGCCTTCATGAGCGTGCTCAAACTGGACGACAGGAAATAGGGAAATGAAGGAGTCTGCAAAAAAGAAGCCTCTGGGGATTTATCTGCACATACCGTTCTGCAGACAAAAATGCCTCTACTGCGATTTCCTCTCCGCTCCGGCGGGGGAGGAAACCGTGGAGCGCTATGTGGACGCGCTGTGCAGGCAGATCGCGCTGGAGGCGGAAGGCTTTCGGGACCGCCGGGTGCGCACGGTGTTTCTGGGCGGCGGCACCCCCTCCGTTCTGACGGTACGTCAGATGGACCGGGTGCTGTCCGCCCTTTTCTCCTGCTTCGGGATTTTCGACGATGCGGAGATCACGGCGGAGTGCAACCCCGGGACGCTGGATTTCGAAAAGCTGGAGGGATACCGCCGGGCGGGGATCAACCGGCTGAGCATCGGCCTGCAGTCCGCCCAGGACCGGGAGCTGGCCTGCCTGGGCCGGATCCACGACTACGGGACGTTTCTTCGAAATTACGATCAGGCCCGCAGAGCGGGCTTTTCCAACATCAATGTGGATCTGATGTCCGCCCTTCCGGGGCAGACCCTGGAGCGGTGGATGGACACCCTGGAAAAGACGGTTTCGCTGGGGCCGGAACACATTTCGGCCTACAGCCTGATCATCGAGGAGGGGACGCCTTTTTTCCAGCGCTACGGGGAAGGCGGGGCGGAGGCGCAAACGGGGCAGCCGCCCTTGCCGGACGAAGAACTGGACCGGAGGATGTACGAAGAGACCGGCCGTTTTCTGGCGAAGCACGGATACATGAGATACGAGATTTCCAACTACGCGCGGCCCGGGTACGAATGCCGGCACAACGCGGGCTACTGGGAGCGGACGGATTATCTGGGGCTGGGCCTGGGGGCCTCTTCCCTCATCGATCCGATGCGCTGGCGCGTATCGCCTGACCTGGAGGAATACCTGCGCTTCTTCGGCCCGGCGTCCGGCGCCGGCTCGCCGGATCGAAAGGACGTTTGCCGGGGCGCGGATCCCAAAGCCGTCCGGCGAGACGTGCAGCGGCTGAGCCGACGGGAACGGATGGAGGAATTCATGTTTCTGGGCCTGCGCCTGACGAAGGGGATTTCCGCGGCCCGGTTTCGGGAAGCGTTCGGCAGAAGGCTGCAGGATGTATACGGGCCCGCGCTGGAGAAGTTGAAGCGGGAGGGGCTGATCGCCTTTTCGGAGGACGGGGAGAGGCTCTTTTTGACGGACAGGGGAATCGATGTCAGCAATTACGCGCTGGCGGAATTTCTGTTTTAGAAAATGGAGGAAACGATGCGATACGAATTTGCCCCCATGGAAGGGATCACGGGCTTCGTCTTTCGAAACGCCCATCACCGGTATTTTCCGTCCATGGACCGGTATTACACGCCCTTTCTGACGCCGAAGCAGGGAAAGGGGTTCACCGTGCGGGAATCCAGGGACGTGGCGCCGGAGCACAACGAGGGGATCCGGGTCGTGCCGCAGGTGCTGACCAACAGCGCGGAAGGATTTTGCAGGGCGGCCGGATGGCTGGAATCCCTGGGGTATGAGGAAGTCAATCTGAACCTGGGATGCCCTTCCAAAACCGTGGTCACAAAGCGGAAAGGGGCGGGATTTTTGGCGTACCCGGAGGAACTGGACGCCTTTCTGGACCGGATTTTCCGGGAAACGGGGCCGGCGATTTCCGTCAAAACGAGGATCGGGATGGAGGATCCGGACGAGTTCCCGCGGCTGTTGGAAATTTTTAACAAATACCCCATCCGGGAACTGATCGTCCATCCCAGGCTGCAGGCGGATTATTACCGCAACAGCCCGAACCTGGAGGCATTCGCCCTTGCGGCAGAGGAGAGCAGAAATCCGCTGTGCTACAACGGGGATCTGTTTTCCCAAAAGCGGATGGACGATCTGTGCGCCCGCTTCCCTGCAGCGGACAGGCTGATGCTGGGGAGAGGGCTTCTGGCCAATCCCGGGCTGGTGGAAAAGAGGAAGACCGGTAAGGATCCGGAGAAGGGGACGCTCCTGGAGTTTCACGAAGCGCTGCTGGAGGGCTATGCGCGGGAGCTGTCGGGAGAAAGGGATGTGCTGTTTAAAATGAAGGAACTGATGTCCTGGCTGATCCGGAGTTTCGAAGGGGCGGACAGGGATCAGAAGCGGATCCGGAAGGCAGCTACCCTGTCGGAGTACCGCGCCTGCGTCCGAAATCTGATGGAAAATCATCCCCTGGTGCAGGAGCCGGATATCGTCTTCTGACCGACGGGGCAAATAGGGACAGCTGGAAAGGCACCCGGATTTTGCGGGAGACATAGAATATAGTAAACTGCTGTTGCCGGAGAACTGGTTCCGGCCGGGGAGCTATGTTTGAAAACTTTTCAGAAACCCCTGTCCAAAGAGGAGGAGAGCCTTTGCATACGGGCATTGCAGGACGGAGATGCCGGAAGGAGAAGCGAGGCCAAACGGCTCCTGATCGAACGAAATCTGCGGCTGGTGGCCCATATCGCCAGAAAGTATACGAACGTGGACGAGGATATGGAGGACCTGATTTCCATCGGCACCATCGGCCTGATCAAGGCGGTGGATTCCTTCGACCTGCATAAGAACAGCCGCCTGGCTTCCTATGCGGCCCGGTGCATCGACAATGAGCTCCTGATGATGCTGCGCGGCAAGAAAAAAACCTCCCGGGAGGTGTCTTTGTTCGAGCCCATCGGGACCGACCGGGAGGGCAACGAGATCAGCCTTCTGGACGTGATGGAGCAGGAGCAGCCCGATATCGTGGAGGAGATGGAGAAAGCCCGGTGCCTGTCGCAGCTCTACGGGCTGATGGACACCGAGCTGTCCGCCCGGGAGCGGGAAGTGCTGACCCTGCGCTACGGGCTGGCGGGGGGACGGGAAGTGACCCAGAAGGAGATCGGGGAAAAACTGGGGATTTCCAGAAGCTACGTCAGCAGGATTGAGAAGAAGGCGCTGGGAAAGATGCGGGCGGGGTTCCTGAAAATGGAAGCGTCCCAGCCCCGGAACAGAGCGTGACGGGTCCGTCCGGGGCTTGACAGTTCCGGACGGGTGGGGTATCTTGGAGGAAGGATCATAGCTTTTCTATTTTGACGTTTCTTTGAAACATTTCAGGGCGTTCGCCCATATTTTCCAAAAAGGACGGATCCGGTAAGACGGAAAGGAGTCTATGTATTGTCATATCAACGCAGGAGGGCTGCGGGGGCTGGAGAGCTATGCCGCTCTGGTGGAAGTGGACGTGTCCCGGGGCCTTCCCTGTTTTGAAATGGTGGGCCTTCTGGCGGGAGAGGTGAAGGAGGCCCGGGAGCGCATCCGGGTGGCGCTCAAGAACGCGGGGGCGGACGTCCCCGCCGGAAAGATCACGGTGAACATATCCCCTGCGGGGATCCATAAAGGGGGAACCGCCTACGACCTGCCGGTGGCGGTGGGAATCCTGACCGCTCTGGGCCGGATCCCGCAGGAACGCCTGGAAGGGGTCTGGATCGCGGGCGAGCTGGGGCTGAACGCCAAAGTAAAGCCCGTCCGGGGAGCCCTTCCCATGGTCATGGCCGCAGAAGCGGCGGGAATGCGGGAGTGCATCCTGCCCTTCGCGAACCTGGAGGAAGGGCTTTGGGCGGGACGGATCCCCGTGATGGGCGTGGAAACCCTGTCGGAAGCGCTGTCGTATCTGGAGCTGGACGAAGCGGGACGGCAGCGGCAGCGCCGGCGGGCGAAAGAGGCCCTGCAGGCCGCGGGAAAGGAAGCGGCGGAGAGCGGAGAGGAGCCGGATTTCGGGATGGTGCAGGGGATGCGGGAGGCGAAGTACGCGGCGGCGGCCGCCGCCGCGGGATTTCACAACCTGCTGTTCACCGGGCCGCCCGGGGCGGGAAAGACCATGCTGGCCCGGTGCATTCCCTCCATTCTGCCTCCCCTGACAAAGGAGGAACAGCGGGAAGTGTCGGCTATTTACAGCGTGGCCGGGATGCTGGAGCAGGGCAGGCTGATGACGAAAAGGCCCTTTGTCAGCCCTCACCACACCGCCACGCCCCACGCGCTGGCGGGCAGCGGCAGTGTGCCGAGGCCCGGTATGGTGACGCTGGCCCACAGGGGCGTGCTCTTTTTGGACGAGATGGCGGAGTTTAAGCGCTCCGCGCTGGATATCCTCCGCCAGCCCATGGAAGAGGGCCGGATTTTTCTGGCCAAGAGCGCCGGGACCTTCCTCTATCCGGCCAGCTTCTTGCTGGTTGCGGCCACGAATCCCTGCCCCTGCGGCTATTATCCGGACCGGAACCGGTGCAGGTGCACCGTCCGGGAAGTTCACCGGTATTTGTCGCGGATTTCCGGACCCCTGCTGGACCGGATCGACCTGTCCGGGTTCGTCAGCCCGGCCGGATTTTCCAGCCTGATGGAAGGGCGGGACGGGCGCGGGGACGGCTGGGACAGCGCTTTTTTGCGGGATATGGTGCAGGAAGCCAGGCAGAGGCAGAGCTTTCGCTACGCGGGCACGGATATCGGGCAAAACGGCCGTCTGGGTCCGGGAGAAACCCTGCGGTACTGCCGGCTGGGCATGAAGGAGCAGGAGTTTCTGGAACGGCTTTTGCGGCTGCAGGGCTGTTCGGCCAGGGCCTGCCACAGGATCCTGCGCGTGGCCAGGACCCTGGCGGACCTGGAGGGAAAGGAGGAAATCGGCTGCGGCCATCTGAGCCAGGCTTTTTGCTACCGGCCGAAACAGGGAATTCTGGATTTCGATGCGGGAGGGACGGATGAGGGAAGAAGAACGGATTGACAGCTTCTGGCTGTGCAGCGCGCCGGGGATCGGGCCGGTCAGCGTCCGGAAACTGATGGGGGAAGCGGGAAGCGCCTCGGACGCCATGAAGCTGCCGGAAGGGATGCTCCGGTCGCTGTTGGGGGAAAAGCGGGCGGAATGCCTCGTGCGGGCGCGGGCAGCAGGACGAAGGGATGCGGCCGCGCGGACGCTGGAGCGCTACGGAAAGAGAGGGATCTCCTTCCTTCCGTGCTGGGACGAAGAATATCCCGAAAAACTGAAACCCCTGGAGGACGCTCCCGTCGCGCTGTACAAAAAAGGGCGGCTGCCGGACCCGTGCGCCCCTTCCGTGGCGGTCATCGGCGCCAGGGACTGTTCGGAATACGGAAAAAAGGCGGCCCGCTATTTCGCCCGGGGCCTGGCGGAGGCCGGCGTGGCGGTGATCAGCGGCATGGCCCGGGGCGTGGACGGAATCGCGGGAGCTGCCGCGCTGGAGAGCGGCGGCATGAGCGCGGCCGTGCTGGGCTGCGGGGTGGACGTCTGCTATCCGCCGGAAAACAGGGGGCTGTATGAACGTCTGGAAAGGGAGGGCTGCCTGCTGTCCGAATATCCTCCGGGCACCCGGCCGGAAAGCCGGCTTTTTCCGCCCAGGAACCGCATCATCAGCGGGCTGTCGGATCTGGTTCTGGTGACGGAAGCCAGGGAACGGAGCGGAACGCTGATCACCGTGGACCGGGCTCTGGAGCAGGGGAGGGATGTGTTCGCGGTGCCGGGCCGGATCACGGACGGCTGCAGCCGCGGATGCAACCGTCTGATCGCCGGCGGAGCGGGGGTCGCGGCGAACGTGGAAGCCGTTCTGGAGGCGCTGGGGCGCGCCGGCTTTCGTTCCGGGGCCGGCGC
>DWXE01000009.1 GCA_019119355.1 Candidatus Eisenbergiella merdigallinarum
CCCAAAAAGCAGAAGTGCAATCACAAATCCGGGATATTTACCATGAACACATGGGAGTGGATGGATATCGCAGCATGACGGTTTATCTGGCACGCCGGGGATATCATTACAGCCCGACAACCATTCATAAATATATGAATACGGAAATGAAACTGTTCTCTGTTGTGCGCCCGAAAAAGCCATGTTATGAACATGGGAAACAACATAAAGTGTTTGAAAATAAGCTTCATCAGGACTTTACTGCTGAAAGGCCAAACCAAAAATGGTGTACGGATTTCACATATTTGTTCCTGAAAAATGGAGACGTCCGCTATAACTGCAGCATCATCGATCTGTATGACCGAAGCGTGATCGCAAGCATCACAGACCGGAATATCACCAGTGACCTTGCTATCCGCACACTGCAAAAAGCAATAGGTTCGCAAGCGAAAATCAAAGGTGAATTAATTCTTCACAGCGACCAGGGTTCGCAGTATACCTCGAAAGCATTTGTTGAATTCTGTGAATCTGTCCATGTGACACAAAGCATGAGTAAAGCAGGCTATCCGTATGATAATGCGCCAATGGAGCGTTATTTCAACACATTGAAAAATGAATGTACAAACCTATATGAATTTTCAACGGAAGAATCGCTTTATCAGAAGGTGGAGGAATTTGCATACATTGACTACAATCATGTACGTCCTCACAGTTTCAATGGTTATCGAACTCCGTTTGAGGCAAGGAATGCAGCGTAACTGATTTATGATATTTTTTAGCCATAAGTGTTACAAAAATGCTTGACCACAACAGTGTGGCTTCATGCCGCCCGGGCGCTTTTGCGTTCTTATGGGGCTTCTTCGGGTCATGTTGGCCCGAAGTCATTCCCCGGTGCCGCTCCCCGCCGCCTTCGTTTCGGTCACTCGTCAACCAACAACCGAAACGGAGGTCAATATGGCTACATCCATTTTGGTTCCTATATCCAGTGATTCAGGCTGCTTCATATAATACGATCCCTTCTTTCTGAACATTTGCGTAGAATGGATATGCCTCGGCCCACTGTCTGAAGTGTTGAACGTTTTTCACAATTGGACTTATCCAGATACCATTGGTTACATTATATTCATAACCCAGTTCCGAAAGGGCATCGGAGCAGGCATCCATTTCCTCTGGCAGCAAATCTACTAAAAGCATGATATCAATATCAGAGTCAGGGGTATAATCGCCCCTTGCATAAGAACCATATAAGATGACACTTTTAAGATGTGCGCCATAAATTTTCTTTACTTCTGATAAATATCGATTAAGAAGTGTTTGTATCGTCTGTGGCATATTGTCGTTCCGCCTTTCTTTGCCTGCCTTTAGTATAAGTCAAATCGGAAACGTTCGCAACGCGCTGCATAAAACTTTTGACCTTTCGGCTGTCAGGGGCCGGCGTTTTCCCAAATTTAACGTTGACAGGAGGAAGGAAGCTGTGATATTTTGGTAAAAACAAAAACCGTTGTTTTCAAGCAAAAGGGGCCGTACAAAGGGGTGCGGCAATTTAGGTAATACCGCGGATCAGACAGCCATTCGTCCTATACAGACAGGACGGGTGGCTTTTTTGATACAGCGGGAAACGAAGTTCCCGCTGTATCAAAAAAGCCGACGGATCGCACTGAGGCGACAAAGAAGACGTCGCTTGCGCGACCCGCCTCAGGCGGAGAATCCCGGAGGCGGGATTCTCATTTGACACAGCGGGAAACGAAGTTCCCGCTGCATCAAAAAAGCCGACGGATCGCACTGAGGCGACAAAGAAGACGTCGCTTGCGCGACCCGCCTCAGGCGGAGAATCCGCGGACTTTTGGAAGGGAGGAAAAGAAAGATGTGTTCCATTCTGTTCTATGCAGGAAAAGATATGACGGAGGAAACGCTGGAGGGCTATCTGAAGCGGACGCAGATGCGGGGGCCCGACGATCTGCGGGTAGTGAGGACCCCCTTCGGCCTGATGGGGTTCGCGCGCCTGGCCATCATGGGGCTGACCCCGGAGGGGATGCAGCCCTTTGAACGGGACGGCAGCTGGGCGATCTGCAACGGGGAGCTGTACGGGTTTCGGAAAATCAAAAAGGAGCTGGAAGAGCGCGGAACGGCGTTTTTGGGCGGCTCGGACTGCGAGCTTTTGCTGCCCCTGTTCGAAGAATACGGGCTGGAGATGTTTTCCCACCTGGATGCGGAGTTCGCCTGCGTGATCTGCGACGCGAAGAGCGGGAAGACCATCGCGGCCAGGGATCCCATCGGAATCCGGCCGCTGTTTTACGGCTACTCCGCCTCCGGCCAGATCGCCTTCGCCAGCGAAGCGCAAAACCTCGAAGGGTGGGTGGACCGGATCCGTCCGTTCCCGCCCGGCCATTACTATTATGACGGGGATTTTGTCCGCTATGAGGATATCGGGGCGGTGCGCGGCTACGTGCATGGGGATGTGGAAACCATCGCGAAAAACATCCACGACAAGCTGGTGGAAGGGGTCAAAAAGCGCCTGGATTCCGATGCGCCCCTGGGCTTCCTTCTGTCCGGCGGGCTGGATTCCAGCCTGGTGTGCGCCATCGCTGCCGGCTTTTCCGAAAAACCCATCCGCACCTTCGCCATCGGCATGGATACGGATCCCATCGATCTCAAATACGCCCGGGAAGTAGCGGATTTTCTGGGGGCGGATCATACGGAAGTGATCATGACGAAGGAGGATGTCCTGGGAAACCTGGAGACGGTGATCAAAGCGCTGGGCACCTGGGATATCACCACCATCCGGGCCAGCATGGGGATGTATCTGGTCTGCAGGGCGATCCACGAGAAGACGGATCTGAAGGTGCTGCTCACCGGGGAAATTTCCGACGAGCTGTTCGGCTACAAATACACGGATTTTGCCCCCGGCGCGGCGGCCTTTCAGGAAGAGGCGGCGAAGAGGATCCGGGAGATTTTCTGCTACGACGTGCTGCGGGCGGACCGGTGCCTGGCGGCCAACAGCCTGGAGGCCAGAGTGCCCTTCGGCGATCTGGATTTCGTCCGCTACGTGATGTCCGTCGATCCGGCGAAAAAGCTGAATATCTGGGGGAAAGGGAAATACCTGCTGCGCAGGGCCTTCGAGGCGGACGGAATTCTGCCGGAGGACATTCTGTGGAGGGAGAAGGCGGCCTTCAGCGACGCGGTGGGGCACAGCATGGTGGACGACCTGAAGGAATATGCCGAAAGCCGTTATACGGACGAAGAATTTCTGGAACGGTCGGCCCGCTACGATTACGCCCGGCCCTTCACGAAGGAGAGCCTTTTGTACCGGGACATTTTTGAAAAATATTATCCGGGACAGGCGCAGATGATCCCCGGCTTCTGGATGCCGAACCGGGAGTGGGAGGGCTGCGACGTATCCGATCCCAGCGCCCGGGTGCTGTCCAACTACGGGGACAGCGGGAAATAGGGCGGTCACCCGGACATTCTGTAGTGGCCGACGATATCGTCCCTGGTTTCCAGAATGTCCTGTTCGTACGCCGCCTGCCACGGGCCGTTGTGGTGGATCACAAAGGGGATTCCGGCTTCGTTTCTCCGGTCCGAGACGATGCCGATGTGGTTTTCAAAAATCACGATATCCCCGCCCTGCCACTGATCGATGGCGAAAATGTCCGTTGTGAGGCTGATGGCGGAATGCTGAAAGAAGACCTTCAGATTTTTCACGCGGCGGAAGTCGATGTCGGGATCCGGGACGTCGATCCCGTAAGAGCCGGGATTTTCCTCCTGATCCTCCCGCACCAGCTCCCTCAGATCATATCCGGCGCTTTTCAGCGCCGCGGCCACCACATCCGTGCATACGCCGTAACCGTCGTCCGGATAGCCGCCTTCATAATAGCGGCTCCGGTATTTGGGGCGGGAGGACACATAGGACAGAGCGCCCTGCAAAATATCCGTCTGGTCATCGATGCCGTCCCGGTCCTGGTCCGCGCTGCTCTCCAGAGGCGGGATCCGGCCTTCATAGCGGTCCGCCGGGCGCTGTATGGAGGTATTCTGGTATCGGAAAGCGGTGAGAGCGGCGGCCGGGGCCGCGCAGCAGAGACAGACGGCGGCTGCCGCGAAGAGGACGGTTTTCTTTTTCGTCATGGTCAGCACGGTCCTTTCTTTTGAAATCAGTCTGTTTTGTTTCGGAAATTTTGACACGGTAATTGTAGCACAGTTCTGGCGGGAAAGGCCGGAAAAATGTTATAATGAAACCGCATATCGGAACCGTGCATTCAGCACAGGAGATTTGACGCATGAAAAGAGGAGGACGACGCCATGCAGTTTTCCATTTCGGATCAAAAAGGGGTCCATATCCCGGAGGAACTGTTCGGGCTGTTTTTCGAGGATATCAATTACGCGGCGGACGGAGGTCTGTACGCGGAACAGATCGAAAACCGGTCGTTTGAGTTTCTGGACTGTTACGGGGACAGGGGGGATTATTATGCCGTGCCGGATTACGGCTATGCCTGGTCGCCTTTTGGGGAGGGCGAGCCGGGAAAAATGCAATATGTGACGGGCAGCCCGGTGGATCCAAAAAATCCCCATTATCTGCGCTTTACGGCGGCGAAGGCGGGGCAGGGGTTCTGCAACCGGGCCTATCGGGGCATTTTCCTGGAAAAGGGGAAGAAATACCGGGTTTCCTTTTATGCCAGAACGGCTTCTTACCGGGGGAATCTGACCGTTTCCGTCCAAAAGGACGGGCGGGTCTTCGCCTCGGCTGCGGTGGCGTGCGTTTTGGCGCCGGAAGGAACGTGGCAGAAGTGGAACCGCTATGAGACTGTGCTGACCGCCGAAGAGGACGCGGAGGGGGCGGCCTTCGTCATCGCCCTGGACCGGGCGGGGACGGTGGAGTTCGACTTCGTTTCCATGATGCCCTGCGACGCCGTGGACGGAGTCTTCCGCCGGGATCTGGTGGAAATGCTGCGGGGGTTAAAGCCGGGGTTCCTGCGCTTCCCGGGAGGGTGTATCGTGGAAGGAAACACGATGGAAAACCGGTATCGCTGGAAGGAGAGCGTGGGCCGTCCGGAGGGGAGGCGGGCCAATTTCAACCGGTGGGCCGTGCACGAGACCTCGGCGGAGAACGGATGGCATGCCCAATACGCCCACTACAACCAGACCCTGGGCCTGGGATTTTACGAATATTTCCTCCTGTGCGAGCGCATCGGCGCCCGGCCCCTGCCGGTGCTCAACGTGGGGCTGGCCTGCCAGTATCAGTCCTTCGAGCGGGTGGAGGTGGAGGATCCGGCCTTCGACGAATTTTTGCAGGATGCCCTGGACCTCATCGAATTCGCCAACGGGTCGCCGGACAGCCCCTGGGGCAAAGTCCGGGCCGAAATGGGGCATCCGGAGCCCTTCGGCCTGACCATGGTGGGCATCGGGAACGAGCAGTGGCAGACGGAAGAATCGGACTTTTTCGCCAGATACGAGGCGTTTGAAAGGGCGATCCATGAAAAGTATCCGCAGATCCGCCTCATCGGATCCGCGGGGCCGGATGTGGTGTCGCCGCGCCATACCATGGCCTGGGATTTTTACCGGAAAAAGGCAGCCCAAAAGGAGAATTTCTGCCACGCGGTGGACGAACACTACTATATGGAGCCGGAGTGGTTTTTCGACCACGCGGATTTCTACGACGGCTATCCCCGGGAGGTGAAGGTGTTCGCTGGGGAATATGCGGCCCATCCCCAGAAGGGCATGAACAACCCGAGGGCGAACAACCTGGAAGGCGCGCTGGCGGAAGCCGCGTTTCTCACCGGCGTGGAGCGAAATTCGGACGTGGTCATCCTGGCGTCCTATGCGCCCCTGCTGGCCCGGGCGGGATACGCCCAGTGGTCCCCGGACCTGATCTGGTTCGACGAGAAGACGGTCTGCGCCACGCCCAGTTACTGGGTGCAGAAGCTGTACGCCCAAAACCGCGGGGACTGGACTTTGCGGCTGGACGGACAGGAAAAGGAACTGGCAGGGGAAGGGATTTTCGTTTCCGCCAGCCTGTGCCGGGAGAGCGGGGAAGTGATCGTGAAGGCGGTGAACCGCAATCCGGAAGAAAAAGAGCTGAAGATCGCGCTGGCCGAAGGGCTGTCCGCCAAAGGGCCGGTCCGGATCCAGGAGCTTTCGGGGCGGCCGGAGGCGTTCAACAGCGTGGAGGATCCGAACCGGGTGCGCGTCAGCGAACGGATGCAGGAAGAAACCGACAGCCTTAAGCTGCCCGCCCACAGCTTTGTGGTGGCCCGAATTTCCCGATAGGCCCGGATCCATTCCCTTTTCTTTCCTCTTTACAGGAAGAACATATGTTTGCTATTATGGAATCCGGGAGGGGGAAAACGGAGAAAAGGAGAGGATCATATGGGCGGCATGGCAGCGGAGAGCATCGTGAATCTGCCGGTACAGATGTTGAGTCTCGTGGACCGGGACGGGAGGCAGACGCCGGTGCGCTTTCGATACGAGGATGAAGAACACAGGATTTTTCAGGTGAAAATCGTCCGGATTTTGAGCAGGGAGAAAATTTCCCTGGCCGGAGTGCGGGAGATCCGCGTTTTCTGCGCGGCGGCCTTCGGGGAGAGGGAGCGCCTGCTGGAGCTTCGCTACGGGGTGGACAGCCAGAGGTGGCGGATCTTCCGCTCGCTGAGCTGATGGCGCGCGCGGTCTTTCACGTGGACGTCAACAACGCCTATCTGAGCTGGAGCGCCGTCTACGACAGCTGCATTCTGGGCAGGAAGCCGGATCTGCGCACCGTGCCCAGCGCGGTGGGAGGAAGGGAAGACGCGCGCTGCGGCATCGTGCTGGCAAAAAGCGAGCCCGCGAAGCGCTACGGCATCGTCACAGGGGAACCCCTGGCCGCAGCGCGCAGGAAGTGCCCCGGCCTGAAGGTGGCGGGGGCGGATTTTTCCCTGTATGAGGGCGCTTCCCGCGCCCTCATGGAATTTTTGAGAAGCCGGAGCGACCGGGTGGAAACGTACAGCATCGACGAGGCGTGGATGGTGCTGGACGGCTTCGGGAAACTCTACGGCCCGCCGGTGAGCTTCGCACGGGATCTGAAGGACGAGATTTTCCGGAGCTTCGGCTTTACGGTGAACATCGGGATTTCCGAAAACAGGCTGCTGGCGAAGATGGCGGGGGAACTCAAAAAGCCCGACCGGGTCAATACCCTGTTCCGGGAAGAAATCCCACGGAAGCTATGGCCCCTTTCCGTCGAAAAGCTGTTCGGCGTGGGGGAGACCACGGCGAAAAAGCTGCGCCGCCTGGGGATCGAAACCGTGGGGCAGCTGGCCCATGCGGATCCGGGGATGCTGCGCGCTCATCTGAAAAAGAGCGGGGAGATCCTGCAGGGGTATGCCAGAGGTGAGGAGATGGATCCCTGCATTTTCGCTCCGGAAGAGAGAAGGGGATATTCCAACAGCATGACGGCGCCCCGGGATGTGACGGAGGAACGTTTCGGGCATCTTTTGCTGCTCTCTTTGTGCGAGACGCTGGGGGAACGGCTGCGCGCTGACGGCGTGCTGGCGGGCCTGGTGGGCGTGCGGCTCAAGACCTTTGAATTCGAGAGCTTCGGGCGGCAGAGGATCCTTCGCTCTCCCACGGACGTGACGGAAGAGATCTACGGGGCTTCCTGCCTTTTGTTTCAGGAGCTTTGGGATAAGAGGACGCCCCTGCGGCAGCTGGGGGTCTTTACGGGGAAAGTGGAGAGAACCGGGGAAGGGCGGTACTGGCAGTACGATCTGTCCGGCGGCCCGCAGGCCGAGCGCCTTCTTCTGTTGAACCGCGCGGTTGACCGGATCCGGGAGAGATACGGGGAGGACAGCGTTATGCGGGCCGGATTTTTAAACGCCCCCATCCGGCATAAAAACGGCGGACTGTAGCGCTTTGGAGAGCGGGGCGGAAAGGCGGAGAAAGGATATGTGCGGACGTTTTACGGCGGACCGGGAAGTCTTTGAAGAGGTGGAAAAACTGGTGGGCAGTCTGGACGGGATGGAGCTGCGGACCGGAGATTTTTGTCCGTCCCAGGAAATTTTGATCCTGACCGGAACGGGAATCCTGACCGGAACCGCAGAGGGAGAAGGCGGCGAAAAACGGCGTTTTTCGCCCCGGAAGGCCGTTTGGGGCTATCCGGGCCGGGACAGGGGACGGCTGCTGTTCAACGCCCGCGCGGAAACCGTGGAGGAACGCCCCACCTTCCGGCGGGATTTCGCCCGGCGGCGGTGCGCGGTGGCGGCGGGCGGCTTTTACGAGTGGAGCGCCGGAAAGGAGAAATTCCTGTTTACCGGGGACGGGCCCGTCCTGTATCTGGCCGGTATTTATGCAGGCGATCCGGGGCGGGAGCGGGCCTGCATCCTGACGGTCCCGGCGGAAGGGACGGTGCGCCCCGTCCATGAGAGGATGCCGCTGATCCTTTCCGGGGAGGAACTGGAAGAATGGATCCGGGGGCGAAAGGGGGCGGAATGCTACTGGAAACGCCGCCAGCCGGATCTGAAGCGGGAAAAGTGCGGCGGGGAATACGGGCAGCTGTCTTTGTTCGGCGGAGGGCAGGACGGCCTTTTATAGGAAAGAAACCGGCGGGCCGGAGAACGTCCGGCCCGCCGAAAAACGGAAAACAGATATCAGGGAGATGACGGTCAGAAGTCCGACATCTTATCGATGGACAGGGAGATGGCGGAGGAAAGGAACGCGCCGCCGCTGCCCGCGATATTGAAGGTGGAAGGAACCGTGGTTACCCGGAAAAACTGGGAAAACGCGACGTTTTCTCCTTCCATGGGCGTGTGGAACATCTGGGCGGTCTGGCCGCCGGGGATCCCGCTTCCCTGAAGGTTCTGGGTGAGCGTGACCGTCAGGGGCAGATTCGTCTCTTTGGTCGGATAGATGGTACCGTGAAACGCCGCCCGGTAAAATCCGGTCTCGCGGATGATGAAATCCGCGCTGCCGGGGACATGGGAAATGGCGGAGCCGTTGGTCACGGCGTTGGAAGCGAACTTCAGCGTTTCTCCGTTTTTGGTGGTCTGCAGCGAGACGGAATACGCCGACAGGAAATCTTCCTTATGGCAGCAGCAGGGGCCGGTTGCGCCGGTGGGTCCTGTGGGCCCGGTGGGGCCAGTAGGCCCGGTTGGCCCGGTTGCGCCGTCCATGCCGTCCTGACCATCCTGCCCGTCTGCGCCGTCCTGTCCGGTCAGGCCCTGAGGAATCACGAAGTCAAAAACAGCATTTTGCGAGTCGCCGCTGTTGCTGACCTGGGCGGGTGTGCCGGAATCCCCGGTCGTCACGGTTCCGACCTGGATGGTCGCCGCGTTGCCGGCCACGCCGTCCTCCCCTGTGGGTCCGGTGGCACCAGTGGGCCCTGTGGGTCCAGTCGCCCCGGTCGCTCCGGTCGCTCCGGTTGCGCCAGTCGCGCCGGAAGGCCCTGTGGGTCCGGAAGGTCCGGTCGCCCCAGTTGCGCCGGAAGGCCCTGTGGGTCCGGTTGGCCCGGAAGGTCCGGTCGCGCCAGTTGCGCCGGAAGGTCCGGTCGCGCCAGTTGCGCCGGAAGGTCCGGTGGGTCCGGTGGGCCCGGAAGGCCCGGTCGCTCCGGAAGGTCCGGTCGCTCCGGTTGCGCCGGTGGGTCCTGTGGGCCCGGTCGGTCCGATTGCGCCGAAAGCGCCGGTGGGACCAGTCGGTCCGGTTGCGCCCGTGGATCCGGTGGGCCCGGTCGCGCCGGAAGGCCCGGTGGGTCCGGTTGCCCCGGAAGGCCCGGTAGCGCCGTTTATTTATGCACAACATTAACTTTTGTTTTGCGGTGAATAGAAAGCCTGTCATATCGCCTTGCTCTCAATCACCGTAATTATGTTGTGGTTGTTCTCAATGTAATCAATAATTCGCTGGTACTCGTCGGCAAAATTGAAATCAACCGTTATTTCCCCGTTCTCATGCACCCAAACCGCCTTGATAAGTTCCACCATTATTCCGCGGTTTAGGCTCTGAATGTTTTTGTATTTCAGAAAGGCAGTTAGATACGGAGCGTCGGCTCCGATACCGTCAGCCATTACCTGCATTTCCTCTTTCAGATAGGAAATATTCGCTTCAAGCTGCTGTATCTGTTCTGCAATCTTGCCTTTTAAGCGGCGGTATTCCTCTTTGGTGATCTCGCCGCTTTTCCAGTCAAGGTACAAGCTGTCGGAAGCGTCATTGTACTGTTTTAGCTGCTTTTCTGCCTGTTTCAACGAATGGGATAACCGTTTGTTTTCCCTGTTGATTACAGGCGCGTTGTTGATACGTTCAATTTCTTCCGCAAGCTGATCTACAAGGGCAATTTGCATTTGCAACGCTGCTAATACCGCGTTTTCCAACTTGTCTTGCCGGATAGAATGTTTGCTGCAAATCTTTTTGTCGATGTAGCTGCGGCAAGAATAGTAGGCAATATTGCGGGCTGTTTTGCGCCGCATGGCTTTTTGACAGTCAGCGCAACGGACAAAACCGGACAATAAATAAACTTCCCGCTTACCCGGTGCCGTTCTTGTGTCGCGCTTATGTAGGGCTTGCGCTTTCTCAAATGTTTCCCTGTCAATGATCGCTTCGTGTGTGTTTGGAACGACAAACCATTCATCTTCCGGGACGTTGATCTGCTTGTGTACTTTGTAGCTGATAACCCGATTACGGCCTTGTACCATGACACCCGTATAAACTTCATTTTGCAATATCCTTGCGATTGTGCAGGCAGACCACAAACCGTCGTTTTTGCTGGAATTGGGATTGTTGTACTTAAAGCCCTTTTTCTTTTTATAGGCTTCGGGATTAGGCTCTCCCATTTGATTAAGCCTTTTTGCAATCCCCATTTTGCTGTACCCCTCACCCACAAACCAATGATAAATGCTTTTGACAACCTCCGCTGCTTCTTCATCTATAAGCAAGCTGTTTTTGTCGTTAGGGTCTTTCTTGTAGCCATAAGGGGCAAAAGCGCCGATGAACTCGCCGCGCTCCCGTTTCATCTTGAATGTTTTGCGGATTTCTTCGGAAGTGGTAGCGGCAAACTGTTCATTAAACATTCCCCTTATCGGCACTTCAAGACCGCTTGCAGAATGGGGGTTAGCATAGGTGTCAATGAATGGTGTGCCTGTGCAAATAAACCTTGCGCTGTTAATGGGAATGAACTCTTCAAGAAACTTTTGCTGATCGGCAAGGTTGCGGAAACCGCGTGCAAGGGACTTGATAATCATGCAGTTTACTTCTTTTCGGGTAATGCAGCCCTCAAGCCGTTTGAAGTTAGGCCGCGCTGTGTCGGTGCCTGTTAATCCGTCGTCGGCAAACACATCTACAATCACAAAACTTCCCGGATCAAAGTATTCATCTACAAAATCACGCAGTATTTTTTCCTGATTGATAACACTCTCGCTTTCGTCCTCGTTGTCGTCCTCTTTGGATAGTCGAATGTATAGCCCGATTTTCCAAAACGGCTCTGTATAGCTTCGCGCCGTTTTGTCTTTGCGTATGCGGGGCACGATACCTCCTTTCCCCCTATAATTACAAATCTATTATACCATTTTCGACCTGTAACCACAAGGTTTTTGCCCATAGGGGCAGGGAAAGTAGGTTCGTCATTTCAGACTTAAAAAGTAATCACATAAGGATTGTTTCAGTGTTTTTTCCACTGCTACAAACCGTATTCTTACAGGCGTATCGCCACAAAGAAAACAGTACGGATTTACGATCTGCTCAAAATAGGATTGCATTTTTCTCACCGCAGGTAATGAGCTGTCGATATGGATATTGCGAATATCAACCAAAGTGCTGCGGTCTACCTGTGTAATATCAACGCTTCTCATTTGTTGAAGCTGCAACTTGTTCATCATTTTCTTTCCCTCCCGGTATAGCGACATAATACAGAATATGCGCTCCGGCTTGTACGATATGAGAAATAAGGCAGAAACGAACGGCTGTCAGCGGCAGCACCGCGGGAGTTTCACCCCTGCTCATTTAAGGCAGCTTTACCCAATGCCTGCGACGCTCTTAACGCTCGGACTATGGCTATAAAGGCGTTTCTTTCCGTCTATATGTCGTCGCCCACAAGCTGCTAAACCTGTTTTGCAGCGCGGTATTTCTCGCTCGGCTTTCCCGGTGTGAAAAGCGGTCATGGCGTACCCGCTGTTCGGCTCGATATAAACGGTATGTATTCGTTTGCCTGTTATGCTGCGCCGCCGTTATCTTGCGGGCTTTCTTTGACAAGGAACAATAAGGCTTTGTCAGCCTGTAAAAGCATACCGTTTCCGATCTGCTTTTACGGGACGACAAATAGCCCATAACGGGAAGTGCGGAAAGGGGGACACACTTCCCGCATGGGCTGAAAAGTTATCCTATACGAAACGCAAGTGTGCGGGTGATAAGGCGCACTTGCAGCCTGTTCCTCATTTCCTCGTCAACAAAGGAATAGAGGTTGCCCGCGTCGTCTTTCAGCGTGCGGGTACATAGTTTTGCTATGTAACCCTCGTAATGCTTCAAGATCACACACATGGCAGTTGTGTCGCCATTGACCGCTGCGGAAATGACAGGGAATGGCAACAGATTTTCGGTTTTGCTAACGGTGTTCTTCATCTGCTTTCCCCTTTTAGGGTTTTCTTTGCCAATGCGTCATACTGATGTTGTACCGTTTTCTTGTCGGAAGAAGATAGCTCCATGAGATCACCTCCTTCCTGCGTGGAGTAGAGGACTGGAATTAAGGGCTTGTCCTCTCGCCCCCTTTCAATCCGTATCCGTTGGGAAGCAGGTGCTTTGTCGGCCTGTTCAAAAACTTTTTTGAACAAGCAAAATGCGCCCGCCCGCAAGACGCGGACGAGCGCAAAGGAAATGTAAGCTGTATTTAGATGTTCTGACAGTTCGCCCCCATAGCTGGAATATTCCGTTGCAAAGCAACGGCTTTTTTTGAAAGAATGGCGTTAGGCGGATTGTAGAAAATGAAAAAGGACACGACAATACCTCCCCGATACCGCCGTATCCTTAAAAAAGGGCAACTTTAATACACCCCCCGTATTCCGATTTTTTCAAAAAGGAAAACGGCGGCTTTGATTGACTATTCAAGACCGTCGATAATGGTTGATTTGCAAGAAGCCTATAATCAATGGTATTTGTCAATTATTTCTGTTTGGTATATCGTATTCAAATGTTGATTATTCTTTTATGTTTCCCGTTATTATTTACATCACCATAAACAAAGTACCTGCAGTAATTAAGATTGCACCTATGGCAGATTTTGCCGTAAATTGCTCATGGAGAAATATAAACGCTAAAATTAAAGTGAGGACTACACTTAATTTATCAATAGGTACGACTTTGGATGCTTCCCCAATCTGCAACGCTTTATAGTAGCATAGCCATGAAGCGCCTGTTGCAAGCCCAGATAATATAAGGAATAACCAACTTTTTTTGCTAATTTCCGAAATGCCGAATTGCCCTCCAACGATAAAAACCATACCCCAAGCCATAATCAAGACAACAACAGTTCGGATAGCGGTTGCCAAATTTGAATTTACCCCGTCGATACCAACTTTCGCCAATATAGATGTAAGTGCAGCAAATACCGCAGAGCCAAAAGCAAATATAGCCCACATAGGTTACACACCTCTTTCCGATACAATCTCATATTGAAAAATTGCCGAATGAAAAAATCTCACATTTACTATATCAATCCGATCTAACCGCCCGAACGATTTTTGAATGTCAATGACAATCTTATATTCGTTGGGTTCTTCCAAAATGTAATGCGCTTTTCTACCCCCTGTTGGAGCAGATAACCATGTTCCACCATCGGGTGTAAAGCACCCATGATTGAGGCGCAATTTTCCAGAAATCACCTTGATAAAAATATGATTGATACCCTCTTTCATTTCCAATATGCAGCTATGTTGGCCTTTCAAAGTGATCTCCCCATATTTACTTTGATATATCTTCACTCTTGACCTTCTTTCGTTAAAAACCGTTTATATGTGAGATCAATGCCTAACGCACCCAAAGGTGCAGTAATCAAAATAGCAAGGACAGCTACGGAAAGTACAATTTGCCCACAAGGTAATCCCATAGCTAATGGAACTGAACCAATCGCCGCTTGTACGGTAGCCTTTGGAAGATAAGCAATCATACAAAAAATGCGCTCTTTCCAATTCATAGATGTACCTAAAAGGCAAATCGCAACTCCGATAGAGCGAAAAACAAGTGCAACAATAATCATCAATACAGCGGCTATGCCTGCGCTCAATGTGTAACGAATATCAACCGCTGCTCCAACTAAAACAAATAGCAAAACTTCTGCTGCAAGCCATAATTTTCCAAACTTCTCGGATAACCGTTTTGAAACAAATGCAACGCTTTTAATTTTGATAACACAAGCCATACTAACAACCGCCAATAAGCCGGAAACGGATAATATTCCTTTTAACCACGTTTCGACGGCCATGAGCATAAATGAAACGCCAAGAACAATGATTACTTTCATGCTGTTTCGGACACAATGTCTATGGGCGTATGCCGTTTCAAAAAACCAGCTGAGAAAATATCCTACTATTGCGCCCAATACGATACCCAAGACAATCGAAATAGGAATATTGATGAAATCCATAATATGTGCGCTTCCGCCTTGTGCCATGCTTACAAAGGTTGTAAATAGCACGATTACAAAAATATCGTCGCAAGACGCTCCCGCCATAATAAGTTGGGGAATACTTTTAGTTGTCCCATATCTTTTCTCCATAAGCTGTACCATGCGTGGAACAACGACAGCCGGAGAAACCGCACCAAGAACAGCTCCCATGACAGCAGCTTCAATCCTTGTAATTCCAAGGATATAAGGCGCAAATAAGAAAAATGCTAAAATCTCGCAACTTGCCGGAACAAATGACATCATAATAGCTGGCCGTCCGACCTTTTTCAAATCGGATAGATTGAGTGATAATCCTGCTTTTAATAGAATAATGATTAACGCCATTTGCCGCAAGTCGGCAGATATGGATAGTATTGACGGGTCAAGTAAGTCAAGGACATACGGTCCTAATACAATGCCTGTTATCAGCATACCGATGATCCGCGGTAATTTTAATCTTTGACAAATTGCAGCCATAGACAGACCAATAAGAAAAATAAACGCTAATGATGTGAGCATTACTTATTTCCTCCTGAAATGCATGTTATGGACAACCATTTTTCAAACCGCCATTTTATTAGTCTAATAGACGAAAAAAGCCGACAATTCCTGCTATTGTGCAGAAATGTCGGCTTTGTAAAAATATAAAACGACCTCTACACAAAGCAGAAGTCGTCAGCTTTTTCAAGCGGTTTAGGCAGTGCCAAGGGAGAACTTCATTCCCTTATTTAATTATACTCAATAAAGTGAAATTGTCAATAAGGAACCGAGCGAAAACAAAAACAAGAATTATTTAAGCTAATAGTTTGATAGATTTTCGATTATCTCTTTAGAAGTTCTTATATGCCGGTATAGCCCATCACTTCGGGCTTTTCCGGCATTTTCGATAGTGGAAGATACTCACGTTTCCTCTCATAACCCCTCACGTCTTTGCTATATCCCGTATTGCGCTCCACTCGGAAAACTGCCATGTTTCATCACTTCCTTTCTCGGTCTGCGTGGATAATTAGAAAGCCGTTTTCGGCGGTTTTGGTATTGCAATATGCCTTTGCCGTTATTCGCGTCTGCAAAGCCGCATGGCGCAAGGCTTTTTACCCGCCTATTTGTCCATGCAGACAGATGTTTTTCGCGTCCTTTTGCCGGGGCAGTAGGGACACTCTTTGAAAACGCAAAACTCATATTTCCAATGCGGGCGGTAGAAACGGCAAGTCCCGCAATCTTCATTACTTCCGGCGCAACCGGATTGATAGCGGTCAAATCCCGGCTTCTGCTGCATGAGCAGTTCAAACGCCCGCTGTTCGTCCTCTGTGAAATACATTCCGGCTGTGCCTCCTTTCCTGCGGGCATAAAAAAACGCCACAACTTTTTAAGCTGCGGCAAGGGTTGTCCTTACTTAAAAACGCCATATCAAGGCTTGTCCAACCTTGCTACGGCGTTTTAGGTGTAATCATAGGGGCTGTTTAATTGTCTTTAAGATAGCTGAAAGCCGCATGGTTACGGCATTTTCTTTGTTGTGCATATATTGACGGGGCAGTTGGCCCAGTCGCGCCGGTAGCGCCGGTAGCGCCCGGATCGCCGGAAGGTCCCTGAGGACCGAAAGGCCCCTGTTCACCGGTGGCGCCGGTGGGACCCGTGGGGCCGGTTGGCCCGGGACAACCCATGGGTCCCCTCGGGCCGGGACAGCCGGGCGGGCCCATGGGCCCGGTAGGACCGCAGCAGTTGCAGTTATAGCGGTCGTTGCAGGAATTGCAATCATTGCAGCAGTCATTGCAGCCGCAGTCATTCATACGATGAAACATAAAATCCTCCTTTTTTCAGTCGGGAAAAATCCCTTCCTAATGTTACCATATGCGCGTCTGGAGGAATTTGCCCGAAAAAGGTCGAAAAGAAGCGAGCCGGATGGAACCGTTAAGCGTTTTCGAAAGATTCCCTTAAGGTTTTCGGAACCGTATTGACTTTGGACATCATTTTGCTAAAATGTGGATTTAACAGGAAAAATGCTGCCGGAAACGGGACAAAATCCGGCGCGGAAGGGGAGGGAAGCTGGATGAATCGAACAATTTTGCCGGAGAGCTGCGGCGCTGCGCCGATGCCGGCCGGTCCCGGACTGTTTTTTCTCGTCAATCCCGCGTCCCATTCCGGAAAGGGGATGGAGCTCTGGAAGAAAACGGAAGAACTGCTGACCGGCCAGGGCATCGCCCACGAAGTCCATTTTTCCAAAAAGCAGGGAGACATCGCCCGGATCGCCCGGCAGCTGACGGAGGATTTGGGGGAAGGCGGGGAGAGGACCCTGGTGATTCTGGGCGGGGACGGTTCCGTCAATGAAGCGCTGCAGGGGCTCGTTCATCCGGAGCGGGTGCGTCTGGGCTACATCCCTACGGGGTCCAGCAACGATCTGGCCCGGGATCTGGGAATCAGCCGGGATGTTTCCGGGGCTCTCCGGACGCTGCTGCAGGGAAAAGAGCGACGGATGGATCTGGGCTGCGTTTCCTGGAAGGAAGGCGGAGAGCGGCGCAGGCGTTACTTCGCGGTCAGCTGCGGCATCGGATTCGACGCCGCCATCTGTCAGGAAGCGCTCTGTTCCCGGATGAAGGACCTGCTCAACCGTTTCGGCCTGGGAAAGCTGACCTATCTGGGAATCGGCCTGAAGCAGATGCTCACGGCCCGGACAGTGCGATGCGTCCTTCGGCTGGACAAAAAGACGACGCTCCGGCTGGACCGCATGCTGTTTGTGGCCAACATGTCTCACCGCTATGAGGGCGGAGGGTTCTGTTTCTGCCCGCAGGCGGACGACGGGGACGGACTTCTGGACCTGTGCGCAGTGGACGGGGTGCCGAAGTGGAAGATCCCGGTGGTGATTCCGTTCGCGCTGTTCGGCGGTCATTTCCGGTTCCTGGGCGTGGAGCACTACCGGGCATCCCGCATCGATATCCGGACGGACGCGCCGCTGTGGGTGCAGACGGACGGGGAGGTTCCGGTGAAAACGGACGCCATCACCGTCACCGTGGAAAAAGGAAAGCTGCGTTTTGTTTGTGAAAAGGAGACTGAGACTTGAAGGCGATTTACAGAAAATACGGACACGCGCTGCCGGCCCTTCTGTTCGGGGCCGTTTATCTGACCGGATTCGGGCTGCTGGAGAACAGGGGGCATGCGGACTACCGGATCGTGCATATGATGATCGACGACTATATCCCGTTTTGCGAGATTTTTGTGGTGCCCTATCTGCTCTGGTTTCTTTATGTCCCGGCGGTGCTGATCTTTCTGTTTTTCAGGAACAAAACGGAATATCGGAAAAATGCCTTTTTCCTGTGTACCGGCATGGCGGTTTTTCTGCTGGTGTCCTGGGTCTGTCCCAACATTCAGCACCTGCGGCTTCAGGAGTTCCCGCGGGACAATGCGTTCACGCACCTGATCGGCCTGCTCTGGAAGGTGGATACCCCCACCAACCTGTTTCCCAGCATCCACGTCTACAATTCGCTGGGAGCGCATCTGGCGGTGATGCACAACCGGGAGCTTTCCGGCCGCAAATGGATTCGCAGGGGATCGCTGGCCCTGTGCGTTTCCATCATCCTTTCCACCATGTTCATCAAACAGCACTCGGCCTTTGACGTGCTCACCGCGTTTCTGATGGGAGCCGTCATGCACGCTGCGGTGTACTCCTTCGATCTGGTGACGGTGTGGAGAGGCAGACTTCGCTATCAGGCGTCCAGAAGGGCCAGAAAGCGCCCGGGCATCGGGTGAGGCGGACGGCTTTTGGACCGCCAGGGGCGGGGGATCTGCGCGCGAATCGTTTCGCGCAGCGATCCCCCGCCCCTGTTTTTCCCGGCAAGATGGGGATTTACGGCGAACGGGGCCCTGTGCTATAATCAAAAGGATCTTTAGCAAATTAAAGCATGAAACGCAACAGCCCGCAGGGAGACAGGAGGAGAGTATGTATTCTTTGGATGAAGTACGGAAAGTGGATCCGGAAATCGCGGACGCCATCGTGGCGGAGGAGCAGAGACAGAACAGCCATATCGAGCTGATCGCTTCCGAAAACTGGGTGAGCAGGGCCGTCATGGCCGCCATGGGAAGCATCCTGACAAACAAGTATGCGGAAGGATATCCGGGCAGGCGCTACTACGGCGGCTGCCAGTGCGTGGACGAAGTGGAGAATCTGGCCATCGAGCGGGCCAAAAAGCTGTTCGGCTGCGACTATGCCAACGTGCAGCCCCATTCCGGCGCGCAGGCGAACATGGCGGTGCAGTTCGCGGTGCTCAATCCGGGGGATACGATCATGGGGATGAACCTGGATCACGGCGGGCATCTGACCCACGGCAGCCCGGTGAACCTCTCCGGAAAGTATTTCCATGTGGTCCCCTACGGCGTGGACGACGACGGCTTTCTGGATTATGACCAGATGCGCCGCCTGGCTTTGGAATGCCGGCCCAAAATGATCATCGCCGGGGCTTCCGCCTACGCCAGGACCATCGACTGGAAGAAATTCCGGGAGGTGGCGGACGAGGTGGGCGCCTGCCTGATGGTGGATATGGCCCATATCGCGGGACTGGTGGCGGCCGGCCTGCATCCCAGCCCGATTCCCTTCGCCGATGTGGTCACCACCACGACGCACAAGACGCTGCGCGGCCCCAGAGGCGGCCTGATTCTGGCCAATGAGGAGGCTGCGAAGAAATACAACTTCAACAAGGCGATTTTCCCGGGCACCCAGGGAGGCCCCCTGATGCACGTGATCGCGGCGAAGGCGGTCTGCTTCCAGGAAGCGCTGGGCGAGGACTTTAAGGAATACCAGAAAAATATCGTGAAAAACGCGAAGGCCCTCTGCGAAGGGCTGATGAAGCGCGGGATCCGGATCGTCTCCGGCGGAACGGACAATCACCTGATGCTGGTGGATCTGACGAACTTCGGCCTGACGGGGAAAGCGGTGGAGAAGCTGCTGGACGAGGCGAACATCACGGCCAACAAGAATACGATTCCCAACGATCCGCAGTCTCCTTTCGTCACCAGCGGCGTCCGCCTGGGCACGCCGGCGGTGACCTCCCGGGGCATGAACGAAGCGGATATGGACCGGATCGCGGAAGCCATCGAGGCGGTGATCAAAGACGGCGAAGCGGGCGTGGAACGGGCGAAAGGCATCGTCAGGGCCCTGACGGAAAAATACCCGCTGAACGCATGAGCGGGATCGGAGCGGCCAGAGCCGGCGGAGAAAAGACCCTCCGGCCCGGCGGGATTTCCGCCGACGCCCTGAAATGGATCGCCATGCTGACCATGCTGTGCGACCACGTGGGGGCGGTGCTGCTCGTACAGTATCCGGTCCTGCGCCTGATCGGGAGGACGGCCTTCCCGATATTCGTATGGCTCCTGGTGGAGGGCTTTTCCCACACCTCCAGCCGGAAAAGGTATCTGGGGCGAATGGCGGCCTTCGCGCTCGTTTCGGAGATCCCCTTCGACCTGGCCCTGTTCGGTCGTCCGGACTGGAGGAGCCAGAACGTCTTTCTCACCCTGTCCGTCAGCCTTTTGATGCTCTCCTTTCTGGAACGGGCCATGGATGCCCGGGACAGAGAGCGCGGGGCGGGGGAGAGGGCGGTTTGGCAGACAGCGGCGGCCGCAGGGATCGTGGCCGCCGCCATGGTCCTCGCGGATCTGCTCCGGGTGGATTACGGCGGCAGCGGACCTCTGCTGGCCGCCCTGTTTTACTGCTATTCGCGCCGGAGGAAGCCGAACCTGACGGTTTCCTTTCTGCTCTTTTGCCTGTCCATGGGGCCCGTCACCGCCCTGATCGAAGCGTTCGGGATCGTCGCCGTCCCGCTCATCGCGCGGTATAACGGGATGCGGAGACGAAAAGGAAAGGGCCGCCTTTTCTATCTGTTTTATCCGGCGCATCTGTTGATTTTATATCTGATCGCGGCCTCCTGATCCGCGCGCCGAAAAATTTGCTTGCCTGATCGGGCCGGGTGTGCTAAAATATCCACCGATGGCGCACAGGTGTATGCGTCAAGAATACAAAAGGGGACGAAATCATGGCGGAGTCAACCAAATACTACGTGGTGACCAAAAAAGCGGTGCCGGATGTACTCCTGAAGGTTGTGGAAGCCAAACGGCTTCTGGAATCCGAGAAAGTGCCGACGATTCAGGACGCGGTGGACGCGGTGGGAATCAGCAGGAGTTCTTTCTATAAATACAAGGACGATATCTTCCCGTTTCACGACAATTCCCAGGGAAGGACGATCACCCTCTCCCTGCAGATCGAAGACGAACCGGGGCTTCTGTCGGATGTGCTCAAGGTGATCGCGCAGTTCGGCGCGAACATCCTGACCATCCATCAGAGCGTTCCCATCAACGGGATCGCATCCCTGAGCGTGAGCGTGCAGGTACTGCAGACCACGAAGGACATTTCGGGGATGCTGGAGGAGATGGAGCGGCAAAACGGAGTGCACAGCGTGAAGATACTGGCGAAAGAATAGAGGAAAACATGGTAAAAATAGCGGTTTTGGGATATGGTACGGTCGGGAGCGGCGTGGTGGAAGTCATCGAACGCAACCGCGAACTGATTGAAAAGCGGGCCGGGAAACGGCTGGAAGTGAAGTACATTCTGGATATCCGGGATTTCCCGGGAGATCCGTATGAGGACCGGGTGGTCCACGATGTGGACCGGATTCTGGAGGATCCGGAGGTGGAGGTGATCTGCGAGACCATGGGCGGCGTCGAACCCGCCTATACGTTTTCCTGCAGGGCGCTGGAGGCGGGAAAGAGCGTCTGCACCTCCAACAAGGAGCTGGTGGCCGCCCGCGGCGCGGAGCTCATCGCCCTGTCGAAGGAGCATCGCTGCAACTACCTGTTCGAGGCCAGCGTGGGGGGAGGCATCCCCATCATCCGCCCGTTGAACTGCGCCCTGACCGCCGAGCGCGTGGTGGAAATTGCCGGAATTTTAAACGGGACCACCAACTATATATTAACCAGGATGGAAAAGGACGGCGCGGACTTCGGCACGGTGCTGGGAGAAGCCCAGAAAAAGGGATATGCGGAGCGCAATCCGGAGGCGGATGTGGAAGGCTATGACGCCTGCCGCAAGATCGCGATCCTGACGTCGTTGATCGCGGGACATACCGTGGATTTTCGAGAGATCCATACGGAAGGGATCACCGGAATTACGCCGGAAGATTTCGAATACGCCAGGGCCATGGATCGGACGATCAAGCTGCTGGCCGAGAGCAGGGAAGAGGAGGACGGCTATCTGGCTTCCGTCGTGCCCTGCATGCTGAAAAAGGAAATGCCCCTGGCCTCGGTGAGCGGGGTGTTCAATGCCATTTCGGTCCGCGGCAACACGCTGGGAGAATCCATGTTCTACGGAAAAGGGGCGGGGAAACTGCCCACGGCCAGCGCGGTGGTCTCCGATGTGGTGGACTGCGCCAGGCATCCGGGGGAACATATGACCTGCATCTGGGAGGAGGAACCCGTGCATTTAAAGCCCTTCGAAGAAAGGATCAGCCGCTTTTTCGTGCGCGCGGCCAGAGCGGGAGAAGCGGAAGCGGACGCCGTTTTCGGGCCCGCGGAGAAAATCCGTCTGGAGAGCCTGCCGGAGGAATACGGGTTTTTGACGGAACCCATGACGGAACGGGAATTTTCCCGGAGACAGAGGAAAGTTTCCGGTTTTATCGGCCGGATCCGGATCAAAGACTAAAAGAGGACATCCGGCCATAGCGATGAAGGAGGAGACGTTCCGATGAAATACGTGATTGTTCTGGGGGATGGCATGGCCGACGAACCGCTGCAGGAACTGGGATGGAAGACACCGCTCTCCTGCGCGGAGACCCCGGCCCTGGACGCCCTGTCCAAAAAATCCCGGATCGGGATGGTGAGGACTGTGCCGGAAGGGATGGCGCCGGGATCGGACACGGCCAACCTTTCCGTTTTGGGCTATGACCCGAAACGCTATTATACGGGCAGATCCCCGCTGGAAGCGCTGTCCATCGGCGTTCCCATGAAGGATGAGGACGTGGCGCTGCGCTGCAACTTCGTCACGATTTCCGAGGATGAGCTGCCCTTTGAGGAAAAGATCATCGTGGATCACAGCTCGGGAGAAATTTCCACCGAAGACTGCGCCGTCCTGCTGGACGCGGTGAAGCGCGGGCTGGAAAGGGGCCCCTGGCACTTTTACGCGGGCACCAGCTACCGGCACTGCCTGATCTGGGAAAACGGGCGGGTGGTGGATCTGACCGCCCCCCACGATGTGCTGGGGCAGGTGATCGGCCCACACCTTCCGAAGGAGGAAGCGCTGCGGGAGATGATGATACAGAGCTACGGCATCCTGCGGGATCATCCCCTCAACCGGGCGCGCAGGGAAAAGGGGCTGCATCCCGCCAACTGCTGCTGGTTCTGGGGAGCGGGCACCAGGCCTGCCCTCACCTCTTTCTTGCAAAAATTCGGGAAAAGAGGTATGATGATCTCTGCCGTGGACCTGCTCAAGGGGATCGCGGTGGGCGCCGGAATGGATGTGGCGAAGGTCGAGGGGGCCAACGGCGGGCTGGATACCAATTACGAGGGGAAAATGCAGGCCGCTTTTGACGCGCTGACTTCGGGAGACTATGATTTTGCCTATATCCATGTGGAGGCGCCGGACGAAATGGGGCATCAGGGGAGCGTGGAAAAGAAGATTCGCGCCATCGAATATCTGGATCAGAGGATCATCGGCCCTCTGGCAGAGAAGCTGACCCTGGAGGGAGTGGACTTCAGGATGCTGGTCCTTCCGGATCATCCCACGCCCATCCGCCTGCGCACCCATACTTCCAGGGAAGTGCCCTGGCTTTTGTACGACAGCACGATGCAGGAACAGCATGAGTGGAATTATAATGAAGCGGAAGCGATTTTGAGCGGCAACTATGTGGCGCGCGGTCATGAGCTGATGCGGTATTTTCTGCAGGAAACAAGTGAGATTGGAGAGACAGTGAAATGAAAAAAGTTGTAAAATTCGGCGGAAGTTCTCTGGCCAGCGCGAAGCAGTTTCAAAAAGTGAGAGACATCATCTCCTCCGAAACGTCCAGGCGGTTCGTGATTCCCAGCGCGCCCGGCAAGCGCAGCCGCAACGATACGAAGGTGACGGATATGCTCTACGCCTGTTACGGCCTTGCGGAAGAGGAGAAGGATTTTTCCCATGAGCTGCGCCTGATCCGGGAACGGTACGAGGAGATCATCGACGGGCTGTCTCTGGATCTGTCCCTGGACGATGAATTCGCCGCGATCCGGCAGAATTTCCTGAATCATGCGGGCAGGGATTACGCGGCGTCCCGCGGGGAATATCTGAACGGGATCGTCATGGCCCATTATCTGAACTTCGAGTTCATCGATGCGGCGGAAGTGGTGTTCTTCAAGGAAAACGGGGAGTTCGACGCGGTGCGGACCAACGACGTGATGGAAGAGCGCCTGAAAAACCTTCCCAACGCCGTGATCCCCGGATTTTACGGCTCCAATCCCGACGGCTCCATCCGCACCTTTTCCAGAGGGGGATCCGACATCACGGGCTCCATCGTGGCGAAGGCGGCCCACGCGGACGTATACGAGAACTGGACGGACGTGTCCGGCTTTCTCATCGCGGACCCCAACATCATCCCCAACCCGGAAAAGATCGAGACGATTACCTACAGGGAGCTTCGTGAGCTCTCCTATATGGGCGCGTCGGTGCTGCACGAGGAATCCATCTTCCCGGTGAGGAGCGAGGGGATCCCGATTAACATCCGCAACACCAACGAACCGGACGACAGCGGCACCTGGATCGTGGAGAGCACCTGCCAGAAATCCAGATTCGTCATCACCGGCATCGCCGGGAAAAAGGGCTTCTGCTCCGTCAACATCGAAAAGGATATGATGAACTCCGAGATCGGATTCGGCCGCAGGGTGCTGCAGGTATTTGAGGACAACGGGATTTCCTTCGAGCACGTTCCGTCGGGCATCGACACGATGACGGTATATGCCCATCAGGACGAATTCATGGATAAGGAGCAGAATGTGGTGTCCGCGCTGCATCGGGCCGTGAAGCCCGATATGGTGGAGATCGAAGGGGATATCGCCCTGATCGCGGTGGTGGGCCGGGGCATGAGATCCACCAGGGGGACGGCTGGGCGCATTTTCTCCGCGCTGGCCCACGCCAACATCAACGTCCGGATGATCGACCAGGGCTCCAGCGAGCTCAATATCATCATCGGCGTCCGGGACGACGACTTCGAAAAGGCCATCAGGGCCATCTACAACATGTTCGTCCTGGTACAGCTGTGAGAACTCTTTCCATGAAACGATAAATTTTTGCGGGGACAGGCGCCCTGATGCCGGAGAGTGGCATCAGGGCGCCTGTCTTTGGCAGTTCGGGCAGAAAACGCTGCTCCTTCCTCCGATGACGGTTCGAAGCAGCGTTTCCCCGCAGACGGGACAGGGCTTTCCTTCCCTTCCGTAAACCTGCAGGTACGGAGCGTTTCGGTATTCCTGTCCTCTGGTTTCCAGATATTCCTCCGGCGTCATGGCATTTCTGGCGATGAAACGGGATAGCTGTTCGGGAATGGCCGCGCAGAGCCGCTCCCACTCTTTACCGGCCAGGCTGCCGGCGGGGCGGCCGGGATAAATCCTGGCCGCGAACAGAATTTCGTCCGAATAGAGATTGCCGATCCCCGCGACGACGTTTTGATCCATCAGGCATTCCTTGATCGCCTTTTTTCGGTTTCCGAGACGGCCGCGCAGATATTCCGCGCGAAAGGCGGGATCGAAGGGTTCCATTCCCAGCTGGGGCACCCCGCTGTACAGGTCGGTCTCGCCCTCCCCGAGAAGCCAGAAGCGGCCGAAGCGGCGCGTATCGGAAAAGCGCAGTTCCATGCCGTTTTCCAGGCGGAAGACGAGATGCGTGTGTTTCTCCTCCGGATAGTCGGCAGGCGTCAGCAGCAGGCAGCCCGTCATCCGGAAATGGAGGATCATCCGGTCGCCTCCCGAGAGCGGGGCGATCAGAAACTTGCCGCGCCGTTCCAGGCGAAGAAAGGTCCGGCCGGTCAGCCTCTGGCAGAAATCGCCGGCGGAGGGATGGGCGATGATCTCCGGGCGCCTGACGAGGACAGAGCCGATCGAAATCCCGCAGATCTGCGGTTCGAGCACCCGTTTTACGGCTTCCACTTCGGGCAGTTCAGGCATGTCGTTTCCCCTCCTTTCCGGCAGATTTCCGGATCTGTTCGTGATAAAAATAGTTCACCACCACTGGAGGCGCATCGAAAGGCCGCCGCATGCTGTCGTCGTTGGTGACGTAGTCCAGCCCGATTTCGGAGGTAAAGTCTTTCAGCCTGGCGTCCAGCAGCTCCCAGTAGCTGCGGTCTTTCCGGCTGTAAATCTCCAGGTACAGGGGAAGCAGCCGGGGATATTTTTTCCGGATGTACTCCAGGATGACGGGCTGATAGCTGCCCCTCAGATTGAGATTTTCCAGCCAGATCAGGTTGCAGTGATCTTTCGCCCTCCGGATAATCGCTTCCACATCCGTAATGCCCGGAAAAATCGGGGAAATGAAACAGGTGGTGCGGACTCCGGCGCGGTGGAAGGTTTCCATGGCGGCCAGCCTCCGTTCGATAGAGACGGCGGAATCCATATCCCGCCGGAAATCCTCATCCAGCGTGTTGATGGACCAGGAAACCCGGGCCTGCGGAAACGTCCTGATCAGATCCAGATCGCGCAGGACCAGGTCGCTTTTGGTGGCGATGCTGAGAAGCGCGCCGCTTCCCTTCAGCTGCATGAGCAGCTCCCGGGTCCGCCCGTAAACCTCCTCCTGGGGAAGGTAGGGATCGGTGACGGAGCCGATGAACAGCTCTTTCCCTGCATATTTCCCCGGATTTTTGATCGTCGGCCAGAGCTTCACGTCCAGAAAGGAGCCCCAGTTTTCCTCATGTCCGGTGAAGCGCTTCATAAAGGAAGCATAGCAGTACTTACAGCCGTGGGTACAGCCCACGTAAGGATTGACGGAATATTCGCAGACCGGAAGATTGGATTTCGACAGAACGCTCTTTACTTCCACGGTCTTAATCGTCGTTTCGGTCATTTTTTGCTCCTTTTCAGAAAACTTCTCTGCGCGCCCTGGATCACCGTATCCTCCGGCCTCACGCAGCCCAGAAGGAGGGGGGAGGACGGGGCGTGTTTTCGGGCGTTTTCCAGGGCTTTTTGCGGGTTTTGATTGGCGTAGCAGTATTTGCAGCCGTTCAGGCAGGTATCGTACGCGCCGATATCCCGGCTTTCGATACAATGGCAACCCTGCCGCATGCCCCTGTGCTTCAGCGTTCTGAATTCCACGCCGTTCGCCCGCCCCAGGATATCCAGGGTCATGCATCCGGAGGAATGAATGCCGTATCGGGAAAAATCCCCGTCGGTGCCACAGGTCTGGAGATAAATGCCGTATCGTCCGGCGATCCGGCCCAGCCCTTCCGCCAAAGCGGCCCTGTCCTCTTCGGTCAGGGGGATCAGCTCCGGCAGATTGACTTCCAGCTTTCGGTACATTTCCACGAAGCTGAAAATGCAGCGGTCGATGTGGGGAGCCAGCTTCTGCGCCATCCGTTCAAAGGTTTCCAGATGGCGGGAAACGGTGTACTCCGGAGTCAGCAAAACGGGGTCATATCTCCAGGCCACCCGCTGCCTGCCCACCTGTCCGGCCAGCTCTGCCAGCGTCTCCATGCTCTCTTCAATGGAGGGGACGCCCGGTTCGATGTCCCGGCCGTAAGCCGTAATGGTATAGTGGAAATAGCTGTGAAAGCGATCCGTAATTTCGTGCAGGCGCGGCAGGATGGGACGATAGTTTTTGGAGCAGAAAACCACGCAGTCCACCAGGTCCGGGTCCAGCTCATAGCGGGTCACTTTGTTTGGAAAGAGCGGATTGCGCGAAAGGACGTAACCCTGTTCGAAGCGGCGCAGCAGCCATTCCGTATAATACTGCACGGTGTCCGTGCGGCCTCCCGTATTGATAATCATTCAAACCTCCTGTATGTTTCGGAATTTATCCTTCATGAAGCGGGAAAAAAGGGCGGTCAGGCGGACCAGCTCCGCGATTTCCGCGTCGGACAGCCCGCCCATGGCTTCGATCTCCGCGCGGGCTGCGGGCGGGATGATCTTCTTCGCATATTCCGTCCCCGCAGGGGTGAAACGGACGATCTTATTCCGGCGGTCCGCCTCGGATTCCGTCAGGGAGACGTAACCCTGTTTCAAAAACTTTTTGATGATCGCGCTGACGGTCTGCTTTGTGGCGGAAAGCCGTTCGCAGATCTCCGACTGCAGGCAGCCCTCCGGGGAGAACCAGATGATATCCAGCACGAACAGCTCGTTGGCCGTCAACCGGTGTTTTCTGGCGAACATCTCATAGGCGGCGTACTGCACGTCCCGCAGATGGCAGTATTCATTCACATAACTTCTCACTTTCTGATAATCCATGAAACCCTCCGCATCACGACAAATGGTCTAATATTTGACTTTATCGTAACACAGCCGCCGTATTTTTGCAATCTCCTTTTGTATAAACAGGGACGAAAAGAGTCGTTTTGGGGGAGAAAACTTAAAATAATCTTAAAAGATGAAGTTTGTTCGGTTTGCGATATAATGTGAAAAATCTCAAAAAAGCCTTGAATTTACGTTATTTTTTGAATCTCTATAATTATCTATAATTCGTTAAAATTCAAAACCGTTAGTGACAAATAGTGACAAATCTATTTTTTCGATTTCAGCACGCAGGCTGTCCAGGGACGGATGGATGTATTTATCCTCTGTGATGTCAGAGGACAGGGAATGGCCGACCAGTCTCTTCAGGTAAAA
>DWXE01000010.1 GCA_019119355.1 Candidatus Eisenbergiella merdigallinarum
CGGGCCAGCGTCCACAACGTGAGCATCGTCCGCCAGCTGAAGCTGGGCATCGGGGACCGGATTTCGGTCTACAAGGCGAACATGATCATTCCCCAGATCGCTGAAAACCTGACCCAAAGCGACAGCCTGGAGATCCCGGATACCTGTCCGGTGTGCGGGGGAGCTACGGCCATCAACCGGGAAAACGACACGGAAACCCTGGTCTGCACCAATCCCGACTGCGACGCGAAAAAGCTGAAGGCGTTTGCGCTCTTCGTCAGCCGGGACGCCTTCAACATCGACGGCCTTTCCGAAGCCACGCTGGAGAAGTTTCTGGCGAAGGGCTTTCTGCACACTTATGCCGATCTGTTTCATCTGGACCGGCACCGGGATGAAATCGTGGAAATGGAAGGATTCGGGGAAAAATCCTGCCAGAATCTGTTAAACAGCCTGGAAAAGGCGAGAAGCGTCGCGCTGGCGAAGCTGATTTACGGCCTGGGGATCCCCAACATCGGCCTTGCCAACGCAAAAGTGATCTGCCGGGAGTATCAAAACGACCTGGAGCGGATGCTGGAAGCCCCCGCGGAGGAGCTGGCCGCCATCGACGGGGTGGGCCCCGTGATCGCGGGCGCGTTTGTGGATTACTTCGCGCAGGAAAAGAACAGAAAGGCGCTGGATGCCCTGCTGGGCGAGGTGACGCTGCAAAAGGAGACCTTCGATCAGGGCGACCTGCCTCTGGCGGGGAAGTCCTTCGTGATCACGGGCAGCCTGAACCATTTTGAAAACCGGAGCGCCCTGAAGGAACGGATCGAGGGGCTGGGAGGAAAGGTGACCGGCAGCGTGACCGGAAAGACCGTCTGCCTGATCAACAACGACAGCCAGTCCGCCTCCGCCAAAAACAAAAAGGCCAGGGAGCTGGGCGTGGAGGTCCTGACGGAAGAAGAATTTATGGAACGGTTTCTGGAGGAGGGAAAGAGAAGTGCCGATTAAAGTACAGAGCGATCTGCCCGCCAGGGAGATCCTGGACAATGAGAATATTTTTGTGATGGATGAATTCCGGGCCATTCATCAGGATATGCGCCCGCTTCAGATTTGCATCCTGAACCTGATGCCGGTGAAACAGGACACGGAGCTCCACCTCCTGCGTTCCCTGTCGAACACGCCCCTGCAGGTGGACGTGACCTTCATGAAAATGAACAGCCACGTTTCCCTGAACACATCAGCCACCCATCTGAACCAGTTTTACCATACCTTCGACGAACTGAAGGGGAACAAGTACGACGGGCTGATCATCACCGGCGCGCCGGTGGAGCAGATTCCCTTCGAAGAGGTGGACTACTGGCCGGAGCTGTGCGAGATCATGGACTGGTCCAAAACGCACGTGCACAGCACCTTCCACATCTGCTGGGGGGCACAGGCGGGGCTGTATTATCACTTCGGTCTGGATAAAATCCTGCTGCCCGAAAAGCTGTTCGGCGTCTACCCCCATCGGGTGCTGAACCGGAAGGTGCCGCTGGTCCGGGGATTTGACGACGTATTTTACATTCCCCACAGCAGGCATACCGCCACCCCTGCGGAGGCGATTCACGCCTGCGGGCAGCTGACCGTGATGGCGGAATCCGAAAAGGCCGGCGTCCTGCTGTGCATGACAAAGGAGGGGCGGCAGATTTTCGTCATGGGACATCCGGAATACGACCGTTACACCCTGCATCAGGAGTACATACGGGATGCGGAAAAGGGGCTTCCCATTCACGTGCCGGAGAACTATTATCCCGACGACGATCCCCAAAATCGCCCCCTGCTGTCCTGGAGATCCCACTGCAACGGCCTGTATACCAACTGGCTGAATTATTACGTGTATCAGACCACGCCTTATGATATCAGGGAGATCTGAGAATCATAGAAACTGATGCAGGATACATTATTGTCATTGCCGCAAAAACAGTTTTTTAATTGTGGCGTTTGTGCGATACTTTGAAATGGAGAGTGGTTCTGCCGGGATCGTTCAGGGAAAATGCGCATTGGCAGTGGTTACTTCGAATCGAAGTGGAGAGAGGGCTGGAAAAACGGCATTGGTAAAACAAATTCATGGGATCCATGATAATATCGTTAGAACCATACAGCGCGTAGCTCCGTATTTCGAAGATTTCATTTTGCGTCCCAACCCACCAAAGCCTGATAGCATTCGCCTGGAATGGAAAGACAAATATTGTCGTAAACCACCAGGACAATCAGTCTATTTTCTCTCGTCTGGATTCTGAACAGCTTCAGGTATGGCTCAATGAGGATTACTCACTGGGAGAGCTCTGGAAAAGAAACATCTTGGGAGGGCGCCCGTAATATGAAAAGAGTCATTGTTTATTGTGAGGGTTCACAGATTTGATGCGACAGGAATGCCAGCATTTCAATGCGTGGGTAGAACGACTGATGCAACTTTGAGCGTTGCAGACCATGGAATTACAGAAGATGGATAGCTTATCTACAGCTCAGCAGGCTGCCCTTCCAAAAGGACAGCCTGCCATGTTGATCATATCCTGTTCTCCGCATCCCGGTCTACCCGCCCGGTGACAGGGGAATATTTCCTTCCCCGGTTGAATCCTTACGAATTCTTCGCGATGGCGCGGTACGCCAGCTCGAGAAAGACGAAATTCAGAACGGCGAAGGCCAGCAGATACAGGGGCATGATCCAGATTCCCACGCCCTGCTGGAGATAGCCGAAGACGGTGGGCATGAAGGTGCTGCCGACGTAGGCGGAGGCCATCTGCAGCCCGATCAC
This sequence comes from Candidatus Eisenbergiella merdigallinarum, assembly GCA_019119355.1. Classification (GTDB taxonomy): domain Bacteria; phylum Bacillota; class Clostridia; order Lachnospirales; family Lachnospiraceae; genus Gallintestinimicrobium; species Gallintestinimicrobium merdigallinarum. Next base: position 2,756 of record DWXE01000010.1, read on the forward strand.
CGCGGCGCTGCATTTTTTTCCGAAATTGGCGGGAGCCATATGCTGAATGGCAGGATAGACCGGCCCCATGCCCGTGCCGATGATCAGAAATCCTGCCATGGCAAAATAGTACTGAGGGCTGGGAATCAGCACCAGAAGGATGCCGACGGCTTCCACGGCGATGCCGATCCGGATCAGTTTTTTATCCCCCAGCCGGTCGGAGATAAAGCCCGCGATCAATCGGCCCAGCATCAGCCCGCCGAAGATCAATGAACCGAAAGACGCGACCAGTTCCTGGCTCATCCCTTCCTTCGTCCCGGCAAAATAGCTGGAGGTCCACAAAAAGCAGGTCGCCTCGCCGGCGCAGTAAGAGAAAAACGCGATCAGCGTGAGCGCCACGCCGGGAACCTTCCACACCTCCCGGATCCCCGCAGTTTCCCCGTCGTCCTCATCCGAATGCCCGTTCGCGTTCCACAGAGGCAGGGAGAGAATGCAGACCAGCAGAATCCCGGCCTGGATAAAAGCGGTCCATCGATAGCCCTCATTCCAGCGGGCGTATTTCAGCGCCAGCGCCATGATATTGGGGCTGATGACAGCTCCCAGCCCGTAGAAGCAGTGCAGGAAGTTCATCACCCGGGAAGAATAGTGGCTCGCCACGTAATGATTCAGGGACGCGTCCACCGAGCCCGCCCCCAGTCCGTAGGGCACGGAAAACAGGAACAGCATCCAGTACCGGTTGGAACAGGAGAAACCGATCAGCCCCAGCACGGTGAGAGCGATGGAACAGATCACGATCCATTTTGTCTCGAATTTCCGTATCAGCCGGGGGCTCAACAGGGAAGAAACGATCGTCATAAAGGCGATGGTCATGGACACATACCCCGCATAGGAGGAAGGCACCTCCATGACGGTCTGCATGGTAGGCCACGCGGATCCCAGCAGGGAATCGGGAAGGCCCAGGCTCACGAAAGCCAGATAGATAACTGCCAACAACAATGATGCCATCACAGAATGCTCCTTTTAACATTTCTTTCTTATCCTTTGTTCGGCACAATACGGGGATGCATTGCGGCCGATTACGTGGCTTATTTTAGCAAAATGCGCAGGTTTGTCAAGTTGAAAAATAATCCGAAATATCAAATATTTATTGCGAATATGTTGAAAATTCCCCGGTAAAGATGTATAATCTATAATAACATCCGGCGGATCGCGCTGCGGCAAAACGGAACGTTTCATTCCACAGCCGATGTCGCCCGGACCACGTGCCGCGCAGGCAATTTTCAGGTGCCGGGAAAATCCCGTCAGAGAGGAAAGGAGAAGGCGATGAGAAAGATCGGAAAAGCGTTGTCGTTCGCAGTTTGCTGTGCCCTTTTGTTGTTTTGCTCCGGGGCAGGCGCTTCCGCCCGGGCGGATGCGGCTGAAAGAGGATGCCGGATTGCGGTGGCGGATTCCCTTTCGGGCGATGAGGATGCGAAGAAGATGCGGCTGCAGATCGGGGAAGATATCGCGGAACTGGCAAAACGGAATCTGCCCGCTGCCGGACAGGTCAACGTCCGTATCGTGGAGGGAAAAACTTCTTTCGATGAGAGCGGAGAACTTCAGTGTTCCATTGCCGATTTTGAAAGCAGGGCATACCGGCCTTTTCTGGTGGAGGCATATTGCGGCGTGAGGGAACCCTGGATCGGATACGGGATCAGCGGATATGTATTCGGAGAGGAAACGGACGCCGGTTTTTTAAAGACGTGGTATCAGAATCCCGAAAACATGGGAACGCTGCGCCTGTTCGGACTGAGGTTCTGGCCCGACTGGGTTACGGAAGAAGAGGGAAAAGCGGCGAGACAGACGGCGGTTTCCCTGGCCGCGATGTTGACGGAAGGCGGATCCTTTGACTGGATCTATGAGCCGGTGACGGATCTTGCCAGGCAGGAATGGCTGGATTCCATCGGAGCGGATGCGGTCTACGAAGACGAATACGCCGGGTATCTGGACGGATACCGCTTTGATACCGGCGAGGGCTATCTGATCAGGATCAGCGACGACCAAAACGTCTATACATTTTATGATGTGCTGCAAGATGTTCAAACGGCAGAAGAAGCGGAAACGTTTCTTTACCGGGAGCGTTTCTGGAAGGAAAGAATTTACAAAACTTTGCAGGAAGAGGGCGGAGCCGCCTTCGACGGCGCAATTCTCGGGAAAGACAACATCCCCAGGATCGAATATGTTTTGAAAGACGACGCGGGCAGCAGGAGCATGACCTACGGATCCAGGGACAAAATCGTCCTGAACCGGAGCGCGTTCGGCCATCTGGGCTACTGGATCAACTGCATTCTGAAGCCGAAGGGAACTCACTGGAACCAGGGCGCGCTGATCATGTATTTCAACATGGTTTTTGCAGAGGACGATTACGTTGGGGATGCGGTGAAAGACTTTGCGCGGACGGGAGCTTTCTTTTCCGATCCGGCCGCAGAGGACAGAGCGGCCGACGAAGCTGTCTTCGAATACATGGAAACGCTGTCGGCGCAGGGAAACCGATCCCTCAATCGCGCGTTTGTGGACGCGTGTTCGGCAGCGCAGCTTTTTGACGGGCTGGAGCTGAATGCCAGCTTCGATACGGCCTACCGGGAAATGGATTCGAACGAAGGGAAGAAAGTCTGGCCCGGAGATGAGCTGACGCGCGCGCAGGCGGTTTCGTTTTTCGCGTGGCTGACGGATCGCTATACGATGGAGAAAACGCTGCAGCTCTGCGCGGCGAAGGAACCGGATTATCAGAGGATTTTTGGAACATCCTGTGAGGAACTGAAAAACGGATGGATGGAATGGCTGTCTTCCGCTGTGGAAGCGTGAAGCCGCAGGAAGAGGACGCGGGAGAAGCCCGATCCATCCGGACAAAGCAGGCCATCGGCGAAACCGATGGCCTGACTTTTGCCTCAAAACAGCGCGGCGATGCCCATGACGAGCAGAGCGGTCTGCCGCCCGGCCCTCCTGGTCTCGGCATATTCATCCCTCCTTATCTCGTGAAAATAGTGTGAGCATCCTCATCGGAGCGTCTCAGGTTCAGGTATTATCATAGCACAGATGGGGAGCGGGAGAAAGCTTTTTTGCGCCAGGCGAGCCCGTCCGTCCGCCTGGCATTTTGCATGGCGCCGCCGTTTCTCTGAAAAAAAGAGTGCGCCGGGCCCGGAAATGTGATAAGATACAACACAAATGACGAAAGAGAGGTAGCAGGGGAGATATGGAAGGAATCGCTGGGACGATCGTAAACGGAATCAATGCAGTGGACGCGGCGATATGGGGATGGCCCATGATCGCCCTGCTTTTGGGGACGCACCTTCTGATGACGGTGTGTACGGGAGGGATCCAGAGAAAAATCGGGAAGGCCATCCGCCTTTCCGTTACGCCGGATCCGGATTCGGAGGGGGAGGTGAGCCAGTTCGGAGCGCTGGCGACCGCCCTGGCTTCCACCATCGGGACGGGAAATATCATCGGCGTGGGAACGGCCATCGTGCTGGGCGGCCCCGGGGCGGTGCTCTGGTGCTGGCTGACGGGCGTGTTCGGAATCGCCACGAAATATGCGGAGTCCCTGATCGCGGTGAAGTACCGGGTGAAGACTTCCGACGGCCGCATGCAGGGCGGGGCCATGTACGCGCTGGAGCGGGGGCTGAACATGAAATGGCTGGGCTTGATTTTCGCTTTCCTGGCGGCCTTCGCCTCCTTCGGGATCGGCTGCGCCACGCAGGTGAACGCCATCGCCACGGTTTGCGAGGCGAATCTGGGGATCCCGGTCTGGCCCATCGGCCTGATCGTGGCTGCGTTTACGGCGCTGATCATCTTCGGAGGGATCAAATCCATCGCCCGGGTCTGCGAAAAACTGGTTCCTTTCATGGCGCTGTTTTACTGCGTCGGCTGCATCGTCATCCTGGGCATCAACCGGGATTTCCTGCTGCCCGCGCTGCGCACGATCTTTACCCTGGCCTTTCAGCCTGGGGCCGCGGCCGGAGGGCTGGTGGGCGGCGGGATCATGGTCGCCCTGCACTATGGAGTGGCCAGGGGACTGTTTTCCAACGAGTCCGGCATGGGCAGCGCGCCCATCGCGGCGGCTGCTGCGCAGACAAGGAATCCGGTGCGCCAGGCGCTGGTTTCTTCCACCGGGACTTTCTGGGACACGGTGGTGGTCTGCGCCATCACCGGCCTTGTGCTGGTGACCAGCATCATGAAAAATCCGGAAATCGATATGGCGGCTGCGGGAAACGGCGGCGTGCTGACCACGCTGGCCTTCGATCAGATTCCGTATCTGGGGCCCGTGATTCTGGTTTTGGGAATCATTTTATTCGCATTTTCCACGGTTCTGGGCTGGGCCTATTACGGGGAGCGCTGCGTGGAATACTGCCTGGGCCCCAAAGCGCTGATCCCCTATCGCCTTCTCTACGTGGCGGTAGCGGCCATCGCCCCCATCGTGGCGCTGGATCTGGTCTGGACGATCGCGGACATCCTGAACGCCCTCATGGCGATCCCGAACCTGATTGCGGTGATCCTCCTCATCCCGGTGATCCGCAGGGAAACGAAGAAATATCTGTCCGATCTGGACGCGAAGTCGGAGGATGAGATTCCCACGATAGACGGATAAAATGAATGGTCAGATGCGACGGATCTCCAGGGAGCCGAAGGAGACGTCTCCGGAGACGGTGAAAACCGGGGCGTCCGCATCCGTTTTCAGAGGGCTTTCGTCCAGCGCGGAGTGGCCGAAGGAAGAGGAGACGTTGTTGATCACGCGCCAGTTCGCGGGAACGTAGAGTTCCATGGAGCCGAAGGAAACGTCAACATCGGCGTGAGCGCGGCCTTCAAAGAGCTCCACATCGCTGAAGTAGAGGGAGAGGGAGCCGAAGGAGCACTCCAGGCTGGCCCTGCGCAGGGCGGGGCAGTGAAGATATTTGACGATGGAATGGAAGGAGACTTCACAGCGGACGCTTTCGGATCCGCCCTCTTCCTGGGAAATCTCGTATTCTTCCGCGCCGGAATTGTCCGAAATCCCCGCGGCGTTCGCATGTCTCAGCCAGCGCTTTTTTCCCGGAAACAGGAGGTTGAGCCCGATGGTTCCGAGAAAAGCGGCTCCCAGCACCGGCCAGGGGGCGATGCGTTCCAGCCCCAGAGCCCCGGCGTTGACGATGCACAAAAAAGCGAGGGAAAAGAGGATCTGGCCCCAGCTCCTTTTGCGGATCCCGTCGATCAGAAGCCCCAGGATGCCCAGGGAAAGCAGAACGGACCAGAACCCGAACCCTTTCAGGTACCCCAGCTGTCCCGCGATGACGGCCGCGGCGGCCAGCAGAAACAGAATTCCCCAGAAAAATTTTTTGCCGTTTTTCATAATCTTCTCCTTCTTTCTCCCAACCTTTCGATCAGGGCCTTATAATAGTTGCGGGACACGTAGACTTTTTTGGCGGTCCCGTAAAATTCCACCGCGCTGGAGGCAGCCAGGTTCTTCGTGATGGAATAGATGTGATCCAGGTTGACGATGGCCGACTTGGAAATCCGCATGAAACATCCGGGAAGGCTTTCTTCCAGTTCGTACAGCTTCCGCTCCGTCAGGTACAGCTTTTGGGCGGTGTGCGCCTGGATTTTTTTCCCTTCCGTTTCGAAAAACAGGATTTCGCCCAGCGGGACGTAATAGCTGGTGTCCCCGTCCTGCAGGGACATGCAGCTCTTTTCCGGCCCGGCATCGGCAATGGTCTGCTGCAGTTGTAAAATGTGTTCGTCCATCTTCCGGCATCGGATGAGAACTTCGTCGGAAGCCAAGGACGGATCGATTTCGATGGTTACTTTCATGATGAGAATCCCTTTCACAGGTTCGGCCGGCTGATACTTTGATTATAGCGAATCCGGAGAGAAGGTCAACCGCCCGGGCGCAAGAGGTGGAAAACGGGGCCCAGGAGGCAGGAAAGGGGTGGTCTTTTGCCCTTTGGGATGCTATGATGGAAAAAAGGGCAAAGGAGGATGGACGATGGGAACTTATCGATGCCAGGTCTGCGGTTACATATTTTCGGAAGAAAAGGAAGGGAAGCTTTTGTCTGAGCTGGATCGCTGCCCGGTATGCGGCCAGCCCGCCGACCGGTTCCTGCCGGCAGAGGAGCCGGAGAAGGAGGGCGGCGCGGCTTTGGAGAAGGGAGAAAAGGGAAAGGAAGAATCGGGCGGCCTGGCCTATGACAGCGCTTTTCTACGGCACGACGGTACGGACCGGTATATGGAGGAAATTCACAGGATGGCGGTGGAGGGGAAGACCATCCACGCGGCCATGAGCACGAAACAGAAGATGCCGTCCTGGGACGATATCCTGATTCTGGGGGCACAGCTCAATCCCATGCCCCTGCAGGATGACGAGGCGGTCAATACGCTGACGGTGATCGGGAAAAATGCCAAAAGGCCCATGCTGCTGTCCGGGCCGGTCTATATTTCCCACATGTCCTTCGGCGCCCTTTCCCGGGAGGTCAAGATCGCGCTGTCGAAAGGGAGCGCCATGGCGAAGACCGCCATGTGCAGCGGGGAAGGCGGGATTTTGCCCGAGGAAAAGGAAGCCGCATACCGGTATATTTTCGAATATGTGCCCAACCGTTACAGCGTGACGGAGGAAAATCTCAGGACGGCGGATGCCATCGAGATTAAGATCGGTCAGGGCACCAAGCCCGGGATGGGAGGGCATCTGCCCGGCGAAAAGGTGACGGATGAAATCGCCGCCATCCGCGGAAAGGAAAAGGGGAAGGACATCCAGAGCCCTTCCAGATTCCCGGGAATCGAGACGAAGGAAGATCTGCGAAGGCTGGTGGATGAGCTGCGGCAAAAATCGGACGGAAGGCCCATAGGGATCAAAATTTCGGCAGGGCATATCGAGAGGGATCTGGAATTTTGCGCCTTCGCCGGCGCGGATTTTGTGACCGTGGACGGCAGAGGGGGCGCCACGGGCTCCAGCCCGTATTTCCTGCGGGAATCCGCCAGCGTGCCCACGGTCTACGCCCTCCATCGGGCCAGGAAATATCTGGATTCGATCCGTTCCGATATGGAGCTGGTGATCACGGGCGGGCTGCGCGTTTCCTCTGATTTCGCGAAAGCCATCGCCATGGGGGCGGACGCCGTGGCCATCGCCTCCTCGGCGCTGATCGCCGCCGCCTGCCAGCAGTACCGCATCTGCGGCAGCGGGATGTGCCCGGTGGGCGTGGCCACGCAGGATCCGGAGCTGAGAAAACGGCTGTCCGTGGACGCGGCCGCCGCCAGGGTGGCGAATTTCCTGAACTGTTCCCTGGAGGAGCTGCGGACCTTCGCCCGGGTCACGGGGCATAAGAACCTGCACGACCTTTCCGTCTTCGACCTGTGCACGATCAGCAGGGAGATTTCGGAGTACACGGATATTCCCCACGCGTAGGGCGGGGGCGGATTCGGGAGAACGGCGTCTGCGGGAATAAAGAGATTGAATGGGGATTCCTTTTCGGAGGAGTCCTCTTTTTTTAAATTTTAATTCCGTACCCGAAATCCATATCGCGTGCATTCCCCCTTTTGGGGTTTTGTTTTTATAATGGCGGAAAGAAGGAGGAGAATGAGGATGAAGCTGCCATTGATCGATGAAACGGAATGTCTGATTCTGGGAGGAAGCGCGGAGGCGCTGAAGGAGGCGTTTCGGCTTGCGGGAGAAGGCCGACGGGTAACGATGGCGATGAACGAAACTTTTCCGGCAACGGATCTGTGCGGAACGAACCGGTATTTTGAAAGGGAACGGCTGAACTGGCTCCCTCAGATGCCGGAGTTTTTATTCCAGGGAAACGGGGTGTTCCATCCGGATCGCCTGAAACGATATCTGGAGGATCTGTGCGCGCAGAAGGGAATCCGGCTGTTCTATTTTCTGTGGAAAACGGAAATCTGCAGGCGGGAGGACTGGCAGCTGGTAAAACTGGCCGGAAAGGGAGGGCTTTTCGGGATCCGCTGTCGGGAGGTGAAAGAATTTCTGCGGGATGAAGAAGACGCTGCCTGTGAAATGTTCATTCGGGAAGGGAGTTCCCCGTATTGGGCGCTGTTTGGCGCGCAAAGGCCGGAGAAAGCGGGACAGAACGTCGCAGTCGATCTCTTCCGCTGCAGGCAGGCGATTTTGAAGGCGTATGCGCAGCAGAAAAAGGAACATCCCGACTGGAACCCGGGCAGATTCGCGGTCAGGGGATACGGAGCGAAGGACGGATCCGGGAACCGGGAAGAGAATCGGAAAGCGCTGCGCCGGGAACGGAAAAAGGTTCGGTTCCGGGTGGGAAACGAAATGCTTTTGTTTCAGAAATATCCGGTATCGGAGGAGCCCGACTGGATGTTCATGGAGGTCAGGGAATACGATCTCGTTGTAGCGGGCGGCGGCACGGCCGGAGCGATGGCAGCCATTCACGGGGCGCGGAACGGATTGAAAACCGTGGTGATCGAGCCGAATTATGAACTGGGAGGAACCGGCACCGTTGGGGGAGTCACCTCCTACTGGTTCGGCAGAAGGTTCCGGGATGTCATGGAGATCGATGAGGAGGTCAGAAAAATCAGCGAAGGGTGCGGCCTGAAAACGAAGCCGGGAATATGGAGCGAATTCGAAGATTTTCACGCTGGGATCAAGGCTCAGGTCTATCTGAAAAAGTGCCTGGAAGCGGGTGTGGACGTGGCTTTTGGACAGATCGCGTTCGGCGCGGTTATGAAGGACGGAAACATGGCGGGAGTTGTGACGGCAGGAGAAGAAGGGAACGTGGCGTACCTGGGGAAAGCGACGCTGGATGCGACAGGGGACGGAGATATCGCTGTGGCCGCCGGAGCCGATTATGAAACGGGGAACGGTCGCGACTCGATTTCCTACTGGGCTTCTCTGGCGCAGTATGTATCGGGGGATGTCTGCAAAAACAATTTCTCCTGTACGCTGATGTCCGCAGATCCGGAGGATTATACCCGATTCATACTGGATGGAAGAAAGCTGGGGGGCGAAATCTTTGACCACGGGACTTATGTGAGCATGCGGGAAAGCAGGCACATAAAGGGAAAATGCAGGCTGACCTTACGGGATCTTCTGACTTTCCGGAAATATGAGGACGGACTGTATACCTGTTTTTCCAACTACGATCCGAAAGGGAAGGTTACGGCGGATCTCGTTTATGCGGGGATTCTTCCTCTGCAGGCCGCGATTCAGATTCCCCTTTTCGCGCTGGAGCCGGTGGACCGAAAGGGGAAACGGATCCGGGGGCTGTACGTTCTGGGAAAGGCGATCAGCGCATCGCACGATATCTTCCCCAGCATCCGGATGCAGCCGGATTTGATGCACCAGGGAGCGGCGATGGGAGAATTGTGCGCGGCTGCTCTGTCCCGGGGACTTTTGCCGGAGGATTTATCCGGAACAAAGATCCGGAAAACAGTGGCGGAAACTACGGGAGATTTTCTGGAAATGCCGGAGTGGAGCGATTTGCCCCGGACGATGGCGGAGCGGATTGAAGCCGGCACCAGATCCCACTGGGTGGGTGTGCCGTTTCTTTATGAGGAAAAGGAACAGAATCCGTTGATCGCCGCCATGTGCGCGAATGCGGAGGAAGTTTTGCCGGTCCTGCGGGAAAGGCTTCTGAGGGAAACGGACCTGGAGCTTCGCAGCAGGCTGATCGGCTGCGCGCTGTGGCACGGAGAGGACGGATGGACGGAGGAATTCTGCGGGATGCTTTGCGGGGAGCTGAAAAGGAGCGCGGAAAATTTGCCGCTGCGGGAAGGATCCGTTCATTGCGTTCAGCTTCTTCCGGACCACGGCGCGATGCCGGAGACAGTCTATCGCCTCAATTTGCTGGCATGGAGCAAAAAGAAGTGCGTTTTGGAACCCTTTCGCCTGGTCCTTGGGCGGCTGGAAAACGGAGGAAGGGATTACGAAGATATCAGAAAGGGAATCTTTCATTACGTGGAAGCGTTCGCTTACGTGGCGGAGCGAACCGGCAGAAAGGAATTTTCCCCCATGCTGAAAAAACTGCTGTCCTTTGGGGAATTCCGGAGGGTTTTGGAGGCGGGAACCGAAGCGGCACCCATGGCGGAGCGGATGGCCGTGCTGACGCTGTCCCTCTGTCGGGCGCTCGCCCGGATCGGGGAGAAGGAAGGATATCTGGGGCTGATCGCATTGCTGAAAAACCGGAGCGCTTCAATCTCATGTTCCGCCTGTCGGGAGCTGCGGCAGCTGACAGGAGCGCAGCATGGCCTGTGCCCGGAAAAATGGAAGGCGGAAATTGCGGAAAACGCCAGAGTGGGGAAGGAGCAGAGAATACGCGGGAAAACATGGTAGAGGGAAGGCATTATTTAATAGATTACCCGAAATCCATATTTTGAACATGGCGGAAAGCGGGGGAAACGGATAGAATGACAGTGCAGAGACGGACAGGGGACGGGAGGTAAGAACGTGAGCAAGAAAAAAGGAATGTCCTGGAGACAGATGAAAAGGGAAGGATATCCGGAGCTGTATGCGATGATGATTCCGGTGCTTGTCATCCTCTTCATTTTCAAGTATATCCCAATGAACGGAATCGTCATCGCATTTGAGGACTTCAACATTTTCGACGGAATTCTGGGAAGCCGGTTTGTAGGGCTGGAGAACTTCCAAAAGATGTTTTCCGACAGCGACTTTTTGCGGGCGCTCCGAAATACGTTTGCCATCAATCTTTACAAGATGTGTTTTTACATACCGCTCCCCATCGTTCTGGCGCTGATCATGAACGAGGTCGGAAAAAGGTTTCAGAGCGCCATGCAGACCATCGTCTATCTGCCCCACTTCCTGTCCTGGGTGATCGTGGGAGGGATTTTCGTGAATCTCCTTTCCGTCAACGGAGGCATGATCAACGAATGGATCAAACAGCTGGGAGGGGAACCGGTGAAGTTCCTCTATGACTCGAAATATTTCATCCATGTGATCGCCTTTTCCGCCATGTGGAAGGAAGTGGGATGGGGGAGCATCGTTTACCTGAGCGCCATCGGATCCGTGGATCCGGAAATCTATGAGGCGGCCCGGGTAGACGGGGCCTCCCGGCTCCAGCAGATGATCTTCATTACGGTGCCGAACATTACGTCCACCATCGTGCTGATGACGCTGATGTCCCTGTCCAATATTCTGGGGAATTCCTTCGAGCAGGTGCTGATCATGTACAATCCCGCGGTATACGACGTTGGGGATATCATCAACACCTATGTTTACAGAATCGGCGTGAACAACATGCAGTATGGCTATGCGTCGGCGGTGGGGCTCTTCAACGGGCTCGTGGGATTTTTGTTCCTGATTGCGGCGAATTTTCTGTGCAGGAAATTTCTGCACAGGAGCATCTGGTGAAGGGAGGAATTCGGATGAAAAAATCGAAAGGGGACAGAGCCCTGACCCTGGCGTGCGATCTGATTCTGATTCTGGTGGCTGTGGTTATCATCCTTCCGATCCTGAATCTGGTGGCGGTTTCCGTCAGCGAACAGACTCCGGTGATCAGCGGGAAGGTGAAATTCTGGCCCATGGGATTTCAGCTGGACGCCTATCGATATGTGATGGGCTCCAGACAGTTTTTTTCTTCCCTGTCCGTTTCGCTTTTCGTGACCCTGGCAGGGAGCGCTCTGGCCGTGATCTGCAGCGTTCTGGTGGCGTATCCGCTGTCAAAACAGAACCTTCCCGCGAGAAAGGCGCTGCTTCTGGCCTTCCTCTTCACCATGATGTTTAACGGAGGGATCATCCCGTCCTATCTGCTGATCATGCGGCTGAATCTGATCAATTCCGTCTGGTCGCTGATTCTGCCCCAGCTGGTGAATGTATACAACCTGCTGATCGTGAAAAACTATATGGAAGCCCTGCCGGAATCCCTGGTGGAGGCGGCTAAAATCGACGGCGCCAGCCAGATGCGGATCCTGCGTTCGGTGGTGCTGCCCATGGCAAAGCCGGTGCTGGCGACTGTTTTCATGTTTTTTGTGGTGACTTACTGGAACAGTTATTTCGACGCAAAAATGTACATAACAGAGCGGGAACTGATGCCCATTCAGCAGTATCTTCAGACGGTGATCTTCGAAGCGCAAAGCCCGGCCGGCGATTATGCGCTGGGCCCGGCGGAGAGCGTGAATGCGGCTTCGAAAAGCATCGTCAATGCCACGGTGGTGTGTGCCATGATCCCGATGGTCATCCTGTATCCGACGCTGCAAAGGTTTTTTGCCAAAGGAGCCACGGCGGGGGCGGTGAAAGGGTAATTATGCCTTTTTCGCCCGTGGAGATAGAAACTGAAGAATAAAAAAGAGGAGGAACGGAGTATGAGCGGTATGCGGAAAAAACAATGGATTGCGGCCTGCATGGCGGCCGCCCTGATCATGGGAGGATGCCAGCCCGGGGGATCCGGGGAGACGGCGCAGACGCAGGAGGCCGGAGCGCAGCAGGATCCGGTCCAGGCGCAGGACGATCGGGAAGGGGAAGCGGTTTCCCTGAAATATCTGCACGTTTCCGAGAGTTTCGACCCGGAGACGGATTATACCAGGGAACTGATCAGGGATCTCCTGAATGTGGATATCATTCCGGAAATGGGAAATGAGGACGATAAGGTCAATCTGATTTTAAGCTCCGGTCAGGACTATGATATGATCAAGCTGACCAATCGCAACCTGCTGATCAGCTACGTGGAAAACGACGTGATCTGGCCTTTGGACGAATATATCGATCAGTATCCGGATCTGAAAAATGCCTTTACGGAGGACGAGTGGGCGACAGTCACTTTTGACGGGAAAATCTATGCGATTCCGGAGACGAATACGGACGACGTGGAGTGGGGGTTTTCCATCCGCCAGGACTGGCTGGAAGCTTTGGGGGAAGAAATGCCGTCTACGCCGGATGACCTGTACCGGGTTTTAAAGCGCTTTAAGGAGGAAGATCCGGGCAATGTAGGGAAAGAAAACGTGATCCCGCTGACCATGGAGGGAGATGTGAAATTCAACGGGCTGGCCCAGGCGTTCGGGCTGGGACAATCCATCGACGATTATATTGAAAAAGACGGAAAGCTGGTTCCCGGAGTGGAGCAGGAAGGGGCGAGGGAGCTGGTCGCGTTTTTAAACCGGCTCTACGCCGAAGGGCTCCTGGATGCGGATTATCCCTCCAACACCAACGAAACGATGATTTCCAAAGTGGCGGCCGGTTATGCGGGAGCATGCAGGATGACGCCCTGGGAATCCGCGGCACTCAGGACCCTGCGGGAAAACAATCCCGATGCGAAACTGGCTTTTCTGGAACCTTTTGAAACGGAGGACGGGAGCCGGTCCATCGCAAACCGAAGCGGCCTGAAGGGATTTCTGATCGTTCCCAAAGCATCCGACAGGGCCGCAGAAGTGGTGAAGTACTGCAACGATTTTCTTGCGGAAGAGAATTTTACGAGGCTGATCGTTGGGGAAGAAGGGGTCAGCTATACCGTCGAAGACGGAAAATACATGCCCATCCTGCCGGAGTTCGACAAATTTAACAAGGGACGATGGTTTTATCCCACCAATGTCGGAGAACGGTATACGCCTCTGTTTGGAGCGCGCGCCCATAAAGAAGCGGAAATGGGAGAATTGTGGGACGATATCAACGCGAAGTGCGGGCAGTACAGCTACGATCCGATCCTCAATTACGCGCCCACCATGGACGGCGAAACGGAGGCGCTCAAGCAGAGCTTAAGCGAATGGACGAAGGAAAAGGTGATCAGGATGATCATCGATCCGGCGGAGCTGGAGAAGTTCGACAGCTTTGTAGCGGAATGGAAGGAAAGAGGCGGAGACCAGTTGACGCAGGCTTATAACGAATGGTATCAGAACCGTTGACACAGGGAAAAGCAGGGCTGTGAGAGCAGCTCTGTTTTCCGTATTCCGGGAGGAGAGAGCCGTTGAAGATTTTGATCGCGGAAGACGAAAGGAACACGAGAAACGCGCTGGCCGAATGCGTCCGGGGATTTGGGTTTTGCTTCGAACAGATCCTGCTTGCCCAAAACGGGCGTCAGGCGTTTGCGCTGTTCGAAAAGGAGCGGCCGGAAATCGTGATTACGGATATTCGGATGCCGGGCGGGGACGGGATGGAGCTGGCGGAGCGAATTTACCGGATGGATGGAAACGCGGCCATCATCTTTTTGACCGCTTATTCGGAGCTGGATCTGATGAAGGAGGCGATTCACGTCAGCGCGGTAGACTATATTCTGAAACCGGTATCCCCTCTGGAACTGCAACTGGCGGTCAGAAAAGCCATGGAAAAGACCAACAGCTTTGCCAGAAAAAATACGGCGCTTTTGCAGGAAATCTTCTTTCGAAATCTTCTGATCGACGGGCAGAGCTATTCCCCGAAGGAATATCGACAGATACAAAGAGAACTGGGGCTCCCCGACGAACGGTTTCAATTCGTGCTGTTCGTCATTGAAAACCTGAATCTGGTGGAGTATCGGAAAGCGGAAGCCATCTCCTTCGACATGAGCCAGGCGGGAAAAATTATCCGGAAGGGATTGGGAAACTTCCCGTTTTTGTACAGTCTCATCCATTCCGACCGCCGGATTTTGACGGTCTGCGGAATGGAAACAGAACTGTCTGAAAAGGAGCTGGAAGAGGCGGGCGCGCGCCTGGGGATGCTGATCTATGAGGAGTATTTTGAGAAAGCCGTCATCAAAGTGGGAAGGATCAAAAAGGAACTGTTCCGGCTGAAGGACAACCCGGAAGAATATGTGGAAATTAGACCCTCATATACGATTCCGACGCTGTCCGATAAAAAGATCATCGCGCAAAAGGACAGGATGATCGTGGAGAAAATTCATCAGATCATTGCCGCGAATTATGAGGATCCGGGGCTGAAGGTAAACGATATGGCGAATCGGCTGTGCTATACCAGCGCCTATCTTTGCATGATTTATAAGAAGGTGACTGGAATGACCATCAACGACGCCCTGAACCTGTACCGGATCGAAAAGAGCAGGCAGCTTTTGGCGGACGATTCCCTGAAAATGGCGGAAATAGCGGCGAGGGCAGGATACAGCAATGAAAATTACTTCAGCAAAGTCTTTAAAAAGTATGAGGGAGTTTCTCCGAAAGAGTATCGCGGGAAGCGATGGAACGGATGAGTACGGAATTTCCCTTTTATGGAAGAGCCCGTTTATTCGAAGGATCTATCTGATGAATCTGTTGATCGCGGCGGCGGCTACGGGGCTGTTCGGCATGTATCTTTATGCCAGCACATTTTCGCAGGCCAGGGAGCAACTGCTGGAAAATTCCAGAAAAACCATGAGGGAAGTGACGTCCGACATCGAAGCGTCGGTCAGAAGGATGGAAACCCAGGCGGCCGGAATGATTCTGAACGAGTCGTTTCGGGAGAGCGTCGCGGGGCTGAAGGAAAAATCGTCCACAGAGCTGTACGACAGTTTTCTCGCACTGAATGAGCTGTGCATCGATGCGGAAAATATGGACGGGATCTACCGGGTTTTCCTCGTTTTTACGGACCGTTATAAAATGATGAACAACGCAGAGCGGATTTTTTATGATGATATGGGGGTTGCGGACGCAGCGGCGGGACAGAGCAGATTTTGGATCCGGGGAAACGAAAAGATTCCGGGGGAGTATATTTATGGGGTGCGCGCGGATGCGGGCGACGGGGAGAGCGCATTTCTCCTGTTCCAGTTACAGGAAAAGGTGCGGAAACAGTGGATGGAACAGATGGCCTTTTCGCCGGGCGGAAAGAGCTTCCTGGCGCGGCAGCAGGACGGCAGCGGCGATGCGCTGTGGGAAAAAGCCATGGAGAAAATCGCCGCAGGCGGCGGAAGGACCGGCGATTTCGTGATGCGAACGGAGGAAAGAACATATTCCGTCCTGTTCGAAGGGGTGGGGGGAACCCCTTTTTATGCGGTTTCCTGTCTTCCCGTTTCGGATATCGAAAAGCAGGCCATGGATTCCGTGAGGGGGATGTTTTTCATTCTGATTCCGATCTTCGCGGTGGTGATCGCGGTTTCGTATGTGGCGTCCGTACGCATAACCCGACACCTTCGCAGGCTGGTTTTCCAAATGGATCAGGTGTATCCCCGGGAAGGGCAGGCAGGAGGCGGGGGAAAAAGCAGGGATGAAATCGACAGGCTGGAGGAGGCGTTTGCCGGGCTGCAAAAACGGGTGGACCGGGCGGTACAGGAAGCGGGGCTGGCGGAAAAGAATCAGCGGATAGCGGAGCAGAGCCTGCTTCAGGCGCAGATTAACCCTCATTTTTTATACAATACGCTGGACAGCATTCACTGGCTGGCCGTGAAAATGAACGTGCCTCAGATCAGCTTTATCGTCCGGAATATGTCGGATTACTTCCGCATGGGCCTGAATGCCGGAAAGCAGGTCACAACGCTGCGAAAGGAAATCGCGCATACCGTTTCCTACTTCAATATCCAGAAATTCCGTTTTGACGACAGGATCCGGCTCTCCATCGACGTTCCGGAGGATATGCTGGAATTGCCCATGATGGTGCTGACGCTGCAGCCTGTGGTGGAAAACGCGATCCTTCACGGAATTCTGGCGGAAGAAGGCAGAAAGGGAACGATTCTGGTGAGCGGAGAAATCCTGGACGGTCAGGCGATGGTTTGCGTGGAAGACGACGGGGTGGGAATGAGCGAGGAAGAAACGGAGCGGATAAACCGCAGGCTCAGAAAAGGAGAACGCACGAAAGACGGAGCGGGCGGATATGGCCTGTATAACGTAAATGCCAGGATCCGCCATTATTTTGGAGAGGAGTACGGGCTGGATCTCATCAGCAGCGAGGGGGAGGGAACCACCTGCGTGCTGAGTTTTCCGATATTTTTCCAAAAAAAGGCTTGACTTTTCCCAGAGACAGGTCTACAATCCATTTCAGAAAGCAAAGGTGCCGTCGGATAAGAGATCCGCGACACCTTTCTTTTTTGCAGATGCTGGGAAATGAGAAATCCGTGTGTCTGCTTTCAAAATAACCGGACGGCACAAAGGCGTGTATCCCTGCGAACTGGCAGCAGGGGACGCGCCTTTTTCTTTTTTGGAATTGCCGGTGCAGCTCAGAGCCGGCGGGCCGGAAGGTTGGAAAGAGGAGGATTGAGATATGTTTTCATCTACAGATGTCATGTGGACTTTGATCGGCGGGATCCTGGTATTCTTCATGCAGGCCGGATTCGCGCTCTGCGAGGCGGGCCTCACCCGGGCGAAAAATACGGGAAATATCCTGATGAAGAACATGATGGACTTCTGCATCGGGACGCCCTGTTACTGGCTGGTGGGCTTCGGCCTGATGTTCGCCGGGGCGGGGCCCCTGATCGGCGGCCTGGATCCGCTGATCCGGGGGAGCTACGATTTCGGATCGCTTCCCACCTGGTGTTATGCGTTTTTCCAGACCGTGTTCTGCGCCACGGCGGCGACCATCGTGTCGGGATCCATGGCGGAGCGGACAAATTTTAAGGCCTATTGCCTTTACAGCGCAGCCATCAGCCTGGTGGTTTATCCTATCTCGGGGCACTGGATCTGGGGCGGCGGCTGGCTGTCCGTTTTGAACTTCCACGATTTCGCGGGATCCGCCTGCGTCCATATGGTGGGCGGCCTGGTGGCCTGCCTGGGTGCGGCGATCCTGGGGCCCAGAATCGGAAAGTACGGAAAGGACGGGAAGGCGAGAGCGATTCCCGGGCACAATATGACCGCCTGCGCCCTGGGCGTTTTCATCCTGTGGTTCTGCTGGTTCGGATTTAACGGAGGATCCACGGTCGCCATGAGCACCGACGCGGATATGGAGCTGGCCTCCCTGGTCATGTTTAACACCAATATGGCGGCGGCGGTGGCCACCTGCGTGGCGATGATCTTCACCTGGCTGCGTTACGGAAAGCCGGACGTCTCCATGACGTTCAACGCGGCGCTGGCCGGCCTCGTGGCGGTTACGGCGGGCTGCGACTGCGTGACCCCTGTAGGCGCGTTCTTCATCGGCGCGGTGGCCGGGATCCTGGTGGTGCTTTCCGTGGAATTCTTTGACAATATCGCAAAGATCGACGATCCTGTTGGCGCTATATCCGTCCACATGGTAAACGGGATGTGGGGAACGATCGCAGTGGGCCTGTTTTCCAACGGCGGCGACGGCGTCGGGGTTGGCCTGTTTTACGGCGGCGGCCTGAGGCAGCTGGGGGTCCAGCTCCTGGGAATCGTTACCGTTTCGGCTTACGTTCTCGCGGTGATGTTCGTGATTTTCAAACTGATCGATAAGACCGTGGGCCTGCGCGTCCCTGCCGAAGTGGAAATCGACGGTCTGGATATCCATGAGCACGGCCTCGTATCCGCATATGCGGGCTTCGCCATCTCCGAGGTATCCAATCCTGATATGGAAATCAACGAAAATACGGATCTGGGCGAAGACGATATCGCAAAAGCCACAAAACGGCAGATCGACGCGGCCGTGAAGGTGGTGAAATCCACGACGGCGGACGGCGCCGGCGAAACGGGCATGCACAAAGTCAGCATCATATGCAGGCTGTCCAGATTTGACGCCCTGAAAAAGAAGCTCAACGATCTGGGCGTGACGGGGATTACCATGACGCAGGTGATGGGCTGCGGCGTCCAGAGAGGGTCCAGCGAGAAATACCGCGGGGTGGAAATGGACGCAAACCTCCTGCCCAAGATCAAGGTGGAAGTGGTGATCAGCAAGATACCGGTGGACTCCGTGATCAGCGCGGCGAAGGAAGCGCTCTATACCGGACATATCGGGGACGGGAAGATCTTCGTCTACGATGTGGCGAGAGTGGTTAAGGTGAGAACGGGCGAAGAGGATTACGCCGCCCTGCAGGACGTGGAATAAAACGAAAAAAGTCCGGTTGAACATATGTACGATTCGGGATATAATAAGAAAAAGGAAGGGATGATATGAAGGACCGGACTTATCTCGCAATCGATCTGAAATCTTTTTATGCTTCCGTGGAGTGCATGGAACGGGGTCTGGATCCGCTTACCACCAATCTGGTGGTGGCGGATCTTTCCCGTACGGAAAAAACCATCTGCCTGGCGGTATCCCCCTCCCTGAAGGAATACGGGATTCCCGGCAGAGCCCGCCTGTTCGAGGTGATCCAGAAGGTGGCGGAGGAAAACGGCCGGCGCAGGGCGGCGTATCCGGAGATGGAAGGGGAATCCTGCGACGCGAAGGAGCTTTCGCAGAATCCGGCGCTGAAAGCGTCCTGGCTGACGGCGACGCCCAGGATGTCTCTCTATCTGGAGTACAGCGCCCGCATCCACGGAATCTATCTGAACTACATCGCGCCGGAGGATATTCACGTCTATTCCATCGATGAGGCGTTTCTGGACGTGACGGATTATCTGCAGGCCTATCGCCTCACCGCCCATGAGCTGGCGGGCAGGATCATCCGGGACGTGCTGCGCCGGACGGGAATCGTGGCCACAGCGGGGATCGGGCCGAACCTCTACCTCTGTAAGGCGGCTCTGGATATCGTGGCCAAGCACGTGCCCGCCGATGCGGACGGCGTGCGGATTGCCAGCCTGGACGAAAAGAGTTACCGCCGCCTGCTCTGGGGGCATCGTCCGCTGACGGATTTCTGGCGGATCGGCAGGGGAACGGCCCGCAGGCTGGAAGAGGCGGGCATTTTCACCATGGGCGACGTGGCGAGATGTTCCCTGGGGAAGCCGGATGATTTTTACAACGAAGAGCTTTTGTACCGGCTGCTGGGGGTCAATGCGGAGCTGCTCATCGATCACGCCTGGGGGCTGGAGCCGTGTACCATCGCGGATATCAAAGCCTTCCGCCCCCAGTCCAACAGCCTGGGAGCCGGGCAGGTGCTGCAGTGCCCTCACGATTTCGAAAAGGCGGGGCTGGTGCTTCGGGAGATGGCGGACGGCCTCGCCCTGAATCTGGTGGAAAAAGGGCTGGTGACGGACCAGCTGGTGCTGACGGTGGGCTATGACCGGGATAGCCTGAAGGATCCGAAGGTCCGTAAGTCCCTGGCCGGGGCCATTTCCAGGGACCGGTACGGAAGGGAGATCCCTTCCCATGCCCACGGGACGGCGAATCTGGAAAACCGCACGTCCTCCGGCAGGAAAATGACGGAGGCGGCCATGCGGCTGTACGGGGAGATCGTGAATCCGTCCCTTTTGATCCGCAGGCTGAATCTGACGGCCTGTCACGTGGTGCCGGAGCGGGAAGCGGCGCAGGAAGAGGAATTCCATCAGCTGGAACTGTTCGCGGACTGGGGGGAGGAACCGCAGCGGGACCGGAGCAGGGAGCGGGAAAAGGAAGCGCGGGAGCGGGAGAAAAAGATGCAGAAAGCCGTGCTGGAGATCCGGCAGAAGTTCGGCAAGAACGCGGTGCTCAAGGGAATGAGCCTGCAGGAAGGGGCGACTGCCCGGGAGAGAAACGAACAGATCGGAGGACATAAGGCATGAGGGACAGCTATGAAGATATCATGGACCTGTCGCGCCCGGTATCGCGGCGGCATCCGCCCATGCCGAACGCGGAGCGGGCGGCGCAGTTTTTCCCCTTCGACGCCCTGGGATTTCAGGCCACGGTGCGGGAAGAAGAGCGGCTGACGCAGGAGAGGATTCTGCTGGATGAGGATGCCAGGGCGGTTTTGGACCACAGGCTGTCCGAGCTGCGGCAGAAGATCCGGCAGCGCCCGATGGTGAGCGTAACCTGGTTCGTCCCGGACGGGCGCAAGGAGGGAGGCTCCTGTGTCACGGCTGTCAAAAGGGCGAAGAAGCTGGAGGAATCCGAAAGGGTTCTGATTCTGGAGGACGGCTGCCGGATCCCGCTGGAGGATATACTCGCCCTGTCCGGACCGCTGCCGGAAATGTGAATCCGATAGCCAAAACGAATGAAACAGGATAGGAAACGGGTATTTGCCTTTCGGGAGGAAGGGCCTTATAATGAGAAACAAAAAGGTTTCCACAGAGGAAGAAAGGAGTCTGGAGAAATGATCGCGAAAGATTTTCAGAATTTGAAGCTGTCCGCGCTGGGAATGGGGGCCATGCGCCTTCCGGTCATCAACGGGGACGACGCCAGGGTCGATGAAGCGGCCGTAGAGCGGATGGTGGATTACGCCATCGCCCACGGGATCAATTATTTTGACACCGCCTGGGGATATCATAACGGCCAGTCCGAGCTGGCGATGGGAAGGGCGCTGAAAAGATATCCCAGGGAATCGTTCTGCCTGGCGGATAAATTTCCGGGCTACGATTTGTCCAACATGGGCAGGGTGCGCCAGATTTTCGAAGAGCAGCTGAAGAAATGCCAGGTGGAGTATTTCGATTTTTACCTGTTCCACAACGTCTGCGAGATGAACATCGACGCCTATCTGGATGAAAAATACGGCATTTTCCGGTATCTGACGGAGCAGAAGAAGGCCGGAAGGATCCGCCATCTTGGCTTTTCCGCCCACGGCAGCTACGATGTGATGAAGCGTTTCCTGGATGCCTACGGGCGGGAGATGGAATTTTGTCAGATTCAGCTGAACTGGCTGGACTGGGATTTCCAGGATGCGAAGGCGAAGGTGGAGCTTCTGGATTCCTGGGGGATCCCCGTATGGGTGATGGAACCTCTTCGCGGCGGCAGGCTGGCGTCTCTGGATCCGGAGGATGAAGCGGCGCTGAAGGAAATGAGGCCCGACGAGGAGATTCCCGCCTGGGCGTTCCGGTTTTTGCAGTCCCTTCCTCAGGTGGTAGTGGTGCTCTCCGGCATGTCCAACATGGAGCAGCTTCAGGAAAACATCCGCACCTTCGAAGAGGAGAGACCTCTGGACGAAGGGGAGAAAGAGGCGCTTTTGCGGATCGCGGACGGGATGGTGAAAAAGATCGCCCTGCCCTGTACGGCGTGCCGCTACTGCACGAGCCACTGCCCGAAGGGCCTGGCGATACCGGACCTTTTGGCCCTGTACAACGAGCATTGCTTTACGGGAGGCGGTTTCATCGCGCCCATGGCCCTTTCGGCCATTTCCAGAGAAAAGTGGCCCACCGCCTGCATCGGATGCAGAAGCTGCGAGAAAGTCTGTCCGCAGCAGATTAAAATTTCCGAAGCCATGGCGGATTTCGGAAATCGCCTGGGAGCGTAAAGGCGAAAAGCTCTCTTTATGGCGGCGGTTTTTACCGCCTCTCATAAAGGGAGCATTTTTATACGGTTAGGAAAATTCTTTTCCTAACCGTATAAAAATGCCGGTGAATCGCACTGCGGCGGGAAGGAATATGTCGCTTGGGCGACCCGCCGCAGGCGGAGAATCCCGCAAGCGGGATTCTTTGTTATACGGCAGGAATGTTCCATTCCCCGGAATATGCCGCTTGGGCGACCCGCCGGGCTCACTGCAGCGCCGCCAGATCCTCATAAAATCCCGGATAGCTGATCCTGACGCAATCCCCGTTTTCGATGACGGTGGTCCCTTCCGCTGCGAGGGCCGCCACGGCAAAGCTCATGGCGATCCGGTGATCGTCGAAAGAGGAAATGGAAGCGCCGTGCAGGGGCCGTCCGCCGCGAATGATCATGCCGTCCGGCGTGGGCGTAACGTCCGCGCCCATGGCCCTGAGGCCGGCGACGGTTGTTTCGATCCGGTCGGATTCCTTTACTTTGAGCTCGGCGGCATCCCGGATGACGGTGGTCCCTTCCGCGAATGCCGCCATGACCGCGATGACGGGCAGTTCGTCGATGAGGGCCGGGATCAGGTCGCCCTCGATGACCGTCCCGTGCAGGCTGCCGGAGGAAACGAAAAGGTCAGCGGCCGGTTCCCCGGCGCAGAGCCGTTCGTCGAGAAGCTCCAGCCGGCCGCCCATGGCGCGGATGACGGAGAGGATTCCGCTTCTGGTGGGGTTGACTCCCACGTTCTTCACCAGCACCTGCGAACCGGGAACCAGAAGGCCGGCCGCCAGGAAATAGGCGGCGGAGGAAATGTCCCCGGGCACTTCGATTTTCTGGCCGACCAGAGGGGAGCCCGGGCGAAGGAAGGCGGTTTTGTCTTCGGACGTCAGGTCGGCGCCGAACCCGCGCAGCATGAGCTCCGTGTGATTGCGGCTCAGGACGGGCTCCGTCACCCGGGTGGGGGAGTCGGCGTAAAGGCCGGCCAGGAGGATGGCGGATTTCACCTGGGCGGAAGCCACCGGAGTGGAGTAGGAAATGCCGTGCAGATCGCCCTTCCCGATGGCCAGAGGGGCGCAGCCGTCGCCCCTTACGCTTCGGATGTTGGCGCCCATGAGGGAAAGGGGCTCCATGATCCGCTTCATGGGCCGCTTTTGGATGGAAGCGTCCCCGGTCAGCACGCAGGGAAAATCCTGCCCCGCCAGGATGCCGGACAAAAGCCGCGTGGTGGTGCCGGAATTGCCGGCGTCCAGGACGTCGGAGGGCGCTGAAAGACCGTGAAGCCCCCGGCCGCGAACGAGGATTTTTTCCGGCGTATTTTCGATGTCGATGCCCAGCCGGCGAAAGCAGGAAATGGTGGAGAGGCAGTCAGCTCCCTGCAGGAAATTGGTCACTTCCGTCAGGCCGTCCGCGATGGCGCCGAACATCACGCTGCGATGGGAAATGGACTTGTCGCCGGGGACGGTCAGCTCGCCTTTTAAGGGGCCGCTCTTTCGTAATTCCATGGATTCAAAATTCCTTTCGTGTCAGATCGATGGTATGGTTTTTATCGGTTCAGGTGCGTGGTATAGCCCCTGTCGGTCAGCAGGCGGACCGCCCTGGAGATGGAGCTCTCCTCGTAAAATTCGATGGCCAGCACCCCTTCCTCGGCTTCCCGGTTGTGAGCGATGCCGATGTTCTTGATGCTGATGCCATTGAGTGCCAGCAGGGTGGCCACGGCGGCCAGGGAACCGGCTTCGTCGGGGATATCCACGCGGATGGAGTACACTTTTTTGATGGGGCCGCTTCCGGCGTCGATGAAGGAATCCCGGTAGACCCGGGCGCTTTCAAAAAAGGAAAAGAGGGGATCGGCATCCTTTTCGCGGAGCTTTTCCTCCAGGGCCTGCAGGCTGCGGATATAATCCTGAAGCAGGGCGGAGAGGTTGTCCGCGTTGGTCAGGCAAATCTGCTGCCACATCACGGGGGAAGAGGAAGCGATCCGGGTGATATCCTTAAACCCCCCGGCCGCGATGGACTTCATGAGCCCGTCGGGGCCGTCGTGCTCCCTGACCAGATTCACCAGGGAAGCGGCGATGAGGTGGGGGAGATGGCTGACGGCGGCGGTGATGTAATCGTGCGTCTGGGGATCCACCAGCAGCGGGATAGCTCCCGCGGACAGCACCAGGCTGCGGAACGTCTCCACCTTTCCGGCCGGGACGAAGGGGGCCGGGGCCATGATGTAGTAGGCGTTTTCCAGCAGGGACGCTTTGGAATTGGCGAATCCGATCCGTTCGCTCCCCGCCATGGGATGCCCGCCGATGAAGCGGTTCTGCAGCCCCAGAGCTTCGATCTGGCGGCAGATGGGCGCCTTGACGCTGCCCACGTCGGTGAGGATGCAGTCCGGCCCGCAGAACTGCAGGGCCTTCTTCAGGTTCTCGTCGTTATGGGAGACGGGGGCGCACAGGAAGATGAAATCGCAGTCCGAAAGGATTTCGGAGGGCTGCCCGGAAACCGCGTCCGCGATCCCTTCGGACAGGGCCAGCCGCCGGGTGTTTTCGTCCGGATCGCAGGCCACGATCCGGATATCCGCTCTGTTTTGATGAAAGGCCCGGGCGATGGAACCTCCGATGAGCCCCAGGCCGATGAAGCCGCATGTAATCATGATTTCCTCCGTTTCAGGACGGTTACCGTCTGCCCGCCAGCTCCCAGTAGGGGGCGAGCTCTTCGACGAGGCGGGCGAATTTCTCGAAATTCAGGGACTGCGGGCCGTCGGAAAGGGCGCAGGCCGGGTTGTTGTGCACCTCGATCATCAGCCCGTCCGCGCCGCAGGCCACGGCGGCCTTCGCCATGGGCGGAACATAGCGGTATGCGCCCGTGGCGTGGGAGGGATCCACGATCACCGGCAGATGGGTCTTTTCCTTCAGCACCGGAACCGCGCTCAGATCCAGGGTATTGCGGGTGGACGTTTCATAGGTGCGGATGCCGCGTTCGCAGAGCACCACGTTGGGATTGCCCTCCGCCATGATGTATTCCGCGGCGTTGAGCCATTCTTCCACGGTGGCGCAGAGCCCGCGCTTTAAAAGCACGGGCAGGCCGGTGCGCCCGGCCTCCTTGAGCAGGATGAAATTCTGCATGTTGCGCGCGCCGATCTGCAGCATATCCACGTATTTCACGGCCGCCTGGATGGCTTCCAGGCTCACCACCTCGCAGATGGTGGCCAGGCCGAACGCCTTCCCGGCCTCCTGCATATAGCGAAGCCCTTCTTCCTCCAGCCCCTGGAAGGAGTAGGGGGAGGTGCGGGGTTTATAGGCGCCGCCCCGCAGCATGGTGGCGCCGGAGCGCTTCACGGCTTCGGCGATGAGCATCAGCTGATCGTTGGATTCCACCGCGCAGGGGCCGGCGATGATGGTCCGGGTATGCGGGCCGATCTTCGCGCAGCCCGCGGTCACTTCCGTGGGATCGGGATGGAATTTCAAATTTGCCAGCTTGTAGCTTTCGGTCACGGGAACGATCCGGTCCACATCGGAAAAGAGGGCCAGATGCTCCGTGGAAAGATGGCTCTTATCGCCCACCACGCCGATGATGGTCACCTGCGTCCCTTCGGAAAGATGGGCTTTCAGCCCGTTGGCTTCGATGTAGTTCTTTACTGCCGCGATATGTTCGGAGGCCGCCTGGGGCTTCATCACAATAATCATAAGGAAATCCTCCCTGTCCATAAAATTCTCCATCCAATATAGCACGTTAATGTGTGAAAATCAACTCCAAAAGGGCGCTGGCCGTCAAATGATTCCTGTCGGGCGTCCGCCCTATAGGCATATGTGGCAAAAACCTGTCAAAGTTGCTGAAAAAGGCTTGCGCAGACAGGGAAAGTTTAGTAGAATATCCACATGGGGAAATTGGGAATGATTTTGCTTGCCTTGAAAATCTTTGACAGAATTACCCAGAAATTGCATAATACGGAGGAATGAACATGAACATTTACACAACTGACAAGATCCGTAACGTGGTTCTGTTGGGCCATGGCGGTTCGGGAAAGACCAGCCTGGTGGAAGCAATGGCATATCTGTCCGGCATCACATCCAGAATGGGTAAAGTAACCGACGGCAATACGGTCAGTGATTTCGGTAAGGAAGAACAGAAGAGACAGATTTCGATCAGCGCGTCCGTGGTGCCCATCGAGTGGAACGGCGTGAAGATCAACGTTTTAGATACACCGGGATATTTCGATTTCGTAGGAGAAGTGGAGGAGGCCGTCAGCGCCGCGGGCGCCGCCATCATCGTCATCAACGGCAAGTCCGGCATCGAGGTCGGCACGGAGAAGGCGTGGGAGCTGTGCGAGAAGTATCGCCTGCCCCGTTTCATCTACGTGACCAATATGGATATCGACAACGCTTCCTATCGCCAGATCGTGGAGGATCTGAGGGAAAGATACGGCAAGAAGATCGCGCCCTTCAACCTGCCCATCCGCGAGAACGAGCGCTTTGTGGGCTATGTCAACGTGGTTTCCGAGACGGCGAACCGCTGGCAGGGCAAGGAAGTGGTTCCCTGCGAGATCCCCGAGTACAACAGGCCGAACCTGGAGATCTGCCGCGAGACGCTGATGGAAGCGGTGGCGGAGACCAGCGAAGAGTTCATGGAGCGGTATTTCGGCGGAGAGACCTTCTCCGAGGCGGAGATCCGCGCCGCGCTGCGCGCCAACGTTCTGGACGGCTCCATCATTCCGGTCTCCATGGGCTCCAACATCCTCTGCCAGGGCGTGTACACCCTGCTGGACGATATCGTGAAGTACGTTCCCAGCCCCGAGGACCGGGAATGCGCGGGCATCAACGTAAAGACCAACGAGATCTATCATGCGGATTACGATTTCTCCAAAGCGAAATCCGCGTACATTTATAAGACCATGGTGGACTCCTTCATCGGGAAGTATTCCCTGATTAAGGTCTGCTCCGGCGTCCTGAAGACGGACGACCTGATGTACAACAAGGACAGCGACGTGGAAGCCAAGATCGGCAAGCTGTACGTGATGGTCGGCAACAAGCCGCAGGAAGTCAGCGAGCTGCACGCCGGCGACCTGGGCGCGCTGGCGAAGCTGAGCGGGGCGAAGACCGGCGACACCCTTTCCACCAAGGCCACGCCCCTGGCGTTCGCCCGCACGGAATATTCCAAGCCCTATACCGGGAAGCGCTATAAGGCGGTGAACAAAGGGGATATCGACAAGATTTCCCAGTCCCTGCAGAAGATCACGGACGAGGACAGGACGCTGAAGGTGGTGAACGATTCCGAAAACCGCCAGACCCTCATCTACGGGATGGGCGACCAGCATCTGGATATCGTGGCCAGCCGCCTGGAGAACGAATACAAGGTGAAGATCGAGCTGGCGGAGCCGAAGGTGGCTTACCGCGAGACGATCCGTAAGAAATCCGATGTGGAATACAAGTATAAAAAGCAGTCCGGCGGCCACGGGCAGTACGGCCACGTCAAGATGCGCTTCGAACCCTCCGGCGATCTGGAGAAGCCCTACGTGTTCGAGCAGGAAGTCGTGGGCGGCGCGGTGCCCAAGAACTACTTCCCCGCGGTGGAAAAGGGAATCATGGAAGCCGTTCAGAAGGGGCCGATGGCCGCATATCCGGTTGTGGGCGTGAAGGCCGTCCTCTACGACGGTTCCTATCATCCGGTGGACTCCTCCGAAATGGCGTTTAAGATGGCCGCTTCCCAGGCGTTTAAGAAGGGCTTCATGGAAGCGGGGCCGGTTCTTCTGGAGCCCATCTCTTCCCTGAAGGTGACGGTGCCGGATCAGTACACCGGCGACGTGATGGGCGATCTGAACAAACGGCGCGGCAGAGTGCTGGGGATGAATCCCATCGCCGGAGGTAAGCAGGTGATCGAGGCGGATGTGCCCACTGCGAGCCTGTACGGATATTGCACGGATCTGCGCTCCATGACGGGCGGGCGCGGCGTGTATGAGTACGAATTCGCCCGCTATGAACAGGCTCCCGGGGATGTACAGGAAAGGGAGATCGCGGCGAGAGCGGCGAAGGTAGCGGAAGGTAGCGACGAATAAGTTCCTTTTTTGGAGAAGGAAAGGGGTTTACAATTCCATAGCGGACGGTCCGGGCGTTGGGGGACGGCCGGACCGTCAAAAGGCTGTCCCGCGGATCGCTTTCGAGCATCTGCGGGATGGCTTTTTTTCCCGGGGTGTGATATACTTGCGCATAAGCCGGGAGATGTCTGGCAACCCTGATAAAGGCAGGAGAAAAGGAGATTTTTACGGAATATGAAAAAAGGGAAAAGAGCGCTTCTTTACGGGATCGGGATCGTGGCGGCGCTGGTTGCGGTATTCGTGTATTACTACATCACGCTGCCCGCCATCAACATTCATTCCAGCGGATTCTGGTTCTTTTTGCTGGCGCTGATCGCGGCCGCTGCCGTCGTCTGCGCCGCGAGAAAGGCCGGGAAGGAGTACCGGAAGTTCGGGAAGAACGCCAGGATCGACTGGAAGGGCTGGAAGCCGCTGCGCCTGTTCGCAGGGGTCTTCATCGCGGTGCTGGCCGTCTATCTGATCGGGGACCTGCTGTCTTCGCCCATCATCAATGCGAAGAAGTATCAGCAGCTGCTGACCGTGGAAGAGCGGAACTTCACCGACGACGTCCGGGAAGTGGATTACAGCACCATCCCTCTGCTGGATAAGGATTCTGCGACCCTGCTGGGGGACCGGAAGATGGGAAGCCTGGTGGAGATGGTGTCCCAGTTCGAAGCGGCGGACGACTATACCCAGATCAACTATCAGGGAAAGCCCGTGCGGGTGACTCCTCTGGTCTACGCCAGCCCCATCAAATGGCTGACCAATCAGAGAAAAGGGATTCCGGCATATATTATGATCGATATGACGACCCAGGACACGGAAGTGGTCATGCTGGAGGAAGGGATCCGATATTCCAAATCGGAGTATTTTAACCGGAACCTGTACCGCCATCTGAGATTCCGCTTCCCGACCTATATTTTCGACGATCAGCTGTTCTTCGAAATCGACGAATCCGGCACGCCCTACTGGGTTTGCCCGGTGAAAAAGTTCAACATCGGGCTTTTCGGAGGGCAGACGGTGGGGCGCGTGGTTTTGTGCAACGCCATCACCGGGGAGTGCGTGGATTACGCGGTGGAGGACGTGCCCCAGTGGATCGATAAGGTATATTCCGCGGAGCTTCTGATGGATCTGTACGACTACCACGGCGTGCTGGTGCACGGCTATTTCAACAGCGTCCTGGGGCAGAAGGACTGCATCCGGACCACGGAAGGCTACAACTATATCGCCCTGGACGACGACGTATGGGTGTATACGGGGCTGACCTCAGTCAACGGCGACCAGTCCAACGTGGGCTTTGCCCTGATGAATCAGCGAACCATGGAAACCCGTTATTACAAGGTGGAGGGCGCAACGGAAACCTCCGCCATGGCGTCCGCGGAAGGGCAGGTGCAGAACCTGAAATATCAGGCGTCCTTCCCCCTGCTGCTGAACATTTCCGGTGAGCCCACCTATTTCGTGGCCTTAAAGGACGGCGCGGGCCTGGTGAAAAAGTACGCCATGATCAACGTGGAGAAATATCAGTGGGTGGCCATCGGGGATACGGTGCAGGAGTGCGAGCGTAACTACAGCCAGCTGCTGGAAACCAACGGGATCGAGAGCACCCGGACGGAGGATCTCAAAAAGGTCACCGGGGTGATCGAGGTCATCGCCCCGGTGGTGATCGAAGGAAATACCCACTATTATATCTGCCTGGAAGGGCAGGAAGGGATTTTCGACGTGGATCTGAGCAACGAAGATCTCATCGGGATCGTCCGCTATCAGGAGGGGGATCGCATCAGCCTGTCCTGCGAAGAGGGCGCGGGCCTTCATTCCGTGGCGGACATTCCGTGACCGAAAACGGCGCTTGACAAACGGGCGGGGCGCTACTACAATAATACCATTGTAAGAGCGAAGAAGAGGAGCTAGGGAGGAAACTTCTGGCAGAGAGCCGCCGGATGGTGCGAGGCGGCAGAAGGGAACTTTCGACTGGCCTCGGAGCTCCCTTTGCGAAAGCGGAAGCGAGTAGTGGAGGGCGGGCGCCCCGTTATCGGCAGATGAGTGCATGCGGACGCGGTGTATCGCGCGGCGTTTTCATGAAATAGAGTGGTACCGCGAAGGAAGAACAGGCCCTTTCGTCTCTATGATTTTTGGAGAGAAAGGGCCTGTTTTTCCCAAAGCGCATCGGATGCGCGCAGATTACTTTCGAAAGCGCCAGGAGCGCTTCGCAATGGAGGAAGAGATGGAAAGAGTTTACAATCCCAAAGAGATTGAAAAGAAGTGGCAGAAGATCTGGGAAGAGGAAAAGGCTTTTGCCGCCACCGACGATTTCACCAGGCCCAAATATTACGCGCTGGTGGAGTTCCCCTATCCGTCCGGACAGGGGCTGCATGTGGGCCATCCCCGGCCGTATACGGCGCTGGATATCGTGGCCAGAAAGAGGAGGATGGAGGGGTACAACGTTTTGTACCCCATGGGCTGGGACGCCTTCGGCCTTCCCACGGAGAACTACGCCATCAAGAACCACATCCATCCCAGGATCGTGACGAAGAACAACGTGCACCGCTTTAAGGAGCAGCTGCAGTCCCTGGGCTATTCCTTCGACTGGGACAGGGAGATCAATACCACGGATCCCAACTATTACAAATGGACCCAGTGGATCTTTTTGAAGCTGTTTCAGGCGGGGCTGGCCTACAAGGCGGAGATGCCCATCAACTGGTGTACCTCCTGCAAGGTGGGGCTGGCCAATGAGGAAGTGGTCAACGGCCATTGCGAGCGGTGCGGCGCGGAGGTGATCCGCCGGGTCAAGAGCCAGTGGATGCTCAAGATCACGGAATACGCGGACAAGCTCATCGACGGGCTGGATACGGTGGACTATATCGAGCGGGTGAAAGTGTCCCAGAAGAACTGGATCGGCCGTTCCCACGGGGCGGAAGTGGATTTCCCCATCCAGGGCGAAACGGAGACGCTGCGTATCTACACCACCAGGCCGGACACCCTGTTCGGCGTGACCTACATGGTCATTTCCCCGGAGCATCCCTATATCGCGAAGTTCGCGGAGCGGATCGGCAATATGGACGAGATCCGCGCTTATCAGGAGACGGCGGCGAAGAAGTCCGACTTCGAGCGCTCGGAGCTTGCGAAGGAAAAGACGGGCGTGAAGATCGAAGGGCTGACGGCGGTCAATCCCGTGAACGGGAAGGAGATCCCGATCTGGGTTTCCGACTACGTGTTGATGAGCTACGGCACCGGCGCCATCATGGCGGTGCCCGCCCACGATGAAAGGGACTGGGAGTTCGCGAAGAAGTTCGGGATGCCCATCATTCAGGTGGTGGAGAGTTCTCAGGGGCCCGTGGACGTCAACGAGGCGGCGTTCACCGACGTGGCTACCGGAAGGCTGGTGAACTCCGGCTTCTTAAACGGAATGGAAGTGCAGGAGGCCAAAAAGGCCATTACGGAATATCTGGAGAAGGAAGGCATCGGCGTTCCCAAGACCAATTATAAGCTCAGGGACTGGGTCTTCTCCAGACAGCGCTACTGGGGCGAGCCCATTCCCATCGTGCGCTGCGAGAAGTGCGGCTATGTGGCGGTGCCGGAAGACCAGCTCCCGCTGGAACTGCCCGAGGTGGAGAGCTATATGCCCACGGACAACGGGGAATCCCCGCTGGCTGCCATGCGCAGCTGGGTGGAAACCACCTGCCCCTGCTGCGGCGGGCCGGCGGAACGGGAGACGGATACCATGCCCCAGTGGGCGGGATCCTCCTGGTACTTCCTCCGCTATATCGATCCCCACAACGACAGGGCGCTGGCCAGCCCGGAAGCGATGAAATACTGGCTTCCCGTGGACTGGTACAACGGCGGCATGGAGCACACCACCCTGCATCTGCTCTATTCCCGGTTCTGGCATAAGTTCCTCTACGACCAGGGCGTCGTGCCCTGTCCGGAACCGTATAAAAAGAGGACGTCCCACGGCATGATCCTGGGCGAAAACGGGGAGAAGATGAGCAAGTCCAGGGGCAACGTGGTCAATCCGGACGACATCGTCAACGAGTTCGGCGCGGACACCCTCCGGACTTACGAGATGTTCATCGGCGCCTTCGATCTGAGCGCTTCCTGGAGCCAGGAAGGCGTGCGGGGCTGCCGAAGATTCCTGGACCGCGTCTGGAAGCTGCAGGAGCTGGTGACGGATGAGACCGGCTATTCCGGAGAGCTGGAGACGAAGATGCACCAGACCATCAAAAAGGTTTCCGGGGACTATGAGAGCCTGAAATACAATACGGGGATCGCGGCCATGATGGCCCTGATCAACGATATGTATAAGGCGGGGAAGGTGACCCGGGACGAGTTCGCCGCCCTGCTGATCCTCCTGAACCCCGTGGCGCCCCACATGACGGAAGAGCTGTGGGAGATCATGGGATATGAAGGGCGCCTCTACCAGGCCAGCTGGCCGAAATGGGAGGAAGAAAAGACCGTGGAGTCCGTGATCGAGATCGCCGTTCAGGTAAACGGAAAGGTGCGGGCTGCGGTGAAGCTTCCGGCCGATGTCTCGAAAGAGGACGCCGTGGCCGCCGGGAAGGAAGCGGTGGCCGACAGGCTTACGGGCAACATCGTGAAAGAGATTTACGTGCCGGGCAGGCTGGTCAATCTCGTGTGCAAATAAACTTCATCAGGGCAAAAGGTGCGGGCGGGCGCTTCGGAAACGGAGCGCCCGCCCGCTTTGCAGGACACAGTTTTTTCGGAGAATAAACACAATTTTCCCTCCTTTTGCACACATTTTCCGCATATAGTAGAAACGTGCAAAAAGGAAAAGGGAGGATTGCCATGATTGAGATTTCGCATCTGGTCAAAACATACGGCGGCCATTATGCGGTGAAGGATCTGAGCGCAACGATCCGGGACGGGAGGATCTACGGATTTCTGGGCCCCAACGGGGCGGGAAAGTCCACCACCATGAATATCATCACGGGATACCTGGCGCCCACGGCGGGGGAGGTGAAGATCGACGGCCACGACATCATGAAGGAGCCGGAGGCGGCGAAGCAGGAAATCGGATATCTGCCGGAGGTCCCTCCGCTGTATCAGGATATGACGGTGGAAGAGTATCTGCGTTTCGCCGCCCGCTTAAAGAGGGTTCCCGCCGGCCGGCTGGCCGGCGAGGTGGAGCGCTGCACAAAGCTGGCCGGGCTGGAAGAGGTGAAACGGCGGCTCATCGCCAATTTGTCCAAAGGGTACAAACAGAGGGTGGGGCTGGCGCAGGCCGTCCTGGGCGAGCCCAGGACCATCATTCTGGATGAGCCCACCGTGGGCCTGGATCCGAAGCAGATGATCGAAATGCGGGAACTGATCCGGTCTCTGGGCAGGAAACACACCGTCATTTTGAGCTCCCACATCCTGTCGGAGGTGAGCGCTGTCTGCGATGAAATCCTGATCATCTCCCGGGGGGAGCTGGTGGCCAGCGATACGCCCCAGGGCCTGGCGGAGAAGCGGAAAGGAGCCCTGGCGCTGAAGCTTTCCGTGCGGGGAAGCAGGGAAGCCCTGGAGGAGACGCTCCGAAACCTTCCGGGAGCGGAACGGTTTTCGGTCCGGCAGGAGAAGGAGGAGACGGTGGCCGAAATCCATGAGAGCGCCGGGCAGGATATCAGGGAACCCCTGTTTTATGCGCTGGCGGAGAAGAAAATGCCCATCCTTTCCATGGAGAGAAGCGGCGAATCGCTGGAGGAAATTTTCCTGCAGCTGACGGAGAAGACGGGAGAGGAGGAGAGACGATGAGAGCTGTCTTGCAAAGAGAAGTGAGAGCCTTTTTCACATCCGTCACGGGCTGGCTGTTCATCGCGGCCCACATCTGCCTGGCCGGGCTGTATTTTTTTGCGGTCAATCTGCTGTCCGGATACGGCAACGTGGCGGATACCGTTTCCGGCATCGTATTTCTTCTGCTTTTGACCACGCCGGTGCTGACCATGCGGATTCTGGCGGAGGACCAAAAGCAGAAGACGGATCAGCTGATCCTGACCGCGCCGGTTTCCGTTTCCGGCATCGTGATGGGAAAATATCTGGCCATGGTCGCGGTGTTCACGGTGCCGGTGGCGGTGATGGCCCTTTTCCCGGTCATCCTGAGCGCCTATGGAAGCGTGCCCATGGGGGAGAGCTATGCGGCCATCCTGGTCTATTATCTGTTCGGGCTGGCCTGCATCTCCGTCGGGATGTTCGTTTCCTCCCTGACGGAGAGCCAGATCATCGCCGCGGTGGTGACGTTTGCGATCCTGTTCGCGGCCTATATGATGCCGGCCATCACCTCCCTGATTTCCCGGACGGGCAACGTCCTGACGCTGATCCTGGGGGCCTTCGATTTTTCCGCCCGCCTGGAGGATCTGCTGGGCGGGACGCTGGACTTTAAGGCGGTATTTTATTTCCTGACGGTGATCCTGGTCTTTTTGTTTCTGACGGTCCAGTCCATACAGAAGCGGCGGTATCAGCTGTCCGTGCGCGCGTTTCGCTTCGGCGCCTACAGCTCCGGCATGATCGCCCTGGTGTGCGCCATCGCCGTCTTCGCCAATCTGGCCCTGTCGGCCCTTCCGGACCGCTATACTGAGGTGGACGTCACGCAGCAGAAGCTGTACTCCCTGACGGATACCACCAGAAATCTGGTGCAGAACCTGGAAGAGGATGTGACGATCTATGTGATCAACTCCGAGAGCGGTCAGGATGAAATGCTCGGGGATACCCTGGAGGGCTACCGGAACCTGTCCGATCATATTCAGATCGTCTATCAGGATCCCGTGGTGTCCCCCAATTTCTATCAGAATTATGCGGATACCGTCACCGTCAACTCGCTGATCGTGGAGACGGAAAAAAGATTTCGTGTCATCGATTATAACGACATCTATGAAACGGGATTTAATTATGCGGATTACAGCACGACCGTTACGGGCTACGACGCGGAAGGGCTTTTGACCAGCGCCATCGCCTACGTGACCTCGGAAGAAGCGCCGGTCATTTACGCGCTGGAAGGCCACGATGAGCTGACCCTGTCCGAAACCTTTTCCGACGGGCTGAAGAAGGAAAACGCCGACCTGGAGGAACTGACCTTTCTGACGGAGGAAGCCGTGCCGGAAGATGCCTGCGGCGTCCTGGTCCTGGCCCCCGCGCAGGATCTGACGCAGGACGATGCGCAAAAGCTCATGGACTATCTGGACCGGGGCGGGATCCTGCTGATGGAAACATCCTATATCGACCGGTTTTCGGAGGAGATGCCGAACCTTTCTTCCGTGCTTTCGTATTTCGGCCTGTCCATCGGGGACGGCCTCGTCCTGGAGAAGGATGCGGAGCGGATGTATCAGACCCCGGTCTATCTGCTGCCGGAAGTATCGTCCGACAGCCTGACGGAGGGCGTATACGGGAGCCGCTACGATTACGTCATGATGCCCTACGCGCAGCCGATCCTCATCGAGGAGCGGGAGGACGTGGAGGTGACGGCGCTTTTGAACACTTCCGAATCGTCCGGGGCGAAGGCCGGCCTGGAGAGCGCGCAGGATATGGAGCAGGAGGAGGGGGATGCCCAGGGACCTTTTGCGGTGGGCGTCAGCGCGAAGAAGACGACGGGGGAAACGACGGCGCAGCTGATCCTGTATTCCTCGGAGATGCTGTTTACGGACGCGGCCAACCAGTATACCATGGACAATAACCTGCGGCTGTTCACCAATGCCGTCAGCGCCATGACCGGGGAAGAGGAGAGCGTTTCCATACCGGCCAAATCCTTCGAAACGGCTTATGTGACCGTGCCCGCGGCTTCCGCCGTCAGGCTGGGCATCCTGCTGATGGGCGTCGTGCCGGCGGCGCT
Organism: Candidatus Eisenbergiella merdigallinarum; assembly: GCA_019119355.1. GTDB lineage: Bacteria > Bacillota > Clostridia > Lachnospirales > Lachnospiraceae > Gallintestinimicrobium > Gallintestinimicrobium merdigallinarum. The sequence goes on from DWXE01000010.1 coordinate 38,684, forward strand.
GCTGGCGGCCGGAATCATCATCTGGATCAGGAGGAAAAGGAGATTATGAAAAAACAGAACGTGCAGCTGACGATCCTGGCGATCCTGTGCCTGATCTGCGCGGGTGGGTATTTCTGGATCCGGAGTCGGGATTTTGAAACGCAGGAGGAAATACCGGAGACCGTGGTGACCGATTTCGAAGCGGACGAGGTGACCGGGCTGACCGTAACGGGGGACAACGAACTGGATTTCGTCAGGGGAGAGGACGGCGAGTGGACCGAAACGTCCCTGGAGGGAGAGAGCATCGATCAGAGCAGCGTGAATATGCTGCTTTCCCAGATCGGAGGCATCACCACGCGGGAAACGGTGGTAAAATCCCCGGAAGACCTGGCGCAATACGGGCTGGAGGAGCCGTTTCGAACCATCACGGCGCGGCTGTCGGACGGTTCTGCAGTGACGATCCTGGCCGGCGATGAGAGCGGCCTGCTGTCCAAATATTACATTCAGATTCAGGGCGCTCCCGACGTTTATCTGGTCTCGTCCTACATCGTGACGGATTTCGACAAAACGGCGGAAGAATTCGTCGAAGAAGAGGAGGCTACGGAGGAAGGGGCCGCGGAGTCTGCGGAGGAAGGGGCCGCGGAGTCTGCGGAGGAAGGGGCCGCCGGGGAAACGACGGAAGAAACGGAAGAAGGGAGCGGGCCATGAGATTGACGGCCGCTTAGGCGGCGTCCGCCGGCTTCGCGCACCTGAGATCTCCGCCAGCCCGCTGTCCGGGCGAAAGGACGGCCGCGGCAGACGGGCGGGCGGAGGGGGGAAAACGGCGCTTCATCCGCCCTTTTTTTGGGACATGAGCTTTAAAATCTGGTCCATTTTCGCAATTTCGTCCGGGGTGCTGTATTTTCTGATGGCTTCGATGATGGCGGTCATTTCCTCCTGCGAAAAGCTGATCCGCTCCGCCCTGCTTCGCTGCGCCAGAGCCATCAGAAAGGGGAGAAGCTGCCTGGGCGTCAGGGAAGCGCTTTCGAATACGAGCTTTTGCAGAAAATCCAGTTTTTCCTTCGGAATATGTCGGACCGAAGGCTCCTGCATCCAGGCAGGGGAGTCAGTCTGATGATCCATCGATAATCACTCCTTATGATCTATGAATTCTTCCCGTCGCAGCCTCCCATGGAGGATTGAAACAGTTCGAACATGGCCTGTTGTTCCGGGGAGAGCATCCCCTTTAACAGATCCATGGGATTTGCGGACCCGAAGGGAGTCTGATCCGCAGGGCCGTCGCCCTGACCGGGGCCGTCCCCGGATTCCGGAACGCCGGAAAAACCGTCGGGGCCGTTTCCGGGGGAAAACTGCTCGAACAGCTGCATCATATTCATCATCTCTTCGTACATCTCCATGCTCTTTTTCATGTTCGCCAGCTGTTCGAACACCGCTTTTTCGGACGGCGTGCAGAAATTTTTGATCTGCTCGAAGATTTCTGCGATATCGGGCTGCTTCGGATCGCAGGAAGCGGCGCAGAGAGCGGAAGGATGGCGCGAAAAGTACTCCATGGTATATTGCAGTTCCATGAATTTGATCAGAACGGCCAGATTTTTTCTGCTGCCTGAGTCGAAATAGGGCAGCAGTACCTTGAGGATCTGAATATGGTTGTTCGTATAGAGGGTATCGAAAGCGACGACCGCTTCGCTGTCACAGTGTTCCATCCGTATTTCTCCGCCTTTTTGCTTCTAATTCTATGCGCGGACGAAAGCTTCTATCCCGGGAACGTTCCGCGCGTCTCCGCGGCCGGGAAGCGGCCGCAGCCCGGCCGCGGAGAAAGTTCCCCGTAAATGCGGCCGGGCTGCGTCGCTGCGCCGGAAATCCGGGAAAGGCTCAGATGAAACCATCGATTCCTCAGAAGCCGTTCCCGCAGCAGCACAGCAGAATCAGGATCCACAAAATGCAGCTGCATCCGCCGTTGTTGTCGTTGCATCCGCAGCCGTTGTTGTTGGCGAGGCCAAAGCCGTTGCCGGATCCGCCGCACAGAAGCAGGAGGATGATAATCCAGCAGCAGCTGTCGCCGCCGAACCCGAAGCCGGAACGGTTGTTGGAACAGGAATTGTTGCACCCGCAGTTTGTAGCTGATAAATCACTCATTGTTTTAGAGCCTCCAAAATGATATTTATGCTTTATGATATGAACTCCGGGTTGTCTGTGTTTCTGAACGGAAAAAAATTTTGCGGGCGAACGTTACCGCCCCGTCAGGGCGCGGGACACGTCCAGCATGCCCCATCCCTGCTTCCCCCACTCTTCCCCCAGGTCCTGGGCGCAAAACAGCAGGCGTTCCCGGATCTGCTCGTTGGTAAACGCCGGATACTTTTCCCATAGAAGGGCGGCCGCGCCGCTGACCGCGGGCACGGACATGGAAGTGCCGCTCTTGACGGTATAGGGATTGAGCACCTTTCGGGAGCGGGTCAGCCGGAACGCCGAGCTGCAGGAGACGACGCCGGTCCCGGGCGAAACGATATCCGGCTTGCGGAGACGGTTTCCGGCCGGCCCCCTGCCGGAATAGCTTTCGCAGGAATTCCTGCGGTCCGGAAAATGTTTCCCGTCGTGGCAGCCCACGCAGATCACGTGGTTTCCCGCGCCCAGCGGGGAGAGGCTGTCGGGGACGGGCCCCTTGTTTCCGGCGGCGACCACCACCAGAAGCCCTGCGGCCCAGGCTTCTTCCAGCCAGGAGATCAGCTTTTCCTGGCTGTTTTTTTCCTCTATTTTTCCGACTCCCACGGAAATGCTCAAAATTCTGGTGCGATACATCCTTCTGGTATCCAGAACATGGCGGATGGCGGCGATCATATCGTTTACGGATCCCTCTCCTTTGGCGTTGAGCACCTTGCAGGAAAGGATCCTGCAGCCGGGGGCCACGCCGCCGTAGAGCCGTCCGGAACACAGCCCGCTGCCGCACAGGCAGCCGGCCACATGGGTGCCGTGGCCGCTGTCGTCGTAGGGCAGTTTGCTTTCGGAAAGAAAATCCTTAAAAGCGGCCAGCCGCCCGGTCAGATCGGGATGAAGGGAAAATCCCGTATCCAGCAGGGCGGCTGTGACTCCTGCGCCGGTGTAGGGCGCCGTCTGGTCAGGGGTGGCACGAATGACCCTTTTCACACGGTTCATTCCAAATCCTTCCTTTTTCTTTTAAGATATGACAAAAATGGAAAAACGCCTACGGGAAGATTCGCCCGGGAAGCTCCGGCGAGAATCTTGCGGTTGATAGAAATGGGATAATTGTATACAATAATGCAAGTATCACAAAAACCAATACGAAGGATAAAGGAGAGGGAGCCATGACCGAATTTACAAACCGTCCGGTGACGATGAACGAAAAGAAGAATCTGCTGGAAATCGAAGAGCATATGTACATCCTCGACGATGTGAAAAAGCCCAACGTATTCCGCAATATGTTTCCGTACTCCGAGGTCCCCAAGATTCCCTTCAACGATCGTATCGTGCCTCACGATATGCCGAAGGACATCTGGATCACGGACACCACGTTTCGCGACGGGCAGCAGTCCAGAGCGCCCTACTCCACGGAGCAGATCGTGAAGATCTACGACTGCCTGCACCGGCTGGGCGGGGAGAACGGAATGATCCGGGCCAGCGAGTTTTTCCTCTACAGCAAAAAGGACAGGGACGCGGTGTACGAGTGCATGTCCAGGGGATACCGCTTTCCGGAAGTGACCAGCTGGATCCGCGCCAGCAAAGAGGACTTCGGGCTGGTAAAGGAGATCGGGATGAAGGAAACGGGCATTCTGGTCAGCTGCTCCGACTATCATATTTTCATGAAGCTGAAGATGACCAGAAGGCAGGCCATGGAGCATTATCTCAGCGTGATCCGGGACTGCCTGGAGGAAGGGATCAGCCCGCGCTGCCATCTGGAAGATATCACCAGGGCGGACATCTACGGATACGTGGTGCCGTTCTGTCTGGAACTGATGAAGCTGATGAAGGAATACCGGATTCCCATCAAGGTCAGGGCCTGCGACACCATGGGCTACGGGGTCAATTATGCCGGGGCTGTGATCCCCAGAAGCGTACAGGGCATCATCTACGCCCTGCACACCCACGCGGGAGTGCCCCACGAGCTGCTGGAGTGGCACGGGCACAACGATTTTTACAAGGCGGTGGTGAATTCCTCCACGGCCTGGCTGTACGGCTGTTCCGGCGTCAATACGTCGCTGTTCGGCATCGGGGAGAGGACGGGGAACACGCCGCTGGAGGCCATGGTGTTCGAATACGCCCAGCTCAAGGGAACGCTCAACGGAATGGATACCAGGGTGATCACCGAGCTGGCGGAATATTATGAAAAGGAAATCGGCTATCGGATTCCCCCGAGAACGCCCTTTGTGGGAAAGAACTTCAACGTCACCAGAGCCGGGATCCACGCCGACGGCCTGCTCAAAAACGAGGAGATCTACAACATCTTCGACACGGAGAAGTTTTTAAACCGGCCGGTGCTGTGCGCGGTTTCCAACACGTCCGGACTGGCGGGGATCGCCCACTGGATCAATACCTATTTCAGGATCCCGGAAGAAAGAAAGCTGGACAAGGGCTGCGATCTGGTCCACGAGGTGAAGAAGTGGGTGGATGAAGAATATGCGGGAGGGCGCGTGACGGTGCTGACGGACGGCGAGCTGCTGCGCGTGATCGACGACGCCTGCGAAAGGCTGGGCGTCTCCCTGGTCGAAGAAAAGCCCGCGGAAAGCTGAACTGCGGAACGGAGGATACGATGGGACAGGGGAAAGGAAAGGAAGAGGTGACGGACCGCTATTCCCTGCGGGGAATGGTCTTTCACCGGCTCAGGGACGACATTCTGGGCGGAAAATATGCGGACGGAGAAGAGCTGAAGGAAGCGGCGCTGGGCGAAGAGCTGGGGGTTTCCCGGACGCCGGTGAGGGAGGCGCTCAGGCAGCTGGAACTGGAAGGGCTGGTTTCCATCGTGCCCAACCGGGGCGCCTATGTGACCGCCATCACCGGGAAGGACATCGCGGATATCTACGCCATCCGGGGGCTGCTGGAAGGGCTGTGCGCCAGATGGGCCGTGGAATACATCCGCCCGGAAGAGCTGGAGGCCATGGAGGAAAATATCTATATTTCCAGGTTTCACGCCGAAAAGCAGCACGCCAGGCAGCTGACGGAGCTGGACGACGATTTTCACGATATCCTCTACCGGGCCTGCCGCAGCAAAATGCTGGAGCAGAACCTGAGGGAATTCCACGAATACGTGAAGCGGATCCGGAGGGAGAACCTCTCCGACAGCCAGAGGGGGATGGAAGCGGTGGAAGAGCACGGCAGGATCATGGACGCCATTCGGGAAAAGGACGCGGACAGGGCGCAGCAGCTGGCGACCTTGCATATGAAGAACGCTTATGCTAATATGGTAGAAAACGGGCTCTTAAAAGCCTACGAAGGGAATGGTGAATAGAATGGAAAAAATTCAAATGACGACGCCCCTGGTGGAGATGGACGGCGACGAAATGACCAGGATCCTCTGGCAGATGATCAAGGACGAGCTGATCCTGCCCTATGTTGATTTGAAGACCGAATACTACGATCTGGGCCTCGCGCACAGAAACGAGACCGACGATCAGGTGACGGTGGATTCCGCCAACGCCACGCTCAAATACGGGGTCGCGGTAAAGTGCGCCACCATTACCCCCAACGCCGCGCGGGTGAAGGAATACGATCTGAAGGAAATGTGGAAGAGCCCCAACGGGACGATCCGCGCCATGCTGGACGGCACGGTATTCCGCGCCCCCATTCTGGTGAAGGGGATCGAGCCCTGCGTGCGCAGCTGGGAAAAGCCCATTACCCTGGCCCGTCACGCCTACGGGGACGTCTATAAAAATACGGAGATCAGGGTGGACGGCCCCGGCAGGGCGGAGCTGGTTTTCACGGCGCAGGACGGCACCGAAACCAGGGAGCTGATCCACGAATTCCAGGGCCCCGGCATCCTGCAGGGGATTCACAACACCGAAAAATCCATCGCCAGCTTCGCCAGGGCGTGCTTCAACTACGCGGTGGACACCAGGCAGGACCTGTGGTTTGCCACCAAGGACACCATTTCCAAAAAATACGACCACACGTTCAAGGATATCTTCCAGGAGATCTACGAGGCGGAGTATCGGGAGAAGTTCGAAGGGCTGGGCATCGAATATTTCTACACCCTCATCGACGATGCGGTAGCCCGGGTCATGAAAGCGAAGGGCGGTTTCATCTGGGCCTGCAAGAATTACGACGGGGACGTGATGAGCGATATGGTCAGCTCCGCCTTCGGTTCCCTGGCGATGATGACCTCCGTGCTGGTTTCCCCCTCCGGCGTCTATGAATACGAGGCGGCCCACGGCACGGTTCAGCGCCATTACTACAAGCATCTGAAGGGGGAAGAGACCTCCACCAATTCGGTGGCCACCATCTTCGCCTGGACCGGCGCGCTGAGAAAGCGCGGGGAGCTGGACGGCATCCCGGCGCTGTGCCAGTTCGCAGACCGCCTGGAGAAGGCCACCATCGCCACCATCGAAAGCGGCCGCATGACGAAGGACCTGGCGCTGATCACCTCCCTGAAAGACGTGACCGTTTTGAACAGCCAGGACTTCATCCGGGAAATCCGCAATACGATGGAAAATGAGTGAGAGAGGGACAGGCTGTGATCGATCGTTTTTTAAAGAGTAAACTGGGGCAGCAGATTTTAAAGTTCGGCGTGGTGGGATTTCTTTGCTTCTTCATCGAGTTCGGGCTGCTGATTCTCCTGAAGGAGCTGTGCCATCTGCCGGTGATCGTGGCGAATACCGCCGCCTTCACCGTATCGGCCATCGTCAACTACATTCTGAGCATCGCCTTCGTGTTCGACGCGGACAGGAGCGCCAATCAGGGCAAGCAGTTCATCGTCTTCTTCGTGCTGGCGGTGGGAGGGCTGATCATCAACAACGTCGTGCTCAAGCTGGGAACCCTGATTCTGGATCCGTTCTGGAGCCGTTCCTATATCCTCGTCAAGCCTTTCGCCACGGGCGTGGTGATGGTGTACAACTTCATCACGAGAAAGCTGTTCATCGAGAGAAAATCCGGGAACGGGGAGAAGCCCGGGGAGAGAGCGGAGACTGATTGAAATTTGCCTGCGCTGCGGGCCGGGAGATCGTGGATCACCCGGCCCCTTTTTTCCACGCTTCGATTTCCGCGAGGCGCTGCCGGAGGCCGGCCTCGGCGCCCTGCCCTGCGGGACGGTAGTATTTCCTGTCCCGCAGGGAATCCGGCATACATTCCATGTGGGTGAGTTTTTCTTCGGTATCGTGGGCGTACTGGTAGCCCTCCGCGTAATGCAGATCCTTCATCAGCTGCGTGGGGGCGTTGCGCAGGTGGAGGGGCACCGGCTCGGCGAGATGCTCCCGGGCGTCCTTCAGGCTCTCCTCGCAGGCGAGATAGACGGCGTTGGAGCGGGGAGCCAGGGCCAGATAGACCACGGCGTGGGCCAGGTTGACGCTGCATTCCGGCATGCCGATCAGATGGCAGGCCTGGAAGGCGGCCACGGCCACCGAAAGGGCCTGGCTGTCGGCGAGCCCCACGTCCTCGCTGGCGAACCGGATCAGGCGCCTGGCGATGTAGAGGGGATCCTCCCCGCCTTCCAGCATGCGGGACATCCAGTACAGGGCGGCGTCGGGATCGCTGTTTCGCATGGATTTGTGCAGGGCCGAGATCAGGTTGTAATGCTCCTCCCCGTTTTTGTCGTACAGGAGGGACTTGCGGCTGATGCACTGCTTCAGCCCTTCCGGGGTCACCGCGATTGTCCCGGCGCTCACCTGCCCGTTGGTGACGGCCATTTCCAGGGTATTTAAGGCGGTGCGGGCGTCTCCGTTGGCGAAGGCCGCGATGGCCGCAATCTGCTCTTTGCCGATTTCGATCCGGGTTCCTCCGAATCCCTGCGGGCTTGTTACCGCCCGGACCAGCAGCCGCTCCAGATCCGAAACGGTCAGCTGCTTCAAGACGAAGACACGGCAGCGGGAGAGGAGCGCCGCGTTGATCTCGAAAGAGGGGTTTTCCGTGGTGGCGCCGATGAGCAGGATGCTGCCCTTTTCCACGAAGGGGAGAAAAGCGTCCTGCTGCGCCTTGTTGAAGCGGTGGATTTCGTCCACGAACAGGACGGTTTTCTGGCCCAGAATCCGGCTGTTCTCCGCCTGGGCCATCACTTCCCGGATCTCTTTGATCCCGCTGGTGACGGCGCTGAAATTGATGAAGGAGGCGCGGGTCCGCCTGGCGATGATATTGGCCAGGGTCGTCTTCCCCACGCCGGGAGGCCCCCAGAAAATCATGGAGGAAATCTGATCGCGGTCGATCATCTGCCGCAGCAGCCTGCCCGGCCCCAGAAGATGCTCCTGTCCGACAAAATCGTCCAGGCTCTCCGGGCGCAGTCGACTGGCCAGGGGTGACTGGGCGGCGGGCTGGGAATCGAATAGAGAGAGCTGTTTCATCATGTGCGCACCTGCCTTTGAAGCAAACATTTGTTCTGAATAAATCGTAACACCGCCAAAAGGCGTTGTCAACCCGGGCATTTCCTCTTGTAAGCGGCTTTCGGATTGATTATAATACGAAAGGAAGTTTTTTGGAAAATCGAAAAAGGATTCTGAAAGGAGAAAGCAGTCGAGATGAGCGATTATGTGATTACATGCTGTTCCACTGCGGACATGAGCAGGGAATATATGGAAGCCAATAGAGTGCCTTACGTCATGTTCCATTATCAGATGGACGGGAAGGATTATCCGGACGATCTGTACGCGTCCATCACGCCGGAGGCCTTCTATCAGAAGATCGCTGACGGAGCGCAGCCGGTGACTTCCCAGGTCAATGTGGAAGAATACTGCCGCCTGTTCGAGCCCGTTTTGAAAGAGGGTAAGGACGTCCTGCATCTGACCCTTTCCAGCGGCATTTCGGGCACCGTCAATTCCGCGAACCTGGCCAAAGCCCAGATGGAGGAACAGTATCCGGACCGGAAGGTGGTGGTGATCGACTCCCTTGCGGCTTCCTCCGGCTACGGGCTGCTGGTGGATGCGGTTCTGGAAAATCAGCGTTCGGGCATGAGCCTGGAGGAAAACGCGGACTGGGTGGAAAAGAACAAACTCCGCCTGCATCACTGGTTTTTCTCCACGGATCTGACCAGCTTCATCCGGGGCGGCCGCATTTCCAAAGCCGCGGGCTTCGTGGGGCAGGCTCTGAACATCTGCCCGCTGATGAACGTCAATTCCGAAGGGAAACTGATTCCCCGCACAAAACACCGCGGGAAGAAACAGGTGATCCGGGAAATCGTGAAGCGGATGGAAGAGCACGCGCAGGACGGGACGGATTATTCCGGGAAGTGCTTTATGTGCCAGTCCGCCTGCCCGGAGGACGCCCGGAAGGTGGCGGATCTGGTGGAGGAAAAATTCGCGAAGCTGGACGGGAAGGTGCTGATCAATCCCATCGGGACGGTGATCGGAGCCCATACCGGCCCTGGCACCGTTGCGCTGTTTTTCTGGGGAGACGAAAGAACGCTGTAAACGGTTGACAATGCCGCAGGGGAACCCTATAATAATTTGGATTGAGTATTGAAAAGGGCAGATAATCTGCAGGTTTGGAGGAAAGATACGTGAAGGCATATGGCGTAAATGAACTGAGAAAGATGTTCCTGGAGTTTTTCGAGAGCAAGGGACATCTGGCGATGAAGAGCTTTTCCCTGGTTCCGCACAATGACAACAGCCTGTTGCTCATCAATTCCGGAATGGCGCCGTTGAAGCCCTATTTCACCGGGCAGGAGATCCCGCCCAGGAAAAGGGTCACCACGTGCCAGAAGTGCATCCGCACGGGGGATATCGAAAATATCGGAAAGACCGCGCGCCACGGCACTTTTTTTGAGATGCTGGGGAATTTTTCCTTCGGGGATTACTTCAAGCATGAAGCGATCGCCTGGAGCTGGGAATTTCTGACGCAGACGGTGGGGCTGGATCCGCAGAGGCTGTATCCGTCCGTCTATCAGGACGACGACGAAGCGTTTCGGATCTGGAATGAGGAAATCGGCATTCCGGCGGAGCGCATTTTCCGCTTCGGCAAGGAGGACAACTTCTGGGAGCACGGTTCCGGCCCCTGCGGCCCCTGCTCGGAGATTTATTATGACCGCGGGGAGAAATACGGCTGCGGGAAGCCGGGCTGTACCGTTGGCTGCGACTGCGACCGCTATATCGAAGTGTGGAACAACGTGTTCACCCAGTTCGACAACGACGGCCACGGAAACTACACCGAGCTGGAGCAGAAGAACATCGATACGGGCATGGGTCTGGAGCGCCTGGCGGTGGTCGTTCAGGACGTGGACTCCATCTTCGACGTGGATACGATCCGCGCCCTGCGCGACCGGGTGTGCCAGATCGCGGGAAAGGAATATCACAGGGAGCACGAATGGGACGTTTCCATCCGGATCATCACCGACCACATCCGCTCCGCCACGTTTATGATTTCCGACGGGATCCTGCCTTCCAATGAGGGAAGGGGCTACGTGCTGCGCCGGATCATCCGCAGGGCGGCGCGCCACGGAAGGCTTCTGGGCATCGAAGGGACATTCCTGGCGAATCTCGGGCAGACCGTGATCGAGGGGAGCCGGGACGGCTACCCGGAGCTGGAAGAGAAGAAGGACTTCATCTTCAACGTGCTGACGCAGGAAGAAAACAAGTTCAACCGGACCATCGACCAGGGCCTTGCCATCCTGTCCGATCTGGAGGAAAAGATGGCTGCCGGCGGCGCGTCCGTGATGAACGGCGAAGATGCGTTCCGCCTGTACGATACCTACGGGTTCCCGCTGGATCTGACGAAGGAAATCCTGGAAGAGAAGAACTTCACCGTGGACGAAGAGGGCTTCGACGCCGCCATGCGCAGGCAGAAGGAGACGGCGAGAAAGGCCAGAAAGACCACCAACTACATGGGAGCGGACGTGACGGTGTACGAGTCCATCGATCCGGCCATCACCTCCGTGTTCACGGGATATGACAGCCTGGAGCATCAATCGAAGATCAGCGCCATGACCACGGATGCGGAAGTGGTGGAAGCGTTGACGGACGGGCAGTCCGGCACCATCATCGTGGAGGAGACCCCCTTCTATGCCACCATGGGCGGCCAGGAAGGCGACAGGGGACGCATCGTGGGGCCGGAAGGCGTCTTCGAGGTGGAGGACACGATCAAGCTCAAGGGCGGCAAGGTCGGCCACGTGGGGAAAGTGCTCAAAGGCATGTTCCGCCTTTCCGACGCGGTGAAGCTTTCCGTGGATGAAAAGAACAGACAGGCCACCTGCTTAAACCACAGCGCCACCCATCTTCTGCAGAAGGCGCTGAGAGAGGTGCTGGGCACCCATGTGGAACAGCAGGGCTCCCTGAACAACGCGGACCGTCTCCGCTTTGACTTCAGCCATTTCTCCGCCATGACCCCGGAGGAGATCGCGCTGGTGGAGCAAAAGGTCAACGAAAAGATCGCGGAAAACCTGCCCATCGAGACGAAGATCATGACCCTGGAAGAGGCGAAGCAGTCCGGAGCCATGGCCCTGTTCGGAGAGAAATACGGGGATACGGTGCGCGTGGTCTGCATGGGGGACTATTCCAAAGAGTTCTGCGGCGGCACCCATGCGGGATCCACCGGGCAGATCCGGGCGTTCAAGATCCTTTCCGAGAGCGGCGTGGCGGCTGGCGTCCGCAGGATTGAGGCGCTCACCGGAGACGGCGTGTTCCGGTATTATGACGGGCTGGAGAAAAAGCTGGAAGAAGCGGCCAGAACCGTGAAGGCCACCCCCGCGACCCTGCAGGAGAGGCTGGAGCATCTGATGGCGGAAGTCAGGGAGCTGCAGAGCGAAAACGAGTCCTTAAAGAGCAGGGCCGCCAGGGAGGCGCTGGGCGACGTGATGGATCAGGTCGCTGACGTCAAAGGCGTAAAGCTGATCGCGGCCCGGGCCGACGGCGTGGATATGAACGGCCTGCGGGATCTGGGCGACCAGCTGAAGGAAAAGCTGGGCGACGGCGTCGTGGTGCTGGCGTCGGAGCAGGACGGCAGGGTGAACCTGATCGCCATGGCGACGGACGCGGCCGTGAAAGCGGGCGCTCACGCGGGCAACCTGATCCGGGGGATCGCGGCCCTGGTGGGCGGAGGCGGAGGCGGTCGGCCGAATATGGCCCAGGCCGGCGGAAAAAATCCCGCCGGGATCGACGCGGCCATCGCCGAAGCGGCGAAGGTCCTGGAGACCCAGGTGAAATAACCGGCCTGATACAATATTTTCCGCCTTTTTGAAAAAAAGTGTTGACGAACTGGGGTTTTTTGCTATAATAGTTCTTGTGCATGTGATGTACGAATGCGATGGATGCACGAAAGACTGCTCCGCGATACATACATGTATTAGAATAAACCCAATCAGTCGTGAAACGAGACGGGACTGAAGGGAGGTCAGGTGTAGGTTCATGTCCAACATTATCGTAAAAGAAAATGAGACTTTAGATAGCGCTCTGCGTCGTTTCAAGAGAAGTTGTGCCAAAGCGGGAATCCAGCAGGAGATCCGCAAGAGAGAGCATTACGAGAAACCCAGCGTAAAGCGTAAGAAAAAATCTGAAGCAGCCAGAAAACGCAAATATAACTAAAGGAAACAGGTCCCTGAGGCTTCTTGGGGACCTGCTTTTTCGTACGACAGGAAAAAATTACCAGAAGGAGGAACAGGATGAAGCTGAGAAAACGTATGATGGGGCTTCTGCTGGCTGTGGCAGTAGCGGCAGGGTCCTTCCTGGGGACGCCCGTCCGGGCGGAGGCGGCGAACACCATCGCAAAGGGAATCGATGTGTCCAAATATCAGGGGGCTGTGAACTGGAGCGCGGTGAAAAACGCGGGATATTCCTTCGCGTTCATCAAGATCGGCAGCGCCAAGAGCGGGCTGGATCCGTACTACGCGGCCAACATGGCCGGAGCCAATGCGGCGGGGCTGAAGGTGGGAGCCTATATCTATTCCTACGCCACCACGGTGGAGGGAGCCATCACGGAAGCGCAGTTCGCCATCGCGGCGCTGGAGCCCTATACGGTGAGCTATCCCGTGGTGTTCGATCTGGAGGATTCCGTACATAAGAACATGACGCCGGAGCAGCTGGCTTCCCTGGCGGTAGCGTTCTGCAGCACCGTCCAGAGCGCGGGCTACTATCCCATGGTCTACTCCAGCAAAAACTGGATGACCGGCAAGATCGCGGCCACTCCTTACGATAAATGGATCGCCCAGTACAATACGGTGTGCGAATATCCGAATCCGGCCTTCTGGCAGTTTACCAGCAGCGGTACGGTTCCGGGGATCGACGGCAGGGTGGATCTGAACTATCAGTTCAAGGACTATTCCAACCTGATCGTGGCCAACGGCTTCGTGGACCGCGGGGGCAACCGCTATTATTACAGAAACTACCGGATGCAGTTCGGCTTCGTGGAGGATAACGGGAAGACCTATTTCATGAATGCGGACGGCACCCTCTACAAGCAGGGCTGGCTGGGCGACGGCGTGAATATGTTTTATATGGACACCAAAGACGGCCATATGCTGAAAGACCTGGTGGAAATCGGCGGCAAAAAGTATTATTTCGCGGCCAACGGCCTGATGCAGAGGGGGATGATCCCGCTGGACGGCAAGATCTATCTGTTCGGAGCGGACGGGGCGATGCAGTACGGCTTTTATACGGACGCCGCCGCGGGCACCCGCTACTTCAAAGAGGACGGCAGCATGGCGGCCAACGAGCTGGTGACGGTCAACGGCCAGAAATATTTCTTCGACGCGACCGGGATCATGGCAACCGGCCTCGTGCCCATCGGCGGCCTCACCTATCTGTTCGGAGCGGACGGCACGATGCAGTACGGCTGGTATACGGACGCTTCCGGCATGCGTTACTTCCAGGCGGACGGCAGCATGGCGGTCAACGCTACCCTGACGGTGGACGGCGCGCTGTATACCTTTGACGCCAACGGAATCGCTACGGCGGTGCCGGTGTTGAATCCCACGGCCTGGGTGACGGATCCCGTTACGGGAGTGACGGTGGATACCACGACGGGAGAAGTGGTGGCTCCTGAGACGGTGGCCCAGGTGGCGGCCATGAGCGCCGCTGCAGGGCAGTGACCGGGCTGAGGCATCTGAAAGAGGAATAATCCGGGGAAACCGACATAAGAATAACTATAGCAATCTGAAGATGGAGTGCATCATATGAACGGGTCATGCAAAAAGCGTACCATCGCGCTGCTTCTGTCGGTTGAACTGATTCTTGTGCTGGTTTTTGCGCCGGTGCGAAGCGTTTGTGCAGCAGAAGGGGCGGTTGTCATTTCAGCCCCTTCTGCTATTTTATTGGAAGCGTCCACCGGCAAGGTCATTTACGAACAGAACGCGGATCAGGTCTGCGCTCCGGCCAGCATCACAAAGATCATGACGCTGCTTTTGATTTTCGAAGCTCTCGACAGAGGGGATATCAAACTTGAGGACGAGGTGATCACCAGCGAAAGGGCCCAGTCCATGGGTGGATCCCAGGTTTTTCTGGAAGCCGGAGAACTGCAGACCGTGGATACGCTGATCAAATGTATCGCGGTGGCCAGCGGGAACGACGCGGCCGTGGCCATGGCGGAGCACATCGCCGGGAGCGAGGAGGAGTTTGTGGCCCGCATGAACCGGCGGGCTCAGGAGCTGTCCATGACCAACACGCATTTCGTGGACTGCTGCGGCCTGACGGATTCGGAGGAACATCACACCAGCGCCCGGGATGTGGCGATCATGAGCCGCGAGCTGGTGCGCAACCATCCGGACGTCTACCGCTATACGGGGATCTGGATGGAGGACATCACCCACACCACCGCCCGGGGAAGTTCGACGTTCACCCTTTCCTCCACCAACAAGCTGCTCAAGCAGTATCAGTGGGCCACCGGGCTGAAAACCGGATCCACCAGCAAGGCGAAATACTGCCTGTCCGCCACCGCGAAACGGGACGACATGGAGCTGATCGCCGTGGTGATGACGGCGCCGGACTCCAAATCCAGGTTCGAGGACGCGGCGGCCCTGCTCAACTACGGGTACAGCGTCAGCGCCCTGTACCGGGATGAAAATCAGGATAAAATCCCGGATCTGAAGGTGCGCGGAGGGGTGGAAGAAACCGTCCCCCTGGCCTATGATTCCAGCTTTTCCTATCTGGATGTGGAAGGGCACGATCTGGAAATGATCCAGAAAAACCTGGATCTGCCGGAGGACGTTGCGGCGCCGGTGAAGGCCGGGCAGCAGGCCGGGGAGGCCCGCTATACCTTAAACGGGGAGACCATCGGGACGGTTCCCATCCTGTTTGCGGCCAGCGTGAAAAAGGCGGTGTACCGCGATTACGTGGGGAAAATCCTCGGATATTTCCTTTTATAATCCGCCCTTTTGTGATACAATAGGGCAAAATGCGCGGGAGTGAACGGATGATTGTGAAATTGGGAGCGGTAGCGGGCTTTTTATGCCTGTGCATGCTGGCGGTGGCTGTCTGTGACAGCACCCGCTTTATCGGGGTGACCTACCGGGTCAAAAATCCGAAGATCAAAAAAAGGGTGAAGTTCGTGCTTCTGGCGGATCTGCATAACCGGAAATACGGGCCGCACAACGAAAAGCTTCTGGCGGCCATCGAGGCAGAACGGCCGGATTTCATCCTGTCGGCGGGGGACCTGATGACCTCCGTGCCGGAACAGTCCATGGAACCGGCCGAGGAGCTGGTCAGAAGCCTTGCGAAACGATACCCCATTTACTACGCCAACGGGAACCACGAATACCGGATCTACCACGATCCGGAGAAATTCGGCCCGATGGGGGAGGAATACCGGGGGGTTTTAAAGGCGTGCGGCGTGCGCCTTCTGGAAAACGAAAGCGTCCTTTTGCCGGCGGAGGGGATCCGGATTTACGGGCTGGATCTTCCGATGCGCTTTTACCGCAAGCTGGGGCGGCGTTCCCCCGGGAAGGAAGAACTGGATGGGATGCTGGGAACGGCCGACGGAGGGGAATACCGGATTCTGCTGGCGCACAATCCCGCCTGGTTTGAGGCCTACGCGGCCTGGGGGGCGGATCTGACCCTTTCCGGCCACGTCCACGGGGGGATCATGCGCCTGCCCTGGCTGGGCGGCGTGCTCTCCACATCCCTGACCCTGTTCCCCAAATACGACGGAGGGGAATTTGAGCTGGGGGAGAAGCGCATGATCGTGAGCCGGGGGCTGGGAAGCCATACGATTCCGATCCGGATCTTCAATCCGGCGGAGCTGGTAGCGGTGGAACTCCTTCCGGAAGATGGACAAAGGACTTGAGCGTTGAGGGAAGAAAACGATGTCGCTGGAAGTGAAACTGGAAGCATTCGAGGGCCCGCTGGACCTTCTTTTGCATTTGATCGAAAAGAATAAGATCGATATTTACGATATCCCCATTTCGGAAATTACGGAGCAATATCTGGATTATATCCGGCAGATGGAAACGGAAGACATGAACGTGATGAGCGAGTTTCTGGTCATGGCCGCCACGCTGCTGGAAATCAAATGCAGGATGCTCCTGCCCCGGGAAGAGACACAAGAGGGGGAGGAGGAAGACCCCAGGGCCGGGTTGGTGCAGAAGCTGCTGGAATATAAGATGTACAAGTACATGTCCTACGAATTGAAGGACATGCAGGACGGAGCGGGAAAATACTACTATAAGAGCGCCACGATGCCCCCCGAGGTGGAGGCGTTCCGGCCGCCCGTCAACTATGAAGAGCTCATCGGGGATCTGACGCTGGCGAAGCTGAACGAGATTTTCAAAAACGTGATGCGGCGTCAGGAGGACCGGGTGGACCCCGTCAGAAGCCGGTTCGGAAAGATCGAAAAGGACGAGGTGAACATGGAAGAGAAGGCGGGATACGTGGAGGAATTCCTGCGCGGGCACCGGCGTTTTTCCTTTCGTGCTCTTCTGGAGAAACAGCACAGCAAGATGGAGGTCATCGTGACGTTTCTGGTCATTCTGGAGCTGATGAAGGTGGGGAAGGTGACGGTGGAACAGGAGTCCATCGACGACGAGATCACGGTGATTTCCAGGGAGGAACAGTAAAATGGAGTTGAGAGAACAGGAAGCGGCGCTGGAGGCCGTCCTTTTTGCGGTGGGAGAGGCCGTGGAAGAAAAGCGGCTTTCGGAGATCGTGGGGGAGAGCCGGGAGAAGACCAGGAAGATCCTGGAGGGGATGAAGGAGCGGTGGAAGGAAGAGGGCCGCGGGGTCACCCTTTTGTGCCTGGATCAGTCCTGGCAGATGTGCACCCGGCCGGAGATGTACGAATACCTGATCAGAATTGCCAGAACGCCGCGGAAATATTCGCTCTCCGATACGCTGCTGGAAACGCTGTCCATCATCGCCTATAAGCAGCCGGTGACGAAGCTGGACGTGGAGCGGATCCGCGGGGTGAACTGCGACCACGCCATCAACCGGCTGGTGGAATTCGACCTGGTGATGGAGCTGGGAAGGCTGGACGCGCCGGGGCGTCCGCTGCTGTTCGGCACCACGGAGCAGTTCCTGCGGACCTTCGGAGTCAGTTCCCTGGAAGATCTGCCGGAACTGACTCCCGTGGAAGTGGAGGAGTTCCGGGAGCAGGCGGAGCAGGAAGCGACGCTCCGGCTGGAAACCTGAGAGCGTAACTCTGAGTAAAAAGGCCTTCCGCTGCGGAAGGGAAGTTTATCCGCCGGCCGGGTTCCTGTGAGGGCGCACTCGCCGGCTGTGCCGGCCGGAGCCCGAACAGGATGCCTGTCCGGCGGATATTTTCCCGTCTGCGGAAGGCCCTTTTTCGGGAATGATCCTCTCTGGCGTCCCATATATATTGTAGTAACGGTGACAGGATGAAAGCGAGGCTGACAGATGGAGAAAAGGAGGATGGATGCGGGAAAGCTGCGGGCGGCCGGAAGGAAGCTTTTGCGTTCGGGGGCGCGCTTTCTGGCGGGAACCCTGACGGCGGCGCTCTGTCTGTCCGGCGCGCCGGGCGCGCGGGGACAGGCGGCCGGAAATGTGTGGGCCGCGGACGAGAGAAAAGAAGAAAAATCGAGTACAACCAGTCAGCTTTACGCCCAGTCCGCTGTCCTGATGGATGCGGAAAACGGGCGTGTTTTATTGCAGAAAAACGGGGACGACGTGATGCCCATGGCCAGCACGACGAAGATCATGACCTGTATTCTGACGCTGGAGCTGGGAAACGGCTCCGATCTGGCGGCCGTCTCTTCCTATGCCGCCAGACAGCCGGAAGTCCGGATGGGAGCGAAAAAGGGGGAGGTCTATCGGATCGGGGATCTGCTCTACGCCCTGATGCTGGAATCCTACAACGATGCTGCGGTGATCATCGCGGAGTACTACGGGAGCAAGTGGGCGGGGCTCTCGGAGGATATCGGTTCCCACTCGGAGGAGGAGAGCCGGCGGGCCGTGCTGGCCTTTACCGGAAAAATGAACGAAAAGGCCGCCCAGCTGGGCTGTGAGGATACGTTTTTCGTGACGCCAAACGGCCTGGACGCCACGCTGACTGTCGAATATGAGGGGCGGACTGCGGAAAGGTCACATTCCACCACGGCCCGGGACCTGGCGCTGATCATGAGCTACTGCGTCACGGATTCCCCCGCGAAGGAAGCCTTTCTGGAAGTGACCCGCACCCAGTCCCATACCTTCGGCGATTATCGGAAAACCGAAGGAGGGGAATATGCGGCGGGAGACAGGAGCATTTCCTGCGCCAATCATAACGCGTTTCTGCAGATGATGGACGGGGCTCTGTCGGGGAAGACCGGATTTACCGGAAAGGCGGGCTACTGCTATGTGGGGGCGCTGTCCAGGGACGGGAAGACGTTTTCCGTCGCGCTTCTGGCCTGCGGCTGGCCCAACAACAAAACCTGGAAGTGGCACGACGCCAGGATCCTGATGGAATACGGCCTGGAAAACTACGAAACGTACGACATTTATGAGGGAAGGGAGCTGGAGCCGGTGCCGGTTTTAAACGGGCAAAAGGAGACGGTATCCCTGACGGCGGAACCGGAAAAGATCGAGCTCTTGCTGGGGCCGGAGGACGAAGTGGAGGTGGAATGGTCCCTTCCGGACAGCCTGGAAGCGCCGGTGGAGCGGGGGGACGAGGTGGGAAAACAGTCCTATCTGGTCAACGGCGAGCTTTATGCGTTTATACCGGTAAAAGCCGGGGAAACCGTGCCGGAAATCACCTATCCTTACTGTATCCGGAAGGTGCTGCAGGCGCTGCTGTTGTAAAAAATGTCTAAAAAAGACGATACAGAACGAATAAATTGGTCATTTTATTTCATTTTTATATCTGGCGGCCCTCACGTTTTCGTGGTATACTACTAAAGTACGGATATACGGCGAAAATTGTGCTATTATGCTTATTTTTGCGCTAATTCGTCAATCGGATTTATTTATTTTATCCAAATATAACATGGAGGGCTGAAAAATGAGCAACACTTCACAAGCGAGTCAAAGAATAACAGCTTTACTCGACGACAACAGCTTCGTTGAAATCGGCGCGAAGGTTACAGCCAGAGCCACCGACTTCAACCTGAAACAGACTGAGACACCTTCCGACGGCGTGATCACGGGTTATGGGCTGATCGACGGGAATCTCGTGTATGTTTACAGCCAGGACGCTTCCGTTTTGGGCGGCAGCATCGGTGAGATGCACGCCAAAAAGATCGTGAACCTGTACAATCTGGCGATGAAGACCGGCGCGCCGGTAATCGGCCTGATCGATTCCGCAGGATTCCGTCTGCAGGAGGCTGCGGACGCCCTGAACGCGTTCGGCGAAATTTACTTAAAACAGTCCCTGGCGTCCGGCGTGATCCCTCAGATTACGGCGGTGTTCGGCAGCTGCGGCGGCGGTCTTGCTCTGATCCCTGCGCTGACAGACTTCACCTTTATGGAAGGGAGCAGGGCGAAGCTGTTCGTCAATTCTCCCAACGCCCTGGCGGGCAACCATACCGGCAAATGCGATACCTCCGCAGCGGCCTTCCAGAGCGAAGAGGCCGGAATCGTCGACGTGGTGGGCGATGAAGAGCAGATCCTTTCCGGGATCCGCGAGCTGATCTGCATGCTCCCCTCCAACAACGAGGACAACGACGCGTACGAAGAGTGCACGGACGATCTGAACCGGGCCAGCGAAGAGCTCTCCGCCTGCGCGGGGGATACCGGTGTAGCCCTTTCCCTGATCGCGGACGATCAGCGCTTCTTCGAAGTGAAAGCTTCCTGGGCGAAGGATATGGTGACCGGCTTTATGCGCTTAAACGGTATGACGGTGGGCGCGGTGGCGAACCGCAGCGAAGTGCTGGATGAGGAAGGAAAGGTTGCTGAGACCTTCGATGCGGCGCTCTCCGTCAGAGGCTGCGAGAAAGCGGCCGGTTTCGTGAACTTCTGCGACGCCTTCGGCATCCCGGTTCTGTCCCTGACCAACGCGGCCGGCTTTGCGGCGACGAAATGTTCCGAAAAGAGAATCGCCAAAGCGGCGGCGAAGCTGACCTACGCGTTCGCCAGCGCCACGGTTCCGAAGGTGAACGTGGTGGTGGGCAAAGCCTATGGCAGCGCATACAACGTGATGAACTCCAAAGCGACGGGAGCGGACATCACCTACGCGTGGCCGGATGCGAAGATCGGCACCATGGACGCGAAGCTGGCCGCCAAAATCATCTGCGACGGGCAGGACAGCGCGGCCATCGACGCCTGCGCGAAGGAATACGAGGCGGGTCAGACCAGCGCGGAGAGCGCGGCGAGAAGAGGATATGTGGATCAGATCATCGAAGCGGCCGATACGAGAAAGTATGTCATCGGCGCGTTCGAAATGCTGTTTACGAAGAGGGAAGACCGTCCGGCGAAGAAACACGGCACAGTATAAGAAAGGGAGCTGCTTAATATGAAAAAATTTCTGATAGTATTAGGTATGTTGACCTGTCTGCTGGGAACGACGGCGTGCACCGGGAATCAGGAGGATGCGGCGACGCCCAATCCGCTGCAGATCGACGATGAGAGCGCGCTGGCATACGCGCAGCAGGTCATCGACGCGATCGATCAGATCGTCGTCGCCGGCCTGACGGATCAGTACGCTTCCGATGCGGTGCTGAGCGCAGCGCTGACCAGCTGGGAATCCGCGGCGCCGGATCTGGGGACCTATCAGGGGGTCAAAGAACACACCATGACCTGGGATGAGGATTCCGTGACCATCGACGCTACCATCGACGGAACGGATCACGATGCGGTGGTGACCATCGTTCTGGACAGCCAGGGCAATCTGACCAGCATTACCACCAACGTATCGCTTACCATGGGCGAGCTGATGACCAACGCGGCGCTCAATACGCTGCTGGGAATGGGAACCGTCTTCATCGTCCTGATTCTGATCAGCCTGGTGATCAGCGCGTTCCGCTACATTCCGGCCATTCAGGAGAAATTCTCCGGCAGGAAGAAAAAGGAGAAGAAGGAGCCCGCGCCCAAACCGGTTCCGGCGCCCGTTCCGGCAGCTGCACCCGCTCCGGCGCCCGCGCTGCAGGCTGAGGCGCAGCCGGACGACGGCGAGCTGGTTGCTGTGATCGCGGCGGCCATCGCGGCCAGCGAGGGCACATCTCCGGAAGGATTCGTGGTCAGAAGCATCCGGCGCAGGGGCGGAAGATGGAAAAACGCCTGACAGGAAGCCGGAACGCTCGATGAATTCAATGAAAATTTAAGCCCGAAAAGGACATTACTTTACAGGAGGAATTTAGAATGAAAACCTATACCATTACCGTAAACGGCAACGTATATGATGTGACAGTGGAAGAAGGAACGTCCGCAGCGGCTCCCGTGGCAGCGCCCAAGGCCGCTCCCAGACCGGCGGCTCCGGCCCCGGCCCCCGCAGCGGCTCCGGCGCCCAAACCGGCTCCGGCGAAGCCTGCAGCATCCGGCGCGGCGGGCAGCATCCGAGTGGAGGCCGGCGCTGCCGGTAAGGTATTCGGCATCGACGCGGCTGTGGGCCAGGCGGTGAAGGCCGGCGATCCCGTTGTGACCATCGAAGCGATGAAGATGGAAATCCCTGTAGTAGCACCTCAGGACGGAACTGTGGCGAGCATTGATGTTGCGGTCGGCGACTCGGTTGAGGCGGGCGCATTGCTGGCGACATTAAACTGATCGGGGACCGGATTTTTGCCGGGCTCTGAGTACAAACACAGGAGGTCAACAAAATGTCTTATATAATGACTACATTGGACAACCTGATTCATCAGACGGCATTTTTAAACATCACCTGGGGAAATGTGCTGATGATTGTGGTGGCCTGCGTATTCCTGTATCTGGCGATCGCCAAGGGATTCGAGCCGCTGCTGCTTGTTCCAATCGCTTTTGGCATGCTGCTGGTGAACATCTATCCGGATATCATGATCCGTCCGGAGGACGCTTCCAACGGAACCGGCGGCCTGCTGTACTATTTCTATGTTCTGGATGAATGGTCGATCCTGCCGTCCCTGATCTTCATGGGCGTCGGGGCGATGACCGACTTCGGCCCGCTGATCGCGAACCCCAAGAGTTTCCTCCTGGGCGCGGCCGCGCAGTTCGGCATTTTCGCCGCCTATTTCGGAGCCATCGCCATGGGCTTCAACGACAAGGCGGCGGCCGCGATCTCCATCATCGGCGGCGCGGACGGACCGACTTCCATTTTCCTCTGCGGAAAGCTGGGGCAGACTTCGCTGCTGGGACCGATCGCCGTGGCTGCCTATTCCTACATGTCGCTGGTGCCCATCATCCAGCCTCCCATCATGAAGCTTCTGACCACGGAAGAGGAAAGAAAGATCAAGATGGAGCAGCTGCGTCCCGTTTCCAAACTGGAGAGGATCCTGTTCCCCATCATCGTTACGGTGGTGGTTTGTATGATCCTTCCCACCACGGCTCCCCTGGTCGGCATGCTGATGCTGGGCAATCTGTTCCGGGAGTGCGGCGTGGTCAGACAGCTTGCGGATACTGCGTCCAACGCGCTGATGTATATCGTCGTGATCCTGCTGGGAACTTCCGTTGGCGCTACCACCAGCGCGGAAGCGTTCCTGAACCTGGATACGATTAAAATCGTGGTGCTGGGCCTGATCGCATTCGCTTTCGGCACGGCGGCAGGCGTCCTGTTCGGCAAGCTGATGTGCATCGCTTCCGGCGGCAAGGTCAATCCGCTGATCGGTTCCGCGGGCGTATCCGCCGTTCCGATGGCCGCCCGGGTTTCCCAGAAGGTCGGCGCCCAGGCGGATCCCACCAACTTTTTGCTGATGCACGCCATGGGGCCCAACGTGGCCGGCGTTATCGGCACAGCTGTCGTAGCCGGAACCTTTATGGCGATCTTCGGCGTATTCTGATGAATGCGCCGATAAGGATATTCGGTAATTTCAGATTTATTTCATGGAGGATAACAGAATGCCTGAACAAAAACCGATTAAAATTACGGAAACAGTTCTCCGGGATGCGCATCAGTCCCTGATCGCTACCAGAATGCCCACCGAACTGATGCTTCCGATCGTGGAAAAGATGGATAAGGTGGGATATCATTCCGTAGAGTGCTGGGGCGGCGCGACGTTCGACGCTTCCCTGCGTTTCCTGAAGGAAGATCCCTGGGACAGACTGCGCCGGTTAAGGGACGGATTTAAGAACACGAAGCTGCAGATGCTGTTCCGCGGCCAGAACATCCTGGGCTATCGCCACTATGCGGACGACGTGGTGGAATACTTCGTACAGAAGTCCATCGCCAACGGCATCGACATCATCCGTATTTTCGACTGCTTAAACGACCTGCGCAACCTGGAATGCGCCGTGAAGGCCTGCAACAGGGAAGGCGGCCATGCGCAGATCGCCCTTTCCTATACGCTGGGCGACGCCTACACGCTGGACTACTGGATGAGCGTTGCGAAACAGATCGAGGAGATGGGAGCGGATTCCATCTGCATTAAGGATATGGCGGGCCTGCTGGTGCCCTATGAGGCCACGAAGCTGATCTCGGCGATGAAGAGCGCCACGAAGCTCCCGATCCAGCTGCACACCCACTATACTTCCGGCGTCGCCAGCATGACCTACTTAAAGGCCGTAGAGGCCGGCGTGGACGTGATCGACTGCGCGATTTCCCCGTTCTCCATGGGAACTTCCCAGCCCGCCACCGAGGTGATGGTGGAGACCTTCAGGGGCACCCCTTACGATACCGGATACGACCAGAACCTTCTGGCGGAGATCGCGGACTACTTCCGCCCCTACAGGGAGGAGTGCTTAAAGTCCGGACTGATGGATCCGAAGGTGCTGGGCGTCAACATCAAGACCCTGCTGTATCAGGTGCCCGGCGGGATGCTCTCCAACATGGTGAGCCAGCTCAAAGAGCAGAACGCCAGCGACAAATACGACGATGTGCTCCAGGAAATCCCCAGAGTCCGCAAGGACTTCGGCGAACCCCCGCTGGTTACCCCTTCTTCCCAGATTGTCGGCACGCAGGCGGTTCTCAACGTGCTGATGGGCGAACGCTACAAGGTTGCCACGGGAGAGACCAAGGACCTGCTCTCCGGCAAATACGGCTGCACCGTCAAGCCGTTCGATGCGGAAGTTCAGAAGAAGGTCATCGGCGATGCGGAAGTGATCACCTGCCGTCCCGCGGATCTGATCCCCAACGAGCTGGAGAAGATCGAGTCGGAGATGAAGCAGTGGAAGCAGCAGGATGAGGACGTCCTCTCCTATGCGCTGTTCCCTCAGGTGGCCACGGATTTCTTCAAATATCGTCAGGCCCAGCAGGAAAAGGTGGATATGGCCCAGGCGGACACGAAGAACGGGGCTTATCCGGCTTAAGGGCCGCGTACGGATTCTGCAACTGAAAAAGATTCCCGTCACAGGAAAAGCGAACCCCTTCCGGGCGGACAGATTTCGCATCTGTTCGCCGGAAGGGGTTTTTGACGGGACGGGAAGCGTTTTTTGAAAGGGAAGATGGATGAAATTTGTTTTGTCTTACAGCGGCGGGAAGGACAGTATCCTGGCGTTGCATAAAATGCTGGAAGCGGGCCATGAGCCCGTAGGGCTTCTTGTGATGGTGAACCGGGAACTGCAGCGTTCCTGGTTTCATGGGGTGGATCCGGAGCTGCTGCGGGAAATTTCGGATTCGCTGGGGATCCCTCTGATTTTGTGTCAGTCCGCAGGGAACGACTACGATGAAAAGATGGAAGAAGGGCTCGAAAGGGCGAAAGAGCGGGGGGCAGAAGCCTGCGCCTTCGGCGATATCGACATCGAAGGCCATTTGCTCTGGTGCCGAAAGCGATGCGAAGCCGCGGGGCTGGAATGCGTTCATCCCCTGTGGCAGCGCGACCGGGAAGAAAACACGGATGAGATCCTTTCCCTGGGTTACCGGTGCCTGATCAAATGCGTGGATAACAGGGTCCTGCCGAAGGAATATCTGGGAAAACCGCTCAGCCGCGAGCTGGTGGCGGAGATGAAGAACCGGGGGATCGACATATGCGGGGAGAACGGAGAATACCATACCCTCGTGGTGGACGGCCCGGTTTTCCGCCGCCCGGTCTCCTGTGTCTGCAGGGAAATCCTGGATTTTGGAATGACTTCTGCGGTCAATATCTGTGCGGGGTGAGAAAGTTAGTTCTGCCGCAGCGCCTTTGTATACGGGCGTTACGGCAGATTTTTCTGTTCGGGGATAAAATTCTTGACCAATAGGAGAATTTATGATAGATAATTAGATATATCGTATTATGACATATGGAGGAAAAATGAAAAAGATCAACAGCGAGCTGCTCAAGGGAAGTACGGAAATGATGATCCTGAAACTGCTGGCATCGGGGGACCTGTATGGATATGAGCTGGTAAAAAAGCTGGCTGCGATTTCGCAGGGGCTTTTCTGCATGGGGCAGGGATCCTTATATCCGATCCTGCATTTCCTGGAGGAGGAAGAGTATATCGTTTCCTATTGGGAAGATACGGTTTCGAAACGAAAGAGAAAATATTATCGTCTGACGCAGAAGGGAAAAGGGCTTCTGGAAGAGAAAATCCGGGAATGGAACCTGTTCGTCGGCGGCGTTAATCGGGTACTGGAGGAGAACTGATGAATCAGGAAGACAGGTTTCGCGATTTTTTAAAGAAAGGGCTTTGGGGATACGGGCTTTTCCGCGAAGAAAGGGAGCTTTACGAAGAACTGAAAGCCCATCTCATGGACCTTTATGAGGAATGTCTGGAAAAGGGAATGGAGGAAGAGGAGGCTGCGCAGAAGGCCATGGCTGATCTGGGGGATCCGGCGAGGATCCGGAGGGAGTGGAAAGCCGCAAAGAAGAAAAACAAAAGGTTG
Source organism: Candidatus Eisenbergiella merdigallinarum (assembly GCA_019119355.1). Lineage (GTDB taxonomy): Bacteria > Bacillota > Clostridia > Lachnospirales > Lachnospiraceae > Gallintestinimicrobium > Gallintestinimicrobium merdigallinarum. Next base: position 65,021 of record DWXE01000010.1, read on the forward strand.
CCGAACGTTTTGACCGGTATCGTCCTGGCGTGTACGGCCTGCGGAGGGCTTGCCATCCTGGTCGCCAACCATTTTGACGACTGGACGGAAAACTGTCAGGGGCAGGTTTCGCAGGGAGGTATCTTTTGTCTTCTTTTCCTGATTGGAACAGTCTTCTTCATCCTTCCGATTTGTCATCGAAACGTGTATTCCATGAAAAAAACGCTTCGATTTTTCCTTTTTGCGCTGTTTTCGGATGCTTTGCTGACCGCGTTTTTCCTGAATCGGGACGGAATTCTGCGCTATGATTTCAAAGTTCTGTTCGTTTTTCTCTATCTGATTCTGGGGACCCATCTCCTTCCGGAGTATGACCGTATGAATCGTCTGAGAAAGCGCTGCCTGGAATGTTTTCTTGCGTCTTCGCTGTTTTTTGCCGTTTTGAACCCTCAGAAGTCGGCTTTTGTATTTCTGGCGCTGGGCTACCTCTTCGCAGTTCTGGCAATTCGTAAAAGGGGGGTACAGAAACTGATCGTCCGCAGCGGAATCATTTTTCTGGTTTCCCTTTCGCTTCCGGCAGCGGCTATCGCGTTGTCCGGAAAACAATATCAGGTTCAACGCCTGAAGGCCAGGCTGTTTTTGTGGAAGGATCACATCCTTCTTCAAAATCAGGCAGATGCAGCGGAACGAATAACGGAAATGGGGCTTTTGCCGCAGAAACCTTTGAGTGCTGTCCTTACTGGTACGATCGACCCGCTCTATTTCTGGTCCTATTTTTGGGGTGCAGGAGGTTTTCTTTTGAGCCTCGTTCTGATCTGCCTGTTTTGGCATCAGTTTCGCAGGATGGACCGGAAAATCCTTTCTGATCCGGATCGCAGGGCTGCCGGCGTGTTTTTGGGGCTGTATCTGTTCCGCTTTTTCTATTCCCTGTGCATGAACCTCGGACTGGTTTGGCCTACGGGGATCGGGCTGCCTTTCTGGGGGCCGGATTACGGATTCTTTCTGTTCGATTGCCTGGCGCTGGGAGTTCTGGTAGAAAGGTTGAGAGGCGCTCGTTGCTGCCTTGTTGACACCAAACGCCGGAATCGGGTAAAATGAAGCTTACAGAGAGGGCCCGTACGCAGAGTCGGCGGGGAGCAGGGGTTATGGAGAACAGGAACGACATCGTTTCCCGGATCAACGAGAAGTATTCCGGGATGAGCAAGGGGCATAAGGCGATTGCCGCCTATATTCTGGACCATTACGATCAGGCGGTGTTCATGACGGCGGCGAAGCTGGGGGAAGCGCTGTCCATCAGCGAATCCACCGTGGTCCGTTTCGCGTCCGGGCTGGGATACGGGGGCTATCCGCAGATGCAGGAAGCGCTGGCGGCCTGGGTGAAAGGAAAGCTGAACGCGGTGGACCGCATGGATGTCCGCTACGCGGGCAGCACCCAGTCCGAAATTCTGACCTCCGTTCTCTCCTCCGACATCGAAAAGATCCGCCATACCATCGATCATCTGGATCCGGCGGCGTTCGTGACGGCGGTGGACCTGATTTTGAACGCCAGAACGGTATATGTGCTGGGAATCCGCAGCTGCGAACCGCTGGCGGGATTTTTGAGTTTCTATCTGAATATGATCCGGGGGAACGTCGTACAGCTCAAAACCACCAGCGTCAGCGAGGTGTTCGAGCAGATGATCCGGATCAACGAAGAGGACTGCATCGTGGGGATCAGCTTCCCGCGCTATTCCATGCGCACCCTCAAGGCGATGGAATTCGCCAACGACCGGAACGCAAAGGTGGTGACCGTGACCGACAGCGTGCATTCGCCCATGAACCTGTATTCTTCCTGCAACCTGCTGGCCAGGAGCGATACGGTGTCCATCGTGGATTCCCTGGTGGCCCCCCTTTCCGTGATCAACGCGCTGGTGGTGGCCCTCTGCCTGAAACGGCCCGGACAGGTAAAGGAAAATCTGGAGGCGCTGGAAGGGGCCTGGAACAACTATCAGGTTTATCTGAACGACGAGATCAATTTTATCAATGAAGATTCCATGCTGCTGCATCCCTTCGGGGATCAGGACAGGGATCCGGATTTATGAGGCTTCGGAATGGAGGAAATGATGAAACCGCAGATCGCAGTGGTGGGCGGCGGCGCCGCGGGGATGATGGCGGCTGTCGCCGCGTCGTACGGTGGCTGCCATGTCACCCTTTATGAGAGAAACGAGAAGCTCGGAAAGAAGATCTATATTACCGGCAAGGGACGCTGCAATCTGACCAACGACTGCGACAGGGACGCCTTTTTTTCGCAGGTGGTCAGCAACCCCAGATTTTTGTACAGCGCCTTTGCCGCTTTTGATACGGAGAACGTCCAGGAATTTTTCCGCCAAAACGGCTGCCCGCTGAAAACGGAGCGGGGAGAACGGGTTTTCCCGGTTTCGGATCACGCTTCGGATGTGACGAAAGCGCTGGAGCGGGCCCTTCGCGAGGGAGGGGTGAGGATCCGCCTGCGGACGCGGGTTGCAGAAATTCTGACCGGGCAGGGGCAGGACGGCGCGCGGGTTAAGGGGCTGCGGCTGGAAGACGGCACAGAGGAGACGGCCGACGCGGTCATTCTGGCCACGGGAGGCATTTCCTATCCCACCACCGGTTCGGACGGTCAGGGGCTGATCATGGCCCAACGCCTGGGACATACGGTGACGCCCTGCCGGCCAGCCCTCGTCCCCCTGGAAACGGCGGAAAGCTGGTGTTCCTCCCTGCAGGGGCTGGCGCTGAAAAACGTGGCCCTGACGCTGGAACTGGACGGGAAAAAACTGTACTCCGGATTCGGGGAAATGCTGTTCACCCATTTTGGAATCAGCGGCCCACTGGTGCTGAGCGCCAGCAGTTATTACAGCGCCGCCCTCCGGAAGCTGGAGCAGAAGAATAAAGCGCCTGGCCGGTGCAGGATTCTGCTGAACTTAAAGCCGGCGCTGACGCCGAAGCAGCTGGACGACCGGCTGATCCGGGATTTTGACGCCAACCGGAACAAATGCCTGAAAAACGCGCTGGACGGCCTGTTCCCGGCCCGGCTGATCCCGGTGATGATCGGGCTGTCCGGCATGGAGCCGGAACGGAAGGTGAATGAAATCACGAAGGAGGAACGCCGCCGGTTCGCGGAACTGATTCAGAGGGTGGAGCTCACCGTGAACAAAAGCCGGGATTTTTCCGAGGCCATTATCACGGGGGGAGGAATCCGGGTCCAGGAAGTCAATCCCTCCACCATGGAATCCAAAAAGGTGGAAGGACTGTATTTTGCGGGGGAAATGCTGGATATGGACGCTCTGACGGGCGGTTTCAATCTGCAGATCGCCTGGAGCAGCGGGCATCTGGCCGGAAAGAGCGCCGCGAAAAAATTCTGATTGCGCCCGGAACCCAACTCGGGTACAATGAAAAGGAACGGGCGGCGCGGGGATGTCGATTCCGCCCGCAATTTCCCGTGTTTTCTGAAGGAAACAGGGAGAAATAAAATAAGAAGGAAGAGTGCGCGCCGGGCTGCATTCCGGCTGCGCGGAAATGAGGAAAGATGAGTTACAGTATTGCGGTGGACGGGCCTGCGGGAGCAGGAAAGAGCACGATCGCCAGGAAAATTGCAGGACAGCTCGGCTGCATTTATGTGGACACCGGCGCGATGTACCGGGCCATGGCGCTCTATCTGATTCAGAACGGAGTGAACGCCGGCGACGCCCGGGCCATTTCCCAAAAGTGCCAGGAAGCGGATATTTCCATCCGTTATGAGAACGGAGAGCAGATTGTGCTGCTGGACGGCGAAAACGTCAACGGGCTGATCCGGACGGAAGAGGTAGGCAACATGGCCTCCGCCAGCTCGCCCAATCCGGCGGTCCGCAAAAAGCTGGTGTCGCTGCAGCAGAAGCTGGCCAAAACCAGCGACGTCATCATGGACGGCCGGGATATCGGCACATGCGTGCTTCCGGATGCCACCGTAAAGATTTATCTCACCGCCTCCAGCCGGGTGCGGGCGATGCGCAGATACGAAGAGCTGAAGGCAAAGGGGGAGGACTGCGACTTCGAGACCATCGAAGCGGACATCGAGAAGCGGGATCATCAGGACATGACGCGGGAGAATTCCCCTTTAAGGCAGGCGGAGGATGCGGTTTTGGTGGATTCCTCCGGGCTGGATATCGACGGCGTGGTGGCCGAGATCATCCGGATCTGCAGGGAAAAGGGGATCGGCGCCTGAGGGCGCTTCGGAATGGAGGCAGGAATGGAAGTTGTACTGGCCAAAAGCGCCGGCTTTTGCTTCGGCGTGAAGCGCGCGGTGGATACGGTCTACGAGCTGGCAGATAAAGGGGAAAAAATCTATACCTTCGGCCCCATCATCCACAACGAGGAGGTGGTGAAGGACCTGGAGGAAAAAGGCGTATCGGTGATCGAAACGAAGGAAGAGCTGGCGAAGCTGACGGAGGGCACGGTGGTGATCCGTTCCCACGGCGTAGCCAGGGAAATCTACGAGCAGATCGAGCGCCAGGGCCTCGCATGCGTGGACGCCACCTGTCCCTTTGTCAAGAGGATCCACCGCATTGTGGAGAAGGAGAGCGCGGAGGGAAAACAGATCCTGATCATCGGAAACGCAGGGCATCCGGAAGTGGAAGGAATCATGGGATGGTCCGTTACGCCGGCGATTGTGGCAGAAACGAAGGAAGAAATGTCAAAAATTGAGTGTGACATGGGAAAACCGATCTGTATTGTGTCACAAACGACATTTAACTACAATAAATTTCAAGAACTGGTTGAAATTTTTAAAAAAAGAGGTTATGATATTAGTATTGTGAATACTATCTGTAACGCAACTGAGGAACGACAGACCGAGGCAAGAGAAATTGCTGCCGAAGTTGATGCGATGATAGTAATAGGAGGGAAGCGCAGTTCCAACACCAGGAAGCTGTATGAAATCTGCAGCAGGGAATGCGCCAACACCTGTTTTATACAGACACTGGATGACTTGCATTTAGAACTGCCTAAATCTGTCCGACTAGTGGGTATTACGGCCGGGGCCTCCACCCCGAGCAAAATTATCGAGGAGGTTCATAATTATGTCCGAATTAACTTTTGAGCAGATGCTGGAGGCATCGCTGAAAACAATACATGCAGGAGAGGTAGTTGAAGGTACAGTCATCGATGTGAAACCCGAAGAAGTTGTACTGAACATCGGATACAAGTCCGACGGTATTCTGACCAGAAACGAATACTCCAACGATTCTAGCATCGACATGACAAACGTTGTGAAGCCTGGTGACACGATGGAAGTGAAGGTGCTGAAAGTCAACGACGGCGAAGGTCAGGTGATGCTCACCTACAAGAGGCTGGCTGCAGACAGAGGCAACAAGAGAATCGAAGAAGCATACAACAACCACGAGGTGCTCAAGGCGAAGGTTTCCCAGGTTCTGGACGGCGGCCTGATCGTGATCGTCGAGGAAGTGAGAATCTTCATCCCCGCGAGCCTCGTTTCCGACACCTATGAGAAGGACCTGACCAAATATGCGGATCAGGAGATCGAGTTCGTGATCAGCGAGTACAACCCCAGAAGGAGAAGATATATCGGCGACCGCAAGCAGCTGATCGTGGCCAGAAAGGCCGAGATGCAGGAAGCGCTGTTCGCACGGATCCACGAGGGCGATGTCGTGGAAGGCACCGTGAAGAACGTGACCGACTTCGGCGCATTTATCGATCTGGGCGGCGCTGACGGCCTGCTCCATATTTCCGAGATGTCCTGGGGACGCATCGAGCATCCTAAGAAGGTATTCCGCGTAGGCGAGAAGCTGAAAGTCCTGATCAAGGAAATCAACGGCAATAAGATTGCACTGAGCCTGAAATTCGAAGAGCTCAATCCCTGGAGAAACGCGGATGAGAAGTATGCCGTGGGCAACGTGGTGACCGGCAGAGTTGCAAGGATGACCGACTTCGGCGCTTTCGTGGAGCTGGAGCCCGGAATCGACGCCCTGCTGCACGTTTCTCAGATTTCCAGAGAACACGTGGAGAAGCCCTCCGACGTCCTGAAGGTCGGCGAAGAGGTGACCGCGAAAGTGGTGGATTTCAACCCCGAAGACAAGAAGATCAGCCTGAGCATCAAGGCTCTGCTGACTCCTGAGAAAAAAGAAGCGCCCGTAGAGGACGCGGACGTGGTTTCCGTGGATATCGATCAGGTGATCGCGGATCAGACGGAAGAATAAGAAGTGAAATGGAGGGAACCGTATCCGGGCATGAAATCCGGATACGGTTCCATTTTTAATTTTAATAGGAAAGTGGAAAGTTCCTTTCCTATCCTGTCTATATTTGCGCTGGCGTAAAAAGCATATCAACGGTAACGCGTAATTCTTTTGCCAGGCGAAATGCCAATGCCAGGGTCGGATCGTATTTGTTATTCTCGATCGCATTTACCGTCTGTCTGGATACGCCGCATTTCTTTGCCAGTTCTTCCTGAGAAAGCCTCATTTCCTTTCTTCTCTCGCGGATTATATTTTCCATGATTATCCACCATACTTCCTTTTGTAATATATAAGGGATACGAAATATATTATGGCGGTCGTTCCGAGATGAACGAAGGGATTGACATCTATCGATTCCCCTTTCAGAAGGTTTTCGATGATACCGATCATCATTGACCCAACTGTACCTGTCAGGGTGAGGGAGCTGGCCCTGTGCACGATCATTTGCTTTCGTTCGTCTCCGGGTTTTACCAGGGAAATCAGCATGACGATATCCAGGGCAATTAACACGAGAAAAAAGGCTAAAAACAAAATCACAATAACGTTATCCATAATCGATCGCACCTCCCATATATTGTGTGGGTTAAGAATGTAAAATATTTTTGACATCTTAAGTATAACGAAAGCAGGAGAGGATGTCAATATATTTTGACATTTTCTCCTGCTTATGCGGGATCAGTTCCGTTTTCCCGCGGCGCTCAGCGCTTTCAGGAGGAGGCCGATCCAGAGTTCCTTCAGGCCGTCATCGGAAAAAAAGGAAGGGCCGGCTTCGATCCAGAGTTCTTTCGATCGATAGTCCTCCCGGAACACGGGCGCGTTTTCCGGCGCTGTCCCGGGCCAGGGAAGAAAGCTGCCGTCCTTCTTCACATAGCAGGTGGCGGCGGTGGCGGGCATGCGATGGGCTTTATCCACGTATACGGCCACGGACTTATGGATCGCCCGGTCCTCGTCCGGCAGATAGGAATAGTTTTTATAGTCGGGATAAAAATATTTCAGCTCCCCGGAGCGAACCGGCACCTTCAGGCGAACGGTGCGATCGCGGCCGGAAAGATAATACCGCCAGGGGGACGAAATCCCGCTGTGGCAGGCGATGGGGAACGGAAGGGCGGCGGGAAGGTCCAGAACGACGGCCAGCTCGTCGCCGCCCTCCGCCCTCTGCATCTGCATTTGAACGGGAGTGAAGCGGGCGTCCGAAAACAGGGCCGGCACAGCCATGAGGGAATAGATGGAGAGCATGCCGGACAGGTCTTCCCGGTTGTGCAGCAGGAGGACTTCCAGAAGCCGTTCGTCCGGCCGCTGCTCAAACGCGCGGTAAAGCTCGATCAGCTGTCCTCCCGTAAACGGATCCTCCCGGAAAAGGCCGATGGACTCTTCCAGCTGCTTTTGCCGGCATCCGGGAAGGCGCAGCAGATTTTTATACGGGCTGATGCATTTGTAAATATCCGTCTGAACGCCGGGGGAAAAGGGCGGAAGCCTGTGCTTTTTGCAGCGCTCCTGGAGAAAGGGAACGTCGAAGGCGTTTCCGTTGAAGTGGATCAGGGAGGAAAAGGTGGAGGCGAAGGAGCAAAACGCCTCCAGAAGCTCCTTCTCCTGAGTGCGGTCCTGCGCGAAATACTGGCGGATTCTCCAGCCGTCCCGGGAATAAAACGCGCAGCCGATCAGGTAGACGCTGGCGCTTTTGGCGGAGAATCCGGTGGTCTCGATATCGAAGAACAGGACTTCCTCCGGATGGGGAAAAAACGGGGAAAGATGTTTCGTTTTACTGTATTCCATGGTATTTTCGATCGTTTTCATGTCTCCTATCATAGCACAATTTTCGATTTTCCTGTAGTAATTTGTGAAAAAAAATAGTATGATGAAAAGGAAAGGTGCGTGGGTTGTGCGCGCCTCGCGTATGCCGGGCTTTGGACCCGGCAATTCAGATTATGAGGAAAGAAGGGTAGAGAATGGCGAAGTTTACATTTGTGGGCGGGATCCATCCCTACGACGGAAAAGACCTGTCAAAGGATAAGCCCATAAAGGAAGTGCTGCCCAAAGGGGATCTGGTTTATCCGCTGTCGCAGCATATCGGAGCGCCGGCCGTCCCGATCGTTCAGAAGGCGGACCGGGTGCTGGCGGGACAGAAGATCGCGGAAGCCTGCGGCTTTGTGTCCGCCTCCGTCTTTGCAAGCGTTTCCGGCACGGTGAAAGCCATCGAGCCCCGGCGCGTGGTGACGGGGGACAATGTGATGAGCATCGTGGTGGAAAACGACGGCTTATACGAAGAGGTGCAGTATCCTCCCGCCAGGCCGCTGGAGCAGCTCAAGCGGGAGGAGATCATCGCCCTGATCCGGGAAGCGGGCATCGTGGGGATGGGGGGCGCGGGATTTCCCACCCACGTGAAGCTGTCTCCCAAAGAGCCGGAGAAGATTACATATGTGATCGCCAACTGCGCGGAGTGCGAGCCGTATCTGACTTCCGATTACAGGAGGATGATGGAGGAGCCTCAGCGGCTGATCGGCGGCCTGAAGGCGATGCTGCGCCTGTTTCCCAACGCGAAGGGCGTTCTGGCCATCGAGGACAACAAGCCGGACTGCATCGCGCTGTTCCGGAAGCTGACGAAAGAGGAGCCCTCCATTTCCGTGGCGTCCCTTCGGACCAAGTATCCTCAGGGGTCGGAGCGCCACCTGATCTACGCGGTGACCGGGAGGGCCATCAATTCCTCCATGCTGCCGGCGGATGCGGGATGTATCGTCGATAACGTGGATACCATCGTGGCCATCGACCAGGCGATCCGGGAGAGAAGGCCCCTGATGCACAGGATCGTCACCGTCACGGGGGACGCGATCAGGGACCCGCAGAATTTCATCGTCCGCATCGGGACCAATTATCGCGAACTGATCGACGAAGCGGGTGGTTTCGTTCGGCAGCCGGAAAAAATCGTGTCCGGAGGCCCGATGATGGGCTTCGGAATCTTCGATCTGGACGTTCCCACCACCAAGACGGCATCCGCCCTTTTGTGCCTGCTCCACGACGATGTCTCCTCCGCGCAGACCACCGCCTGCATCAACTGCGGCCGCTGCGTGGAAGTCTGTCCCGGCCGCGTGGTGCCCAGCCTCCTGGCGGACTGCGCGATCCACTACGATTTCGACCGGTTTGAGAAGAACAACGGGCTGGAGTGCTGCGAGTGCGGCTGCTGCAGCTATATCTGCCCCGCGAAGCGTCCGCTGACCCAGGCGATCAAATCCGCCCGGAAGATGGTGCTGGCGGAAAAGAAAAAACAGCAGGAGGGAAAGAAATGAGCGACTTGATGAAAGTATCCTCCAATCCCCACATCAGGGCCAAAGACACGACCTCCAGGATCATGCTGACCGTGATCGTCGCCCTGCTCCCCACGACGCTTTTCGGGATTTACAATTTCGGCGCGAAGGCGGCCCTGCTGATCGCCATTTCCGTGGCCAGCGCCGTGCTGACGGAATTTCTGTTCGAGAAGATCTGTAAAAAGAAGGTGACCGTGGGGGATTTCTCCGCCGCGGTCACGGGGCTTTTGCTGGCGCTGAATCTGCCGGTTTCCGTTCCCTGGTGGATTCCCGCGGTGGGCAGCGCGTTCGCAGTCCTGGTGGTCAAGATGCTGTTCGGCGGCCTGGGGCAGAACTTCATGAATCCGGCCCTGGCGGGAAGGTGCTTCCTGCTGATTTCCTTTACGTCCATCATGACGAATTTCGAGTGCGCCGCCTATACCGGCCCCACCCCTCTGGCCAGCCTGAAGGCGGGGGAAGGGGTGAACGTGATGGATATGATCGTCGGCCGCACGGCGGGGACCATCGGGGAAACCTCCATGATCGCCATCGTCATCGGGGCCTGCGTCCTGATTCTGGCGGGGATCATCGATCTGAAGGTGCCGGGCAGCTATCTGGTTTCCTTCGTCCTGTTCGCGGCGCTGTTCGCCACCCTGAGCGGGCGGACGGTAACCGGGTCCTGGATTTCCGCACAGCTGGCCGGAGGCGGCCTGATGCTGGGGGCGTTTTTCATGGCCACGGATTATGTGACCCGGCCCATCACGAAAAAGGGGCAGTATGTCTATGGCGTGATCCTGGGCTTTCTGACCGCCGTTTTCCGGATCTTCGGGGCCAGCGCGGAAGGCGTTTCCTACGCGATCATTCTCGGCAACCTTCTGGTGCCCCTGATCGAAAAATATACGATGCCCAGGGCATTCGGCAAAGGAGGGGAGCGTTCATGAAGAGCATGATGAAAGACACCGCGATCCTGTTCGCCATCACGCTGATTGCGGGGCTCATTCTCGGCGCGGTCTATCAGATCACCAAGGACCCCATCGCGCGCCAGGAAGAGCTGGCGATGCAGGAAGCCAGCAGGCAGGTGTTTTCCGCTGCGGCATCCTTTGAAGCGGCCGCCGGCTTCGACGGCGAGAGGGCGCAGGATATCCTGAAGGAAGGCGGGTATTCGGGGCAGACCATCGACGGCTGTCAGACCGCCCTGGATGGATCCGGAGCGGTTCTGGGATATGTGATCACCGTCACCACCCACGAGGGCTATGGCGGGGACATTCAGTTTCTCATGGGCGTCAGCAGCGACGGTTCCCTGAACGGGATTTCCCTGCTCTCCATTTCGGAGACGCCCGGCCTGGGGATGCAGGCGGAAGAAGTGCTGGTTCCGCAGTTTCAGAATGCGTCCGGCTATCCGTTCGAGTCCACGAAAACGGGAGCGGAACAGGACAATCAGATCGACGCGATTTCCGGAGCGACCATCACCACGGACGCGGTGATCGGAGGAGTCAATGCGGGTCTGTATTATTTCCAGTCCGAGCTGGACGGGCGGACGGAAACAGCGGGAGGTGAGCAGGATGCGTAATACAAATGGGATCGGAGAACGTCTGATCAACGGAATCGTCCGGGAAAACCCCACGTTCGTCCTGACGCTGGGCATGTGCCCCACCCTGGCCGTGACCACCTCGGCCATGAACGGCTTCGGGATGGGGCTCACCACCATGGCGGTGCTGGCGCTGAGCAACATGATCATTTCGGCCCTGCGCAATATCATTCCGGATAAGGTGCGGATTCCGGCCTTTATCGTGATCATCGCCTCCTTCGTGACGGTGATGCAGCTTCTGTTGCAGGGATTTTTGCCGGATCTGTACGATTCTCTCGGCATTTACATCCCGCTGATCGTGGTGAACTGCATCATCCTGGGGAGGGCGGAGGCTTACGCCTCCAAAAACCCGGTCATTTTGTCCCTGTTCGACGGGATCGGCATGGGTCTGGGGTTCTCCCTGGCTCTGACCTGCATCGGGGCTGTCCGGGAAATCCTGGGAGCGGGAGAAATTTTCGGCTTCCGCGTCATGCCGGCTTCCTACGTTCCCTTTTCTATCTTCATCATGGCTCCGGGGGCGTTCTTCGTGCTGGCTGCGCTGACCGCCATTCAGAACCGGGTCCGCAGGAGCGGGGAGAAGAAAGGAAAGGATATGAGCAGGATTCAGTCCGGATGTGCGGACTGCGCGGAATGTTCCCAGGCGGGCTGCGGTCATCGGTTTTATGGCGCGGACAAAGAGCCTGCGGATGAAAAGAAGAAAGAGGAGGGCAAATAAATGTTGGAGCAGATAGGGGATCTTTTGCTGCTGATCATCGGTTCTGCCCTTGTCAGCAACGTGGTTTTGAGCCAGTTTCTGGGCCTTTGCCCGTTCCTGGGCGTCTCCAAAAAGGTGGAGACCGCCGCGGGCATGGGAACTGCGGTCATCTTCGTCATCACGCTGGCCAGCGGGGTGGCGGGCGTGATCTATCGATTCATCCTGATGCCGCTTGGAATCGAATATCTGCAGACCATCGTTTTCATTCTGGTCATCGCAGCCCTGGTCCAGTTCGTGGAGATGTTCCTGAAGAAATTTATGAAGGGGCTGTATGAAGCCTTGGGCGTCTATCTGCCGCTGATCACCACCAACTGCGCCGTGCTGGGCGTGGCCCTGACCAACGTGCAGAAGGAGTACGGCGTTTTTACGGGAATGGTAAACGGCTTCGCCACGGCGCTGGGCTTTACGGTTTCCATCATCATTCTGGCCGGAATCCGCGAAAAAATGGCGTATAACGATATCCCGGAATCCTTCCGCGGCATGCCCATCGTCCTGGTGACGGCAGGGCTCATGGCCATCGCGTTCTGCGGATTTTCCGGATTGCTTTAGGAGGTGGCGCTTATGCTCTCAGGAATCTTGATCGCCACGGGAGTCGTCGGAGCGACGGGGCTGCTCATCGGCCTCTTCCTCGGCGCTGCCGGCATCAAATTTAAAGTGGAAACGGATGAGCGGGAGGAGGCCGTGCTGGAAGCGCTTCCCGGGAATAACTGCGGCGGATGCGGATATGCGGGGTGCTCCAATCTGGCGGCGGCCATCGTCGGGGGAGGGGCGCCCACAAACGCCTGTCCCGTGGGCGGGGAGGCCGTGGCCGGAAAGATCGCGGCCATCATGGGCGTGAAAGAAGAGGCCAGCGTTCGCAGGGTCGCATTCGTAGCCTGCCAGGGGACCTGTGAAAAGACTGCGGCGGATTATGAATATACGGGAATCGAGGACTGCAGGATGCTGTCCTTCGTGCCAAACGGCGGGGCGAAGACCTGCGATTACGGCTGCCTCGGATTCGGAAGCTGCGTAAAGGTCTGCCCCTTTGACGCCATCCATGTGGCCGACGGCGTGGCGCAGGTGGACCCGGAAGCCTGCAAGGCCTGCAGAAAGTGCGTGGATGTATGTCCGAAGCATCTGATTTCGCTGGTTCCTTACGGCGCGCAGTATCTGGTGGCCTGCAGCTCAAAGGATCGCGGGCCCGTGACCATGAAGGGCTGTTCGGCGGGCTGCATCGGCTGCGGCATTTGCCAGAAAAACTGCCCGGCAGGAGCGGTGAAGGTAGAGGATTTCTGCGCTGCCATCGATCCGCTGAAATGTACCGGCTGCGGCGCCTGTGAACAGAAATGCCCGAAAAAGGTCATCGTGAAGCGGGCGTGATGTCCCGGCACGGTTTTAAGTCGGAGAAAAGAGGGAAAAGAATATGGATACGGTTACGCTTGGAAAAACGGGGATCGTGACGAATAAAAACGGTTTCGGGGCTCTGCCGGTGCAGAGGGTGGACGATGAAACGGCTGTGCGCCTGCTGCGCAGAGCCTATGAGAGAGGAATGACCTTTTTCGACACCGCCCGGCTCTATACGGACAGCGAGCACAAGCTGGGGCTGGCCTTCGAAGGGATGCGGGATAAAATCTTCATCGCTTCCAAGACGGGTTCCTTTACGCCGGAAGGCTTTTGGAAGGATCTGGAGACCACGCTCTCCAACCTGAAGACGGATTATCTGGACCTGTATCAGTTCCACAATCCGGAGTTCTGCCCGAAACCCGGGGACGGAAGCGGGATGTACGAATGCATGATCGAGGCGAAGGCGCAGGGCAAAATCCGCCATATCGGGATCACGAATCACAGGCTGTCCGTGGCCGCGGAGGCGGTGGAGAGCGGCCTGTACGAGACGCTGCAGTTCCCGTTTTCCTATCTGGCCAGCCGGGAAGACCTGGATCTGGTTCAGAAGTGCGGGGAAGCGGGCATGGGATTTATCGCCATGAAGGGGCTGTCCGGGGGTCTGATCAACAATTCCGCGGCCGCCTACGCCTTCATGGCCCAGTATGATAATGTCCTGCCCATCTGGGGGATCCAGAGGGAAACGGAGCTGGAAGAGTTTTTGTCCTATATCGAAAACCCTCCGGCGATGACGCCGGAGATCGCGGCCGTGATCGAAAAGGACAGAAAGGAGCTGCAGGGAGAGTTCTGCAGGGGCTGCGGCTACTGCATGCCCTGTCCGGCGGGAATCGAGATCAACGCCTGCGCCAGGATGTCGCTGATGATCCGCAGGGCCCCTTCCGCGGCGCAGCTGACGCCCGAGATGCAGGAGAAGATGATGCGGATCGAGAACTGTCTGCACTGCGGCAGATGCGTCAGCAAATGCCCCTATCATCTGGATACCCCGGCGCTTTTGCAGAAGAATCTGAAGGACTATCGGGAAATCCTGGCGGGCAAACCGGTCTGAGTTTTCGCCAGGCCAAATCTCCCGGGGCGCCGGCCGAATGGAGGAGCAGGCGCGTCCGACTGGCCCGCTGCCCCGGGAATCAAAGGAGAGGAGGAATCGGAATGAAACGGATGAGAAAGTATGCGGCAGTCTGGATGAGCGCGGTCCTTCTGGCGTTTGGTTGTCCGGCGAAGGCACAGGCGGCGGAAACCGTGGCTCCCTTTACCGCGGATCAGCTGATGGCCGTGGTGAACGTGCAGTGCGGGAATATCAGCAGCGTTCGCCAGACCATTACGGAAAACGTTCAGGTTTTGGATACGGTCAATCAGAGCACCGCGATCATGAGCATGACAGGGCAGGTGGTGGAGAACGATACGGTCAGCCATTCCGTGATCTCTACGACCATGTCCGTCGGGATGGCGGGCGCCTCCCTGTTGACCGCCTCTACGACGGAAGAAAGCTATACGGCGGTGGAAAACGGCGTTTTGACCACTTGGCAGAAGGATTCGGCCACGGGAGCGTGGAGCGTCGTCCGGACGCAGGCCTCTCAGGATCGGACGAACTCCGCTGAAAACGACTGGACCCTGAGCGGAATCAGCGCGGCCGGGGCGCCCGTGATTGCGGACGGCCAGGTTTACCGGTTTTCTGGCACGCTGGACGCCTCCACCATGTCGGAATTCGAGGAGATCCTGGAGTCCTCCGGAATTGCAGCGGAGGGCGCCTTCCCCGTGGTGGTGGAAGTGGATGCGGCCACCTTTTATCCCAGAAGCATCGTCATGGGGATGCCGAACCTGACGGTCCCCGGGATGCCGGGGATGACCGCAAATGCGACGGCCGCCATCGTTTACGACGGATTTAACCAGTTCGACGTCATCCCCCTTCCGTGAGCCGGATGTGGGACATGAAAGACGCCGCAGGCGCAGGTCCATGGCGGAACAGAGGAAGTCATAATGGTATGCGTGCATTCAATTGCTTTACGGAAAACAGGAGTTGTACCTGAAACAGCGGCCTTCGCGGGATAACCTGCGGAGGCTTTTCCATGCGCCAAAGAAGGCGGAAGACGCGGCGCATTACAACGGGCTCCTCTTTCCGGGGCAGAAAGATCCGGCGGATGCGCGGTCAGGAAGCGGGAAATCCCTCCGTCTGAAGAACGGACCCGTCCTCCAGGACGAAGAGAGCCTCCGCGTCGGGAATGGATTCCATCAGGTCCAGCCCGGCATCTGCGCCCAGCAGGAAGCAGGCGGTGCTCAGGGCATCCCCCTGCGCGGAGGAGTCGGAAAGGATCGTCACCTGAGCCAGGTTCGTCCTCGCCGGATAGCCGGTAAAGGGGTTGAGGATGTGATGATACCAGATCCCGTTTTCCTCGAAGCCCCGTTCGTAGGTGCCGGAGGAGACCAGGGAGCGATCGTCGAGGGAGAGGACGCGAAGGGCGTCATAGCGGGATCCGAAGGGCCTGCGGATCCCCACCGAAAATCCGTCCGCCCCGGGCTTTGCGCCCACGGCCAGCACGTTTCCGCCCAGGTCGATGAGGGCGGAAGAGAGCCCTTCCTGCAAAAAGAGCTCTTTTAGCCGGTCCGCGATATAGCCTTTGGCGATGAAGCCCAGATCCAGCTGCGCCTTCGGATCTTTCAGACGGACGGTATTGCCCTCCACGATCACGGAGGTGTAATCCACATGGGCGAGGAGCTCCGAAATGGCGGAATCCTCCGGCACCGGCCCCGCCGGGGAGCCGGTGAAATTCCAGAGATCCTCCAGCGGGGCGATGGTGGGATCGATGAGCCCTCCGGTGAGGCTGGCATAGTCCAGCGCCCGGGAGATGAGCGCCGCCGTCTCTTCGTCCACCTCCACCGCCTGTCCGGCGGCGTGGTTGATCTTCCAGAGATCGCTGCCCTCCTTCGTGCGGCTCAGCAGGTTTTCATAGCGCTCGCACAGTTCGATCCCCCTGTCCAGGGCGGTCTCCGCCCGTTTCCCGTATCCGGTGAGAACGACGGCCGTGTCGAAATAAAATCCGCTTCTGGATACGGCGGCGTCCTGGCGGCGGGAAGAGAAGAGCAGAAAACCGGCCAGAAAGAGGAGAAGCAGGGCGGTGAGCGCTCTCAGGGCGAGCGTTCTCTGATGGAATTTTGGAGCCTGTGGGGATCGAAACGTCAAGTCTGTGCCTCCTGCATTTTTTCCGTATTGTATCACAGTTTTTCCGGGCCTGTCCAAAAAATCGGAATTTTTTTCGGACGTGCCGTATAAAATGATATCAGTCGGCGGTGCGATCTGCCGGCGGAAAACGGTTTTGCGGAGGGAAGGACGATGAAGCATACAGATCAAAAACGCGCCCTCTGTCTGCTGCTCTATTCTCTGACGGCAGCGGCGGCGTGGCTGTGCGTGCGGGGAGTGGAGCTGGAAAAATACGCGGCCGCCAGCGCCTTTGACCCAAAACCCATCGAGAGCGTGGAAGCGCTGCTGGATTACGAACGGCAAAAGGAGAGCGCTTCGGCGGAGCGCGCCGGCGTCAGGCAGCCGGTCATCGACGTTAGCCTGCTGGAGAAGGACCGGATTTATGAAATCAGCGGAGAGGACTACGAGACGCTTTTGAAAATCGTGGAAGCGGAGGCGGGATCGGAAGACGAAGAGGGAAAGCTCCTGGTGGCGAACGTGGTTTTGAACCGGGTGAAGAGCGACGACTTTCCGGATACGGTGACGGAAGTGGTCTATCAGAGGGACGGGGGCGTGGCGCAGTTTTCCCCCGCAGCGGACGGGAGCCTGTCGGAGGTGGAAGCCGGCGCGGTCAGCCGGGAGACCGTTTCCGCCGTTTGCCGTGCCCTGCAGGGGGAAGATAATTCCCGGGGAGCCCTTTACTTCGCGGCCAGGAGCGCGGCGGATGCGGAGAACATGCGCTGGTTCGACACCCATCTGACCCGGCTATTCGCCTACGGCGGACATGAGTTTTTCTCATAAGGACAAAAAGTGGGAAAAGGTATTGTGCCGGGCACTTCACTGTGATAAAATGAATTTCGATCTGTTTGAATCATAAAGAAAAAGAGGGAAGAAGATGGAGATTTTATACAAAAGCACGCGGGGAAGCGAAGAGAGGGTGACCGCGTCCCGGGCGATTCTGCAGGGGCTGGCGGAAGACGGAGGGCTGTTCGTGCCGGAGCGCCTTCCCGCGCTGGACAAAACGCCGGAACAATTCGCGCAGATGACCTATCAGGAGACGGCCTATGAGGTGATGAAGCTCCTTTTGACGGACTTTACGCAGGAGGAGCTCAAAGGCTGCATCAAAAAAGCATACGGGGATTCGTTCGATACCGACTCCATCGCGCCCCTGGCGGAAGCGGAGGGCGTCTGGTTCCTGGAGCTGTTCCACGGCAGGACCATCGCCTTTAAGGACATGGCCCTTTCCATCCTGCCCCATCTGATGACGACGGCGGCCAGGAAGAACCGGGTCGAGAACGAGATCGTGATCCTCACCGCCACCTCCGGGGATACGGGGAAGGCCGCGCTGGCGGGATTTTCAGGGGTGGAAGGGACTAGGATCCTGGTTTTTTATCCCAAAAACGGCGTCAGCCCCATCCAGGAACGGCAGATGGTGACGCAGGAGGGGGCGAACACCCGCGTGGTGGGCATTCACGGCAATTTTGACGACGCCCAGACCGGGGTGAAGCGCCTGTTTGCGGACCGGGAACTGGCGCGGAGAATGCAGGAGAAGGGATTTCAGTTCTCCTCCGCCAACTCCATCAACATCGGCCGCCTCGTCCCCCAGATCGTCTACTATGTGTACGCGTATGCGCAGCTGCTGAAGGAGGGGCGGATCCGGGCCGGAGAAGAGATCAACGTGGTGGTTCCCACGGGAAATTTCGGAAATATCCTGGCGGCTTTTTATGCCAAGAACATGGGGCTTCCCATCGGGAAGCTGATCTGCGCGTCCAACGATAACCGGGTGCTGTACGATTTCCTGACGACGGGCGTGTACGACCGCAACCGGGAATTTTATCTGACCACATCCCCTTCCATGGATATCCTCGTTTCCAGCAACCTGGAGCGGCTTTTGTACCGCATCGCGGGAGAAAACCCGCAGCAGGACGCCCTGCTGATGGAGCGGCTGGCGAAGGACGGGAAATATGAGATCACGGATGAGATGCGCCGGGGGCTGAAGGACTTCTGGGGCGGATACGCCGCGCAGGAGCGGGGAGCGGAAAAGATCCGGTCGCTCTATGAGGATACCGGATATGTGATCGACCCTCACACCGCCGTGGCCGCTGCTGTATATGACGAATACCGGGAAAAGACGCAGGACGGGACGAAAACGGTGATCGCCTCCACGGCCAGCCCGTTTAAATTCACCAGAAGCGTGATGACCGCCATCGATTCCAGATATGGGGAGATGGACGATTTCGAGCTGGTGGACGAGTTGTCCAGAATCAGCTGCGTTCCCGTGCCCCGGGCCATCGAAGAGATCCGAACGGCGCCGGTGCTGCATCGGACGGAATGCGGGAAAGACGGGATGAAGGAAGCGGTGGAAGCGTTTCTGGGCCTGGAGGGCTGAAGCGTTTTTGCGGAGGTTCGAATAATTTGCACAATACAAACGGAAGGCGGTATGCAGGTACCGCCTTCCGCTTTGAATTTTCAGGGGGATTGAAGTCCCTGCGACTGAAATGACTCGCATCTACAGGATCAGATTGAGCCAGGCCTTTTCTCCATCCTCCTGGGTTACCTTAAGATAGTAATATTCGGCGGCATCTTCCGTCGCCCTCATCCGGGGAATCGAATCTTCGATCACGCATCCCGGGGTTTTCCCGTCGCCGGGATAGAGGCGGCAGCGTCCCCGGTTGCCGATGAGCTCCACGCCGCTTAAGGGCGCGGTGCCGCCGGCCGCGCAGAAGAGGCGGAGCGAATCGCCTTCCGGCACGAGACGGGCCTTCAGCAGGATCCGTTCGCCGGTGGTGGCGTAGGCCGCATAGTCCCGGATGGCATCGAATACATTCCCGCGCGTGAGCGAAGGGGCATAAACTGCGGTGAGGCCTTCCCGGAAACAGAGCATTTTGTATTTGGAGTGGAGCCCTGTCTGCCCGGGCATTCCGTGATGGCTGTCGGCGCCGCCCAGGAATGCGAACCGTTTGCCCTGGGCCAGGTAATGGAGAAAACCGGGAATATCCGGACGGCAGGCGGTGGTTTCTTCCGAATACCCCCACATGGAGTAAATTTCCACGGCCCGCTGCAGCCGCCCGTCGTACTCCTCCCAGAGAAAGCCATGGGAAAGGTGAGGGAGTATCAGAACGTCCGGACGTCCCTCAAATTGCCGCAGGATATCCTTCTGATGAGGGCACTGGGGGTATTCGTGGAGCAGGGAGATAAAGCCGGGATAGATTTCACAATTCTGATCCGAACGGAAGTAGACGTTCATATGCCCCGCTCCCTGGTCCATCCACTCGTAGCCCACCAGGGTGGCGTAGGCTCCGGGCTCATTGTAGACGTTGCACAGCTCGGTGAGGCGGGCAAGCCGTCCGAAGGAATGGTTGCGGGGATGCTCGATCAGCTCCCAGTCGTGGTCGCTGAGGGCGCAGAAATCCAGGAGCCCCGCTTCTTTTCCGTAGGAAAAATAATCCTCCATGGAAAAAGTGCCGTCGGACACCTGGCTGTGAGCGTGGAGCTGACCGTAGTACAGCTTTTGATCGTTGTCGGAGGAGATGTAGAGGGAAAGGCGTTCCGTCTTCAGGCCGGGGCAGGAGGCCTCCAGCACGTACAGACCTTCCTCCCATCCTCCGTCCTTCGCCGTCCAGACCGCCGTCCCCCGGCCGTCCGCAACCCGGATCTTCTGCAGCAGCGCATTTTGGCGGGAAGAGACGGGGAAGAGGGAAAGGGAAATCTCTCCGCAAAAGGGGGTCGGATTGTACCAGTCGTCCAGAGTCAGCAGCCGAAGGGAGAGAGCCTCGTCGGGGCGGCACAGCTGCTGGGCGGCCAGCCGGATCCTGGCCGGCGGACCTGCCACCACGCAGACGCGGCCGCAGCGGGAGAGGGGGATGTGGTTGAAGATCCCCTGCCCGCTGGAATCTTCCCATCCCAGGAAATAAACGGCATCCTGAGGATAGGGCTGGGACAGGATCCCGCGGCTCTGGAGGCTGGTGTGCAGCAAAAGAAAGCTGTCGCCGGGCAGGAGAGTCCCTTCGGTGACGGTGATCTCGTAGAGGGTGCCACGGAAGGAGAGCGGATAGGGCTGCTGAACGACGGAGAGCGAGGCCGTGCGGGTATCGGGAAAGAAGCGTTCCTCCACTTTGTCGCAGGGCTCGCCCCAGCAGGAGAACGGGGTGAGAATCCGGACTTTTCCCCCGGTTCGAATGGGCTCCCCGCCGACCCGGTAGGAGATGCGCATGGTCACCCGCTCCCGCACGGCCACCGTTTCGGGAGTGACTGCAATGGTTCCGGTCTCATGGAAGGACCAGCGGAAAATCCGGATCTGAAACGTCTCGCTCAGGGCGAAATCCCGGATCCGTTCCGTCACGTCCGGGAGGGGGATTTGTTTTTGCACTCCTTCCTCGCATAAGAGCAGGCAGGTATCCGGGGTTTCCTCGAGCGCCACCTCATACTGAAAGTAGTGCATGAAGCAGAACTCGGGAAGATAGAGCCGGGAAGGATTTTTCAGCCGGAAAAGGGCCTCATCCTCATACTGGGTGATGCCGGAAATCCCCTTGATCCAGAGCACCTCGCAGTTTTCAAAATCGACATATCCCGTCCGGGACTTCACCTGTTTGTTTTCAAATCGAAGAATGACCATTGAGACTCCTCCCTGAGAAATAGTTTGACACGGAATATCCTGTTTTTGCTCCGGGAAAGGGAACGGTCCCGCGGGGATGCAGGACTTCGAAAAGCCTGGACCTCGCGGGACCGTCCCCCTTTCGGGTGAAAAGCCGGTATGGACCGCCGCATCCATACGGATCAGCGGTTTTCCAGTTCCACGTAATCGCGGTCTGTGCAGAGCGTTTTGTATGCGGGACGGATGATCTTTCCGTTGGTGGCCAGCTCTTCCAGACGGTGCGCGCTCCAGCCCACCATGCGGGCGATGGCGAAGATGGGCGTATACAGCTCGATGGGCAGGCCCAGCATCTTGTAGACGAAGCCGGAGTAGAAGTCCACGTTGACGCTGACGCCCTTGTACATCTGCCGCTGTCCGGAAATCACCAGAGGAGCCAGGCGTTCCACGCTGTTGTAGAGCTCGAATTCGTCGTGCAGCCCCTTTTCTTCGGACAGCCGTTCCACGAAGCCCTTGAAGATGACCGCGCGGGGGTCGGATTTGGAATAGACCGCATGGCCCACGCCGTAGATCAGGCCGGCGTGGTCGAAGGCGTCGCGGTTGAGCAGGCGCTGCAGATAGCGGCTGATCTCCTCGTCGTCCTTCCAGTCATGCACTTCTTCCTTGATTTCCTCGAACATCTTGACCACCTTGATGTTGGCGCCGCCGTGACGGGGGCCCTTCAGGGAACCGATGGCCGCGGCGATGACGGAGTAGGTGTCGGAGAGGGAGGAGGTGACTACGCGCGTGGTGAATGTGGAGTTGTTTCCTCCGCCGTGCTCCATATGTAAAATGAGGGCCAGATCCAGAATTTTGGCTTCCAGAGGGGTATAGCTGCTGTCCGGCCGCAGGATGTGCAGGATGTTCTCCGCCATGGACAGGTCGTGCGCGGGCTGATGGATGTAGAGGCTGTTGCCGTCGTGATAGTGGCTGTAGGCCTGATATCCGTAAATGGAAAGCATGGGGCAGAGGCTGATCAGCTGCAGACACTGGCGCAGAACGTTGGGCAGGGAAACGTCGTCCGCCCTGTCGTCGTAGGAATACAGCGTCAAAACGCTGCGGGCCAGTGTATTCATCATATCCTTGCTGGGAGCTTTCATGATAATGTCGCGGACGAAGCTGGTCGGAAGGCTGCGATAAGAGGAGAGGAGTTCGGAGAAGGATTTCAGTTCTTCCCGATTGGGAAGTTTGTCGAACAGGAGCAGATAGGTGACTTCATCGAAGCCGAATCGGTCGTCGGCGTGAAAGCCTTTGACGAGATCCTCCACATTATAACCTCTGTAAAACAGTTTGCCGTGGGCCGGTACGGATTTGCCGTCCACCACTTTGGTCGCCCGGACGTCGGAGATGTTGGTCAAACCGGCCAGGACCCCTTTTCCGTTCAAGTCCCTCAGGCCCCGTTTGACATCGTATTTTGTATACAGCTCAGGATCCAGGCTTCCGGCCTGTTCGCTCAGACGGGCCAGCCTGAGAATTTCCGGCGTGATGTCGGAAAAGCTGTTGGATGTTTGCAGTTCCATCGTTCATTACCACCTTTCTTTCAAAATTTTCCCCCAGGTGTGACAGTCATCAACCCTTCGATTTAGCGGTTCAAAACGCTAAAATTCTTTGTCATTATACCATGTTTTGGATGTTTTCTACAAGAAAAAAAGCGGTAGTTTAAAGAAATTTCACATTTTATTCATTTTTAAAAGATGAGGAAAGCGATTGTTTTCCAAACCGCTTTAGAGTAAAATAAATACCGATCCATGACGAAGGATGAGAACAAAAAGATCAGGAAAGGAGAACAGCAGCATGGAGAATCAGGAAATTCTTTCCCATATCGATCATACGCAGCTGAAAGCTTACGCCACCTGGGAAGACATCGACCGGCTCTGCCGACAGGCCGTGGAATACCGCACGGCTTCCGTCTGCATTCCGCCCTGCTATATCCGCAGGGTCCGGGACAGCTATCCGGATCTGAAGATCTGCACCGTGGTGGGATTCCCGCTGGGATACAGCGTGACGGCAGCCAAGGCCGCGGAGATCAAAGAGGCTTTGAAAGACGGCGCGGACGAAATCGATATGGTGGTCAACATCAGCGACGTGAAGAATCATCGTTACGACCGGGTGGAGGAGGAGATCCGGGCGCTGAAGGATGCGTGCGGCGGCCATATCCTGAAGGTGATCGTGGAAGCCTGCTATCTGACCCGGGAGGAGAAGATCGCCATGTGCCGCGCGGTCACAGCGGCCGGGGCCGATTATATCAAGACGTCCACCGGTTTTGGAACCGGAGGAGCCACCGCAGAGGACGTGAAGCTCTTTTCGGAACACATCGGGCCGGGGGTTTCCATCAAAGCCGCGGGCGGTGTAAAGACCAGGGAGGACCTGGAGACGTTTCTGGCCCTGGGATGCGAACGGATCGGCACCTCTTCCGCAGTATCGATTCTGGCTGGCGAAGGGGCGAAAGAATATTGAAAACGCGGCGCACAGGATCGCCGGAACGGAGGATGGGATGAATCAGAAAATATGCGACAGGCTCGCGGCGCTGCGGGCCGTGATGGAAGAAAAGGGCGTGGACTGGTATATGGTGCCCACGGCCGACTTCCACAATTCCGAGTATGTGGACGATTATTTCAAGGTGCGGGAATACCTGAGCAATTTTTCCGGATCCAACGGAACGCTGATCGTGGGGAAAGACGAGGCCGGACTGTGGACGGACGGCAGATATTTCATCCAGGCCGGGCGGGAGCTGGAGGGAACGGGAATCACCCTCTATCGGATGCTGGAAGAAGGGGTCCCCACCAAGGAAGAGTTTCTGGAACGGAAGATGGGAGACGGCCAGACGCTGGGATTCGACGGCAGGGTGGTGGATACCCGGTTCGGGCAGAAGCTGGAGAAGGTCCTGGCTCCCAAAAACGCCCGCATCGCCTTCGGGGAGGACCTGGCGGACGGGATCTGGACGGATCGCCCGGCCCTTCCCTGCCATCCCGCGATGGTGCTGGACGAGGCCATCTGCGGGGAGACGGCCGGAGAGAAGATCTCCCGCGTCAGGGAGAAGATGGCGCAGCTGGGCGTTGAGGGGTACTTTTTGAGCAAACTGGACGACCTGATGTGGCTGTTCAACATCCGGGGAAAGGACGTGGAGTGCAACCCCGTGGCGCTTTCCTATGCGTATCTGACGGAGTCGGAGTGCCATTATTTCATTCAGGACGGGGAAGTGACGCCGGAGCTGGAAAGCCATGCGGCGAAATACGGGATCCGGCTGCATCCGTACGGGGAAACCATGTCCTGGCTTTCCTCCTGCCCCATGGGAGGCCGGGTGTTGTGCGACCTGGGGAACGTCAGCTACGCGTTCTACAAGGCCATCGCCGCCAGAGCCGAAGTGGTGGACGGGCATAACCCCACGGAAATGATGAAAGCGGTGAAAAACCAGGTGGAGCTGGCGAACATGGAACAGGTCTATATTAAGGACAGCGCCGCCCTGTGCAAATTCATTTACTGGGTGAAGAAAAACGTGGGGAAGATTCCCATGACGGAATATTCCGCGGCGAAGCATCTGGATCGTCTGCGGAGCGAAGTGGACGGATACCTGGATCTTTCCTTCCCCACCATCAGCGCCTATCGGGCCAATGCGGCCATGATGCACTATGAAGCCACGGAGGACGACTGCGCGCAGCTCGCCCCGGAAGGCATGCTTCTGGTGGATTCCGGCGGCCAGTACCTGGGCGGGACCACGGACGTGACCAGGACCATCGTACTGGGTCCCATTACGGATGAGGAACGGGAGCATTTTACCGCGGTGGCCATGGGAATGCTGCAGCTGTCCGACGCCAGATTTCTCTATGGCTGTTCCGGCCGCAATGTGGACATTCTGGCGCGCCAGCCCCTGTGGGACAGGAATATCGACTACAAATGCGGCACCGGACACGGAGTGGGCTATATCCTGAACGTGCACGAGGGCCCGCAGAACATCCGCTGGAGATATACGGAGGGCATGCAGGAAACCGTGCTGGAGGCGGGTATGGACGTGACCAACGAGCCCGGCGTATACGTGGAAGGCAGCCACGGGATCCGCACGGAAAACGTGATGGTGGTCAGAAACGGAGAGAAGAACGGGGACGGGCAGTTCATGTATTTCGATACCCTGACCTGGGCCCCCATCGATCTGGACGCCATCGATCCTTCCATCATGCAGCCCAAAGACCGGGAGCGGCTCAACCGTTACCATGCGAAGGTACGGGAAAAAATTGCGCCTTACCTGGATGAGGAAGAGGCGAAATGGCTGGCGGAAGCGACCCGGGAAATCTGATAAAAAAATCCTGTTGTTTTTTATAACGGCTTTGGATATAATAGAGTTAACCTGAGATGTGCGACAACCCTTATCGTTTTGAACCTACATTTACTTTAAACGGGATTCCTATATTGCCGGGCGGATGTCAGGCCCTCATTGCGCAGGGGAAGGCAGAAGCGCCGGTTGCGGTTACCCACCTGGCTTAGGCTAGGAGTCAGAAGATAGGGGGCGGCATTTCGGGGGAGAAGGGAATCGAAAGATTCCTTTTACAAAAGAAAAAGGCAGCCCTGCGGCTGCCTTTTGACGTGAAAAGAAACCTGTCCGGAGGATGTTTTGAACGAACGAGCTTACATACGGCGGAATCGGAAACCGGAGGGCGGGCGGTGGGCTGTGATGCTCCGAAAGGGGCTGATCCTGCTGGCGGGCTGCTTCGTCCTGCTGTATTTGCTGGGCCAGACCGTGGAGAAGATCGCCCGGCCCATTCAGGAAAAACAGGGGGAATTCATCCCTCTGCAGGAAGCGGGAAATCTGGCCTGGCTTCTGGCGGATACCGCCGGGCAGCAGGATCTGCCTTCCGCGTCCGCAGAGGCCCTTTTGGCGCGCCTGCGGGAACTGGACGCTTCGGAAGGGGAGGGATATCTGACCTGGGCCCAGGCGGAGGAGATCCTCTCGTTTTTCCCGGAAGGGGAAGAAGGATGGCACGGCGGGGCCTACGGGAAACGGGAAAGGGTTTTGGCGAAGGACTGGTTTGCCTGGTTCGACGAAGCCAGAAAAACGTGCGATCCCGACGGCCGGATCCGGGATCTGGAGCTGACGGTGCTGGGCGCGGGGGGATCGGTAAGGCGCAGCGACGGCACCCCCCTTGAGGAGACGAAAGCCGTTTCCAAAGAAGGGGAATGGACGCTGTTTGCGGACCGGTTCCGGCAGGAGAACCTGCGTTACATCCCACTGACCGCGGTGGAACGGGACGGCGGGCTGTACGCGGTCCGCCGGGTTCAGGGCGGCGGCGCGGAGCTGGAAAACGCCTGGATCGTGGAGGCGGACCGGGAAGGCCTGACCTGCTTCTGGAACGGCGTGGAGATCGCCGTGACGGTTCCGGATGGCGGGACGGGAGACGGCGCGGACCGGATGGCGGAGCTCTTGTCGGAATGCGGGGGCAGCGGGGAACAGGTGGCGGATCTGCGCTTTGAGGGCGGATACCTGTCGGAGATCGACTGCAAGGAGGAAAAGATTTCCGGCCGCCTGCTCAGCCTTCGGGACGGGGGAGCGCGGATCGAGGGACAGGGATTTTACCCGTTTTCGGAGGACGCGAAACTGTATCGTTTGTATGGGAGGATGCAGCTCCTGGATCAGGCGGATCTGCGGATCGGATATTCCTTTACGGATTTTGTGCTGGAGGACGGGGAGATCGTGGCGGCCTTGGTTTCCAGGGAAGAGAAGATGGAGAAGATCCGGGTCCTGATCCGGGGATCCGGCTATCGGAACGCGCTTCACGATTCCGTATCCCTGCAGCCCGACTGCGCCTGCAGCGTGCTGGCGGGGGAAACGGGAGAGGAGACGGCGGCTCTGGCGGCGGGGGATACGCTGACCATAACGGCCGATTCCCCTCTCTTTGGGGCCGGCGACCGGATCCGGATCCAGCCCGGGATTCAGACGGGGCGCATCAGCCTGACGGGCGTCGAACGCTCGCAGGGCGTTCCGTCCTATCGGGGCAGCCTGGAGCTGGTGAAAACCGACGGGAAGATCGCGGTAATCAACGAAGTGCTTCTGGAGGAGTATCTGTATGCGGTGGTCCCCAGCGAAATGCCCTCGGGCTATCCGCTGGAGGCCCTCAAGAGCCAGGCGGTCTGCGCCAGGACTTACGCCTATTCCAAAATGTGCCGGGCCGGTCTTCCCGACTACGGGGCCCACGTGGACGACAGCTCCGGCTTCCAGGTTTACAACAATATCGGGGAAACCGCGGAGACCACCCGGGCGGTGAAGGAAACGAAGGGCGAGGTTTTGTATTATCGGGGCGAACCGGCGCAGACGTACTATTATTCCACGTCCTGCGGCTACGGCACGGATGCCGGGATCTGGGGCGGCTCGGGCGCGCAGTCCTGCCCCTATCTCATGGCTCAGGCCATCAACTCGCAGAATATGGATCTGACGGTCCGCGCCGGGCAGGGGCAGGAGGACGGGGCGGTGGCCGTCATGTCGGCCATGAGCGATCAGGCCCGGATCCTGACGGACGAGGCGGCTTTCGGCAGCTTCCTTCTGGAAGATCAGCCTTCCTTTTATGAGAGGGAGGAGCCCTGGTACCGCTGGACCTATACGGTGGAAAAACTGGATGCGGACGTTTTGAGCGCGGCGGTTGCCGGAAGGTACGCCGCGGATCCGGACGGGGTGCTGACCCTGCAGGCGGACGGGACCTATCGGGCCGCAGATCCGCCGAAGCTCGGAAGGATTCTGGACATTTCCGTGACGGACCGGGGAGCAGGCGGCGTGGCCAACGGGCTTTTGATCACGGGAGAGGGGGGCGCGGTGCGGATCGAAACGGAGCACAATATCCGCTATGCGCTCTGCGACGGGAGCGCTCCGGTGATCCGGCAGGACGGCAGCAGGGCGGACGCTTCCTCCATGCTTCCCAGCGCCTTTTTCACCGTCAGCACTTTCAAAGAAAACGGAATTGTGGTAGGATATTCCCTGTCGGGCGGCGGATTCGGCCACGGGGTCGGAATGTCTCAAAACGGGGCGAAACGGATGGCTTTGTCGGGGTGCGACTCCGACGGGATCCTGGCCTTTTTCTATAAGGGCTGCGATCTGCAGGCGGTTTACTGAGAAATGCAGCCGCGCCGTTTCCCGGAAAGAAACGGGGAAGAAAGGGGAAAACGCATGAAAAAAGGGATACGGATGGTCAGGGGGTTCGCCAGGCATATGTCCAGAACGAACGTGAATGCCTATGCTGCCAGCGCGGCGTTTTTTATCTTTTTATCCCTGATCCCCATCATCATGCTGGTCTGCTCCCTGGTTCCCTATACGCCCCTGCAGAAATCGGATCTTCTGCAGGTGGTCAGCGAGATGCCGCAGCCCGTCGTTCCGCTGATGGTCAACCTGATCGAATCCCTTTACGACAGCACCGTCGGGGTGATCAGCGTGGCGGCCATCGTCACGGTGTGGTCCGCGGGAAAGGGGATGCTGGCCCTGATCCGGGGCTTAAACGCCATGAACGGCGTGGTGGAAGACAGAAACTACGTGGTGCAGCGCATCATCGCTTCCTTTTATACGGTGGTGATGCTGGTGCTCCTGCTGCTGTCCCTGGTGATCATGGTATTCGGCAATACCATCGTCCGGGTGCTGAACGAACACATTCCGGTGCTGGAGGAGCTGCTGCGGATCTTTGTGCACTTAAAACCCCTGTTTTCCTGGGGGATTCTGACAGCAGCCTTCATGCTGATCTACGCTTTTGTTCCGAATATCAAGCTGAAGGTCCGGGATCAGTTCCCAGGCGCCCTGTTCTCCGCCGTCAGCTGGAACCTGTTTTCCTGGGGATTTTCCATCTATGTGGGGACCTTCAACGGACTGAGCGTTTACGGAAGCCTTTCCGCCATCGTGGTCATCATGCTCTGGCTGTACTTCTGCATGTACCTGCTTTTGATCGGGGCGCACATCAACCGCTTCGCGGCTCCCTTTA
The DNA here is from genome assembly GCA_019119355.1 of Candidatus Eisenbergiella merdigallinarum. GTDB lineage: Bacteria > Bacillota > Clostridia > Lachnospirales > Lachnospiraceae > Gallintestinimicrobium > Gallintestinimicrobium merdigallinarum. Next base: position 93,990 of record DWXE01000010.1, read on the forward strand.
AACGGGAAATCAGGAGCTGATCAAAGGGAACCGTACGGGAAAACAGCCCGTGAAATTGTGCTTGACTTTTGAAATCGGATTTCATAGAATAGGAACATAGCGAGAAAAGCTGTGAAGGTGTCAGTAGCGCGCTGCATTCCCTCAGAGAAGACGGGCCGTCGGCTGGAAGCCCGTCCGGGTAAGGCAGAGCTGTGAATTTCCCACCGGAGCTGCCCGGCTGAACGCAGGTTTCAGTAGGCCGGGACGTGTCGGGCACGTTACGCCTGTGAAAAGAGTGCCTGCGCAGAGCGGGAATTCGGGTGGTACCGCGGAGTTTTCCGTCCCTGGTTTGTGAAAACCGGGGATTTTTTTATACGATAGGAAAGTTCCTTTCCTATCGTATAAAAAAACCGGTGGATCGCACTGCGGCAAAAAGGAATGTTCCATTCCTCAGAAGCTGTCGCTTACGCGACCCGCCGCAGGCGGAGAATCCTGCAAAGCAGGATTCTTTGTTTTTCATTATTATTATGAAAACGGGGAAATGCCCCCTGCCGCAGGAAGAGAGGAAAGGAGTTTGCCGTGAAAGAAAAACTGGAGAAAATCAGGGAAGAGGCGCTGGCTCAGATCGGCGCAGCCCAGTCCCTGGAAGCGCTCAACGAGGTCAGAGTCGGTTACCTGGGCAAAAAGGGCGCGCTGACGGAGCTGCTCAAAGGGATGAAGTCCGTGGCGCCGGAGGACCGTCCCAAAGTGGGGCAGATGGTCAATGAAGTTCGCGTCCTTCTGGAAAACGCCCTGGAGGAGAAGAAGTCGGCGCTGGAAGACGCCCTTCTGGAGGCCCGGCTGGAGGAGGAAGTGCTGGACGTGACCCTTCCCGCCAGGAAGAACCGGGTGGGCCACCGGCATCCCAACACCATCGCCCTGGAGGAAGTGGAGCGCATTTTCGTCGGAATGGGCTATGAGGTGGTGGAAGGGCCGGAAGTGGAGAAGGATTACTATAACTTCGAAGCGCTCAACATTCCCAAAGACCATCCGGCCAGGGACGAACAGGACACGTTTTATATCAACGACGAGATCGTGCTGCGGACCCAGACCTCCCCGGTGCAGGTGCGCACCATGGAGCAGGGGAAGCTGCCGATCCGGATGATCGCGCCCGGGCGGGTATTCCGCTCCGACGAGGTGGACGCCACCCATTCCCCTTCCTTCCACCAGATCGAAGGGCTGGTGATCGACAAACATATCACCTTCGCGGATCTGAAGGGAACGCTGGCCGAGTTCGCCCGGGAGCTGTTCGGGGAAGAGACGAAGGTCAAATTCCGCCCGCACCATTTCCCGTTCACGGAACCCAGCGCGGAGATGGACGTCAGCTGCTTTAAGTGCGGCGGAAAGGGCTGCCGCTTCTGCAAGGGATCGGGCTGGATCGAAATCCTGGGCTGCGGCATGGTGCATCCGAAAGTGCTGAAGATGTGCGATATCGATCCGGAGGAATATTCCGGCTTCGCCTTCGGCGTGGGCCTGGAACGGATCGCGCTGCTGAAATATGAGATCGACGATATGCGCCTGCTCTACGAGAACGATATCAGGTTCTTAAAGCAGTTCTGAGGAAACGGAATCAGGAGCCGCATTTTGCGCGTGTTCCTCGGCGCAAAAGCGCTTCGGAATGGAGGAAAAAATGAACACAGCATTATCCTGGATTAAAGCATATGTGCCCGGCCTTTCCTGCACGGATCAGGAGTACTGCGACGCCATGACCTTAAGCGGGACGAAGGTGGAGGGCTATGAAAGGCTGGATAAAAATCTGGACCGGATCGTGATCGGACAGATTGAGAAGATCGAACGGCACCCCGACGCGGACAAACTGATCGTCTGCCAGGTGAACGTGGGGGACAAAACCGTTCAGATCGTCACGGGAGCGCCCAACGTGAAGGAGGGGGACAAGGTGCCCGTGGTGCTGGACGGCGGCAGCGTGGCCGGCGGACACGACGGAGGCCCCCTGCCGGAGGAGGGAATCAAAATCAAAGCGGGCAAGCTGCGCGGAGTGCCCTCGGAGGGCATGATGTGCTCCATCGAAGAGCTGGGCAGCAGCCGCGACATGTATCCGGAAGCGCCGGAATACGGAATCTATCTTTTCCCCGGGGACGCGCAGGTGGGCGCGGACGCGGTGGAAGCGCTGGGGCTTCGGGACACGGTATTCGAGTATGAAATCACCAGCAACCGGGTGGACTGCTACAGCGTGCTGGGCATCGCCAGGGAGGCGGCGGCGACCTTTCGCAAACCGTTCTGCCCTCCTGAGGTGAAGGTGAACGACAATGGGGAAGACGCCCACGACTACATCAGCGTCAGGGTTGAGGACGCCGATCTGTGCAGCCGTTACTGCGCCCGGGTGTGCAAAAACATCAAAATTGCGCCCAGCCCCCGGTGGATGCAGAGAAGGCTGGCCGCCGCGGGAATCCGCCCCATCAACAACCTGGTGGATATCACCAACTACGTGATGGCCGAATACGGCCAGCCCATGCACGCCTACGACCTGGATGCCATCGCGGGGCATGAGATCATCGTGCGCCGGGCCAAAGACGGGGATACGTTTATGACCCTGGACGGCCAGGTGAGGAATCTGGATTCCGAAGTGCTGATGATCTGCGACGCCGAGAAGGAAGTGGGAATCGCGGGCATCATGGGCGGCGAAAACAGCAAGATTACGGACGACGTGAAGACCGTGCTGTTCGAGGCGGCCACGTTCTACGGCCCCAACATCCGCAAATCCGCGAAGCGTATCGGCATGCGGACGGAAGCCTCCGGGATTTTCGAAAAGGGCCTGGATCCGGTCAACGCGGCGGCCGCCATCGACCGCGCCTGCCAGCTGATCGAAGAGCTGGGCTGCGGCGAGGTCGTGGGAGGAATGGTGGACGTGTGCAGCCCCATCAAACCCCTCAGGCGGATCGCTTTCGACGCGGAAAAGATCAACCGTTTCCTGGGAACGGACATTCCGGAAGAGGATATGCTGGAGACGTTTCGTATGCTGGAGCTGACCTTTGACCCGGAAAAGAAAGAAATCATCGTCCCTTCCTTCCGTCAGGATCTGGAAGGGTTTGCGGACATCGCGGAGGAAGTGGCGCGTTTCTACGGCTACGACAAAATTCCGGTGAGCCTGCCTTCCGGGGAAGCCACCACGGGCAAGATTTCCTTCAAGGGACGGGTGGAGGAAAAGGCCAGGGACATCGCGGAATACTGCGGATTTTCCCAGGGCATGTGCTATTCCTTCGAGAGCCCGAAGGTGTTCGACCGGCTGCTGATCCCGGCGGACAGCGGTCTGAGAAGAGCGGTGACCATTTCCAACCCGCTGGGAGAGGATTATTCCATCATGCGCACCCTGCCGTTAAACGGGATGCTCACCAGCCTTGCCACGAACTACAACCGCAGGAATAAGGACGTCAGGCTCTATGAGCTGGGCAACGTGTATCTGCCCAAAGCCCTTCCCCTGACGGAGCTTCCGGAAGAACGGATGCAGCTCACCCTGGGATTTTACGGGGACGGGGACTTTTTCACCATGAAGGGCGTGGTGGAAGAATTCCTGGAGCACGTGGGAATGAAGAAAAAGCCCGCCTACGATCCGGCGGACAAAAAGCCCTTCCTGCACCCGGGCCGGCAGGCGGATGTGGTCTATCAGGGAGAGCGCATCGGCTATCTTGGAGAGGTGCATCCGAAGGTCGCCAAAAACTACGGGATCGGCGACCGGGCCTACGTGGCGGTGATCGATCTGCCGAAAGTCGTTTCCATGGCTACCTTTGACCGGAAATATGAAGGAATCGCGAAATATCCGGCGGTGACCAGGGATATCAGCATGGTCGTTCCCAGGGAGATCCTAGTGGGTCAGATCGAAGCGGTTCTGGAACAGCGCGGCGGAAAGATCCTTGAGAGCTATTCCCTGTTCGATATTTACGAAGGGGAACAGATCCGGGCCGGATACAAGTCCATCGCCTATACGCTTTCCTTCCGCGCGAAGGACCGCACGCTGGAGGATGCGGACATCACGGCTGCCATGAAGAAAATTCTGAATGGGCTGGAGAGCCTCGGCATCGAACTGAGGCAGTAATTGGAGGGGGATATGGAAAAGAGATCTATGACTTCCAGACCGGTCAACAATGAAGTCGATTTTTGCAAGGTTTACGATATGGGCACGAAGGAAAAAATCGAAAAGATCCTTCTGGCCAACCGGATTTCCTATTGCTGTCATTTCGAGGACAGGGGGATCCTGAACCGGATTTTTCCGTCCAGACCCGGAGACAAAACGGTGTGCATTTTCCGCATCCACGATGAGGAAGTGCCCCGGGCCAGAAAGCTGGTCAGCTCCGTGCTGGGGGAAAGCCGCGGAAAGAGAAAGGAGAACAAACGATAATGGAACGCAAAAACGCCTGGAAAGGATATGATGAGCAGAAGATGGCGCAGGTGGATGCGCTGGCAAAGGAGTACATGCAGTTTCTGGACGCTTCCAAAACGGAGCGGGAATGCGTGGACGCGATCGTGAACGAAATCGAGGCCGCCGGATACCGGGAGCTCTCCGTCCTGAAGAAGGAAGGAGGGAAGCTCTCCGTCGGGGATAAGGTCTATGAGGTCCTCATGAACAAATCCATCGTGCTGTTCCAGCTGGGCAGCAAACCGATGGTGGAGGGCATGAATATCCTGGGCGCCCACATCGATTCCCCCAGGCTGGACGTGAAGCAGAACCCCCTGTATGAGGATTCCGATTTCGCCCTGCTGGATACCCATTATTACGGCGGCGTGAAAAAATACCAGTGGGTGACCCTGCCCCTGGCGATCCACGGCGTGGTGGTCAAAAAGGACGGCACCACCGTGGAAGTCAACGTGGGGGAAAACGAGGACGATCCGGTCTTCTTCATTTCCGATCTGCTGATTCATCTGGCGGGAGAGCAGATGGAGAAGAAGGCGGCGAAGGTGATCGAAGGGGAAGCGCTGGATATCATCGTCGGCAGCAAACCCCTTGCGGGCGAAGAAAAGGATGCGGTGAAAGCCGGCATCTTAAAGCTGCTCTCCGAATCCTACGATATCGAAGAGGAGGATTTCCTTTCCGCGGAGCTGGAAGTGGTCCCCGCGGGCAAAACCAGGGAAGCGGGATTCGACCGGAGCATGATCCTGGGATACGGGCAGGACGACAGGGTCTGCGCTTATACGTCGTTAAAGGCCATGCTGGAGATCGGGCAGACCGAACGCACCGCGTGCTGCATCCTGGTGGATAAGGAAGAGATCGGCAGCGTGGGCGCGACGGGAATGCAGTCCAGATTTTTCGAAAATACGGTGGCGGAGCTGCTGGATCTGTGCGGGGAGTACAGCGAGCTGAACCTCAGAAGATGCCTGGCGGCGTCCAACATGCTCTCCTCCGACGTGAGCGCGGCCTTCGATCCTTCCTACGCGTCCGCCTTCGAAAAGAAGAACGCCGCGTTCTTCGGCAGAGGGATGGTGTTCAACAAGTTCACCGGCGCCAGGGGAAAATCCGGCTCCAACGACGCCAATGCGGAATACATGGCTCACATCCGTTCCATCATGGACGGCGCAGAGGTGGTCTACCAGACCGCTGAGCTGGGCAAGGTAGACGTGGGCGGCGGCGGGACCATTGCTTACATCCTGGCTCTGTACGGCATGAACGTGATCGACTGCGGCGTGGCCGTGCTGTCCATGCACGCGCCCTGGGAAGCCACCAGCAAGGCGGATATTTATGAGACGAAATGCGGCTATAAGGCCTTCCTGGAGAAAGCGTGCCTGTGATGGGAGATGCCATGGAAGGGCTGAAAACATCCGATTATGCGTTTGACCTCCCTCAGGAGCTGATCGCGCAGGATCCTCTGACCGACCGGTCCGCCTCCAGGCTTCTGGTGCTGGACCGGAGGACCGGGAAGACGGAGCACAGGGGATTCCGGGATATCCTGCAGTATCTGCGCCCCGGGGACTGCCTGGTGCTCAACGACACCAGGGTGATCCCCGCCCGGCTGCTGGGGGGCAAGGAGGATACGAAGGCCGCGGTGGAGATCCTTTTGCTCAAACGCCGGGAAAAGGACGTCTGGGAAGCGCTGGTCAGGCCCGGGAAAAAGCTTCGTCCCGGGGCCAGGGTGACCTTCGGGGACGGACGGCTGCGGGCGGAAATCCTGGACGTGGTGGAAGAGGGCAACCGGCTGGTGCAGTTTTCCTATGAGGGGATCTGGGAAGAAGTGCTGGATTCCCTGGGAGAAATGCCCCTACCTCCCTATATCACCCACAAGCTTCAGGATAAAAACCGCTATCAGACCGTCTATGCCAGATACGAGGGATCGGCCGCTGCGCCCACCGCCGGGCTGCACTTCACGCAGGAGCTGCTGGCGCAGGTGGAAGAGATGGGCGTGGAGCTGGCTTACGTGACCTTGCATGTGGGGTTGGGAACCTTTCGCCCTGTCAAGGTGGACAATGTGAAGGAACACCATATGCATTCCGAGTTTTACAGGATCACGAAGGAAGCGGCGGAGCGGATCAACCGGGCGAAGGAGAGCGGGCATCGCGTCATCTGCGTGGGGACCACCAGCTGCCGCACCGTGGAAAGCGCCGCGGATGAGAACGGCAGGCTTTCGGCCTGCAGCGGGAATACGGATATCTTCATCTATCCGGGATACCGGTTTAAGGTGCTGGACGGGCTGATCACCAACTTTCATCTGCCCGAATCCACCCTGGTCATGCTGGTATCGGCCCTGGCGGGACGGGAACAGGTCCTTTCCGCCTATCGGGAGGCCATCCGGGAAAGATACCGCTTTTTTTCCTTCGGGGACGCCATGCTGATCCTTTGAGCGAAACCGGGGGAAGGGATTCAAAGAGGAGAAGGAATGGAGGAAATTATGGAAAAGAAACGGATGGAACGGATTGCGGAAAAGACCCGCCGCCTGATGGAAGCGCCCACCTGCGCGGGGGAGCTAAAGGAAGCCGCGCAGCGGTGGCTCGACAGCGTCGGGACGGAGACGGAAGCGGAGGAGACGAAAGCGTATCTGAAGGAGGATATCATGCCCATCGAGCAGCTCATCGGCTTTGCGGAATCCGAAGGGGGAAAGGCCTATTTTGGCGCGGATACCGCCGCCGGAATCGCGGCCCACGCCCGCGAAATCCAGGCGGCCGGAGCCCGCTACTGCGATTGCCCGGCCTGCGCTCTCGTGGAAGAGATTCTGGCTGAGGAAGAAGGAATGCTGTAAAGAAAGAATCCCGCAGGTGGGATTCTCCGCCGCCGTCGGCCATGGTCCCGGAACCGGGCCAGCTGACGGCGGCGTTTTTTGCGCGATACGCCCGGAGGGCGATCGCCGTGCCTGCACGGGCGGGCATCCGACGGGCAACGGACATCGAGCGGCTATGCCGCGAGATGCCCGGAGTATCGCGGGAACGGATCCGGCCGGAACGGAAAATGACAGGAAAATATTAAGAAATGCTTTACAATTCCTTCTGCGACAGATTCCGGGGAATCTGCTAATATAATGGATAGAAAAAGGACATCGGAGGGGATTGCGGATGAGAAAAGAAAAATTGACCGTAAGAAAGCTGTTCTGGCTTTTTTTATTGGCGTCGTTTCTGGGCGCCGTGGCGGAAATCGCGTTCTGTTTTTTGACCACGGGACACTTTATGAGCCGGAGCAGCCTGGTGATCGGGCAGTTCAGTCTGGTCTGGGGGCTGGGAGTCGTCCTTTTTACGCTGGCGCTGAAATGGATGGGAAATCCCACGGACCGCGCGCTCTTTTTTGCGGGGACCCTGATGGGCGGCATTTTCGAATATCTCTGCAGCCTGGCGACGGAAGCGCTTTTTGGAGGGGTGTTCTGGGATTACAGCCGCTTTCGGCTCAACCTCGGGGGCAGGATCAACCTGCTGTTCTGCATTGGCTGGGGCGCGGTGGCCATCGCGTGGGCCAGGGTCCTTTATCCCCGGCTGTCCGTCAGGGTGGAGCGGATCGCCAACCGTGCGGGACGGCTGGTGACGGCGGCGCTGGCGCTGTTTATGATAGGAAACGCGCTCCTTTCCACGGTGGCTCTGGACCGCTATATGGAACGGCAGAAAGGGCACGTACAGGAGGATACGGAAATGGACGCCGTGATGGATCTCTGTTTCCCGGACAGCCGGATGGAGGCGCGCTATCCCAGCCTGAAAATCCGGCAGAAAGACGGGACTTTGACCTATCCGGGAGAGGCGGGCGATACCACCCTGAAAAATGCGGTGAGCCTCCGGGAAGGGCGGAATCGCACATGACGGGAGAATGAAAAAATGGAATTTCGGATCGAGGTGCCTTCCAAAAAGGAAGAACGGGAAATCGACGACGAGCTTATGATACATAACCTGAAATGCGTTCCTCCTGCGCAGGAGGAGCCGTTTGTAAAAATCTGCCGCTGCGCCAAAGCGCCGGACGGCTCCCTGGCGGGCGGCGTCCTGGCCTGCAGCGTCCTGTGGAACATCCTTTACGTGGAAGCGGTCTGGGTGAGGGAGGACTGCAGGGGACGGCGCCTGGCCACGAGGCTTCTGGATGAGGTGGAGGCCGAAGCGAAAGCTCTCGGCTGCCGCATCGCCCAGCTGGATACCTATGATTTCCAGGCCAGGGAACTGTACGAGAAGCGGGGATACCGGGTATTCGGGACCCTGGAAAACGCTCCGGAGGGACACTCCCATTATTACCTGTTCAAGGAGCTCCTTTAGACCGCGTGGCTGGATGAACTGTCGCTTTTTTCTTGGAAAAAATCAAATTTTTTGTGGATTTTTTTCTCCGGAGTGTTTATAATGGAAGAAAGTTGGAAACAGGAGGAACTGTTCTATGAAAATGATTTTCGCGATGCTGCATTCGGAGGATGTGGACGAAACCGTAGAGGAGCTGAACAAGGAAAAATACTGGGTTACGAAACTTTCCACCACAGGCGGCTTTTTGAAGAATAAGAACGTGACACTGGTAATCGGTACGGAAGACGAGAACGTGCCCGGGGCGGTCAAGATCCTGAAGGAATGCGCGGGGGCGCGTCAGTCCGTCAAGTATACGATGCCTTCCATGTCTTCCGGGAGCATGGGCCCGGGAGCGAATTCCATGATCCCCATCGACATGCAGGTGGGCGGATGCACGGTTTTCGTCGTGGACGTGGATCAGTACGAGAAGTTCTGAGGACGTGGAGAGATCAGGAGAGATCATGAGGACAGACCGGAAAACCCTGTCGGAACAGGGAAACGGGTCTGTCTTTATTTTTGTAAAGTTTTTCTAAAAAGTGGGAAGAGTATTTGTAATTTCCCAAAGGATGCTATATAATTCCTTTGGACCGCATCGCGGCCCATGTACGGGGGAGAAAACAGTTTGGAGGACATTTGAATGCTCGAATTACGCAATGTTTCCTTCGGCGTGTCGGAAGAGCGCGGACAGAAGGAAATTCTGAAAAATATCAGTTTTCAGCTGGAAGACAATCAGTTTACGGTTATCACGGGCCCCAACGGCGGGGGAAAATCCACCCTGGCGAAGGTGATCGCGGGAATCGAGAAGCCTACCAGCGGTCAGATTTTCTGGAACGGGGAAGACATCACGGAAAAGTCCGTCACCGAGCGGGCGCGGATGGGGATCAGCTACGCGTTCCAGCAGCCGGTACGGTTTAAGGGGATCACGGTCTTCGACCTGATCCAGCTGGCCAGCGGCAGCAAAGTGACGGTGGAGGAGGCATGCCGTTACCTTTCCGAGGTGGGGCTGTGCGCGAAGGACTATGTGCGCCGCGAGGTGAACGCCAGCCTTTCCGGCGGGGAGCTCAAACGGATCGAGATCGCCACCGTCATGGCCAGGGACGCCCAGATGACCCTGTTCGACGAGCCGGAAGCGGGCATCGACCTGTGGAGCTTTCAGAAGCTGATCTCCGTTTTCGAGAAGATGCACGATTCCGGGAGCCATAAGTCCATCCTCATCATTTCCCACCAGGAGCGGATTTTGAACATCGCGGATGAGATCATGATGATCGCGGACGGCCAGCTGACGGCCAGGGGGAAAAAGGAGGAGATCCTTCCCGGCATCCTCTCCAAAACCGCGGGCTGCGGCTGCATTTACAGGACACAGGACTGAAGAAAGGGCAGGGATTTTACGATGAATCAGATTACACAGCAGATTCTGGAGGAAGTGGCCCAGCTCCACGGGATTCCGGAAGGCGCTTACAATATCAGGGAAAACGGGAAGAGCGTGGGGAGAAGTTCCACCGAGGAGATCCAGATCGAGACGAGAGCGGATCAGAAGGGCATCGAAGTGAGGATCCGTCCGGGGACGAAGAACAGGAGCGTCCACATTCCGGTGGTCATCAGCCAGTCCGGGCTGGAAGAGGTGGTCTACAACGACTTTTACATCGGGGACGACTGCGACGTGACCATCATCGCGGGCTGCGGGATTCACAACGCGGGGAGCGACGCCAGCCGGCATGACGGCGTGCACAGCTTTTTCATCGGGAAAAACGCCAGGGTGAAATACGTGGAAAAGCATTACGGATCCGGTGACGGCAACGGGGAGAGGATCATGAACCCGGAGACCATCGTGGACATGGATGAAAACAGCTACATGGAGATGGACACGGTTCAGATCAGGGGGGTGGATTCCACCGTTCGCAAAACCGACGCCCATCTGAAGGACGGAGCCCGGCTGGTGGTGATGGAGAGGCTGATGACCCACGGAAAGCAGAGGGCGGAGAGTTACTTCAACGTGTACTGCGACGGGCAGGACAGCGGGGCCAACGTGGTTTCCCGTTCCGTGGCGAGGGAGGAGTCCTACCAGAAGTTCTGTTCCAGGCTGATCGGAAACGCGGCCTGCAGCGGGCATACGGAATGCGACGCCATCATCATGGACAGCGCGAAAATCAGCGCCATTCCGGAACTGGAAGCGAACCATCCGGACGCGGCCCTGATCCATGAAGCGGCCATCGGGAAGATCGCCGGGGAGCAGATCGTCAAGCTGATGACGCTGGGCCTGACGGAGGAAGAGGCGGAGGAGAAGATCGTGGAAGGGTTCCTGCGCTGAAAGGAAAAAGCGAAGATCGGGAAAGATTCAGGAGGAGGAAACTGCGGTTTCCTCCTCTGCGATTACGGTGACGCCTTCCCCTTCCGGGATGCGTCCCTGCAGGAGGACGGCGATGTAGTTCACCTGCTCCATGGCCCGGGTATAGTTCTCGCGGGCGGCGTTCAAAGCCGGCCCCCCGGCTCCGCCGTCTTCAAGGGCGATGCGGTAGAGGCGGCTGGCTTCTTCCATGTAGGCGGCCGCGTCGTCCGCCAGTTCGTCCACGTTTCCCACCCGTTCCTCCATTTTGGGAGGGACTTCGATGGCCGCCAGCTGATCGAACAGCCCGGACATCTCTTCCAGCTGCTCCTGTACCGCTTCCCCGGCGTTCTCATCGGAGGGTTCGATGGCTTCTAACGCGCTGACCGAGTCGGTCAAACCATCGTAAAACAGATCCATTTCCTCATGAAAAGCGGTCAGCCGCCCGTCCTTTCCGCAGCCGGTGCACAGCGCCAGGCAGGCGGCTGCCAGTACAAAAAATCCTCTTTTCTCCCAGCCCATTTCCTTTTTTCTCCCGTTTTTGCCAAAAAGTTACCATCAAATTATCATATCCGCTTCCAAAAAGCAAGTTGTCAAGTGCCGCTTCCTTTTTTCCCGCATCCGTGCTAAAATACTAGAATATTCTGTATTGATGGAGAAATGAGATGACCAGAGAAGAATTCAGGAAACGGATATCCGGGGGGCTGTTGTTTCTGGACGGGGCTACGGGTTCCAATCTGCAAAAATGCGGTATGCCGCCGGGGGTGTGCCCGGAGCAGTGGATCGCGGAGAATCCCGGACATCTGATCCGCCTGCAGCAGGACTATGTCAGGGCGGGGAGCGATCTGATTTACGCGCCGACTTTTTCCGCCAACCGGATCAAGCTGCGGGAGTACGGGCTCGAGGGCCGGATCCGGGAGCTCAACCGCAGGCTCGTGGAGCTGTCCCGGGAAGCGGCGGGGGACGGCGTGCTGGTGGCCGGGGATCTGACCATGACTGGAGAGCAGCTGGCGCCCCTGGGGAAACTGGATTTCGAAGAACTGGTGGAGGTCTACCGGGAGCAGGGAAGCTGTCTTTCCGAGGCGGGAGTGGATCTGTTCGTGGTGGAGACCATGATGAGCCTTCAGGAATCCCGGGCGGCGCTGATCGCCCTCCGGGAGAGCTTTCCCGATATGCCTGTGATGGTGACCATGACGTTTCAGGCGGACGGCCGGAGTTTGTTTGGCACGGATGCGGGGACGGCCGCGGTGGTGCTGGAAAGCCTGGGGGCGGACGCCATCGGCGCCAACTGTTCCACCGGGCCGGCGGGAATGGAGGCGGTGATCCGAAAGATGGCCGAAGTCTCATCGCTGCCGCTGATCGCAAAACCCAACGCCGGCCTTCCCGCTCTGGACGGAAACGGCCAGACCGTTTACGGGATGGGGCCGGAGGAGTTTGGTGCGGAAATGGAGATTTTGCGCAGGGCGGGAGCCTCCCTTCTGGGCGGCTGCTGCGGGACGACGCCGGATCACATCCGCCGGCTGAAGGAAGGGATGGCGGGAAAGGCCCCCGGGAAAAGGAGGCCTTCGGCGAAGCGCTTCCTGTCTTCCGAACGGTCCCTGCTGGAATTCGGCCTGAACGACCCGTTTCTGATCGTGGGAGAGCGGATCAACCCCACGGGCAAAAAGAAGCTGCAGGAGCAGCTCAGACAGGGGAATTTCGAGATGGTGACGCAGTTCGCCCAGGAGCAGGAAGCCTGCGGCGCCGCGGTTCTGGACGTGAATCTGGGCATGAACGGAATCGATGAAAAGCAGGCCATGCTCCGGGCGCTGGAGGAGATCGGTGAGGTGACGAACCTGCCGCTGTCCATCGATTCCAGCCATGTGGACGTGATGGAAGCGGCGCTGCGGCGCTATCCGGGCAGGGCGCTGATCAATTCCATTTCTCTGGAAACGGGCAAATCGGAACAGCTGCTGGCGCTGGCGAAGAAGTACGGAGCCATGTTCATCCTGCTGCCCCTGTCGGACAGAGGCCTTCCCGAAACCGCGGAGGAGAAGATCGCCATCATCGACGAGCTGGTGGACAGGGCGAAGGCGGCGGGCCTTCGCGACAGGGACATCGTGGTGGACGGCCTGGTCACCACGGTGGGGGCCAATCCGAAGGCGGCGCTGGAAACGCTGGAAACCATCCGCTATTGCAGGAACAGGGGGCTGGCTACGGCCTGCGGCCTCTCCAACATCTCCTTCGGCCTTCCGGAGCGGAGCTGTATCAATACGGCGTTTCTGACCATGGCCATTTCCGCCGGGCTGACCATGGCCATCGCCAATCCCGCTCAGGAGCTTATGACGGCGGCGGCCTTCGCATCCGATCTTCTGATGAACAAAAACGACGCCGCCATCCGCTATATCGACCGGGCGAAGGAAAAAAAGGGCGGGGAGGAAGCCCCTGCCGCGCAGAAGCCGCAGGAAAGGGGCGGACGGACGGGAACGCTGGAGCAGATCGGACAGGCGGTCTTGAAAGGCAACCGCGGCGGGATCGAAGCCCTCACCCGCCAGGCGCTGGAGGGCGGGGCGGATCCGCAGGAGATCTTAAGGGACTGGCTGATGCCCGCCATCGACGAGGTGGGAAACCTGTTCGATCAGGGAAAATATTTCCTGCCGCAGCTCATCGCGGGGGCGGAAGCCATGAAGCGTTCCATCGGGATCCTGGAGCCCCTGCTGCAGAAAGAGGGGCCGGCGCAGGGTGCTCCCGCGGTGGTTCTGGCCACCGTGGAGGGCGACATCCACGACATCGGGAAGAACCTGGTGGCGCTGATGATGAGAAACTACGGGTTTACGGTGATCGATCTGGGAAAGGACGTCCCAAAAGAGCGGATCGTGGAGGCGGCGCTGGAGCACGATGCGAAGATCATCGGCCTTTCCGCCCTGATGACCACCACCATGAAGGAGATGAAAAACGTCATCGAATACGCCCGTAGCCGGGGCGTGACGGCGAAGATCATCGTGGGAGGTGCGGTGATCACCCCGGAATACGCGGAAGAAATTCACGCCGACGGCTATTCCCGGGACGCGGCGGAAGCGGTGCGCCTGGCCGGACGGCTTTTGGGGAGAACGGACGGAGCGGATCGCGGGGAGAACCCGTGAGGAAAGGGGAATCTGATCGTGCAGGAAAATGAAAAAGTGCTGGAACTGATGAAAAAGCAGCTGTTTTTCACTCGGATTTTCGCGGCGGCGTGCTGCGCGCTGACCGTCGCCGTCCTGGCGGTGCTGATCCGGGTGATCCCGCCGCTTCTGGGCATGATGGACCAGGCCGTGACGGCCATGGATCAGGCGACCGCCACGCTGGAGACGGTGGACGATACCCTGACGGATATCCAGGGGCTGTTCGGGGAGGACGGGCTGGTGGGACAGAGCAGCCGGGCGCTGGAAGAGGCCACGGACAAGATCAACCGGATGGACATCGACAGCCTGAACCGGGCCATCGGGGACCTGGGGGACGTGGTGGAGCCGCTGGCGGATTTCTTCGGCAAATTCCGCTGAGTTTTGGGGAGATCAGTTGATGGAGGATAAAGGAGGAAAAATGGTATGAATGGTGCACAGGCAATGGTGAAGTGCCTCGAAAAAGAAGGGGTCGAGATGATCTTCGGCTATCCGGGGGTGGCGATCTGTCCGTTTTATGACAGCATCCTGGAGTCCGGGATCCGCCCGATCCTGATCCGCACGGAGCAGAACGCGGCGCACGCGGCCAGCGGGCTGGCCAGGGTGACGCAGAAGGTCGGGGTGTGCGCGGTGACCAGCGGCCCCGGGGCCACGAACCTGATCACCGGGATCGCCACGGCGTTCGCGGACAGCATCCCTCTGGTCTGCATTACGGGGCAGGTCAACAGCGAGCTGATCGGGAGCGACGTGTTCCAGGAGGCGGATATCACGGGAGCGGCGGAATCCTTCGTCAAATACAGCTATCTGGTCAAAAACGCGGACGACATCCCCAGAATCTTCAAAGAAGCGTTCTATATCGCCAATACCGGCCGCAAGGGCCCGGTGCTCATCGACGTTCCGGCGGACGTGCAGAACGCGGAGCTCAAAAAGTTCGAATATCCCAAAACCGTCAGCCTGCGGACCTATAAGCCCACGGTAAAGGGGCACGCGGTGCAGATCAAAAAGGTCATGGCCGAGCTGGAAAAGGCCAAAAGGCCGGTCATCTGCGCGGGCGGGGGCGTGCTCTTAAGCGACGCTCAGGAAATGCTGCGGGAATTTTCCCACAAGTATCGGGTTCCCGTGGTGACCACCATGATGGGGATCGGCACCATGCGGACCGAGGACGGGATGTATTTCGGCATGGTGGGCAACAACGGCGCTCCCTGCGCCAACCGGGCCATGAACGAGGCGGACATGGTCATTATGGTGGGCGCCCGGGTAGCGGACCGGGCTGTAAATCAGCCGGAGATCATCACGAAGGATAAGGTCCTGGTCCATATGGACGTGGATCCCGCGGAAATCGGGAAAAACGCCGGCCCCACCATCCCGCTGGTGGGGGATGCGAAACATATTTTTGAGGATATGATGAAGCAGGAGATCACCTGCGATCACGAACTGTGGGTGCAGACCCTTTTTGAGTACCGCCAGACCATGAAGGAGAAGCGGGCAGCGGATCCCGCTTTCATCGATCCCGCCGGGTTCGTCCGCACGCTGTCCGATAAAATGGAGAAAAACGCGATTTACGTGGCGGACGTGGGGCAGAACCAGATCTGGTCCTGCCGCAACTGCATCGTCCGGGACGGCAGCTTTCTGACCTCCGGCGGCATGGGTACCATGGGCTATTCCATCCCCGCGGCCATGGGGGCCAAGCTGGGGCAGCCGGACAGACAGGCCATAGCCGTGTGCGGCGACGGTTCTTTCCAGATGTCCATGATGGAGCTGGCCACCATGCGCCAGCACGGCGTGCCGGTCAAGATCGTGGTGATGTCCAACGGATATCTGGGCATGGTGAGGGAGTTCCAGCAAAACGCCTATCAGGGCCGCTACTGCGTGGTGGACCTTTCCGGAAGCCCGGATCTGTCCAAAATCGCGGAAGCCTACGGAGTCCGTTTCCTCCATCTGTCGGATCCGGACAAAATGGAGGAAACCATCGATTCGTTCCTGCAAAACGACGATTCCGTGCTGATGGAGTGCGTCATCAATCCGATGGATACGGTGAAATAGGAAGGAGGAAGCGGCATGAAAAAAATCTATTCCGTACTGGTGGAGAACCGTTCCGGCGTGCTGTGCAAGGTGGCGGGGCTTTTCTCCAGAAGGGCGTTCAACATCGACAGCCTGGTGGTGGGCGAAACGGACGATCCCACGGTTTCCTGTATGACCATCGTTTCCAGCGGGGATCTGCACACGCTGGAGCAGATCGAGAAGCAGCTGAATAAAAAGCTGGACATCATCAAGGTGAAAACCTTTGAGGAGCAGGCCAGCGTCAGCCGGGAGCTGATGCTGGTCAAGGTGAAATACAACCGGGGGAACAGAAGGGACATCATGGAAATCTGCGGGATTCTGAAAGCGCAGGTGGTGGACATGTCCAAAACACAGATGATGATCCAGATGTGCGACGTGCCGGAGCGGATCCAGCTGTTTCTGAAAATGCTGCAGACCATCAGCATCGTGGAGGTGGCGCGCACCGGCACGGTGGCCCTTCCCAAATGCCACGATCAGGAAGGCTGATGGGCCTGCATTATAACGCACGGTTCGGGGAAAACAATGCAAGATAACCTGAAGTTATGCTTTACATGACCAGAACTCATACGTTGACACCGGTTTGGAATGTTGCTAGAATAAATTCCAGACAGCTAATAAATTACCGGCAAAACGGCCGGGGAGAGGGAGGAAGTACCGATGCACAAAAAGGCATTTCAGCTCATCGTGGACAATACTTCGGGCGTTTTGAGCCGTATTTCCGGGCTGTTTTCCAGAAGGGGCTACAACATCGAGAGCATTACGGCAGGGGTGACGGCCGATCCCAGGTTCACGCGGATCACCATCGTGGCCAGCGGGGACGACGAGATTCTGGAACAGATTGAGAAGCAGGTTGGCAAGCTGGTGGATGTGCGGGATATCCGCGAGCTGGATCCGGCGGACAGCGTTTTCAGGGAACTGGCCCTGATCAAGGTGAAGGCCGGAGCGGTGGACCGCCCCGGGATCATCGCGGTGGCGAACGTTTTCAGAGCCAACATCATCGACGTCGGCGCCGAAAACCTGATCATCGAGCTGACCGGATCCCAGAGCAAGCTGGAGGCGTTTCTGAAGCTTCTGGACGGCTATGAGATCCTGGAGCTGGCGAGAACCGGAATCGCGGGCTTAAGCCGCGGAATCGACAAGGTGGTTTATATCGACGAAAACGGGGACGGATTCTGATCTGCCCCGGGATAAAAGGGTCTGTTGTGTGGGGAAAGCATCCCCGTGAAGGATAAGCAACAAGAAAGATGGAGGACAAAACAATGGCAAAGATTTATTATCAGGAAGACTGCAACCTCTCTTTACTGGAGGGGAAGACGATCGCGGTGATCGGCTACGGAAGCCAGGGCCACGCCCATGCGCTCAACGCGAAGGAATCCGGATGCAACGTGATCGTCGGCCTGTACGAGGGCTCCAGATCCTGGGCGAAGGCGGAGGCGCAGGGCTTTCAGGTATATACCGCTGCGGAAGCGGCGAAGAGAGCGGACATCATCATGATCCTGATCAACGATGAGAAGCAGGCGAAGATGTATAAGGAGTCCATCGAACCCAACCTGACGGCCGGCAAGATGCTGATGTTCGCCCACGGCTTCGCGATCCACTTCGGACAGATCATCCCTCCGAAGGACGTGGACGTGACCATGATCGCGCCCAAGGGGCCCGGCCACACGGTGAGAAGCGAATATCAGGCCGGCAAGGGCGTTCCCTGTCTGGTTGCCGTTCAGCAGGATGCTACCGGCAAGGCGAAGGATATCGCGCTGGCTTATGCGCTGGCCATCGGCGGCGCGAGAGCGGGCGTTCTGGAAACCACCTTTAAGGTGGAGACGGAGACCGATCTGTTCGGCGAACAGGCCGTTTTGTGCGGCGGCGTCTGCGCGTTGATGCAGGCCGGCTACGAGACGCTGGTGGAAGCGGGCTATGCGCCTGAAAACGCTTATTTCGAGTGCATCCACGAGATGAAGCTGATCGTGGATCTCATCTACCAGAGCGGTTTTGCCGGAATGCGTTATTCCATTTCCAATACGGCTGAGTTCGGCGACTATATCACCGGCCCCAAGATCATCACCGAGGATACGAAGAAGGCGATGAAGCAGATCCTCTCCGACATCCAGGACGGCACCTTCGCGAAGAACTGGCTGCTGGAGAACCAGGTGGGCTGCCCGCACTTCAACGCGATGCGCAAGAACGCGGCGGAGCATCCTTCGGAAATCGTCGGCGAAGAGCTGCGCAAGCTCTACAGCTGGAACGGCGAGGATAAGCTGATCAATAACTGATTGATGAGACTGTGATTTCGGACGTTTTGAAAGGGACTGCTCCGCAGAACCGGGAATTTTCCGGCCCTGCGGAGCGCCTTTTTTTGTTTCAATTCAGCCATGCAGGCGCATGTGGCAAAATGCCGCGTGGGAGCTTGCTCACTAAGCTGCATTTTGTCACATGCGCCTATAGGGCGGATGCCCGACATGAATCATTTGACGGCCAGCAGCCTTTTGCGCAGCCAATTCAGTGGAATCCGTCAAATGATGAATGGCATGGCTGAACGGTTACTTTTTTGGATGCCGGACAGCGGTTTTGCTTGCATATTCCGGAAAACAATGCTATAGTAACGTTAACCTGAAAAGAAGGGAAGAACGGCCATGACAGTGCTGACGGGAAAATCCGTTATGATGATGCCTCAGATGATGAAGGGACGCATCGCCGCTATCTGAAGGGCGCCAATCGCGCGCAGATACGGTGAAGGGGTCTTCTGTTTCTGTACGCATCCGTCGAGCACGTTCTGAATGTTAAGAGAATTGTCCGGTAACCGTATCAGAATCAGAGGATTTTGATACGGTTTTTTTATCTGAGAACGGCCGGGACTATCGATTGACGGAGGATGAGAAGAAATGAACGAGATTGAACGGTTTTACGATGAGGAATATGAGGAGTGGGAGCGGCTGGCCTGGCACCTTACGGAGTTCGAAGTGACCAGGCGCTATATGCAGCAGTACCTCCCGAACCCGCAGAAGGTGCTGGATATCGGCGGCGGGCCGGGGCGTTATTCCATTTTCCTGGCGCAGCAGGGCCACGAGGTGACTCTGCTGGATCTGTCCGGAAAAAACATCCGGCAGGCCATCGAGCGCGCCAAAGAGGCCGGAGTCCATCTGGACAGCTGTATCCACGGCAACGCGCTCTGGCTCTCCGAATATATCTACAAGGAAGAGCAGTATGACGCCGTGCTTCTGATGGGGCCCCTGTACCATCTCCTCAACGAGGAGGACCGGAAAAAAGCGCTGGCGGAAGCGCTGCGGGTTTTAAAGCCCGGAGGGATCCTGATCGCTTCGTTCATTTCCAACTACGCGCCCCTGCAGGACTACGCCAGCCGGCTGAAGGATCTGGAAGACGGGGAACGGCTCCTGCGCTATCTGCAGGACGGGCGCAACGAAAAGGAGGATGCCGTGGAGTTCACCACCTCGTATTTCTGTTCGGCCGGGGAGGCGAGGAAATTTATGGAGGAAGCGGGATTGAAGGAGCTGGCCTTCGCCGGGGTGGAAAATATCCTCTGCGGGAAGGAAGAACAGATGCACCGCCTTTCGGAAGAACAGAAGGAGCGGTGGCTGGATCTGGCCTGGCGCCTGAGCAGGGATCAGAACCTTCTCGGGATGAGCCAGCATTTCCTCTACATCGGAGAGAAGGAAATCTGAACCGTTGTGAAATCTTTCTGAAAAAAACGGGAATCGGTTGCGGAGTCTTGCTCCCTGGGCTATAATCAGATTGTTGCGAAAGAAACCGAAAGGAGCAATGATTTCATGAAAAATGATTTATTCAGCATCGGGCCGTTTACCGTGCACGGATACGGGCTGATGATGGCCATCGCCATTCTGACCGCTTACTACATGGTGGAATACCGGGCGAAGAAAAAGGGGATGGATTACGAAAAGATTTTTCCGCTGGCGATCTGGGCGGTTGTGGGAGGGCTTCTGGGCGCCAAGATTCTGTATCTGCTGACCAGGCTTCCGGATCTGATCGCGGATCCTTCCCTGATCCTGCACAGCCTGGCGGACGGCTTCGTCGTCTACGGCAGCATCATCGGCGGCGTGGCTGCGGCCTGGATCTACTGCAAAAGGAGCGGGCTCGCCTTCCTGCAGGTGTTCGACCTGGTGGTCCCTTCCCTGGCGCTGGCGCAGGGAATCGGGAGAATCGGCTGCCTGCTGGCGGGCTGCTGTTACGGGATGCAGGTGAGCGAAAACAACCCCATCGGCATCGTCTTTCAGGAGTCTTCCTACGCGCCCAACGGCGTGCCGCTTTTTCCGGCCCAGATCGTTTCCAGCGCCCTGAACTTCATCCATTTCGGGGTCCTGATGTTCTTGTCGGGACGGCTGAAGGCGGAAGGGCAGCTGGCCGGCTGTTACCTGATTTTTTACAGCATCGGGCGGTTTATCCTGGAGTTTTTCCGGGGCGACCTGATCCGGGGGAACGTGGGAAGCCTTTCCACTTCCCAGTTCATTTCGATTTTCATCTGCGCGGTGGGGCTTTTCATGGTGTTCGCCCTTCCCAGGCTTCAAAGAAAGAGAGAAACTTCCGGGCCGGCTCAGGAATAGCGCCGGATCTGGCCCAGGCGAAGCCGATCTGGCGTCTGGGGATGGAGACGGGCATTTTCAGCTGAACCAGCTTTCCGGAGGACAGCTCTTCCCGGACAAAATCCCGGATGACGCAGGCGATTCCCAGATCGATCTTTGCGAATTCGATGAGAAGGTCCATGGAAGTCACCTCGATCATCCTGGAAGCGGAGAGGTTTTCCTGAGACAAATACCGGTCCACATACTGGCGGGTCATATTTTCCTTGTTGAGGAGCATGAGCGTAGACTCGGCGATCACCGTTCTGGAAGACAGATGGGTGTCGGCGGGGATGCGCTCTTTTAAATGGTCCAGATAGGAGCGGGTGGTGACGAAAATATCCTGGATTTCCATGGCGGGGAGAAAGCTGAGCCTGTCCATGGGGGAGGAGCTGCCTTCGGATGGAGCGTGCCGCAGGGAATCCGGCCCCCCGATGAGGCCGATGTCGATGCTCCCTTTTTCCAGCGCCTCGATGGTCTCATAGGAGGACTGGCAGGAAATGGAGATCTGGATGTGGGGATTCTGGCGGACAAAGGGCTGCAGAATGGGAAGGAGCACATATTTGCACAGGGTGGCGGAAGCCCCCAGGGACAGATGGCCGACGCCCAGCTTCTGCATTTGCAGCAGCTGCTTTTCTCCCTGGGCGATGGCCAGGAACGCCCGCTCCACCTGGCTGTACAAAAGCTCACCCGCTTCCGTCAGCTTCACGCCCCGGGAGGAGCGCAGGAACAGGGTGGAGCCCAGGTTCTGCTCCAGCCGGGCGATGGCCTTGCTGATGGCGGGCTGGCTGATGAACAGCTCCCGGGCGGCCCCGGAAATATTCCGGCATTTTGCCACCGTATAGAAAATATGATAGAGATTGAAATTCTGTTCCATAAGCCCTCCTTCATCCTGCGCCGCAGCAGCGTACCATAACCTGAAAACATCATCTATGATTATAATATAACATGAGTTTATAGTAAATATAAAAGAAAGATATTTTCGCTCTTTGGATTCGTATGATACACTAAAAACAGAAAAAGCGGGGATTTTCCCCGGAAAACAGGCTGCACGGCAGCCGGAAGGAGAACGGGAAGAATATGGGAATGACGATGACGCAGAAGATTCTGGCCGCCCATGCGGGGCTGGAATCGGTGGAAGCGGGTCAGCTGATCGAGGCGGATCTGGATCTGGTGCTGGGAAACGATATCACCAGCCCGGTGGCCATCCGGGAGATGGAAAAGATGAAGGTGGACGGCGTGTTCGATAAGGATAAGATCGCGCTGGTGCCGGATCATTTCGTCCCCAATAAGGACATCAAATCCGCCGAGCACTGCAAATGCGTGCGGGAATTCGCCCGCCGCAACGAAATCACCAACTATTTTGAAGTGGGGCAGATGGGGATCGAACACGCGCTGCTGCCGGAAAAAGGGCTGACGGTTGCGGGAGATGTGATCATCGGAGCGGATTCCCATACGTGCACATACGGCGCGCTGGGCGCTTTCTCTACGGGCGTGGGCAGCACGGATATGGCGGCGGGCATGGCCACCGGAAAGGCGTGGTTCAAGGTGCCCGGGGCGATCCGGTTCAACCTGACGGGGAAGCCCTCCAAATGGGTCAGCGGCAAGGACGTGATCCTGCACATCATCGGGATGATCGGCGTGGACGGAGCCCTCTATAAGTCCATGGAATTTACAGGGGACGGCATCGCCAGCCTGAGCATGGACGACCGCTTCACCATCGCCAACATGGCCATCGAGGCCGGCGGCAAAAACGGGATTTTCCCGGTGGACGACAAAGCCGAGGCCTATCTGAAGGAGCATTCCGACCGGCCGTACCGGATTTACGAAGCGGATCCGGACGCCGTCTACGATGCGGAATATACCGTCGATCTGAGCAGCTTAAAGCCCACCGTGGCCTTCCCTCATCTGCCGGAGAATACGAAGACCGTGGATGAAATCGCGGACGACGTGGCCATCGATCAGGTGGTGATCGGGTCCTGTACCAACGGCCGCTTGGACGATCTGCGCATCGCGGCGGAAGTGCTGTGCGGGCGGCATGTGGCGCAGGGAATCCGCTGCATCGTCATCCCCGCGACCCAGAAGATCTATCTGCAGGCCATGGAAGAGGGGCTCTTAAAGACCTTCATCGAAGCGGGCTGCGTGGTCAGCACTCCCACCTGCGGCCCCTGCCTGGGCGGATACATGGGCGTCCTGGCGGAAGGGGAACGCTGCGTATCCACCACCAACAGGAACTTCGTGGGCCGGATGGGACACGTGAAATCGGAAATTTATCTGGCCAGCCCCGCGGTGGCGGCGGCCAGCGCGATCGCGGGCAAAATTGCGGTCCCCGATCAGCTGGACTAATAAGGGAGGGAAAACGGAATGGAAAAAGCTTCAGGAACTGTTTTTAAATACGGAGATAACGTGGATACGGACGTGATCATTCCCGCCCGCTATCTGAACTCCTCGGATCCGGCGGAGCTGGCCGCTCACTGCATGGAGGATATCGACAGGGAGTTCGTGGGGAAGGTGAAGGCAGGAGACCTGATCGTGGCGGAGAAGAACTTCGGATGCGGCTCTTCCCGGGAGCACGCTCCCGCGGCGATCAAAGCGGCCGGAGTCAGCTGCGTGATCGCGGAAACCTTCGCCCGGATTTTTTACCGCAACGCCATCAACATCGGGCTGCCCATCATCGAGTGCCCGGAGGCCGCCAAAGGCATCCAGGCAGGGGATGAGGTGGAAGTGGATTTCGACACGGGCAGGATTTACGACAAGACCAGAGGGACCGAGTATCAGGGGCAGGCGTTTCCTCCCTTCATGCAGAAGATCATCGATGCGGGCGGCCTGATCAACTACATCAACGCCCGATAGGAGACCTTTTAGAGCACCGCGGTGATGGTGGTCTGGGACTGCCCGTCGCTTCTGACGCTGATGCGGCCGCCGTGGGCCGCCACGATGGAGGCGGCGATGGCGAGGCCCAGGCCGTACCCTCCGGACTGTCCCCCGCCGTCGGGCTGGCGGCTGCGGGAAGCGTCGCTGCGGTAAAACCGTTCGAAAATATGCTTTTGTTCTTCTGCGGAGATTCCCTTTCCGGTATTTGTCACGGAAAGGGTTCTTTTTTCGCCTTTTTTGCTCAGGGAAACGGAGACGGTTCCCCGCTCGTCCGAGTACTTGAAGGCGTTGTCCAAAAGGATGGTGGCAAGCTGCCGGATGGCGGCTTCGTCCCCCTGGCAGAAGATCCCCTCCGGAATGTCCATCCGATACGTCTTTTGGCTCTCATAGGCCAGGCTTTCGAAGGAGAGGGCGGCGGAGGACACGGCGCGGCTTAAGTCGAAGGTAGTCATGGGAAGGGATTTTGGGCCGGAATCCATCCGGGCCAGATCCAGGAGCTCCCGGATCAGGGTGTTCATCCTGGCCACCTGCTCCAGGATGTGCCCCAGCCATTTGTTTTCCCCGAGGGAGCAGGAAAGGACCTCCGCGTTGGCGGAGATGATGGTCAGCGGCGTCTTCAGTTCGTGGGAAGCGTCGGCGATGAACTGTTTCTGCTTTTCCAGCGTGTCAGCCACGGGCCGGATCATCCAGCGGGACAAAAACAGGACCGCCAGAAAGAGGAAAAAGATCCCGGCCAGCCCTGCGGCGAGGCACAGGAGAAAAAGGCTGAAGATCATGGAATGCTCCACGGAATAGTCCAGAAAGAACAGGATCGTTCCAGAATCCGTCTCCCTGCTCAAAAACAGATAGTGGCCGCCCACCAGGCCGCGTTCCTCCTGCGGATCCGCCTTTTCTCCGATGAGGAGGATGTCGTCTTCGGAAAGATCCGAATCGTGGTTATAGTTGACGCTGAGGATCTCCCCGTCCGGGCCGTATTCGATGGAAAAGATGCGGAACGCATCCTGATAGTTGCCGGGCGGGGGCGGGGTGTCCGCCGGCTCCTCCTGGCCGCGCCCGTACCGGTCCGGCCTTTCCCGTTCCAAAGGCATGCGGCCCTCCGGGGATTCCATCTCGTCGGCGAAACGGCGAAGCATCTCATAGCCGCGGTTCTGGCTGGAAACCGTCATGAAGACGTTGATCACCAGAAGGATCAGGAGGAAGAGGGCGCCGATGCAGAGCATGGTGACCGCGATGAACTTGTAGCGGAGCCGCCGGATCATGACCGTCCCTCCAGGCGATAGCCGGCCATGCGGCTGGTGCGGATGTGGACGGCGGTTCCCAGGGCGTGGAGCTTTTGCCGCAGAAAGGAAATGTAGACCTCCACGTTGTTATAGTCCGCCGCCGAGTCGAGCCCCCAGACCCTGCTGAGCAGCAGCTCTTTCGGGAGCACCTGTCCGGGATTGCGCAAAAACATCTCCATCAGCTCGAACTCCTTTTTCCCCAGCCGGATGGTATTGCCCCCGCAGGACAGCTCCATGCTGCCCCTGTCCAGGGAAAGGTCTTCGAACTGCAGAACGTCCTGGGTATATCGGGGGCCCCGGCGGCTGATGGCCCGGATTCTGGCCAGCAGTTCCGCGGTGGAAAAGGGTTTGGGCAGATAGTCGTCGCTGCCCGCGTCCAGCCCCGTGACGATGTCCGACAGCTCGGACCTGGCGGTAAGCAAAATCACGGGGGTATGAATCTTTTCCGCCCTCATTTTTCTGAGCACGGTGAGCCCGTCCTGGCCCGGCAGCATGATATCCAGCAGGATCAGATCGTAAATCCCGGTGCGGATGTACTCCAGCCCGTCGATTCCGTTGGACACGCAGTCCGTGAGATAACCGTTCTGATTTAAAATTTCCGACAGCGCTTCCGACAGCGCCGTTTCGTCTTCCACGAGGAGCAGTCTCATGTTCGCATGGGTTCCTTTCCGGGGATCCGTCCCGCGGCTTCCCCTTACAAATAGAATATACCACAAAGCTTAAAGGAAGATTGAAATTATTTTGGCTCTTTTTTCCGCGGGCATCATTCGACATTTTATGCGGAATTGTAGCTTGATGCGGTTCCCCGTATGGAATATAGTAATCGCAGGACACATGTACCGGAGTGAAGGAGGGGCATTCATGAACAGGCAGCCGGAAATCACAGATGCGACGCGGAGCGCGTTTTTCGATGCGTATTTTCAGATGAGACAGAAAAAGGAGCTTTCGAAGATCACCGTCCGGAATATTACGGAGATAACCGGAAACAGCAGATCCACTTTTTACCGGTACTTTGAAGACGTGTATGCGCTCGATGCGGCATTTCTGGAATCCGTCTATTCGGAGCTGGGCATGGAGATATTGAAAAGTTTCGGGGATATCGGAGACGAAAAGGCTTTTACAGATGATCTCTGCGGGATCTATGAGAGATGGGGCCCCCGCATCGATCTGATTTTTTCGGACCAGTATCGAAACGGGGTCCACGTGCAGCTGAAGGAGTATATTTACCGGAATATGTTTCCGGATGCAGGCGGTCGGATCGTATCCGAAAGAACGCTCTTCCTCATCGACGCCTACGTGTCGGTGGTCGTTTCCGTGATCGGCAGGTGGGTGCTGAATCGGGATTCCATGTCGCTGCAGGAACTCGCGGGGCTGCTGAAAGATGTTCTGGATCAGGGGCTCTGTCATGAAATCAGAAAAATAAGAGAGGTGCGGTTATGAAAAAGATTATGGTGAAGTGGTGCAAAAGGCCCTGGCTGGTCGTCACATATGCCATCGGAATTGCCATCGCCATGGTTTGCATTTTCCAGTGGGGGTTCTGGAAACCGGAGAAAAGGCTTCTGGCCATGCTGGGAATTCTTCTGCCTTTGCACGTATTCGAAGAAAATACCTACCCGGATGGCTTCCACTACATGATGAATCTGGCGCAAAATTCGGACCGGCCCGATCAGGGGCCCATGAACAGGCTGACGGACATGATTTCCAATTTCGGAGGCGAATTGCTGTTTCTGGCTCTATTCCTTTGGGGAGGAAATGCGGCGACGACCATTCTGGTTGCCTTTTTTGGCGTGGGGGAGACGGCGGTGCACCTCGTTTTGGGCATACTGACCCAAAAGAAGCTGAAGGACAGGGGGATGAAATCGATTTACGGCCCGGGGCTGGCTACAGCCTGCCTGACCATGCTCCCGCTGTCGATCTATGCGATACACGTTTTGAGCGGAGAGGCATTGGGAGCGTCGGATATCGTCGCCGGCGTCGTTTTCATCGCGGGGGTAATCGCGTTGCTCATCCGGATTCCGATGATGGTGTTCGGGAAATTCCAGCCGGAATACGCCTTTGAGTCCAGCGGATATTTTCGGAAATTTGAGTGAATTGCCTTTCCGATAGATAAGCAAAGATTTCTATGATATACTGAAGGTGCGCGAAGGGAAAATCATATAAGCAAGCGACCTGTTTGGAACGGAGGCATATATGGATAAGATCAGGGATGAAAAGTTAAAAAGCATTTTACAGGAAATGTCAGAGCTTCTCCATCAGGTATATGGCAATCGGCTGAAGGCTGTGATATTATACGGATCCGTAGCGAGAGGAACACAGGAAAAGGATTCCGATGTGGATATCATGGTCCTGGTAGATGCTACAGATACAGAACTGAAGAAATATGATGAAAGACTCAGCGATGTTTCCACAGAGATGGCGTTGAAGTATTTTATGGTCTTCTCCATCATCGATGTAAGATATCAGGAATATATGGACTGGAGAGAGGTCTCCCCATTTTATAAAAATGTAGATAAGGAGGGGATTGTACTTTATGCAGCTTGATACCGGAACATTGTGCGGATACAGGCTGGAGCGGGCAAAAGAAGATTTGCAGGCGGCCAGAGTGAACCATGAATCCGGATTGTTTAAAGCTTCTGTCAACCGTTCCTACTATGCAATTTTTCATGGGATTCGGGCAGTGAATATTCTGAATGGCTTTGACGCATCAAAGCATAGTTCTGTTATCGCACATTTTAATCAGTATTTCGTGCATACTGGCGAATTTGAGAGGGGCTTGTATAAGATTATCGATGGAGCATACCGCATTCGTGAAAAATCGGATTATTCGGATTTTTTTGTGGTATCAAAAGGGGACTCTGCCATTCAGCTGGAACATGCGGAAGCATTTATCAAAGCGGTGGAAGAGTATGTTCGAAAGAAAAATATACGGATATGACACGATGAAATAACAGAATCGAACCCTCTTGATTTTTCCGGGCTGCCGGACTACAATATAACCGTCATATGTCGAAAACGAAGTTCGAACCGCAGGAGCGTTTCGAAAGGGAGGGAGCCATGCCGAGACCCAGCCGTTGCAGGAGGATCTGCTGCGAGCCAAAATACGACCGTTTTGCTCCGCCGGGGGCCGGGGAAAAAGAACCGGTTTTCCTGACGGTGGACGAATTCGAAGCCGTCCGGCTGATCGATTATGAGAAGCGAACCCATGAACAGTGCGCCGTGCAGATGGGCGTTTCCCGCACCACGGTGACGGAGATGTACGAACGGGCCAGGGAAAAGATCGCGGACTGTCTCGTCAACGGGAAGGCGCTGCGCATCTGCGGCGGCCATTACAGGGTCTGCGACGGTTCCCCGCGGGGGCGCTGCGGCGGAAGCTGCGAAAGAAGCCGCGCGTCGGCAGAATTGCGGGACATGGACAGAAAGGAAGAAGAGAGGATGAAAATTGCAGTCACTTATGAAAACGGGAACGTATTCCAGCATTTCGGGCATACGGAGCAGTTTAAGGTATATGAGGCGGAAGGCGGCTCGGTGGTGAGCTCCAGGGTCGTGGATACCGAAGGGAGCGGCCACGGGGCTCTGGCGGGGATGCTGGCGGAGCTGGGCGTGGACGCCCTCATCTGCGGAGGGATCGGCGCGGGCGCTCAGATGGCGCTGGCGGAAGCGGGTATCCGGCTTTTTGGCGGGGTGTCCGGCAGCGCGGACGAGGCGGTAAGCGCCCTGCTGGCGGGGACGCTCTCCTGGCAGCCCGACGTGCGCTGCGATCACCACGGCCATGGGCACCATGGGGAAGGGCATTCCTGCGGGGCGGAGAAAGGCGGCTGCGGCGGAAACGGAAGCTGTCGCTGAAAACTTCCGGGGCCGTTTCAGAAAGGCTCCCGGGGAGCGCGGGGCGTATCCCGGTACAGAGCCAGCAGCTCTTCGATTTGCAGATTCAGATTTTCGGGCGGCAGGGCGTTGTGGCCGTCCGCCCATTTCAGCCATACGTTCAGGCGCTGTCCCCTGTTTCGCCCTCTGTTTTTGGGGCCGGACGGGTCGGAAGCGGCCTGAATGCGGATGCGGACCCTTCGCTGTTCCAGAAGGGGAACGACCACATAATATAGACGATCATCGGGAAAGGAAAGATAGCCGGCTTCCTTTCCCGATTTTTGTTTGACATAGAGGCGATGCCGTCTGAGCGCGGAGGGATACAGCGGTTCCTCCTCCGAAAAAACGGCGGGCGCTCCGGAGGGCTCCAGCATGGCGGAAAGGCAGAAGACAGGCTCTCCAGAACGATCCGGAGGGCATTTTTTGGCCAGCCGGGGAAGGAGGGCGGTCCCGTCGATGAACTGCTGCGCCAGAAGATAGGCCAGCTGCGCGTGAATCCCTTCGCGCGATGGAGGGCTGACCCGGTTTAAGGCGGCGTCCGCTTCGTCCAGGATTTCCCTGCTGCACCGGTATATGCTGAGCAAAAAGAGCGGGAAATCCTCTTCGACGCGCCACAGATATTTTCCCTTCGCGATGGGAAAGCTGCCCAGAGGGGCGCCGTCCTGATCCTCCGCGTAGCACAGGATCTCCCGACCGGCATAGGCGTTGGGATTGAGGGGAGCGTCCCAGCCGGCATTTTTCTGCGGATCCGGATCCCGTTCGGCGGAGGCGCGGGAGGGGGCTTTTTTCCCTGGCACGGCGGCGCCCTTTAAAACGGCGTAAGCCAGATTCAGTTCCCGGGCCCGGTCCGGAACGGCGTCCTTTCCCGCGTCCGGATGCGCCTGCATCATGAGCCTGCGGTATGTCCTTTTCAGTTCCGCCCCGTCCGCTCCGGGGGAGAGCCCCAGAATGCGGTATGCTTCCCGTTCGGTCATGTTGCCTCCATTCCGTAGCGCCTTCGCGCTCCGCCCGCCGTTGTTTTTTCTGTCATGGAATCAGTATATCCCCATCTTCGGCCCTTCGCAAAAGAAATTTCACAAAAATCTCACAGAATTGGCCTGTCCCTTCAAGGTTGGTTTAAGAAAGAGCCTTTACAATGGCGATGTCGGCAAAATGGAAAAGCGGACAGGAGGGTTTTCGTGAAGATCAAAAAGAGGAAGAAAATATGGATCGCCGGATCCGCCCTGGCGGCCGGATGCGCGGCCGGCGCCGCAGGAATCTGGCTGTATCAGAACCGGGAGAGCGGGCCGGAGATGCCCCGGCTGCCGGAGGGGATGGAGCTCTCGGAAAACGTGATCACCGCTTCCGGGCTGACCGCGACGGGGATGTCGGAGGAGAGCTGGGAGCTGGGATTTCTGGAGGACGGCCTGTATGTGGAGGAGACATATCTGAACCTGGGTGACGAGGTGGAGGCCGGGACGGCGGTCTTTCAGGTGTCGGAGGACAGCCTTGAAAACGCGCGCCAGGAACTGAACAAAGCGGTGACGGAGACGTCTTTGAGCCGGCGGGAAGGGGAGATTTCCTATCAGACCGGCCTGATCGAGGCGGAAAAAGAACGGGATCTGGCGGCGGCGGAAGCGGCCTATGCGCAGACCGTCTACGATAACGCGGTGAAAGAGGCGCAGGATTCCCTGGACGACGTGCAGGAGCAGGTGGATGACGCCGCCCGGAAAGTGGAGGAATACACCGCTTCCATCGAAGAGGACTATTATTATACTTATTATGAAGTGGGCGAGCTGGAAGCGGTCTGGAAGGAAAACGCCGCTTTGCTGATGGAATTGTATGAATCCTGGGACGTGGACAGCCTGGAGGGCATTTTCGGCGGCTCCGGGGGGAAAAACGGGATCGGCTACGTCAGCAATCAGGTGACCGCGTCCACTCAGACGTCTCAGGGGACGGCGTCGGGCGCATCATCGGGTGCATCCTCAGGCCTTTCCGGGGACAGTTCTTCCGGACTTCCTTCGGATGTTTCGGCGCCGGAGGGAGGATCCTTCTTCTCACAGGATAGCGTCGTAAGGACAACGTCGTCGGAGAGCGGGGCGTCGGAAGCTTCTTCCCAAACCGGGGAATCCGGGGATGGAAACGGAGGGGAATCGTCTTCTTCGACCGGGGATAGTTCCGGGGAAAGCCCTTCTTCGGAGGGGGAAACTTCCGGGGGAGAATCCTCTTCCGAGGAGGAGAGTTCTTCCGAAGAGGAGAGCTCCGGGCAGGAGGAAGATTCTGAGGAAGAGGAGAGCCCTTCCGGGGAAGGGACGTCCGGGGAGGAATCCCCCTCTCAGGAAGAAGGCGGAGAAAGGCCGGAAGGGGAGCGCCCTTCTTTTGGCGGCGGCTTTGGCGGCGCCGGAGGGGGGACGGTCAGCGGCAACGGCATTCCCGAAGGGGGAATGACCGTCAACGTCGGCGACGATGAAATCAAATATAATATCTGGCTCGCGCTGGAAGAAGAGACCGAGGAGAGCGAATCCGCATACGAAGAAGCGCTGGAAGCGTACGAGACCGCGAAGGAACAGGCGGAAGCGGGGATCGCCCAGGCGCAGAACGAGCTGGCGGTCCTGAACGCTCAGCTGGAGGAAGAAAAGATCGCGTATGAGCAGGCCGTCATCGAGGCGCAGCAGGAATACGATATGGCCATGGCGAACCAGGAGTCCGCGCAGACGGTGTACGAAACAGCGGTGAAACAGCTGGAAGAGGATCTGTCGGCCCTCCGCGACGAGGAAGAAACCGCAGCTGAGAACCTGGAGCTGTTCGAAGAGGTGATCGGGGACGGAACGTTTTATACCGACGCCGCCGGTACGGTGGTGATGAATAACGTGCGGCGGGAGAGCTGGCTGACGGAGGACACCGTGGTGCTGGCGTTTTCCAGTCTGGACAGCGTATCCGTGGCGGCGAGCATCGCTCAGGAGAACATCGCGGACATTTCCATCGGGGATGAAGTGTGGGTGGCGGTCAGCGGCTACAGCACATTTACGGGGAAGGTGACCAGCTTCAACCCGGTTTCCTCTTCCGGCAGCAACTCCTCCGTCACCTATACCGTTAATGTGGAGCTGGAAGGAGACGTGGGAGGGCTGGAATCCAACCTGACCGCGTATGTCTATTTCGGCCTGACGGAAGAGGAAAGGGAACTTCTGGAACAGTCCGCCAACGCGCAGGGCAGAGAAGGGGCCGGAAACGGCGAGGATCAGCCGTCCATGGACGGCGGACAGATGCCGGAGGGAATCGAATTGCCGGAAGGGATGGAGATCCCCGAAGGAATGGAACTGCCGGAAGGGATGGAAGCGCCCGGTGGAGACGGAATGGCGGAGAGATCCGACAGATCCGGCGGCGGACGAAATCCCGGCGATGAAGGAGGCGGACGATGAAAAAGAAACCGTTAAAAATGCCGAGGAAGAAAACGCTCCGTCTCTGCGCGCTGGGCCTGGCCCTGTTGCTCCTGGCCGGAGCGGCCGGATATACCGTATGGATCCAGCGCGGGAAGGAAGAGAAAACCTATGTTTATAAAGAGGAAACTGTGGCGCGCGGCGACGTGGTGCAGGGAGTCATGGAGAGCGGAAACGTCTCCCTGACGGAAAGCGACATCGCCTGGGAAGTGGATCTTTCGGAGGAAGAGGACGGGGATGACAGCTCGGAAGATGAGGATGAGGACGACGAGGAGATCCGTTACCTGGAAATCGAAGAGGTCTTCGTCGTAACCGGACAGAGGATCAGCCAGGGAGACCCCCTCTTTTCCATCTCCCAGGAGAGCCGGGAGGGCGTAGCGCGTTATCTTCAGTCTTCGGTGACGGAAAAGGAAATCGCCCTGGCCACAGCGGAATCGGAATATAAAACGGGAGCGCTGGAGGCGAAGGGAACCTATGACAGCAGCGTGCTGACGGCCAATACGGCCGATGCGGCGCTGAACGCGGAGCTGACCCGGCTGAACGGGGAAATCGACAGCCTCACGTCGCAGGTCAGCGTTCTGGAGCTGGAGGTCAACCGCTGTCTGGAGAAACTGACGGACGGGGATTTTCTGGATTCCCTGGAAGAAGCGCGGCAGGATTACGAGAGCGCGAAAGAAAAGTACGAGGAAACGGATCCTCACGTGGTAGCGGCCTATACCGCCAACTATCAGAGCTACGCTTCGGCGAAGCAGCAATATGAGAGCCTGCTGTCCCAGAAGGAGGAATGGGAGGAAACCGTGGCCCAAAACCAGGAAACCATTCTGGAAAACAACGGGGAGATCCTGGAAAAGCAGAGCATTCTGGAAGCGAAGCGGACGGACGCCCAAAATACCTATGAACTGAACCGCGCTTCGGGAGATCTGGCCTCCGAGATCTATTCCTATACGAAGCAGAGCCTCCAGGAATCCGTGGACAGCGCCCGGGAGGAATACGATCGGGCTGTGGAAACTCTGGAAGAGCTGCAGGCCTTCGTCGGGGATGACGGCATCGTCTATGCGGACGGGGACGGCCTGGTGACGAACATCTATTATGAAGCGGGGGACCGGCTGACCCGGACGGGGACGCTTCTCTCCTATGCGAAGGCGGAAGAATATACGGTTACGGTGGACGTTTCCGAAGAGGATATCGCGGACATCGGGATCGGGGACAGCGTGCGGGTGGCTTTTACCGCATATCCGGACGAAATCTGGAGCGGGACGGTGGATTCGATCACCACCACCAAAACCTCTGACTATGCGGCTACGGTGAGCTATCCGGTGGAAATCCGCATCGAAGGGGACACGGAGCGTCTGTTCGGAGGAATGACCGCTGAGGTGACTTTCGTAACCGAAATGGCGTCCGACGTGCTCTACGTTTCCAGAAAGGCCATCGTGGATCAGGACGGAAAAACGTATGTATACGTGGGAGACGGCGAAGAAAAGCAGCTGCGGGAAGTGGTGACCGGGCTTAAAAACAGCACTCTGGTGGAAATTCAGGAAGGTCTGTCCGAAGGGGACACGATCTATATTCAAAGCGTGACGGATTGAGAGGGCGTATGAAGACGGAGTGGAAAAAATATCGAAAAAGGATTCTCGTGCTCTTTTTGGGCATCGGAATCGTGGCGTTCGCGGCGGGAGGAAGCGCCTGGTATATGACCGTTTCCCGAAGCGGCCAGGACGGTGAGGAACCGGAACGGCCCCGACAGCAGGAGCAGGCGGTTCAGACGGTGACGGCGGAGGGAAGCGTTTCCGTGGGGACGGTCAGCCAGACCTTTGAAATGGATCTTTCCGGGTTTACGGGGGAAAGTGCCCAGGGCTTTTCCTGGCAGGCGGGGATGGATTTCCCGCAGATAAACGCGGGCTCCGCCCTTTCTTCCGGTTCGGACAGCCGTACCCTTTCCGTGGAGGAAGTGTACGTGGCCGTGGGCGAGGAAGTCAAAGCGGGAGACCCGATTTTGAAGGTGACCGACGACGCCCTGGAGCGCATCCGGGAGGACCTGAACAAGGACGTATCCGAAGCCGGGCTGGTGTATGAGCAGATGGTGACCCAGCAGGAACAGACCGGGGCGGAAGCGTCTGCGGAAAAGAAGGAAAACGAGCTGTACGGCAAGTACGCGGATACGGAATATAATCTGACCGTAAACGAACTGACCGAAGCCGTGGAAGAGCTGCAGGAGTCCATCTTACAGGTGCAGGAGTCCATGGCGGAGCAGCAGGAGGAGCTGGCGGAGCGAAACGAAGAGCTGGCCCTGCAGCAGGAAGTGCTGGAAAACGCCGTTTACAGCGTGGACAACGAGGATCCCGTGGAAAATACATACAGCTGGCTCGTGGCGATGAACGCGAAAGTGGACGCGCAGAGGCTGATCGACAGCCTGGAAGCGGAAATCGAGGAGCTGGAGGATTCCATCGCGGAGCAGGAAGCGGAAATCGGGGATCTCAACGCGCAGCTGACCGGCGCGCAGCGGGAACTGGAGACCGGCTCCATCGAGGCGGAGAGCCTCAGGCAGACGAGGCTCATCAACCTGGCCAGCGCGCAGGAGATCTACGATGTGAAGACGCAGCTGGCGCAAACCGAATCGGACAACGCCCGCAGAGATTACGAGGAAGCCCGGGAAAGGCTGAACCAACTGGAGGAATATCTGGCAGACGGGCTGATCTGCGCCGAACTGGACGGCATCGTCACCGGGGTTACGGTCAGCGCGGGGGACGGGCTGCAGGAGGGCACGGAGCTGATTTCCATCAACGATTATGAGGATGTGACCATCACCGTGACGCTGGAGGAATCGGAGATGGAGCTGGCGGCCCTGGGCAGCGGCGTTCTGATCTCGTTTTCCGCGTTCCCGGACGAGACCTTTGCCGGAGAGGTGACGGAGATCGGAGATGCCCAGATCGACAGCAACACCAATCAGACCACCTACGAAGTGGTGGTGACCGTTCTGGAAAACGGATCCAGGCTGTATGAAGGGATGAGCGCGGAAGTGACCTTTTCCTCCAGCGGGGGAACGGAAAGCCCGCAGGAAGAGGCGGGAAATTGAAAATGGCGCTTCGAAAGGGAGGAAAGAATGAGACTGACGGAAATTCTCAGGCTGGTGAGGCTGAATCTGTCCCAGAACAAGTCGAAAGTGATCCTGACGTCCACCGGGATCCTGGTGGGAGCGGCCACCATCATGCTGGTGATCGCCATCGGGACCGGCGGGAAGGAGGAGGTGGCGGAGCAGTTCCAGAACCTGAACGCCGGAGCCATCGATATTTCCTATGAATATGAAGGGGACAGCGGATTCGGACGGGGGCGGATGGGAGATTTCGGCGGCGGGATGCCCTCGGGGGGCGGAATGCCTTCCGGCGGAGGATCGATGCCCTCCGAAGGCGGTTTCCCGGGGGGCATGATGGGCGGATTCCCCGGAATGGAGGGCTTCGGATCGCAGCAGAACACGGAACAGATCATTTTGTCCACCGATGAAGTGGGAGAACTTGAAACCGGAATCGAGGGGCTGGCGGCGGCCACCATTTCCTATACGTCCCGGGCGGACGCCCAGGGAGGGGACCTGGAGGAGGCCGCATCCTATACCGTGGCCGGCGTGAAGGAAAATTACGCTGAAATCAGCAACCTTTCCATGGAAATCGGGGAGTTCATCACGGAGGAAAACGATACTTATAAAGAAAGGACCTGCGTGCTGGGCTACGACGTGGCGCGGGAAATGTTCGGAAGTGCGCTGGAGGCCTACGACGAATCCGTCTATATCGACAACCGGCCCTACGTGGTGAACGGCGTGCTGGATCAGATGGGGACGGTGGCATCCGGGATCAGCCCGGACGAGGCGATTTTTATCCCCTATGAGACCGGGATCAAATACATCACCGGCAAAAACGTGAGCCCCACGATTACGCTGGTGGCGGAAAACGTGGACGGCGTGGAATCCGTCATGGAGCAGGCGGAGGAAATCCTGGCGCAGATCTGGCCCAACGCCGCCTTCACCCTGTCCGACGCGGGGAGCAAAATGGAAGCGGCCTCCGCTTCCAACGAAACGCTGACCCTGCTTCTGGCGGCCATGGCGGCCATCGTCTTCGTGGTGGGCGGAATCGGGATCATGAACGTGCTGTTCGTCTCCGTCAGGGAGCGGACCAACGAAATCGGCATCCTCAAGGCCATCGGCTGCAGCAAAAAGGATATCCTGCTGGAATTTTTGCTGGAGGCCGCCTGCATCAGCTTTATCGGATCGGTGCTGGGAGTTTTGCTGGCGCTGGGAATCACGCCCGTGATCGAGCAGCTCTCCGTGCGGGTGGAGCTGTCCGTCTGGGGCGGAATCCTGTCTCTGCTGTTCGGCTGCCTCACGGGAACCGTTTTCGGGTTCTATCCCGCCTGGAAGGCGTCGAGGCTGATTCCGGTCGTGGCGCTGAACCATGAATAATCCGAAAAAAGAGGAAGAAAGGAGCCGGGAAAAGGCATGGAATCCAGAATCATAGAGATGGAGGGAATCAATAAGGGATACCGGCTGGGCGAGGAGACCGTGCCGGTGCTGCGGAATATCCGGTTTTCGGTGGAAAAGGGGGAATTCGTCGCCATCCTGGGCCCTTCGGGGTCCGGGAAAACGACGCTGATGAACATCATCGGCTGCATGGACGTGGCGGACAGCGGAAATTATTACCTGAACGGGGAAGCGATTCACGAGATGCCCCAGGACCGTCTCAACGAAATCCGGAACCGTGAGATCGGATTCATCTTCCAGAACTATCAGCTGATTCCCACCTACAATATCCTGCAGAACATCATCATGCCCCTGGTGGTGCGGGGAATGACCAGCCGGGAAGCCGAAAAGGAGTGCATGCCCATCATCGAACTGCTGGGGATTTCACATCGGCTGGCGCACAGGCCCAACGAATTGTCCGGCGGACAGAAACAACGGGTTTCCATCGCCAGGGCGCTGGCGGGACAGCCCGCCATCCTCCTGGCCGACGAGCCCACCGGCGCCCTGGATTCCTCCAGCGGAAAAGACGTCCTGAAGCTGTTCGAAGAGCTCCACGGCCTGGGCAACACCATCGTCATGATCACCCACGACCTGAATGTGGCGCAGCACGCCCAGCGCATCGTGCACATCATCGACGGGCAGCTGAGCGAAACCTGACGCGACCCGCCCGGGCAACTTTCCGGCTTCGCCAGCCAAACCCCGCCCCCCGAAACACGCAGGGAGCCGTTCGGATGACTTTCCGGCTATGCCGGCTGGAACCCCGCCCGGAGACGAAACAGGGAGGAAACCGTCCGGGTGACTTTCCGGCTATGCCGGCTGGAACCCGAACGGTTCCTCCCTGTTTCGCCCTAATACCTGTTGAAGCACGCGAAGATCTCCTGGCGGCGGGGAAGGGCCAGGCCGGTGGGCACATAGGAAGAGTCGCAGAGGGCGGGAAGCCCTTTTTCCCTGATCAGCCCTTCCAGGGCGTCCACTAAAGCGGTCAGGGTCAGGTTCTTTCCGGCGTAATGTTCTTTCGCGTAACGAAGAAGATAGGAGAGCGCGGCGGTCTGTTCCGAATCCACCAGCTGTTCCACGTACCGCAGATCCACGGTTTCCTTATCGATGGAAAAGGCGGTTTTCCCCAGGGTTTTGAGCTTGGCGTGTTCCTGGCGGGAGGGAGCGCCGTGCCCGCCCTGTCCTCCGCGGAAGCTGCGGCCTCCCGGACGCCCGCTGCCGCCGGAAGCCTGATTGACCTTTGAAGTCAACGGGCTGATCCGCTGAAAAGAGGGGATGGTGAAGCCGTCCGCATGGAAGGTTTCGGGCTTGCGGGTTTTGAGCACTTCCGCGACCTGATCCGTGATATCCAGCGCCCGGTAGCTGTCCATCTGCAGCACCGTGTCCGCGATATAGAAATAGGAACCGCAGCTGCCCACCACCAGAATGGTGGAAACGCCGGCCCTGTTGTACAGATCCCGGGCCCGGTCCAGAAACGGGGTGATGGGCTCCTTCTTTTTGCTGATGACCTGCTGCATCAGCGCGTCCCGCACCATGAAGTTGGTGGCGGAGGTATCCTCGTCGATGAGGAAGAGGCGGCAGGACGCTTCCAGGCTCTCCACGATGGCCGCCGCCTGGGAGGTGCTGCCGCTGGCGTCCAGGGTGGAGAAGCGGCGGGTGTCCGATCCGTTGGGCAGGTCGTTGATGAACAGGGAAATGTCCACCCCGGTGATTTTGCGGCCGTCCTCAGCCCGCAGCTTGACGGCGGTATCGTCGGTGATCACGTATTCCCGCCCGTCTCCGGCGATGTGGTCGTAGACCCCGCGCTCCAGAGCCTTTAAGAGGGTGGATTTCCCGTGATAGCCGCCGCCGGCGATGAGGGTAATCCCTTTTTTGATGCCCATGCCCCGCAGGGGGCCGCGATGGGGCAGGGACAGGGTGACCGCCAGGCTGTCCGGGGAGACGAAGGGGATGGCCTTTTGCATGGGGCGGTCGGAAACTCCGCTTTCCCGGGGCAGAATGGAACCGTCCGCCACGAAAGCCGCCAGCCCCAGGCCGGAAAGGGCTTCCCGGATATAGTGCTGATCCTCGCTCAAATGGACCGCCTGCTGCACCTGGGAAGCGGGCAGGGCCCGGTAGAAGAGGGAGGAGGCGACGCACTGTGGGAGATAGTCGAAGAGGATCTTTTTGAGCTCCCCGGCCAGCACCGTGCGCCCTGCGGCCGGAAAGCCCACCTCAAAGCGGACGATCAGGTCGGAGGGGGTGAATTCGCAGGCCGTGCGGGCCAGCACTTCCTGCCCCGGCCGGCTCACCCCGATGAGGCCGCTCTTGCCGGAGCCCCCGGCCTGGAAGGTGAAGCGTCCCACGGCCCTGCCGAAGCAGCGCAGGATGTAGTCCGCCAGAGCCGCGCGCTTGTGGGGCGCATCCAGAAAGGCTTCCGGAAAGCCGGCCCGCCTGCGGCCGATGAGGAGGCTCAGGCGGGAAGGGGATGCGAAAGGATCCCCCTGCACGTGGTCGATGGAAAGAATATAGTCTTTAAAGTCATAGGCTCCGGCCAGGGATTTGTAGGCCGGATATCCTTTGTGGTCGATGGAGCGCAGCAGCTGCTCCAGTTCGCTCGCCTGTTTCATGTCTTCCTCCCTGTTTTCCTGACAGATTGTTATTGTTCCTTCACGTTCCCGTAGTACAGGATGCCGATGGCTCCCGGGCCGGCGTGGGTGCCGATGCTGGGGCTGATATCGTTGATGATGATGTCGGTGAAACCGGTTTCGCTGCGCACGTAGTCCGCCACCAGCTCGGCGTCCTCCAGGCAGTTTCCGTGTACGATGCCCACGGGGATGGAAGGATCGCAGGGATCGGGAAGGGTTTCCTTCATCCGGTCAACCAGCTTGCGCAGGCTCTTTTTGCGGCCTCTCACCGTGCCGGCGGAAGTCAGCTTCCCTTCCGCGTTCACGTACAGGAAAGGCTTCAGATTCAGGGCGGAGCCCACTACGGCCGTGGTTTTGGAAACCCGGCCTCCCCGCTGCAGATGGAACAGGTCGTCCACGGTGAACTGGACGTTCATGTGGGTCTTGAACTCCTCCAGATAAGCGGCCGTCTCCTCCAGCGTGTGCCCCGCTTCCCGGTACAGATCGCCCTGCATGACCATAATGGCTTCGCTCAGGGAGACGTTCAGGGAGTCGATGACTTCAATGCGGCTTTCGGGATAGTCCTCCATCAGCTCCCGGGCCGTGACGCAGACGTTGTTATAGCTGCCGGACAGAGCGGAGGAGAAGGCCACGTGCAGGATGTCGTACCCCTGCTGAAGAAGGGCTTCGAATCTGTCGCGGATCACGGCCGGGTTGTTGGCCTGGCTGCCGGGAAGTTCCCCGTTTTTCATCCGTTCATAAAATTCGGCGGGCTCCATGTTGAGCTCGTCGCCGTACACCGTATCCCCGAAGGAATA
The DNA here is from genome assembly GCA_019119355.1 of Candidatus Eisenbergiella merdigallinarum. Lineage (GTDB taxonomy): Bacteria > Bacillota > Clostridia > Lachnospirales > Lachnospiraceae > Gallintestinimicrobium > Gallintestinimicrobium merdigallinarum. Next base: position 134,153 of record DWXE01000010.1, read on the forward strand.
GTACTGGGGAATGATGGTGGTGGAATGCGCCTGAATATAAGAAGCAGGCAAATCCGAATTGGAATCCGTGGTGATGACAAAAGGTCTCATCGTTTTGTAATTTCCTCCCTGATATTTTGAATTTTCGCAGCAAAAATCGATTGTTATCCATTATAAAGATCCCAAAAAAGATTGTCAATAAGGGGGCTTTGGCGGATAATGTATGGAAAGGGCGCAGGGGATATGCTATAATGCAATTCGATACGATGTCGGAAAGGAAAAGGAGTGCGGGATGAGATTCCAAGAAGAGGTGATTTCCAAAATTATGACCTATTTCACCGTGATTTTGCTGCTGGGCATCCTGATTTTCGAGGCGTGGTCGCTGCAGCGGGAACGGGCTTCGCGCAGGGAGGCCGAGGCGTCGGCCACGGCCGCGTATGACCGGCTGGACGAGATGTCGGGGCAGAATGCGCGGCTGAAAGAGGAAAACGAAGGGCTCCACGCGCGGCTGGACGAATGGGAACCCTATCTGTCCCTGGCGGAAGACGACGAGATGACGTCCCTGAAGCGCGAGCTGTTTTCCCACCCGGCCCTGATCCCTGATCAGGCGGCGGAAGCGTTGGCCGCAGAGATTTCCGGAGAGGAAGAGGCGGATTCGGACGGGGAGGATTCCCGGAAGGGGGATTCGGAAGCGGAGGAAACCGGGGAAGCGAAGCAGGAGCTGGAATTCGAATTTCATAAGGACGGCGGGGAGCCCGTCTTTTTCCCTCTGAGCACGCAGGTGGTGGATGCGGACAACTGCCTGATTTATACGGTGGCCTATGAAAAGACCAGCGGCCGCAGGCTGGGGCTTTTGTATGAGGTGGATCTGGAGCGGGTGCGCCGGGAAGCCCTGGAGGAAGAAACGGCCGGGACGGACGGAGAAGCGCAGGGAGAAGACGGCGCAGCGGAGCCGTCCGAAACGCCTGAATCTTCCGAATCCGCCGAAGCGCAGGAGGAATCCGGAGAGGAAACCGGGGAGGATCCGGAGGAGGAGATCCCGGGAGCGTGGACCTGCGTGGCCTACAATACGGGAAGCGGATGGAACGGAGTGGAAGAGAACGGGGAGCAGGAGCGATGAAATCCGAAGAATATCTGTTGTCCTGCTGCGGCAGGGCGAAAGAGGAAGGCGATTACGGAGCCTATCTGCGGGCGAAGAGCGAGCTGGCGGATTTTTACCGGGAGGCCTTCCGGTTTGAAGAAGCGCTTACGGCGGCGGAGGACGTGCTGATGCTGCTGGAGGAGCTGAATCTGGAGGAATCGGAGAGCTTCGCCCTGGCTTTGATCCGGGCCGCGGCGATCTGCCGGGAAGCGGGAAGGGAAGAGGAGGCGCTGAGGGACTTCACCCGGGCGCTGCGGATTTTTGAAACCGTGCCGAAGCCCGACGAAGGACACCTTGCCTCTCTGGAACGGGAGATCGGATTCCTCCTGCAGCGTCAGGGAGAGCCGGAAAAGGCGGCCGCATGTTTCACCCGGGCGCTGTCCCTTCTGGAAAAACGGCCCGACGCGAAGGGGGAGAGGGCGGAAGTTAAGACCGATTTGGCCCTGCTGGCGCTGCAGGGAAAAGAACCGCAGAGGGCGCAGGCCCTTCTGGAGGAAGCCATCGCGGAATTTTCGGAAGCTCACAGGCAGGAGGACGTGCGCTACAGCGCGGCCCTGGCCGGCCTGGGGGAAGCGCTGTTTTCCCAGGGAAGGCTGGAAAAGGCGCTGGAAGCATATGGGCGCGCGCTGGCGGAGATCGAAAGCCGGTTCGGAAAAAATGAGAGCTACGCCCTCCTGTGCGGGAACTGCGCGGCGATCTGCCGGCAGCTGGGCGAGACGAAACGGGCGGACAGCTACGAGCGGGCGGCCGCCCTGCGCGAAAAGGATTGAAACATATGTTCGAATGTGCTAAAATGAAGTCCGAAAGGCTCCGGAAGGCGGACGGCATCCTGATCGCCGCTGTCCTGGCGGTCGCCTGCCTGGCCGCTCTGTTTTTTTATGCGCGGGGAGGGGAGAAGCCCGCCCTTGCGGTGATCGAACAGGACGGGAGGGAACTCATGCGCCTGCCCCTGGACGGGGAGCGCGACATCCGGATCGAAGGGGAGGGCGGCGGTTACAATCTGGTGGAGATCGGGCCGGAGGGCGTGCGGGTCGCGCAGGCCGACTGTCCGGATCTGACCTGCGTTCATCAGGGGACCATCCGCCGTGCGGGCGAGAGCATCATCTGCCTGCCGCACAGGCTGGTGATCCGCCTGGAAGGAGGGGCGGACAGCGGGCCGGACGCTGTGACGGGATAGACGAATGAAACGAAAAACGGTTGTTTTGGGGATGATGGCCGCCGCGGCCCTCATGCTGTCTTATGTGGAATCGATTTTGCCCCTGACGCCCTCCATTCCGGGCGTCCGGCTGGGGCTGCCCAATCTGATCGTGGTGCTCTGCCTGTACTTATACGGATGGAAGGAAGCGCTTCTGACGAACCTCGCCCGGGTGCTGCTTTCTTCTTTTTTGTTCGGGAATCTGTACGGAATGCTCTACAGCCTCTGCGGCGCCCTGTTTTCCTTTGCGGCCATGGGGCTGGCGAAGCGCTCCAGGCATTTTTCCATGGTAGGCACCAGCGTCTGGGGCGGCGTTTTTCACAACGTGGGCCAGCTTCTGGCGGCGATGTTCACGGTCCAGACCGCGCAGGTGGCCTTTTATCTGCCCTGGCTTCTGGCGGCGGGCTGCGCGGCGGGCGTTTTCAACGGCGTCTGCGCCCGGAGTGCCCTGGCCCATCTGCCGCCCGGCTTTGGAAAATGAGAGGAAGCGCCGCTTCGGCGACGGCGCTTCGGAACGGAGGAAAAAATGTTTGCTTATCTGATCGGCACCGTGGCGGAAGTCTCGCAGGAAAGCCTGGTGCTGGAGGTCAACCGGATCGGCTACCATATCCGGATTCCTGCCAGCGCGGTTTCCCTTCTGCCTCCCGTTGGGGAAGAGGTTAAAATATACACGTACACCAGCGTCCGGGAGGACGCCATCGCGCTGTTCGGCTTTCTGCGAAAGGACGATCTGGAGATGTACCGGCAGCTGATCAACGTCAGCGGGATCGGGCCGAAGGCCGGCCTGTCGGTGCTGTCGGTCCTGTCCGCGGACGAGATCCGTCTGGCGGTGATTTCCCAGGATGAAAAGGCCATCGCCAAAGCGCCGGGCATCGGGCGCAAGACGGCCCAGCGCATCATTCTGGAGCTGAAGGACAGGATTTCCCTGGAGGACGCGTTTTCGTCCGGGGAAGAGGCGGCGCCGTCCATGGCCGCGGCCGGCCAGGGCGCTTCGGGGCAGGCCCGCCAGGAAGCGGTGGAGGCCCTCACGGCCCTGGGATATTCCGCTTCCGACGCCCTTCGGGCGGTGAACGCCGCAGCGCAGGAGGATATGGATGTGGAAGATCTGCTGAAGGCCGCGCTTCGGAAGATGTAGGGATGGGATGGAGATTCGTATGCCGAGAATGATTGAGACCAGTTTGACGGAAGAAGACATCAAAATAGAGGGAAGCCTGCGGCCCAAATACCTGAAGGACTATATCGGCCAGGAGAAGGTGAAGGCGGCGCTCCGGATTTATATCGAGGCGGCCAGACAGCGCAAAGACGCCCTGGATCACGTGCTCTTTTACGGGCCTCCCGGGCTGGGGAAGACGTCCCTGGCCGGCATCATCGCCAACGAGATGGGAGTGAACATGAAGATCACCAGCGGGCCCGCCATCGAGAAGCCGGGGGAAATGGCGGCCATCCTGAACAACCTGCAGGAGGGGGACCTTCTGTTCGTGGATGAAATCCACCGGCTCAACCGCCAGGTGGAGGAGGTGCTCTATCCGGCCATGGAAGATTTCGCCATCGACATCATGATCGGCAAGGGCGCTTCGGCCCGCTCCATCCGGCTGGAGCTGCCCCGGTTCACGCTGGTGGGGGCCACCACCAGGGCCGGGCTCTTGACCGCCCCCCTCCGGGACCGTTTCGGAATGATTCACCATCTGGAGTTCTACACGGTGGAGGAGCTGGCGCTGATCATCCAGCATTCCGCCCGGATCCTGGGCGTTTCCATCGAGGAGGAGGGCGCCATGGAGCTGGCCAGAAGGAGCCGGGGAACGCCCCGGCTGGCCAACCGGATCCTGAAGCGGGTCCGGGATTTCGCCCAGGTGAAATACGACGGGGTCATCACCCTGCAGGTGGCCAGGACGGCCCTGGATCTGATGGATGTGGACCGGATGGGGCTGGACCGGGTGGACCGCAGCCTGCTTCTGGCCATGATCGAGAAGTTCGGAGGGGGCCCTGTGGGGCTGGATACGCTGGCCGCCTCCGTGGGGGAGGATTCCGGCACCATCGAGGACGTCTACGAACCCTACCTTCTGATGAACGGCCTCATCGACCGGACGCCCAGAGGGCGGATCGCCACGCCCCTGGCCTACCGCCACCTGGGGCTTTCGCAGGAGGCGCAGGAGGCCTGATTTCCGGAAACGCTTGCAATTTGTCCTGCCGAATATTATAATAGATGTTGTGTTATGATTTCGAAAAATACGGCAGATATTGTAGGATACGAGAGGTGCAGGGCCATGGCAGTCAAAACGGACACGGAAGTGATCATCGGCGGGAGAGTGCTGACGCTGAGCGGCTATGAAAGCGAAGAATATTTACAGAAAGTGGCTTCTTATATCAACAATAAGCTGACCGAGTACAACCGGGTGGACAGCTTCCGCAGGCAGCAGACGGAGATGCAGCATATCCTTCTGGAGCTGAATATCGCGGACGACTATTTCAAAGCCAGGAAGCAGATCGACAGCATGCAGGAGGACGCGCAGGCCAGGGAAAAGGAGCTGTACGATCTGAAGCATGAGCTGATCGCGGCGCAGATCAAGCTGGAGAATACGGAGAAGTCCCTGCGGAACGCGCAGAAGCAGCTGCAGGACAGCTCCAAACAGATCGTCCGTCTGGAGACGGAAATGCGCAACGCAAAACAACGGAAACAATGATGGGCCGTCGCACAGACTGTATCGTATTTTGGGATCCTTTTTGTGCGGCGGTTTTTTGTACCGCGGGAGACGAACTTTTTTCGCGATACAAAAAGAGATGCTGATTTTACTCATTTTGCGGGAAAGACGGGATGGAGACGAAGAATCGGAAAAGGAAGACGGAGCTGCTGGCGCCGGCCGGCACCATGGAGTGTTTCCGGGCCGCGCTGGCCGCGGGAGCGGACGCGGTTTATCTGGGCGGGCAGCAGTTCGGAGCCCGCGCCTTTGCGGGCAATTTCAGCCAGGAGGAGCTGCTGGAGGCCCTGAAACTGGCTCATTTTTTTGGAAGGAAAATTTATCTGACGGTCAACACGCTGACCAAAGACCGGGAGCTCGAGGGGCTGGTCCCCTGGCTTGCGCCCTTTTACGAAGCGGGGCTGGACGGGGTGATCGTTCAGGACCCGGGCGTGCTGCAGCGCTGCCGGGAGGCCTTCCCGGGAATGGAACTGCACGCCAGCACCCAGATGACGGTGACGGATTCCAGAACGGCCCTTTTCCTGAAGTCCCTGGGCGTCAGCCGCGTGGTGCCGGCCAGGGAACTGAGCCTTTCTGAGCTGGAGGAGATGAAGCGGCGGACCGGGATGGAGCTGGAGACCTTTATCCACGGGGCCCTCTGCTACTCCTATTCCGGCCAGTGCCTGTTTTCCGGTTTTTTGGGCGGCAGAAGCGGAAACCGCGGAAGATGCGCCCAGCCGTGCAGGCTGCCCTATCGCATCCTGGGAGAGGACGGAAGGCCGGCGGGAGGGGAAGGGGGAAGCGGTTATCCCCTGAGCCTGAAGGATCTGTGCGCTCTGCCCCTGCTGCCAAAGCTTCTGGATGCCGGAATCGACTCTCTCAAAATCGAGGGGAGGATGAAGAGCCCGGAATATGTGGCGGGCGTGACGGCGGTCTATCGGAAATACATCGACCGGTACGGGGAAGATCCGGAGGCATACCGGGTGGATCCGCAGGACCTGGAGCTGCTGGCCCGGCTGTATCTGCGTTCGGAGCAGAGCGACGGGTATTACCGGCGGCACAACGGACGGGAAATGATTACGCCGGACCGGCCGGGATATGCGGGATGTCCGGAGAGCCTGACGGAAGAAATCCGGAAAAAATATGTGGATCGGCCGTTGACCAGACCGGTCGATCTCGAAATCAGCCTCCGGGCAGGGGAGCCGGCCCGCCTGGAAGCCCTTTGCGGCGGCGTCCGCGCGCAGGCGGAGGGGATGGTCGTTCAGAGCGCCAAAAGCAGGCCGCTGGATGAGGCGTCCGTGGCCAGGCAGCTGGCGAAGTCGGGCGGTTCCTGTTTTTCGGTCCGGGATCAGAAGATCGAAATGGAAGGGGATCTCTTCCTCCCCCTGTCCGCCATCAACGAACTTCGCCGCAGCGCGCTGGACCGTCTGTTTGAGGAAATGACCCGGGTGCAGCCCAGGGTACGGCCCGAAGAAGCGGAGGGAGAAAAGCTGCCTTTGCCGCCCTGGAGGCGGGAACGGAGCGGGCGGGGCGGCGCTGCGGATGGGGAAATCCGCTTTTTCGCATCCGCCCAGCGGCCTCAGCAGGCGCTGGAGGCGGCGGCCAGGCCGGCGGTGAAGCGGCTGTATATCCCTTCCGACGCCGCCCTGTCCGAAGGCTGGGAAGAGGTGTTTTCGGCCGTCGCCGGAAGAAAGCGGGAAGACCCGGACTTTTCCCTTTTCCTGACGCTTCCGGTCATTCTGCGCTCCTACTCGGAAGGGTACCTGGAGGAGCTGGGCGCGTGGCTGGGGGAAGAACCGGCCGGGGAGCTGGTGGACGGCATGATGGCCTGCGGGTTTTCCGGGCTTTTGTGGCTGCGGGAAATCGGCTGGGACAGGGGGATTTCCCTTGCGCATACCGCGTCCATTTTCAATCGGGCCGCCCATGATTTCTATATGGAGCAGTTCGGGGCGGACAGCTATACGGCGTCCCTGGAACTGAACCGGAGGGAACTGGAGGCGCTTCCCGCCCGGGACCGGGAAATGACGGTTTACGGACGGGCGCCCATGATGATCGCCGCGAACTGCGTCAAAAAGACCGCCGGGCTGTGCCGGGCGGAGCGGACGCAGGAAAGCCTGGAGCGATCGGGGCGCGGGAAACGCGCCGGAGGAAAGGAAGAGGAATTTTATCTTCAGGACCGCTATCAGGCCCGTTTCCCGGTGAAGATCGACTGCCGGCACTGCATGAATACCGTTTACAACTCGGTGCCCCTTTCCCTTCACCAGTACACAGAGGAGATCGTCAGGAGCGGCGCGCTTGCGCTGCGGCTGGATTTCACGGTGGAAGGCCGGGCGGAAACGAAGGGCGTCCTGGATCTCTTTTGTCAGGGAGGCCCGGTCCCGAAATCGTATGCCTATACCACCGGTCATTATAAAAAAGGAGTGCAGTGAAATTGGCCTACTGGATCGTAACCTGTTCCAAATATGGGATCGTCCTGTTTCTGATGCTCTTTCTGGTCTGCGGATTTTATTCCATGCGGTACGACGACGTGCGCCTGCAGAACAGGACGGCTGCCCTGCAGAGCGGTTTTCTGTTTTTGACGCAGTTTCTGGCGTATCTGACCGTCATCCTGAGGATGCAGCGGATGGAATATCTGCTCTTTTACGCGGTGCTGCAGATTCTGACGCTGGCGCTGCCCCTGATCCTGTCGATTCTCTACGAGGGCGTCAGCCGGATTTTTTATAATCATGTGTGCATGCTTCTCACCGCAGGCCTGATCCTCCTGACCCGGCTGGATCTGGGAAAGGCGGCCCGGCAGCTGTTCATCGCCGCGGCCGCATTCGCGCTGGGGCTGCTGGCCCCCTGGGCCATGAAGAGGATCCGGATTCCGAAACAGTTTGGCTGGGCCTGCGCTGGGATCGGGATCCTGGCGCTGGGAACCGTCCTGGTTCTGGGGCAGGTGACCCACGGTTCGAGGATCTCCTGGACCGTCGGGGGCGTGACGTTCCAGCCTTCGGAATTCGTCAAGATTCTGTACGTCTGTTTTCTGGCATCCGTGCTGGACGGGGAGATCCGGTTCGGAAAGGTAGTCTGTTCCGCCCTCGCCGCAGGGGCCCATGTGCTGATCCTGGTTTTGTCCAGGGATCTGGGGAGCGCGCTGATCTACTTCGCGGTCTATGTGATGATGCTGACTGTGGCTACGCACAGGCTGTGGTATCCGCTGATCGGCCTGGTTCTGGGGGCCGGCGCCTCCGTTGTGGCCTATTTTCTCTTTTCCCACGTCCGGGTGCGGGTGCAGGCATGGAGGGATCCCTGGAGCGTCATCGACGACCAGGGCTATCAGATCACTCAGTCGCTGTTCGCCATCAGCAGGGGCGGGCTGTTCGGCCTGGGGATCGGCAGGGGGACGCCGGAGGATATCCCCTATGTGGAGACGGATTTCATCTTTGCGGCCATGGCGGAGGAGATGGGGCTTTTGTTCTGCATCGGCATCATCCTGACGGGGATCGCGCTGTTCTGGATGATCATCCGCCTTTGCGCCGGGAGAAAAGAGGGGTTTTACAGAAACCTCTGCGCCGGCTTCGGCCTTCTTTACGCGTTCCAGATGTTTCTGACGGTGGGAGGGGGGACCCGTTTCATCCCCCTCACCGGGGTGACCCTTCCGCTGATCAGCTACGGCGGAAGCAGCGTCATGACCACGATCCTGATGTTTTCCATCGTACAGGGGCTGTATCAGCAGCGATATGAAGAGGAGATCAGACTTGAAAAAGAGACGAGAAAAAAGGCCCGCCGGGAAGCGAAAGGGCGGGAAGAGGACGGCGGGGAGCAATAGGGAGCTCTACCTTTTTGCGGGGCTCTTTACAGTCCTGTTCGCGGGGCTGTTCGTCTATCTTTCCGTCTATGTGGGATCCAATCACGAGGAGCTGTTCAACAACAGCTACAATTCCAGGCAGAGGGTGCTGGCCCAGCAGAACCGGAGGGGAAGCATTTATTCCGCCGACGGGGAGATCCTGGCGCAGACGTTGGAAGAGGACGGCGCTGAGGTGCGCCGGTATCCGTTTGGCCAGGTGTTCGCCCATGCGGTGGGGTATGTGACCCAGGGGAAGTCCGGGCTGGAAGAACTGGAAAATTACGCGCTGTCCAATTCGGATATCGAGGAGCGGGAAAAATTCGAGAACGAGGAAAACGGCCGCAAAAATCCCGGAAACGACGTCTACGCGACCCTGGATACCGGGGTGCAGCGGGCGGCCTACGACGCCCTGGGCGCTTACCGGGGGGCCATCGTGGCCACGGAGGTGAAGACGGGAAGGATCGTGGCCATGGTGAGCAAACCGGATTTCGATCCCAACCTGATCGCCGGGGAATGGGAAAAGATCAGTCAGGATACCGAAAACGCCGTGCTCTTAAACCGCGCCGTCCAGGGGCTGTACCCGCCCGGATCCACGTTCAAGATCGTCACGGCCCTGGCTTATCTGCGCCAGTTTCCGGACGCCTGGCAGGATTACCGCTACCAGTGCAGCGGCTCCTTTGTCAGCGGGGACAACCGGATCACCTGCTTCCACGGTTCCGTGCACGGGAACGTGGATCTGAAAACCTCCTTCGCGAAATCGTGCAACTGTTCCTTCGCGAATCTGGGGCTGTTGCTGCCCCGGGAAGAATTCGGGGATACCATCGACAGCCTGCTGTTCGATCGGGAACTTCCCATCGAACTGCCCTACCGGCAGTCCTCCGCCGAAATCGATTCGGACAGCCCGGATGCGGACGTGATCCAGACGTCCATCGGCCAGGGACGGACCCAGATGACACCCATGCATTTGAACATGATCACCATGGCCATCGCCAACGGAGGCGTTCTGATGGAGCCGTATCTGGTGGACCGGGTCGAAAACGCCCACGGGGAAGTCCTTGAGGAGAACGGGCCGAAGGAATACGGGAGGCTTTTGAGCGGCCAGGAAGCTTCGGTCATGACCTCTTTGATGGAAGCGGTGGTGACGGAAGGGACCGGCAGCCAGCTGAAGGACCGTTCCTATACGGCGGCGGGAAAGACGGGAAGCGCGGAATTTTCCGACGAGAGCGACGAGTCCCACGCGTGGTTCACGGGATTCGCCCCCGCAGAGGATCCGCAGATCGCCGTGACGGTGGTGGTGGAGAGCATCGGATCCGGCGGGGATTACGCCGTGCCCCTGGCGCGCCGGGTTTTCGACGCGTATTTCGAAGAAGACTGAAACAGGACTTGCCCTGCGACCCGTTTTAGGATATACTTGTTTGCAGATAAGATATCGCCGGACAGGAGGAATTGCAGTGATTGAAGCAACCAGCTGCGGCGGTGTAGTAATTTTCCGGGGAAAGATCCTGCTCCTTTATAAGAATTATCGGAACAAGTATGAAGGCTGGGTTTTGCCCAAGGGGACCGTGGAAGCGGGCGAGGACTATAAACAGACCGCGCTCCGAGAAGTTCTGGAAGAAACCGGCTCCAGGGCTTCCATCATCAAATATGTGGGACGCAGCGAGTATTCTTTCAACGTGCCGGAAGACACGGTGGAAAAGGAAGTCCACTGGTATTTAATGATGGCGGACAGTTATTACAGTAAGCCGCAAAGAGAAGAATATTTCGTAGATTCCGGATTTTACAAATACCATGAGGCCTACCACCTCCTGAAATTCGCCAACGAAAAGCAGATTCTGGAAAAGGCCTATCATGAGTACCTCGAGTTGAAGAAGAGTAATCTCTGGGGCAATCGAAAGTATTACTGAGAGCAGGGGCCGTCGCAGGTAATGGGATTGAAAGCGGCGGCCCTCTGTCTATAACCGAAAATTTCCGGGTATATTTAGGATAGTACATCGGGAAGGTTCATTTCACAATGACAGGACAGCCTGCGATATGAAATTTTATGAGAGATTGTATACGGGAAAATCGATCGGGAATCCCCGCAACGCCAAAAGGCGTCTGTTTTTCGGCGTAGGATGCGGGGATCTCTATGTGATTTCCCTGGCCCGCAGCGCCGATCAGCTGGACATTTTTTCCGCGTCGCTGCTGAAACAGAGGCATTTTGACAAAAAAACGCTGGTCGTGGTGGGGATCGCCTCGGACCGGCAGGAAGCCATTGGCCTGGTGGAACGGATGCTTGAGGACGCGGGCAGGGCCGGGATGGAAGGGGATATCAGGGGATATCTGCAGGGAGAAATGGAACGCAGAAGGAGGAAGGGATGACCGCTATTGTTGCAATCGCGAAGGGAATCGGCATCTTTCTGCTGATCTTGCTGGCGCTGGCGCTGTTGGCCCTGCTTTCCGTCCTCTTCGTTCCGGTGCGCTACCGGGCGGAGGGGGAATACCGGGAAGGATTTCGCGCCATGGCGGAGGTGAGCTGGTTTTTTCATCTGATCCGCCTGCGGGCCTCCTGGGACGGCGGCTTTTCCTGCTCGCTCCGGGCGGCGGGCATCCCGCTGTATTCCCGGACGGAAACAGGGGAGGGGGAAAGCCCGCCCCCCGGGGAAAACCGCCGGGAAACGGGGCGCCCCGAAGGGGAATCGCCGCCGGGCGCCGTCCCGGAAAGCGGGGAGGAGCGCCGGGAACGCGGCCGGACGGCGGATGTCGGACCGGAACCGAAGCCGGATGTCGGACCGGAGCCGGACGCAAAACCGGATATGAAACCGGATGCCAAACCGGATATCGCACCGGATGCCCGGCAGGAGCCGCCGCGGGATCCGGACGCCGCCGGAGACGGCCGGAAGGGCGGAGCCGGGAAGCGGCGCCGGAAACCGGGAACGTTCCGGCTTTTCCGGCAGAAAATCCGCCGCGCGCGGCAGCGGTTCGCAGAAAAATGGAAGGATGCCGAAAGGGCGAAGGAACGCCTTTTGCAGTATCGGGATCTCCTTTGCCGGGAGGACAGCCAAAGGGCCCTGTCCCGGGCGGCGGGGGAGGGAAGACGGCTGCTTTCCCACTGCCTTCCGCGGAGCGGGCTGATCCGCATCGCCGTGGGGACGGAGGACCCGGCGATCACCGGCGGCCTGCTGGCGCTGCAGGGGATGCTGTATCCGCTGATCTGCGACCGGATCGTCATCCTTCCGGATTTCGAAACCCCGCGCCTGGAAGGGACGTTTTCGCTCGGGGGAAGAATCAGGGCCTGCGCGGTGTGCTATTGTCTCCTGCGGGTGCTTTTGAACAGAGACTGCCGGCTGCTTCTGGCGCGGCTGCGAAAAAAGGAGGAAGCCCGGCTTGAACGATGAGTCCGAGCTCCAGAATGGAGGATAAGATGGCTGAAAACAGAGAGAACAATATCGGATCCGTCATGGAATCCCTGATGAAAGGGGTGGATTCCGTTTTTACCGCCAAGACCGTGGTAGGAGAGGCGATCCGGATCGATGATACGATTCTGATCCCGCTGGTGGACGTTTCGTTCGGAATCGGGGCGGGATCCACCTGCAGGAACGGAGTCGGCGGAAAGGACTCCAAAAAGAATTCGGGGGCGGGCGGAGCCACTGGGAAGATGTCCCCCAGCGCCGTGCTCCTGATCAAAAACGGTCAGACAAAGCTGGTCAATATCAAAAATCAGGACGGCGTCACCAAAATTCTGGATATGATTCCGGATCTGGTGGACCGCTTTATGGCTCCGAAGCAGGAGATGATGAGCGACGAGGACGCGGTGGACGCCGCTTTTCCGGAAGAAGGGGAAGATGTGGGGAAACGCTGAAGCCCTGCCCGCATAAAATAAAAATAAGAGGATTGCGGGAGCGGACGCAGAAAGATGTACCGGATTATCGCATTCGCCATATTCTGGGTGGCAATCGGGATGCTGCTCATGCTGTTCTTTCGCTATCGGATTTTCGGGACGATTTTCGCGCTGATCCTGTTGGCGGCCAGTTATCTGATCCTGTCCTGCGAAGACCGGTGAAAGCGTAAAAGCGGGAACTCCCCAAATGGCAGCCCCGTTCGATCCGAAAGAAGAGCGATCCCGCAGGAAGCCGGCCCTGAACAGAGGCCGGATCCTGCGGGATCGTTTCCATTTTTTTGGAACTGGGAGGGCATTTGAGAATAAAATCCCCCCTCAACGCACCGTAATGAGGCTGGTAAGATCTACCCCTGCCATTGCGGATGCCTGGGCCAGATAGTTCGGATCGCCCGCGTGTTTGTAGAAGTCAAAGGCCATCTTCGGCTGGGCGCTGCCGTTCAGAAGGCCGACGGACATGCCCTGGACGATTTCCGCCGCTTCGTCCATCTCCCGTGAAATGATCAGCCCGTCCACGTAGCGGTTGCTGATCGCCTGCAGATAGGCATAGGTAACGGCGATCGCCTGCTGCTGATCCCCGGCAATGGAACTGTATCCGACTTCCGAAAGCTTCAGGGAACGCACGTTCCCGGAAGGGGAGAGCAGTTCGGGCTGGGACAGGAAGTCCGTGATGACGTCGATATTCTGCATGGTGACATATCTGGAACGCTGGCTGTGCGTAGCGTTTCCGTTGGGCGTCCAGTTGTTCGGATCATAGAGGGGAACGTTGTACGGATGGCTGGACAGCCGCCAGTCGATATTCCCTTCCGACCGGATCTTATCGTTAAAGGATACGAGGAACGGGCGGGATCCGTAGTAATGCGCCGGGTTGGAGCCCACAGCCCACTGCTGATCGGTGGCGACATAAACCTGCGCGTTAGCGTTTTCGGATTTCAGGCCGTTGTACAGGATGCGAAAGGCGTTGGCATATTCGGCGGCGTACTGATCGACGCCGGAGGACTGCATATAGTTCCACATCTGCCTCGCGTTGACCTCGTTTCCGACGATCCAGTTGTCAACCGTGCCGTGCCCTGTATTGGAATAGCGCTGTCCCAGGAAGGAAGCGACGGCCGCAAGTTTTTCCGCGCCCGCCTGATCGGCTGCGTTGAGCGCGTAGTAATTGGCGGCTACCCCGTCTCTGGCGAGCGGATGGATCAGCGTGGGATCGGCGCCCAGATCGTTCAGGAGGATAAAGGTGACCTGGATCCCCTGGCTGTTCAGGCGTTTGGCGACGATATCGTATTCGGAGACCGCCTGTGCGTTGAACTGCCAGGTTTTTCCGTTATACTGATAGTTGATGCCGCCCCCTGTGGTAATCCGTCCGAGAAAGAGGTTGTAGGTCGCCTGCTGGACGCCGAGATCCTTTAAATAGCCGGCATTCAGAAGCTGGGATGCGGGAAGGATTCCCTTGATCCCGCCGTCCCGCCTGGCAGCGGTATGGGCGGCGCAGGCTTCCGGATTCGTGATGTAGACGGAGTTGGAAACCGCGGTGGGCACCCCGTTGCGTATGGCTACGATGGTAAACTTCTTGAACAGATTGCTGCCGGAAGAATTTTTGTTCAGAGGAAAGAGAAAGGATACGACGCCGTTCGGGGCCTGGGCGACTTCGACGCCCTGTACGCCGGATTCATATGGATCCTGTGCATACAGATGCAGGATACCGTCCTCGGAAACGATGGAGGACGTCCCTGTCACGACCACCTGATCCCCCTGGATTACGGCGGAATTCAGCGTCGCGGTCCCTGCTGCCTTCATTTCCATTTCCGGGAAGAAGGACAGGACGAGCACGGCGAGAGCGGCCGCGAGAATGGAAAAGGAAATTTGTCTTTTCATAACTGCATACTCCCCCTTATAGAATAGGAAGGAAGTCATTGCTTCCCGGACCGTCGATCATCCGTTTGGCAACGGCTTCCTGAAATACTCCGGATTACATCAGTTTCCGGAACAGTTCCTTCAAATCCTCTACGCCGGCGTCCTTCGGGTTGCCGGGAGCGCAGGCGTCCGCATGGGCGGATTCCGCCAGGAAGGGAAGATCCTCTTCCTTCAGCGCTTCCAGTCTGGAGGGGATCCCCACGTCTTCGGAGAGACGGCGCACGGCGTCCACGGCCGCCTTGCGATAGGTTTCCTGATCCATGTCATCCACGCCTTTGACTCCCATGGCGCGGGCGATTTCCCGATACTTTTCGCCGGTGCAGTCCGCGTTGTATTCCATGACGATGGGGAGCATCATGGCGCAGGCCACGCCGTGAGGGGTGTCATATACGGCTCCCAGGGTGTGGGCCATGGAATGGGCGATGCCCAGGCCTACGTTGGAAAATCCCATGCCCGCGATGTACTGGCCCAGAGCCGTTCCTTCCCGGCCCTCCTGCGTGTTGGCCACAGCGCCGCGCAGGGATCTGGAGATGATCTCGATGGCCTTTAAGTGGAACATGTCCGTCATTTCCCAGGCGGCTTTCGTCGTATATCCTTCGATGGCGTGGGTCAGGGCGTCCATCCCGGTGGAGGCGGTGAGCCCTTTGGGCATGGAGGACATCATATCGGGATCCACGATGGCAACGATGGGCATGTCGTGAGGGTCCACGCACACGAATTTGCGCTTTCTTTCCACGTCCGTGATGACGTAGTTGATGGTGACTTCCGCAGCGGTGCCGGCGGTGGTGGGAACCGCGATGATGGGAACGCAGGGCTTTTTGGTGGGAGCGGTGCCCTCCAGGCTGCGCACGTCCTCAAACTCGGGATTGGCGATGATGATGCCGATGGCCTTCGCGGTGTCCATGGAAGATCCGCCGCCAATGGCGATGATGTAGTCGGCTCCGCTGGCCTTAAAGGCGGCTACCCCGTTCTGCACGTTCTGGATGGTGGGATTGGCCTTGATGTCGGAATAAACCTCGTAGGAAAGCCCTTCCTGGTCCAGAAGATCCGTCACTTTGGAAGTGACCTGGAATTTGATCAGATCCGGGTCGGAGCAGACGAAAGCTTTGGAAAAGCCGTGGGATTTCGCCTCGGTGACGATTTCCGCGATCGCCCCGGATCCGTGATAGGATGCCTGATTGAGCATGATTCTGTTTGCCATAAGAAAAATCTCCTTCTTTCAAAGAATTCAGGGTACGGTCCCTGTATTCCTATTTTAACAGATGATGAGTGGAAAAAGAAGGATAAAGTGTTCGACATTTATGAAAAGGAGGAAACGGATTGATGAATGAGCTGGATGATCTTACGGGGCTGGCGATGGAGCTGCAGGCTCTCGCCCAGAACGGGCTGACGTATACGAAGGACAGGTTCGACCGGGAGCGGTTTGAGCGCATCCGGGAGATCTCTGCGGAGATGATGGCGATGAAAACCGGTTATCCCATCGAAACGGTGAGGAGCCTGTTCTGCGCCGGGATGGGGTACCAGACGCCCAAACTGGATACGAGGGCGGCCGTTTTTGAAGAGGGGCGGATCCTGCTGGTTCAGGAAAAGGGAAAGTGGGCGCTTCCGGGAGGATGGATGGATTTCGATCAGACGGTGGCGTCCAATGCGAAAAAGGAAGTGAAGGAAGAGGCCGGGCTGGATGTGGAGCCGGTGAAAATCATCGCCATCCAGGACCGCAACCGCCACAACGTTCCGAAGCTGGCCTGCAGCATCTGCAAGGTTTTCGTCCTCTGCGAACCGAAGGGCGGAGCGTTTTCGGAGAACCCGGAAACGACGGACAGCGGCTATTTTCCCCTGGACGGGCTGCCGGAGCTGGACGAAGATAAAACCACGTATGAACAGGTCGAAATGTGTTTCGCCGCCCTGAGGGACGCGAACTGGCAGACAGCCTTCGACTGAGGCGGGATCGGCAGTGCGATCCGCCGCGGTGTGATCCGCCGGCTTCTTTTATTATGCGACAGGAAAGTTCCTTTCCTGTCGCATAATAAAAGAAGCCGCTGCATTTATAAGCAGCGGCTCCCGATGATTTTCTTGTGAATTAAGCCCTTTCAACCCTGCCGGACTTCAAGCAGTTTGTGCAAACGTGCATTCTCCTTGCACCACCGTTGACCTTGCATTTCACGCTTCTGACGTTGGAATTCCAGATACGGTTGGATCTTCTATGGGAATGGCTAACGTTGTTACCAAAATGAGCGCCTTTGCCACAAATATCGCATTTTGCCATGATTGCACCTCCTCAAACTTTATTAGTCGTTTGACTGACAACATCAGTATCATAGCAGAATTTGGCGTATTTGGCAAGCAAAATATCTTCGAAAATTGAAAAAGTTAAAAATCATATTCCCTTTTTGTGGGAAACCGGTTATAATAAGCATAGATTTTTTCGGGAAAAAGGAGGTTACCACATGAAGGGTTCTTCTATGACGACCCATATGGGCAGCATTACGATTGACAACGAAGTGATCGCTCAGTATGCGGGAACGGTCGCGGTGGAATGTTTTGGGATTGTCGGAATGGGCGTTACGGTCAAGGGCGGCCTCGTGAAGCTGTTGAAGAGGGACAGCATCACCAAGGGCATCGCCGTTACGCTGAACAACAATAAGCTCACGCTGGATTTCCACGTCATCGTCGCCTACGGAGTCAGTATCCTGGCGGTGGCGGACAACCTGATCAGCAATGTGAAATATAAGGTAGAAGAGTTTACCGGCATCGAAATAGAGAAAATCAACATCTTTGTAGAAGGTGTGCGGGTGATTGATTAAGGAGGGTTTTAACCGTGGCTGTAAATACGATCGACGCTAAGATGCTCGCAAAGATGTTCTTAGCCGGAGCCAAGAATCTCGAAAGCAGGAAAGAATGGATCAATGAACTGAATGTATTCCCGGTTCCGGACGGAGATACCGGCACCAACATGACCCTGACGATCATGTCCGCAGCGAAGGATGTGGCCGCCATGGAGGCGAACAACGATCTGGACATGCAGTCGTTGGCGAAGGCCATTTCTTCCGGTTCCCTGAGAGGCGCCAGAGGCAACTCGGGCGTCATTTTGTCGCAGTTGTTCCGCGGCTTCACCAAGACCATCCGGGAGTCAGAGACCATCGACATCCCCCTGCTGGCGCAGGCCTTCGAGCGCGCGGTGGAGACCGCATACAAGGCGGTTATGAAGCCGAAGGAGGGCACCATCCTCACCGTGGCAAAGGGCGCTTCCCTGAAGGCCAGGGAGCTGGCCGACGCCGGGGAGACGGATCTGGAAAAGTATATCGGCGCCATCATCGAACACGCGGACTATGTGCTCAGCCAGACGCCGGAGATGCTTCCCGTCCTGAAACAGGCCGGAGTGGTGGATTCCGGCGGCCAGGGCCTGATGCAGGTCTTAAAGGGCGCTTACGAGGCGTTTTTGGGCAAAGAGGTGGACTTTAAGCTGGAGGACGGCCGCGGCGCGGCGGGAGCTCCCTTCTCTTCCATCGGAGCCCAGCCCCAGGCGGAAGCGGACATCAAATTCGGCTACTGCACCGAATTTATCATCATGCTCAACAGGACCTTCAATATCAAACAGGAGATGGATTTCAAGGCCTATCTGGAATCCATCGGCGATTCCATCGTGGTGGTTGCGGATGAAGACGTGGTCAAGGTGCACGTACATACCAACGACCCGGGTCTCGCGATCCAGAAGGCGTTGAAGTACGGAGCGCTGTCCAACATGAAGATCGACAACATGCGCCTGGAGCACCACGAGAAGGTGATCCGTATGAGCCAGCAGGCGGAAGGGACGCAGGCGGCCGGACCGGCAGCCGGGGAGAGTGCCGCGCAGAGCGCTTCTGAGCCGGATGCCCGCAAGGAGAGCGGTTTTATCGCGGTTTCCGTGGGCGAGGGAATGAACGCCATCCTGAAGGATCTGGGCGTGGACTATATTATAGAAGGCGGACAGACCATGAATCCCAGCACGGAGGACGTGCTCAACGCCATCGATCAGGTGAACGCGGACACGATCTACGTGCTGCCCAACAACAAGAATATCATCCTGGCGGCCAATCAGGCCAGATATATGACCGAGGACAAGAAGATCGTCGTCGTCCCCACGAAGACCATCGCGCAGGGCATTACGGCCGTGATCAATTTCTCGGCGGATCTGAGCGCGGAGGAGAATGAAGCCGCCATGACGGAGGCCATCGGCGCGGTGAAGACCGGTGAGGTGACGTATGCGGTACGGGATACGATGATCGACGACTATGAGATCCGCCAGGGCGATTTCATGGGGATCGGCGACGACGGCATCCTGGCCGTGGGACAGGCCGTCGAAAGCGTTGCGCTGAGCATGATCGACCGGATGATGGAGGAAGACCTGGAGCTGATCAGTATTTATTACGGACAGGAGACGAAAGAGGAGGAAGCCGAAGCCCTCCGGGAAAAGGTGGAAGAGAAGTATCCCGCCTGCGACGTGGAGCTGCAGTACGGCGGACAGCCCATTTACTACTATATCGTATCCGTCGAGTGACCGGGACATGAGAGCAGAAGATTCCGTTTCAATGATAAAAGGCGTAGGGGCGAAAACCACTGCGCTTTTTTCAAAACTTCACATCGATACGGCAGGCCAGCTGGCCTGCCATTTTCCGCGTTCCTATGAGCACTATGAGCCGGTGGTCCCCATCGCCGGACTCGTTCCGGGAACGGTGGCCGCAGTTTCGGCCTGCGTCATCGGGACCCCTTCCGTGGTCAGGGCCGGCGGCCTTTCCATCATCCACGCCGTGGTGGGGGACGCCACGGGGCGGATGCGGCTCACCTGGTTTCACATGCCCTATCTGAAAAAGGTGCTGCAGCCCGGGACCGTTCACGTCTTTCGGGGAACGGTCAAAAGCGGGGCGAAAAACGCGGTGCTGATGGAGCATCCTAAGATGTTTCAGGTTCAGGAGTACGGGGCGCTGGCGGGAAGCTGGCAGCCGGGCTATGCCCTGACGCCGGGGCTGAGCGACCGCATGTTTTTGAAATGCGTGCGCCAGGTGCTGGATCAGCTGGATTTTCCCGATTATCTGCCGCGGGAGGAGAGGGAGAGATACCGCCTGATCCCGCTCGCGCAAGCCATGGAAGGGATCCATTTCCCGAAGGACGAATCCGCGCTGAAAGCGGCCAGAAGGCGCCTGGTATTCGATGAATTTCTGGCATTTCTGGTTCAGATCCGCCGCCAGAAGGCGGAAAACGACCGGCTTTTGGTGGACCGCCCCCTGATCCGGACCCGGGAAACCGACGATCTCATCGCGGCCCTTCCCTATTCCCTGACGGGAGCGCAGAAGCGGGTCTGGGGCGAAATCGAGGAAGATCTGCAGAGGCACGGGGCCATGAACCGCCTGGTGCAGGGCGACGTGGGCAGCGGAAAAACCATCCTGGCTTTCCTGGCCCTGCTCATGTGCGCGGCCAACGGGCGGCAGGGTTGTCTGATGGCGCCCACGGAAGTGCTGGCCAGTCAGCACTATGAAGCGCTGCAGGAGCTGACGGAGCGCTACGGCCTCTGCATAAGGCCGGCCCTGCTCACCGGTTCCCTGACCGCGGCCCAGAAGAGGAAGGTCCGGGAGCAGATCGCTTCCGGAAGCGTCAACGTGGCCATCGGAACGCACGCGCTGATCCAGGAAAAGGTGATCTGGCAGGATCTGGCTCTGGTGGTGACGGACGAACAGCACCGCTTCGGCGTGCGCCAGAGGGAGGACCTGGCCGGCAAGGGGGAAAGCGCCCACGTGCTGGTCATGAGCGCCACGCCCATTCCCCGCACCCTGGCCATCGTGCTCTACGGCGACCTTCACGTTTCTCTGCTGGACGAGATGCCAAAAAACCGTCTCCCCATCAAAAACTGCGTGGTGGATCCCGGCTTTCGCAAAAAGGCTTACGCGTTCTTGCAGGCCCGGGTGGAGGCGGGAGAGCAGGCCTACGTGATCTGCCCCATGGTGGAAGAGGGGGAGATGGAAGGGGTGGAAAACGTCCTGGACTATTCGGAGAAACTGAAGGCCGCCCTGCCCGGGGTGCGGATTTCCCCGCTTCACGGGAAGATGAAGGCGGCTGAAAAGCAGAGGATTATGGACGACTTCGCCGCCCGCCGCCTGGACGTGCTGGTGTCCACCACGGTCATCGAGGTGGGGATCAACGTGCCCAACGCCACGGTGATGCTGGTGGAAAACGCGGAGCGCTTCGGGCTGGCCCAGCTGCATCAGCTGCGGGGCCGGGTGGGCCGCGGGAAGAAGCAGAGCTACTGCATTTTCATGACAGGGGACGGAAGCGGGAAAAATAACCGGAGGCTGGATGTGCTCAACCGCTCCAACGACGGGTTTTTCATCGCGGCAGAGGACCTGAAGCTGCGGGGGCCGGGGGATCTGTTCGGCATCCGCCAGAGCGGCGCCCTGGAATTTTCCCTGGGGGATATCTATCAGGATTCGGACGTGCTGCTGGAAGCGGGGGAGCTGGCGGACCGGATTTTAAACGGGGAGACGGATCCGGGGCTGGAGGAGGCCGTGACGAAGAGCGGGAGGAGAATCGACTACCGCACCATCTGAGAATTCTCTTTTGCTTTTCAAAATCGAACGTATGTGTTATACTACTGGGAAATGACTCAAAAATTTCGGAAGGGAAGAACGAGAATGGCGATCAATGGAACATATGATGCTTCCAGCATTACCGTGCTGGAAGGGCTGGAAGCCGTGCGCATGCGGCCGGGGATGTATATCGGCAGCGTTTCCACCAGGGGGCTGAACCATCTGATTTACGAGATCGTGGACAACTCGGTGGACGAGCATCTGGCAGGCTTTTGCAGCAGGATCGAGGTGATCCTGGAAGCGGACGGTTCCGCAACGGTGACGGACGACGGCCGGGGGATCCCGGTCGGGATGCACGAGAAAGGGGTGAGCGCGGAGAGGCTCGTGTTCACCACCCTGCACGCGGGCGGGAAGTTCGATCATTCCGCGTACAAGACCAGCGGCGGCCTGCACGGCGTGGGTTCCTCCGTAGTCAACGCCCTTTCTACCAGATTGACCGTTCGGGTCAAGGACGGGAAGCGCATTTACGAGGACTCCTATTCCAGAGGAATTCCCGTGACGGAGCTGGAGGACGGCCTGCCGCCCGTGGTGGGGAAGACGAAGGAGACCGGGACCTCCATCAACTTCCTGCCGGACGATACCATATTCGAGAAGACCCGTTTTAAGGAAGACGACATCAAGAGCCGCCTGCACGAGACGGCTTATTTGAATCCAGCCCTCACCATCCGCTTCGAGGACCGGAGGAAGGAGCCGGCGGAGGAGGTCGAGTACCATGAGCCGGAAGGGCTGGCCGGCTTTATCCGGGATATGAACAAGTCCAGCGAACCGGTGACGGACGTCATCACCTTCGCCGGCGAGAGCGAGGGGATCTCCGTGGAAGGGGCGCTGCAGTACACCGACGATTTCCACGAGAACGTCCTGGGCTTTTGCAACAACATTTACAACGCCGAGGGCGGCACCCACCTGACCGGCTTTAAGACCCAGTTCACCACGATCATCAACAACTACGCCCGCGAGCTGAACATCCTGAAGGAAAAGGACCAGAATTTTACCGGGGTGGACGTGCGCAACGGGATGACGGCCGTGATTTCCGTCAAGCACCCGGAACCCCGTTTTGAGGGCCAGACGAAGACGAAGCTGGACAACCAGGACGCGGCCCGGGTAGTGAGCAAGGTGGCGGGCGAACAGCTGATCCACTATTTCGACCGCAATCTGGAAACGCTGAAGAACGTCATCGGCTGCGCGGAGAAGGCGGCGAAGATCCGCAGGACCGAGGAGAGGGCGCGGACGAACCTGCTGACGAAGCAGAAGTTTTCCTTCGATTCCAACGGCAAGCTGGCCAACTGCGAGTCGAAGGATCCTTCCAAATGCGAGATCTTCATCGTGGAGGGGGATTCCGCGGGAGGCTCCGCCAAAATGGCGAGAAACCGGATGTATCAGGCGATCCTTCCCATCCGCGGCAAGATCCTGAACGTGGAAAAGGCCAGCATCGACAAGGTTCTGGCCAACGCGGAGATCAAGACCATGATCAACGCCTTCGGCTGCGGGTTCTCCGAGGGCTACGGGAACGATTTCGATATCGAAAAGCTGCGCTACGACAAAATCATCATCATGGCCGATGCGGACGTGGACGGGGCGCACATTTCCAACCTCCTGCTGACGCTGTTTTACCGCTTCATGCCGGAACTGATCTTCGAGGGGCATGTCTATATCGCCATGCCCCCGCTGTACAAGGCCATGCCCGCCAAAGGGAAAGAGGAGTACCTCTACGACGACAAGGCGCTGGAGCGCTACCGGAAGCGGCATAAGGGGCCCTTTACCCTGCAGCGCTACAAGGGGCTGGGGGAGATGGACGCCCAGCAGCTCTGGGAGACCACCCTGGACCCGGAGACCAGGATGCTCAGGCTGGTGGAGATCGAAGACGCCAGGATGGCGTCCGAAGTGACGGAAATGCTCATGGGGACGGACGTGCCGCCCAGAAGGGCTTTTATCTACCGGAACGCGACGGACGCGCAGCTGGATATCTGATGAATAAAGCGAGGGCCAAAGACAGATGAACGACAGAATCATCAAAACGGAATATTCAGAAGTGATGCAGAAGTCCTTTATCGATTACGCCATGAGCGTGATCGTATCCAGGGCCCTGCCCGACGTCCGGGACGGATTGAAGCCGGTGCAGAGAAGGGTGCTCTACGACATGTACGAGCTGGGCATCCGATACGACCGCCCTTACAGAAAGAGCGCCCGCATCGTGGGCGATACCATGGGTAAATACCACCCCCACGGGGACAGCTCCATCTACGAAGCGCTGGTGGTGATGGCCCAGGAATTCAAAAAGGGACAGCCCCTGATCGACGGCCACGGCAACTTCGGCAACATCGAAGGGGACGGGGCCGCGGCCATGCGCTATACGGAAGCCCGCCTTGAGAAGATCGCCCAGGAGGCGTTCCTGGA
The DNA here is from genome assembly GCA_019119355.1 of Candidatus Eisenbergiella merdigallinarum. GTDB lineage: Bacteria > Bacillota > Clostridia > Lachnospirales > Lachnospiraceae > Gallintestinimicrobium > Gallintestinimicrobium merdigallinarum. The sequence goes on from DWXE01000010.1 coordinate 157,771, forward strand.
GGATCTGGACAAAAACGTGGTGGACTTCGTCCCCAACTTCGACGAGACGGAGAAGGAACCTTCGGTGCTCCCCTGCAGGATCCCCAACCTCCTGGTCAACGGCTCGGAGGGCATCGCGGTGGGGATGGCCACCAGCATCCCGCCCCACAACCTGGGGGAAGTGATCGACGCCATGAAAGCCTACATGCAGGACGAGACCATCTCCACAAAGGAGCTGATGCGCTACTTAAAGGGGCCGGATTTTCCTACCGGAGGGATCGTGACGAACCGGGACGATCTGGAGAGCATCTATGAAACCGGCACGGGCAAGATCAGACTGCGGGGCCGGGTGGAGAAGGAAAAGGGGAAGGGCGGCAGGACCAACGTGGTCATCACCGAGATTCCCTACACCATGATCGGCGCAAACATCGGGAAGTTCCTGGCGGACGTGGCCGCCCTGGCGGAGAGCAAAAAGACCTCGGACATCGTGGACATCTCCAACCAGTCCTCCAAAGAGGGGATCCGCATCGTCATCGAACTCAAAAAGGATGCGGACGTGGACAATTTCATCGGCCTTCTCTACAAGAAGACCAGGCTGGAGGATTCCTTCGGCGTCAACATGCTGGCCATTTCCGACGGCCGCCCGGAGACCATGGGCTTAAAGCAGATCATCCGGGCCAACGTGGATTTCCAGTTCGAGATCAACCGCCGCAAGTTCGAGACCCTTCTGGCCAAGGAGCAGAACCGCAGGGAGATTCAGGAAGGGCTGATCAAGGCCTGCAACGTCATCGACCTGATCATCGAGATCCTCCGGGGCTCCCGGGACCGGGCCATGGCGAAGGCCTGTCTGGTGGAGGGAAGCACGGAGGGGATTTCCTTCAAGTCCAAAGAATCGGCGGTCATGGCGGGCTATCTGCGCTTTACGGACCGTCAGGCGGACGCCATTCTGGATATGCGGCTGTATAAGCTCATCGGCCTGGAGATCGAGGCGCTGGTGAAGGAACACGAGGACACGCTGGCCAATATTTACCGCTACGAGGATATCCTGGAGCGCAAAAGCTCCATGGCGCAGGTGATTTTGAACGATCTGGAAGCCATGAAAAAGGAATATTCCAGGGAGCGCAGGACGTCCATCGAAAACTGCGGGGAGGTGGCCTACGAGGAGAAGAAGCCCGAGGAGGTGGAGGTTTACTGCCTCATCGACCGTTTCGGCTATACCAGGATCATCGATACGGCGACCTTCGAGCGCAACCGGGACGCCGTGCTTTCGGAAAACAGGTTCGCCTTCCCCTGCAAAAATACGGGCCGGATCTGCCTGTTCACGGACACGGGGCAGCTGTATACGGTCAGGGTGTCGGACCTCCCGCTGGGCAGGCTGCGGGAGAAAGGGGTCCCTCTGGACAACGTGAGCAATTTCGACTCCGCGAAAGAGCAGCTCCTGCTGGCCGCCAGCCAGAGCGACCTGAATCTGTACAGGGTTCTGTTCGTCACCGCGCAGGCCATGGCCAAAACGGTGGACGGAGGGGAATTCGACGTGACCAAGAAGACCGTATCCGCCACCCGCCTGTCCCCGGGGGACAGGGTGGTGGACGTGACGGTTTTGAAGGATCAGAAAAACATCGTGCTGCAGTCCGTTGACGGATATTTCCTCCGCTTTTGCGTGGAAGAGATTCCGGAAAAGAAGAAGACCGCCATCGGCGTGCGGGCCATGAGGCTGGCGCCGGAGGACGCTGTGGAAGCCGTGTACTACGATTCCCCCGGGCAGGAGACTTCCGTCTCCTATAAGAGCAGAACGCTGACGCTGGGCCAGATCCGCGCCGGAAAGCGGGATCAGAAGGGCGTCAGGATCAGAGGATAAAGGAGGATTTTCTCATGAGAGTCATCGCAGGAGAGGCCAGGAGCCTCCCGCTGAAAGCCCCTCAGGGCCAGGATACCAGGCCCACCACGGACCGGATCAAGGAAACGCTGTTCAATATCCTGCAGACCCGGATCCCGTGCAACGTGTTCATCGATCTGTGCAGCGGCAGCGGCTCCATCGGCATCGAGGCAATCAGCCGGGGAGCCAGACGGGCCTATTTCGTGGAAAACGGGAGGGAAGCCGCCAGATGTATCGCGGACAATCTGCATTTCACCAGATTTGAGGACCGCGCGGTTCTCTTAAAGCAGGACGTGCTGGGCGCCATCCCGTCCATCCACGAAAAGGAGGCCGATGTGATCTTCATGGACCCGCCCTATGAGGCAGGCCTGGAAGAACCGGTGCTGGCGGCCCTGTCCTGCGCGCGCTACGTGACGGAGCACACCCTGATCATCATCGAGGCGCAGCTGCAGAAGGATTTTGGATTCGCCGGGGAATACGGCTTTTCCGTGGTGCGGGAAAAATGCTATAAGACGAACAAACACGTGTTTCTGAAGAGGAAAGAGGAAAATGAAAGCAGCGATTTACCCGGGAAGCTTTGACCCGGTCACCTATGGACATCTGGATGTGATTTGCCGCGCAGCGTCTATTTTTGACGAATTGACCGTGAGCGTGCTGAACAATAAAGTAAAGACTCCATTGTTTTCTGTGGAGGAACGTGTTAAAATACTGGAAGAAGCGACAAAGGACCTTCCGAACGTGAAAGTGGAATCCTTCAGCGGCCTGCTGATCGATTATGCCCGCAGCAAGGACATCCATGTAGCGATCCGGGGGCTTCGGGCCATTACGGACTTCGAATACGAGCTGCAGAACGCCCAGACGAACAAGATGCTTTCCGGCGGCGCTCTGGACACCGTATTTTTGACCACCAGCCTGGAATACGCCTATCTGAGTTCTTCCAGCGTGAAGGAAATCGCCAGCTTCGCCGGGGATATTTCTCAGTGCGTCCCTCCTTTTGTCGCCGATCTCGTTTATGAAAAATACGGCCACCCCAAAAAGTGAGGATATGATGAGCAGCAGAATTGAACAGTTGATTGACGAAATCGAAGAATACATCGATAACTGCAAATACCAGCCCCTTTCCAATACGAAGATCATCGTGAACAAGGAAGAGATCGATGAACTCCTGCGGGAGCTGAGGATGAAGACGCCGGAGGAGATCAAGCGGTATCAGAAGATCATCAGCAACAAGGAAGCGATCTTAAACGATGCCCGGGAAAAGGCGCAGTCTCTGATCAACGAGGCGACGGAGCAGACTTCCGAACTGATCAACGAGCACGAGATCATGCAGCAGGCTTACGCCCAGGCCAACGAAGTGGTCCAGCTGGCTACCAGGCAGGCGCAGGATATCGTGGATAACGCCACCATGGAGGCCAACGCCATCCGGGAGTCCGTCATGCAGTACACGGACGATATGATGGCGAACATCGAGAACATCATCACCCATGCCATCGAGGCGGCCAATACCCACTACGGCAATCTGGTGAGCGATTTGACCAGCTTAAACGACGTCGTGCAGAGCAACCGCGCGGAGTTCCACGCCCAGAACGAGGGCGGATACGACGATTCCGCGGATTCGGACGAATAACGGCGCGGGATCTTCTTCTGACAGGAGCTTTCTGAGAATATTTATACGCTTTGAAACGGATCAGGGCGTATAAATATTCTTATTTTGCGTGGAAGGATCGCGGCTTTGCGCCGGGGGATCCGTCGCGGTTTCCGCGTTCCCCGCTTTCAGATCGATTTGGCGAGCGCTTCGGAATGGAGGAAAAAATGAGAAACTTCAAAATTAAAAAAGTGGCTCTGGCCGCCGTCTGCGCGGCCCTTCTGTTCTGGGAGGGCCTGGGCTGCCCGGCGGCGGAAACCGTACAGGCCGCGCAGAAGGACTCCGTCGTGGTGGTGATCGATCCCGGGCACGGAGGGACCGGCGGGCGCAACGAAGGCGGAATTTTCGGGACCAACGTGGAAAAGCATCTGACGATGCTCACCGCTCAGGCCATGAAGCAGACGCTGGAGCAGTTCGAGGGAGTGCGGGTCTTTCTGACCCGGGAGGACGACAGGGAAGTCTCCCTGACGGACCGGGCGAAGATCGCAAAACAGTACGGCGCGGACCTGATGGTTTCCCTGCACTACAATATGTCTTCCGATCACAGCCTGTACGGGGCGGAAGCCTGGACGTCCGCTTTCGGGGACGAATACGCGAAGGGACAGAGCTTCGCGCGGCTCTGGCTGTCCGATGTGCAGGCGGCCTACGGCCTGTACGGGCGCGGGGCGAAGGTGCGCCTGGGCAGCTCCGGAAAGGACTATTACGGGGTGATCCGGGCCGCCCGGGAACGGGGGATCCCCTGCGTGATTCTGGAGCACTGCCATCTGGACAACGCCAACGACAACGGGCTGGTATCCGCGCCGGAGCAGATCGCAGCCTTCGGCGTTACGGACGCCCTCAGCGTGGCGAAATACTTTCAGCTGAAATCCACGGCCCTGGGGCTGGATTACTCCGGGTTTTCCTCTCCGGCGGTGACGGCTCCCGGACAGGGGGCGCAGCCGGATTCCACCGCGCCGCAGATCCTTTCCGCCACGGCGAAGAGGGCGGGAGAGGGGACGATATCCGTGACGGTGGAGGCGGCGGATCCGGAGTCCGGCCTTCTGTATTACAGCTGGTCGGCGGACGGCGGGCTTTCCTGGTCCGCCCTGCAGCGCTGGCCGGGAGGGGAAACGGCGACGTTTTCGTGCCCGGTTCCCGCGTCCGGAAGCCTGCTGGTGCGGGCGCACAACGCCTATGACCTGACCGCTCAGGCCGCGGTGACAAATCCGTAAAAGGCGGCGGTGAGCAGGGTCTGCACGGTTTTGTGAAAGGCGTATTCCTTCAGGGAGAGGTCCGTGCCGTGCAGGCAGCTGTAGGTCTGGGCGAGGCAGGACAGCCCGCCCAGGGGAAGGAAGATGAAAGCCAGCGATCCGTCCCCGGGTTCAAGGCGGGACAGGCCGCTGGTGATTTCCAGAAGGGGGCCCATCAGGCGCACGGCGTCCGGGAAATCGCGCAAAAGCAGCCGGGGAAGCAGATTGAGCAGGTTGCAGAAGATCATATAGCCGCCCAGAGCGGTGATGGCGTTGAGCGCGGACAGGATGGAAGCGTTCAGTTCGGAAAAGAACCGGTTCAGGGTCAGGCCCTCCTTCGGGTCCGATGCCGGGGAGCAACCTCCGCCGGAAGCCACGTCCGAAAAGAGGGTATGGCGCAGGATGAGGCCGTAAAGGAAGGGGATCCCGTACATTCCCAGAAGGGCGACGGCGGGCCGTTTGGCCGGAAAGAGCCGGAGCGCGTAGCCGGTGAAATAGACGGGGCCGATGTTGTTGCAGAAGGCCAGCATCAGGGTAGCTTCCCGGCGGGACAGCCTGCCCTTTTCATAGCTCTGCGCGCAGACTCTGGCGCCCATGGGAAATCCGCACAAAAAGCCGATGACCAGGCAGTACAGGCAGGAATCGGACAGCCGGAAGAGCGGCCGCAGAACCGGGGCGAAGAGGGAGGCGAAGCTGTCCGACAGCCCCAGCCCGATGAGCAGCCCGGACAGGATCATGAAGGGGAAAAGGGCCGGGATCATTTTCTGAAACCAGAGGTTGAGCCCTTCCAGGGAAAGGGACAGGGCGGGTTCGGGATACAGGAGGATGGTCAGCCAGAGGGCTGAAAACAGGAGCAAAAATCCTGCTTTGGCGAATCTTTTTGACATCATATTTATGTACCGGACGGCGGAAAGGATGGTATACTGAATGTCTATGAAGGCAGCGGGAATTTCATGCAGGAGGCGGCCGTGATCAGACTGGATAAGTTATTGTGCGAGATGGGGGCGGGGAGCCGCAGCGAAGTCAAAGCCATGCTCAAAAAGGGGCGGGTGACGGTGGACGGCCGGCCCGTTTTATCGGGGGACAGGAAGGTGCCGGAGCAGGGCGCGACCGTCTGTCTGGACGGCCAGCCCCTGACGTATGCGGGAACGGTCTATTATGTGCTGCACAAGCCGGCTGGGGTGGTGACGGCGGTGAAGGACGCGCGGGAGAAGACGGTGATGGACCTGATGCGGGATGCGCCGGGAAAGGATCTGTTCCCTGCAGGAAGGCTGGATAAGGATACGGAAGGGCTCCTTCTGATCACCAACGACGGCGGGCTGGCCCACCGGCTCCTTTCCCCGAAAAAGCACGTGGAGAAGACCTATCTGGCCCACACCGCCCTGCCGGTGACGGAGGAGATGTGCCGCCTCCTGGAAGCGGGCGTGGACATCGGGGACGAAAAGCCCGCGCTTCCCGCCAGGGCCAGGAAGCTGGCGGATCGGGAAGACGGCCTCCTTCTGACCGTCGTGGAAGGGCGGTTCCACCAGGTCAAACGGATGCTGAAGGCCGTGGGGAACGAGGTGCTCTATTTAAAACGGATTTCCATGGGCCCGCTGGAGCTGGGGGATCTTCCCTGCGGCAGCTGGCGGCCGCTTTCCGAACAGGAAAAAAGGGCGCTGGGAATCGAAGAGTAAAGGATGACGACGGTATGGACGGAATGGATCTGTTAAACGGAGTGGAAGCGGTGATTTTCGATCTGGACGGCTCCCTGGTGGACTCCATGTGGATCTGGTATCAGATCGATGTGGAGTATCTGGGGCGTTACGGCCTTTCGGTGCCGCAGGACCTCCAGCGCGCCATCGAGGGGTTCAGCTTTTCGGAGACGGCGGAATACTTCAAAATGCGGTTCGCCCTTCCGGATCCGGTGGAGGAGATCAAACGGGTCTGGAACCGGATGGCGCTGGACAAATACATACACCAGGTGCCCTTGAAGCCGGGGGCGGGGGAATTTCTGGAACTCTGCCGCCGGCGCGGGATCAGGCTGGGGATCGCCACCAGCAATTCCAGGGAGCTGGTGGGCGCGGTGGCGGAGGCCAGAGGGCTGAGCGGCTTCTTTTCCTGCATCATGACGGGCTGCGACGTGGGAAGGGGAAAGCCCGCGCCGGACATCTATCTGGCGGTGGCGAAGGAACTCCGTACGGCCCCCAAAAACTGCCTGGTCTTCGAGGATATCGTGCCGGGGATCCTGGCCGGGAAGGCCGCCGGGATGCGGGTATGCGCGGTGGAGGACGCGTACTCCATGCCGCAGAAAGAGGAGAAAATGCGGCTGGCCGACGGCTACATCCGGGATTATCGGGAAATTTGGAAGGGAGAGGAAACGGCGATTTGAAGAATGGATTTTTACCGGTGACGCCGGAGGAAATGCGGGAGCGGGGCTGGGAACAGCCGGATTTTGTATACGTCAGCGGGGACGCCTACGTGGATCATCCCTCCTTCGGAGCGGCCATCATCACCAGGGTTCTGGAAAGCCGCGGCTACAGGGTGTGCGTCATCGCGCAGCCGGACTGGAAAAAGCCGGAGAGCGTCCGCCTGTTCGGGCGGCCCAGGCTGGCTTTCCTGGTTTCCTCCGGCAACATGGACTCCATGGTGAACCACTACTATGTTTCCAAAAAGAGGAGGACCTTCGACGCCTATACCCCCGGCGGCGAGGCGGGGAAGCGGCCGGACCACGCGGCCGTGGTCTACTGCAACCTGATCCGCCAGAGCTTTCGGGACGTGCCGGTGATTCTGGGCGGCATCGAGGCCAGCCTGCGGCGGATGGCCCATTACGATTACTGGAGCGATTCCCTGAAGCATTCCATTCTGGTGGACAGCCAGGCGGATCTGATTTCCTACGGGATGGGGGAAAAATCCATCGTGGAGATCGCGGAAGCCCTGGACGCGGGGATCGCGGTCCGGGATCTGACCTTCATCGCCGGAACGGTATACCGGACCCGGGACATAGACGGCGTTTACGGCGCCTGCCTGCTGCCTTCCTACGAAGCCATGCGAAAGGAGCCCGCCCTGTATGCGGAGAGCTTCCGGGTTCAGTATGAGAATACGGACCCCTGCAACGGAAAGCCCCTGGTGGAGCCCTATCCGGACGGCAGCTTTGTGGTGCAGAACCCGCCCCAGCCGCCGCTGACCCAGGAGGAGATGGACGGCGTTTACAGCCTGCCCTATATGCGGACCTGGCATCCTTCCTACGCCGCGGCCGGTGGGGTGCCGGCCATTTCTGAGATCCGGTTCTCCCTGACCAGCAACCGGGGATGCTTCGGGGGCTGCAGCTTCTGCGCCCTGACCTTCCATCAGGGCCGCACGGTGTCCGTGCGCAGCCATGAGAGCATCCTGGAGGAGGCGGGGAAAATCATCCGGGATCCGGAATTCAAGGGCTATATTCACGATGTGGGCGGCCCCACGGCCAATTTCCGCCACCCCTCCTGCCAAAAGCAGCTGACGGAGGGGGTGTGCAAAAAGCGGCAGTGCCTGTTCCCGTCCCCCTGCCCCAATCTGAAGGTGGATCACAGCGATTATCTTTCCCTGCTGCGAAAGCTGCGGGCGCTGCCCGGGGTGAAAAAGGTGTTCATCCGCTCCGGGATCCGGTTCGACTATCTGCTGGCGGACCCGGACGACTCCTTTTTCCGGGAGCTGGTGCTGCATCATGTCAGCGGCCAGCTGAAGGTGGCACCGGAACACATCAGCGACCCGGTGCTCGTGCGGATGGGGAAACCCAGGAACGCGGTGTACGAAAAATTCAGGAAGAAATACCGCCAGCTCAACGAAGAACTGGGGCTAAAGCAGTATCTGGTCCCCTATCTGATGAGCTCCCATCCGGGCTCCACCTTAAAGGAGGCGGTGGAGCTGGCGGAGTATCTGAGGGATCTGGGCTATATGCCCCAGCAGGTACAGGATTTTTACCCCACCCCGTCCACCATGTCCACGGTGATGTATTACACGGGCATCGATCCCAGGGACAACTCCAGGGTTCACGTGTGCAAAAATCCGCATGAAAAGGCGATGCAGCGGGCGCTGATCCAGTACAGGGATCCGGCCAACTACGAGCTGGTGCGCGAAGCGCTGGTCAAAGCCGGACGGGAAGATCTGATCGGCTACGGGCCCAAATGCCTGATCCGGCCGAAAAAGGGCGAAAGCAGCCGTACCGGCGCCGGGCAGCCCCGGCAGTCCTCCCGCCCGGCGGAGAAGAAGAAGCGGACCATTCGAAACGTTCACAAAAAGAAAAGGGGGTAGTGCGATGAACGTCATCATCATTACGGGAGCCTCTTCCGGCATGGGCAGGGAATTCGCCCTGCAGCTGGACCGGGGCTTGAGGAGCATCGACGAGTTCTGGCTGGTTTCCAGGCGAGCGGAGCGGATGAAGGAGCTGGCGAAAAGCCTGCGCCACAGGGTCAAGATCCTGCCCCTGGATCTGGGCGAACAGGCGGACATCCGGCTGTTTTGCGAGGTGCTGGAGGAGGAAAAGCCCGCGGTGCGGATGCTGATCAACTGCGCCGGCTACGGGCTCATCGGGGATTTTTCCGACCTCTCTTTGCGGGAGCAGGCCGGGGAAGTGGACGTCAACTGCCGGGCCCTGATGGAGATCACCCACGCCTGTCTGCCTTACATGAAGGAAAAGAGCAGGATTATCCAGATGGCCAGCAGCGCCGCCTTTCTGCCGCAGCCGGGGTTTTCCGTGTACGCGGCCACGAAGGCCTTCGTGCTCAGCTTTTCCAGAGCCCTGCGGGAGGAACTCAAAAGCCGCAGGATCTACGTCACCGCCGTCTGCCCGGGGCCGGTTTCCACGGAATTTTTTGAGGTGGCGGAACAGTACGGCTCCGTGCTGGGAATCAAAAAGTACGTGATGGCGCAGCCGGAGCGGGTGGTGAGGGCGGCGCTGGCCGCCAGCTGCAAGAACAGGCCCATGTCGGTCTATGGGGCGGCGATCAACGCTTTCTGGATTATGACCCGGCTCCTGCCCCAGGATCCGGTGCTGCATTTGACTTATCGGATGAAGAAGAGGGGAGAACGCGGTGCGGCGGATCCCGGAAAGGACTGTCAGACGGAATGAAAAAAGGTTCCAGGAAAACAACGGGAAGAAAAAAAGGGGAGAAGGGATATCTGGCATCTCAGAAAAGGGCGGTCGCCGTCCGTACCGGGATTCTGTTCGCCCTCTCCCTCGCCGTCTATCTGACCGGCTACCTCTCTGCGGGAAGCAATGAAAACCTCCTGACCATCGTGGCCGTGCTGGGCTGCCTGCCCGCGGCCCGCAGCGCGGTGAACCTAGTCATGCTGCTGCGCTGCCGCGGGATCGGGGGCGCGGATTTTGAAAGGATCTCGGAGCATACGGAGGGCTGCGCGGTTCTGGCGGACCTGGTGTTCACCAGCTATGAGAAAAACTTTGAAATCCACCATATGGCGTACCGGGCGGGGCATCTGCTGGGCTATACCGCGAATCCGTCCTGCGATGCGAAAGGCTGCGAAAAGCATCTGCGCGGCATGTGCGCGCAAAACGGGCTGGGGGATGTGGAGATTTCCATTTTTAAGGAACTGCCCGCCTACATCCGGCGGCTGGACCGGATCCGCGACTTCCCGGAAGATCCCGTTTCGGAGGACGACGCCGAAAACGGCGCGAAAGCGGAGAGGGTCTGCGCTCTGATGCGGGCCATCTCCCTGTAGGCGGGAGGATATCATGCGTCAGATCATCGTTCGGGACAACGAAGCCGGGCAGCGGATGGACAAATTCCTGCAAAAATACATGAAGGAGGCCCCCGTTTCCTTCTTCTACAAAATGATGCGCAAAAAAAATATCCTGCTCAACGAAAAGAAATGCGGCGGGAACGAAAAGCTGGAGAAGGGGGACTGCATCCGCCTCTATCTGGCGGAGGAAACGCTGGAAAAGTTCGGGGCGCCTTCTTCCAAAGGGGAGGAGCCGTCCCCCTATGCGCGGGCGTATGAAGCCATCGGAGCCCTGCCCGTTTTATGGGAAAACGAATGCGGGCTGGCGGTGAACAAGCCCGCCGGCCTTTTGAGCCAGAAAGCCCGTCCGGAAGACCTTTCCTTGAACGAGTGGCTGATCGGCTATCTTTTGCGGGAGAAAGCGCTGACGGCGCAGGAGCTCTCCACCTTTCGACCCTCCGTCTGCAACCGGCTGGACCGCAATACCAGCGGCATCGTCCTGTGCTCCAAAAGCCTGGCGGGATCCCAGGTCCTGACGGAAGCCATCCGGGAAAAATCGGCGAAAAAGTTCTATCGCCTTTTCGCACTGGGGCGCCTGGAAGAGCCGCGCGTCTTTACCGCCTGGGAGAAAAAGGATCCTGCGTCCAACCGGGTGCGGATCCTTTGGGAACCGTGTGAAGGAGCCAGCCGGATCCGGACCGGGATCCGCCCGCTGCTGACGGGAATTCTGCCCGGGACCGGTGAGGTGACGTATGCGGAGGCGGAGCTGTTTACCGGAAAAACCCATCAGATCCGGGCTACGTTTGCGGCCATGGGACACCCCCTTTTGGGGGACGCCAAATACGGTTTCAAAGCGCGGGACGGCGGGAGGAAAGGCATCCCTGTCCGGGGGCAGATGCTACACGCATGCCGGGTGGAATTTTCCGATACGCCCGGGCTGTCCCGGGCAGGGCTGAGCGGCCTGACGCTGACCGCCCCGCTGCCGGAATCCTTTGAGCGGGTCCTGGCAGCGCTGAAAGAGAAAAAGGACATCGAGGAAAACTGACCATGGCAACCTGGAATTCCAGAGGTCTTCGCGGCTCCACGCTGGAAGACCTGATCAATCATACCAACGAAACATACCGGGAACACAAGCTCGCCCTGATCCAGAAAATTCCCACCCCCATCACGCCGGTGCAGATCGACAAGGAGAGCCGCCATATCACCCTGGCCTACTTCGATCAGAAGAGCACGGTGGACTATATCGGGGCGGTGCAGGGCATTCCTGTCTGCTTCGACGCGAAGGAGTGCGCGCAGGATACGTTCAGCCTGCAGAACATCCACGCCCACCAGGTGGCGTTTATGGAGAGCTTCGAGGAGCAAAAGGGGATCGCCTTTTTCCTGCTCTATTACACCCATCGGGACGCGTTTTACTACCTGACCTTCGCGCAGCTGAAGGGGTTCTGGGAACGGGCGCAGGCGGGAGGGCGCAAGAGCTTCCGCTTCGACGAACTTTCCCCCGGCTATTTTCTTCCCAGAAAGCAGGGCGTTTACGTGCCCTATCTGGATCTTTTGCAAAAGGATCTGCAGGAAAGGGATGAGAGGGATGCCCGCGGATAAAACGCGGTGAAAAAAAGGAGGCGAACGGCGGATGGAAGCGGAAAAAAACAGCCTGACCACCCTGTGCTACCTGGAACAGGACGGAAAATGGCTGATGATGCACCGGGTAAAAAAGGAAGGCGACGTCAACAGGGACAAGTGGATCGGCGTGGGAGGGCACGCGGAGCGGTACGAGAGCCCGGAGGACTGCCTGATCCGGGAGGTGGAGGAGGAAACGGGCCTGAGGCTTGCCGGATACCGGTTCCGGGGTATCGTGACCTTCGCCCTTCTGGGGGTGGAAACCCAGTACATGTGCCTTTACACGGCGGACCGGTGGGAAGGGGAATTGTCCGAAACCTGCCGGGAAGGGGTTCTGGAGTGGGTGGAAAAAGAGCGGGTGCCTTCCCTGAACCTCTGGGCAGGAGATCTGGTCTTCTTTAAGCTGCTGGAACTGGAACGGCCCTTTTTCTCCCTGAAACTGGTTTACGACCGCGATGTCCTTCTGGAATGCGTCCTGGACGGAAAGCCCCTGGACTACGAAGGATTTTTGCGGGGAGAGGCGGCGCTGTAACCATGGAAGAATATCTGGATATCGTGGACGAAACGGGGGAGCCCACCGGAGAAAAGAAGGAGCGCAGCCGGGTGCACCGGGACGGGGATCTGCACCGCACTTCCCACGTATGGATCGCCCGCAGAAAGCGGGGGCGCCTGCAGCTGCTTTTGCAGAAGCGCAGCCGGGACAAGGATTCCCATCCGGGCTGTTACGATATTTCCAGCGCGGGCCATATCCCTGTGGGATCGGGCTTCGTGGACAGCGCCCTGCGGGAGCTGGAAGAAGAGCTGGGCGTGTACGCGCTGGAAAAGGAGCTGGAGGACTGCGGGGTGCGCAGGATCCGCTGGAAGGACCGGTTTTACGGAACCCCATTTCTGGACAACCAGGTGAGCCGGGTGTATCTGCTCTGGAGGAATCTGGAAGCCGGGCAGTTTCGCCCCCAGGCCAGCGAAATCGAAGAGGTGCGCTGGATGGATCTGGAGGAACTGACGGAGCTGGTAAAGGAAGGAGGGATTCCCCACTGCATTTCTGAGGAGGAGCTCTCCATGGTGAAAAACAGGCTGTACAGGGACGCGGCCTTTCCCGTCGTGCCGGCGCAGGGGCCGGACCTGGAGGAGATCCTGGCCCTGGAGCAAATCGCCGCAGCGCGGCTGGGCGCGGGGCAAAGGGACTGGTATGTGACGGACGACATGGAATTTTTCCGGCGGCATCTGAGCGCGGAAGGGGCGCTGCTGAAAATCCCCTGCGGAGGGCGGCTGGCCGCCTTCTTGGCCCTGCGCTTTCCAGGGGATGGGGAGGACTCCCTGTTTCCCTGTGCCGCAAAATATGCGGGGGCCGACCCGGGGGAGCGGGCGGCCTGCGCCCACATGGAATCCGTGGCCGTGCACCCGGACTTTTGGGGGAACGGATTGATGGAAAAACTGCTTTCGGAGGGCGTGGCCGCGGCAAAGAGCAGGGGAATGCGGCATCTGATGGCCACCGTGCACCCGGACAACCGGTTCAGCCGGGCGAACTTCGAGGCGGCGGGCTTTCGGCCGCTGACCGAGGCCCTCAAATACGGCGGCCTGCGCCGCCTGATTTACTACCGGAGGGCCTGATTTGCGGCCCGCGGCCTCCCGACGGCGGGTGCGGTCTCCTGCCGGCAAGTGCTCTGTCGGCAGCAGCAGTTTTCCTGCCGGCGGAAAGGTTGACAGGAAGGGCGGAATCGTGTATACTAATCGGGATTTCATATGATAACACGGTAGCATGATAAAGTGAATTGCGAAAACGGAGGATGCCATGGATCAATCTTTGCTTCATACGCCGGAAGGGGTGCGGGATATTTACGGGATCGAATATGCCAGAAAGCTGCTGATCGAACAGCGTCTGCACGAAGCGATCCGGCTGTACGGGTATCAGGATATCCAGACCCCCTCCTTCGAATTTTTTGACGTCTACAGCCGGGAAATCGGCACCACGCCATCCTCCCAGCTGTACAAGTTCTTCGACAAGGAGGGCAACACCCTGACCCTTCGACCGGATTTTACCCCCTCCTGCGCCAGGTGCGCGGCCAAATATTTTATGGACGAGACCAGGCCCATCCGCCTGACCTATTCGGGAAGCGCCTTCACCAACGCGTCCAGCCTTCAGGGAAAGCTGAAGGAGGTGACGCAGATGGGCGTCGAGCTGATTATGGAGCCTTCGGTGGAGGCCGACGCGGAAATGATCAGCCTGGTGGTGGAGGCTCTCCTTCGCTGCGGCCTGACCAGCTTTCAGATCGCGGTGGGGGAAGTGGAATATTTCAGGGGAATCTGTTCCCAGGCGGGGCTGAAGGAGGAAACGGAGCAGAAGCTCCGGGACGCCATCAACGCCAAAAACTATTTTGCGGCAAAAGAACTGCTGGAGAGCCGTAAGGTGCGCCGGGACTACGCCCAGGTGCTGCTGCGCCTGGCGGATACGGTGCTGGGGGCCAGCGATCTGGCCGAAGCCAGGCAGATGGTGGACAACGAGAGGTCGCTGCAGGCCATCGAACGGCTGGAGCAGCTGTATCGCGTCTTGGAGAAATACGGGGTGGAGAAATACGTTTCCTTCGATCTCGGGCTGCTGGGGAAATACAACTATTACACCGGCGTGATTTTCAAGGGATACACGTACGGCGTGGGTGACGCGGTGGTGACCGGAGGCAGATACGACCACCTTCTGTCCCATTTCGGGAAAAACGCGCCCGCCATCGGCTTCGTGATCGTGGTGGACGATCTGATGGAGGCGCTGGCGCGCCAGGATTTAAAGCCTCTGGTGGAGCCGGAGGGCGCCCTCATTTTCTATGAAAAGGGAGGGTTCGGGCAGGCGTTGAGCCGGGCCAGGCAGCTGAGGGCGGAAGGGACCAGGGCGGAGCTGATGCCCGTGCCCCAAAACCGGAGCAGCTATGAAGCTTATGAAAGAGGATGGCACAGCAGCGTGTTTCTTGTCCGGGAGGACGGGAGCTGCGAAAGGCTGAACCAGGACGGATGAGGAGTGGCGGCAAAATGGAAGAGAGGAGATATCTGACGTTCGCGCTGACGAAGGGAAGGCTGGCCAGCAGGACGCTGGAGCTGTTGGAGCAGATCGGGATCACCTGCCGGGAGATGAAGGACAAAAATTCCAGAAAGCTGGTTTTCGTCAACGAAGAGCTGAAGCTGAAGTTCTTTCTGGCCAAGGGCCCGGATGTGCCCACCTATGTGGAATACGGGGCGGCGGACATCGGCGTGACCGGGAAGGACGAATTGCTGGAAGAGGGGCGCAGGGTCTATGAGGTGCTGGATCTGGGGTTCGGGAAATGCCGCATGTGCGTCTGCGGCCCCGCAAAGGCCAGGGAGCTGCTTTTGCATCACGAGATGATCCGGGTGGCGACGAAATACCCGGTCATCGCGAAGGACTATTTTTACAACGAAAAATATCAGACCGTGGACATCATCAAGCTGAACGGCTCCGTGGAGCTGGGCCCCATCGTCGGCCTGGCGGACGTGATCGTGGACATCGTGGAGACCGGCAGCACCTTGCGGGAGAACGGGCTGGAGGTGCTGGAGGAGATCTGCCCCCTGTCCGCCAGGATGATCGTCAATCAGGTGAGCATGCAGATGGAAACGGAACGGATCAAGGAAATCATTTTGCGGCTGCGTGAGAAGCTGTCGTGAGGAAAGGCTGGGGGAAATGAGAATCATCCGGTTAACGAAAGAGAGCAGGAAGGGCCTGCTGGGGGAGCTGCTGCAGAGGAGCCCCAACTGCTACGGGCAGTATGAAAAGGCGGTGGAAGAGATCGTCGGGCAGGTGAGAAGCAGAGGGGACGAGGCGCTGTTTTCCTATACGGAGCAGTTCGACGGCTGCCGGCTGACGGCGGAAACGGTCCGCGTTTCCGAAGAGGAAATCGATCGGGCCTGCGCCCAGGCGGATCCCGAATTTATGAAGGCGATGGAGGAGAGCGCTAAAAATATCAGGCGCTTCCACGAAAAACAGCTCAGGAACAGCTGGTTCGACGCGCGGCCGGACGGGACGATCCTGGGGATGAAAATCCTGCCCCTGGCCGTGGCCGGGGTCTATGTGCCCGGAGGAAAGGCGGCTTACCCCTCCAGCGTGCTGATGAACGTGATCCCGGCGAAGGTGGCCGGCGTCCCCAAAATCATCATGACCACGCCGCCGGGGGCGGACGGGACGGTGGATCCCGGAACGCTGGCGGCCGCGCGGGTGGCGGGCGTGGATGAGATCTACCGCGCAGGCGGGGCGCAGGCCATCGCGGCCATGGCCTTCGGGACGGAGAGCATCCCCCGGGTGGATAAGATCACGGGGCCCGGCAACATCTTCGTGGCCCTGGCCAAAAAGGCGTGCTTCGGCCACGTGAGCATCGATTCCATCGCGGGCCCCAGCGAAATTCTGGTCATCGCGGACGAAACGGCCAATCCCCGGTACGTTGCTGCGGATCTTCTGTCCCAGGCGGAGCACGACGAGCTGGCCAGCGCCATTTTGATCACCACCAGCGAAAAGCTGGCAAAAGAAGTATCCGACCAGGTGGACCGCTTCCTTGAAACGCTGGAGCGCAGGGAGATCATTCAAAAGTCCCTGGACCGTTACGGCTACATCCTGCTGGCGGATTCCCTGGAGGAGGCGGCCGAAGCGGCGAACGAGATCGCTTCCGAGCATCTGGAAATCCTGACGGAAAATCCCTTCGAGCTGATGACCAGGATCCGGAACGCGGGCGCCATCTTCCTGGGGGAATATTCCAGCGAACCGCTGGGGGACTATTACGCCGGCCCCAACCACGTTCTGCCCACCAACGGGACGGCGCGGTTCTTCTCCCCCCTGGGCGTGGACGATTTCATCAAAAAGACCAGCATCATTTCCTATTCCCGGCAGGCGCTCCGGCGCGCCCATGAAAAGATCGAGCGCTTCGCCCGCCAGGAAGGGCTGACAGCCCATGAGAATTCCATTCGGGTGCGGTTTGAGGAGGATTGAGCGATGAGCGACAGAACCGGTTTGATCGAGCGGCGGACGAAGGAGACCGAAATCCGCGTCCGGATTTGCCTGGACGGGACGGGAAATTCCGATATCCGGACGGGGATCGGATTTTTTGACCACATGCTTCAGGGGTTTTCCCGTCACGGCTTCTTCGATCTGGAAGTGGAAGCGAAGGGGGATCTGGAGGTGGATGGCCACCATACCGCAGAGGATACGGGAATCGTGCTGGGACAGGCCATTTCGGCCGCCCTGGGGAATAAGGACAGGATCCGGCGCTACGGACATTTCCTCTTGCCCATGGACGACGCGCTGGTGCTGTGCGCCGTGGATCTGTGCGGAAGGCCGTATCTGAATTTCGACTATTCCTTCCCCGTAGAAAGGATCGGGGATCTGGATACCCAGCTGATCCGGGAATTTTTCTACGCCCTGTCCTGGTCAGCGGGGATGAACCTGCACATCAAAGTGCTGGACGGGATCAACGGCCATCACGTGGCGGAAGCGATGTTCAAGGCGTTCGGAAAGGCGCTGGATATGGCGGTTTCGGAAGATCCCCGGGTGACGGGCGTGTTGTCCACGAAAGGAACGTTATAGAAGATGAATCCTGTGAATGCGAAAAAACTGATGCCCTGCCTTTATCTGTATCAAAAACGGGCGGTGGCGGGCCCCGGGGACCGGCGTGAGGTGAGCTTAAACCCGGTGGAACTGGCGGAGAACTACAGCTTAAACGAGTGCGACCGCCTGTACGTCATGGATCTGTCCGAAACGGACCAGGAGCAGGAGGAAGCCATGGACATCCTGCGAAAGATCTGCGCCAACGTGGCCGTCCCCGTGGCGGGAGGCGGCAGGATCCGGCGGATGGAGGACGTGAAAAAGCTGCTTTACGCGGGCTGCAGCCAGGCCGTGCTGGATCTGGGGAAGGAAGAGCAGGCGGCGGTTCTGGAAGAGGTTTCGCTGAAATTCGGAAAGGAACGGATCGTGGCGGCCGCGGAAGGGCCGGATCAGATTCTGCGGATGCAGGGAGCCCTGAACTCCTTTGTTTCCGAAGTCTTCCTGTTTCATGGCGCGGGCGGGCGGGAGGCGTCCCTGATTTCCCCGGTGCCGGTGACCCCCTTCCTTCCGGAGGTTTCCCTGGACAAGATCATCGAAACGCTTTCCCTGCCCAACGTCAGCGGCATGTCCGGCCAGGTGGTCACGGAAAATGTGAGCAATCTCGTCGCCCTGAAAAAACTGTGCCTGGAAAACCGGATCCCCGTGGCCTTATCCCGGGCCGCATACCGGTTTGAAGATTTTAAGACGGGCCCTGACGGGCTGGTGCCCGTGGTGGTGCAGGACGTGAAGACGGACGCGGTGCTCATGGTGGCCTATATGAACGAAGAAGCCTACCGGCGCACGGTGGAGAGCGGGAGGATGACCTATTACAGCAGAAGCCGACAGGCGCTGTGGCTGAAGGGGGAAACCAGCGGGCACTATCAGTACGTGCATTCCCTGACCGCGGACTGCGATATGGATACGATCCTGGCCCGCGTGACTCAGGTGGGAGCCGCCTGCCATACGGGCTCCTACAGCTGCTTTTTCAACGAGGTGTTAAAGCGCGGCGAAAAACCCGAACAGCACAACCCGCTGAAAGTGTTCGAAGAAGTGTTCGCCGTCATCGAAGACAGGAAGGCCCACCCGAAAGAAGGGTCCTATACCAACTATCTCTTCGATAAGGGGATCGACAAGATCCTCAAAAAGCTGGGGGAAGAGGCCACCGAGATCGTGATCGCGGCCAAAAATCCCAATCCCAACGAGATCAAATACGAGATCGCCGACTTCCTCTATCATATGATGGTGCTGATGGCCGAGAAGGGCGTCAGCTGGGAGGAAATCACCGAAGAGCTGGCGAACCGGTAACGGGACGGATCGGAAAAGAAAAAGCGGCGGCCGCGCGGAAATAACACTCTGCGCGGCCGCCATTTTGTTCCTTAACGATCAGTTTTCCGATGCGGCGTCGATGAGACCGTATCTTCGGTAAAATTCCCTGCGGGCGGCTTCATCCTCCGTCACCAGCCGGACATTCTCATATTCCCCCTTCTGAATCAGGAGACGGATCAGTCCGGCAAGCCGGCTTTCCCCCTCCATCCGGCCTTTTTCTTCCACATAACCGCTCAGGTTGCACATTTGATCGACCTCCTTTGCCAGTTCGTTTTCCATTCTCATGCCGTATCGCCGCTGCAACAGTTCCTTTTTTTCGCGTCCGCCGATTTCGGGCGACAGCAGCGTATTGAGCATTCCCAACAGTTGATTTTCACAGAATATGCGCCCGTTTAAGCCAACCGTTACCACGGTCAGCTTATCATATGCTTTCCGAAGATCCGGAAAACCCGGGCAAATATCCCGTTTTTCCATCCGATATTGCGCAATCGCATTGCCGATCCGTTTGGGCACGCCCATACAGATCCAGATGGAATATACCTTTTTTAATCCATCGTAATCGCTTCCCGAAAATTCGGTTCCCAACTGGGACGAAATCATTCTGGCGCAATAGAAAATTCCTCTTGTGGGAAGCTGGTAGCCGGGATAATAGTCTTTTTGCGCCTCCACATTGATCATCAGCCGGATTCGCTCCCGTCCCTGCGGGATATTTGCCAGAAAGCGGATATCGTAATAAATGCTCCCTTCTCCTGTAATCCTGCTTTCGTTTCCGATTCCGACGATCCGTTCCCCGGCCTGCCCGGGATAGACTTTTTCAGAAGAAATCTCCGGCGTCCCTTCGATGCACGATTTGATTTCCTCTACAGACATTTGGGCGAATTCCTCTGCAACGCCCTGCAAAATCCATGCCAGTACTTCCTTCTGCGACAGTACCAACTTGCACTGGGCATCGTACTGCGCCTTGATATCGGCTGTCAGCACCGCCCTGGCCAGTTCGTTTTCCATCTCTGCGCTCCTTTTATGTGTGCGGCATCGGATTCCAAGGCTATTTTACCGCAGAATCCGGCAGCTGTATATGCCCGATCCGCATTTTCCGCCTTTTGACATCATAAAATGAAAAAAGAGGATGAGCCTGAAATTTACATAATATTTTTATGTAAACTTAAAGTGAGACGGAAAACCGCGGAGGGTTTGAAATGACGGATCTGGAACGAAAACTGCAGCTGACGAGATTTCTGAGGGAAGAGAGCGCCATCAACCGGATGAAGATGAGAAACCGGGAAGAGATTCTGTACGGGAACCCGAAAGCGGTGCTGGGAAAAGATGAGCTGCCGCTGGTGTACGACGGTCCGCTGGAGAGGGACGGCTATCCGCCCTCATCGGCCGGCTCTCTGAGGCGCTCTCTGTTCGGGGTGCGCCTGGCCCTGGCCCTGGTTTTGTTCGGTGCTGTGGTCTATCTGGACAAAACGGGAACCATGCTGGGAGATGAGCCCGCGGCGCAGGTCATCGCCAGACAGGTGACCGTTTCTTCGGAGGACAGGATTCTGGAATTTTTCGGACAGTTTTCCGGTTCGGAGGGCGGTTCCCGGACCGGGGATGACGCCCTGCGGGGAGACGGCCTTTGAACTGGAACAGCGTTCTAAAAACCTGGACAGCAGAAAGGTATCGCAAAATCATCCGGCCGGATGACGGAGCGATACCTTTTTTATACCGGGCCCAAACGATGGCGAAAATGGTGGGAATTTGCGAAAAAGCCTGTTATAATGGAGAAAACGGAGAAGGGGAACAGGGAATATGACGGAAATAGCGCGCGCGGAGCATCAACAGAATATTCCTGGGGAACGGGAAGGGCTGTTAAAAGCGGTTTTGGAGTATAACGGAATAAAAATATGCGAGTACAGGGAGAGGGAGAATAAACTGCTGATCTACGATGAGACGCTGTCCATCAGCGAGGAAATCCCGAACTGCAGGGAGTATTTTCTGGAATATCAGGGGATACATCCGGATGACAGGCAGAAATTAGAGGATTTCTATCGGGGAAAGCGTCCGGAAGAGCTGGAACTGCGCATCCTGAATAACGGTTTCGTCAGAAAGCTGCAGCTGAAAACGCTCCCCATGACGGAATCCGGCCAGGGAGGAGGTCTTCCCTTTACGGTGCGGGATATTACCAGGGAAAGGGAACAGGAAGCCCTTCTGGAAGAGCGGGCCAGGAAGGATTCCCTCACCGGCCTCTTCAACCATTTTTATGGACAGGATCTGATTAACGAATATCTGAACCATAAAACTCCCTATTCCTCCTGCGGGCTGATGATCGTGGATCTGGATTATTTTAAATATGCCAACGACACTCACGGGCACCTCTTCGGAGACCGGGTGCTGACCGGGGTCGCGCGCCTTTTTCAGGCGATGTTCGAGGAAAACGGGATTATCATACGGGCAGGAGGGGACGAATTCGTCATATTCCTGAAGGATATCAGCCATTCCGATCTGCTTCAGAAAGCCATGCAGCTGGTAAAGGCGGTGAGCCGGCTCAGCTTTGAAGGGACGGATTTTTCCATTACCTGTAGCGTGGGCGTCTGTTTTCTGATGGAAAATGAGTCCGGATATACATATGACCAGCTCTTTGAAAATGCGGACTGGGCCCTGTACAGAGCGAAGGAAAACGGCCGGAACTGCTACGTGTTCTGCGATAATCTGCAGAGGTTTGAGCTGGCGGAAAGAAAGCATTTTTCAGAAAAGAATATAGATAATCGTTACCTGCACAACGATATTATATCTACGGCGTTCGAAATTTTCGAGAAAAACAGCAGCTTTTCCGCGGCCATCGAAACGCTGATGGAAGTCATCGGATACCGGTTTGATCTGGACCGGATTACCGTCATCCGGACGGATATCCGGGAGAAGAATACGGCGCGCCAATATCAGTGGAGATCGAAAATGGCGCCGGAAGCCCTTCCGGAGAACCGCAGCTTTACCAAAGAGGACTTCCTCACCCTGTTTCAGAGTTATGACGAGCATCAGACGATGGTGCTCCAGCACGACAACATGGGGATGTATTCGCCGGACGGAGCCGCCCTTCTGATGCAGGGGGAGGCCAAAACCGTCCTCTATGCCGCCATGTACTGTGAAGGGAAATATACGGGCGCCATCTCCTATGTGGTATGCAGGGAGAAGCGCCACTGGTCCCCAAAAAGCCGGAAAGAACTGGGAGAGGTGACGAAGATCATCTCGGCCTATCTGGCCAGGAACCAGGCGATGAATCAGGAAGATTCCAGAAGGGGGCTGTGGACGGAGTACGACAGCCTGACAGGGCTTTTGTCCTTTTCCCGCTTCCGGGAGGAAGCGGAGCATATGATCGTGGGGAACTATGCGGACTCCCATGTCATGATCTACAGCGATATCGCCGGTTTTAAATATTTCAACAAGAAGTTCGGCTATAGCGCGGGCGATCAGCTCCTGAAGGAATTCAGCGCTTTCCTGATGGAAAAGATGGGCGGGGCGCTCTTTACGCGCGTCGTAGCGGATCAGTTTTTAATGTTGGCGCCCTGTGACGACGCCGACGGGATGGCGGAGCGGCTCGACGGCTATAATAAGGAATTTGAACGCAGCCAGTCCGGGAAGTTCCACGGGGCGAGGATCTGGATCCGGACGGGCGTGTATCCGATCGAACCGGACTGTTCCAGCGCATCCAGCGCGATTGACGCGGCCAACTATGCGAGGCAGCAGATCGCGGGAAAATCCGGGCGCTCCGTCCGGATTTACGATCAGAGCCTGAAGGAAAAGCAGCAGCTGGAAAATGAGATCATCAATGGGATCGACAAGGCGATGGAAGAAAAACGGTTCCAGATCTATCTGCAGCCGAAGATCTCTTTGAAGGACGGAAGCGTCGTGGGCGCGGAGGCCCTGGTCCGGTGGAAGACGAAGGAAGGAAATGTCCTGGCGCCGGATTCCTTCATTTCTCTGTGCGAATCCAGCGGGCGGATTGAAGAGCTGGACTACTACGTCTTCGAAGAGGTGGTCGGGTTTTTGAAACGCAACCAGCAGTTGGGGAGGAAGCAGGTCCCCATTTCCATCAATTCATCCATCCTTCACGCTTACGACCCCCAGGCGGTCCGGAAGTATCTGGACATCCTGAACCGTTACGGGGTCGATCCCAGGTATACGGAGATCGAATTGACCGAAACCGCTACGGTGGAGGAATACGAGAGCGCCAAACGCCTGTTTCAGGAGCTCAGGGATGCGGGCATCAGCACGGCGATGGACGATTTCGGGGCCGGGTATTCCGTCCTGAATACGGTCATCGACATCCCGGTGGATACGGTGAAGCTGGACCGCACCCTGGTGAAAAGCTGCAGCGCGGACGGCAGGGGAGCTTTCTTTTTGAAGGAAATCATCGGCATGGTGCAGGGGCTGGGCTATCACGTGGTCTGCGAGGGGATCGAAAACCGGAAACAGTTCCGGCTGCTGCTGGAGGCGGGGTGCGAGGAAGGGCAGGGATATCTGTTCTCCATGCCGCTCTCCATCGAGGATTACGAAAAATTTGTGTATTCGGATGAGGAAGTGGATGGATAAGAACGTCGTTTTCTTAAGGGGTGGGTTTGGAGGAGAAGGGATCTCCGGCGGCGAGGCCCAGAGCATTTCCATCGTGAGGGCGATTCTGAGAAAATTCCGGATGATCCTGGCAGACGAGGTGGAGAATTCCTTTTGAAAAATGAATGGAATCTTGACGCGACATATAAGTTTTGGTACAATAGCCCCTGTACATCGACAGGAGGGAAAGAATTTTCATGAGCGAAGCCGACGCCGCTGACGGCGCTGACCACATATGTTGCACGATTCAGAGCAGGATCTGCCCGGCGAGGGCAGTGAGATAACCGGCAGGCATAGTCCGTTTTCTGGGGGAACGGGTTATGTCTGTTTGTGTTGTTCGGGTATTTGACACAGTTGTATTTTTCAATAACAGGAGGAAAAATGGGAAGCGACAGTATATCGTTGATTATCATCGTATTTTGTATCGTTATGTCCGCTTATTTTTCGGCCACGGAAACGGCATTTTCCACTCTGAGCCGTGCCAGGGTCAAGAACATGGCGGAAAAGGGGAACGCGCGGGCGGCGCTGGTGCTCAGGCTGTCTGAGCGCTACGACAGCATGCTTTCCACCATTCTGGTGGGGAACAACATCGTGAACATCGCCACGGCATCCCTGACGACGCTGATTTTTGCGCGCCTGCTGGGCGAGGAGGCGGGAGCCAGCGTTTCCACGGCGGTGACCACCATCGTGGTCCTCATCTTCGGCGAGGTTTCGCCCAAGAGCATAGCGAAAGAATCTCCCGAGAAGTTCGCCATGTTTTCCGCTCCCATCCTGAACGTTCTCATGAAGGTGCTGACCCCGGTGAATTTTCTGTTCGCCCAGTGGAAGAAGCTGCTCTCCAGGATCATAAAGAGCGACGAGGAGAAGAGCATCACGGAGGATGAGCTCCTCACCATCGTGGACGAGGCGCAGCTGGAAGGCGGGATCAACGAGCAGGAGGGCAGCCTGATCCGGAATGCCATCGAGTTCAAGGACATGGAAGCGGCGGATATCTTCACGCCGAGCGTAGACGTGACGGGGATCCCGAAGGACGCCACGGTGGAAAAGACTGCGGAGGTCTTTGAGGAAACTGGATATTCCAGACTGCCGGTCTATGAGGGCGGCCTGGACAATATCATCGGGATCGTGTATGAAAAGGATTTTTACAGCCGCGTATATCGGAAGGGCGAGGAGCTCTCCTCGATTATCAGGCCGGCGATGTACATAACGAAGTTCAGAAAGATCAACGAGCTGATGAAGGATCTCCAGAGCAGGAAGCAGCATATGGCCGTGGTGGTGGACGAATTCGGCGTGACCCGCGGAATCGTGACGCTGGAGGATATCCTGGAGGAGCTGGTGGGAGATATCTGGGATGAACACGACCAGGTGGAGACGAAGCTGCAGCGGATTTCCGAAAATGAATATCTGGTATCCGGCAAGGCCGATGTGGAAAAAGTGTTCGAGTTCCTCGGAAAGGAAAAGGAATTTGAAGTGCTCACCGTGGGCGGATGGGTGATGAACGAGCTGGGACGGGTTCCGGAGGCGGGAGCCAGCTTCGCCGCGGATGGCCTGGAAGTCCGGGTGGAGGAGATGAACGGAAGAAGGATCGACCAGGTGAAAATCCGCAGGCTCGCCTGAAAACGCAGAAATGTTGAGATGCTGTTCTATGGAATTTCCCGTAGGACGGCATCTTTTTTATGGGTCGGATAGATCCGGTTGAGTACGTTGGAGTTGCTTCAGCGTCTCTTATCTGAATAAACCTGCAATGATATGGAACACTCCTGTGGACTGCAAAAACAGGATGGCCATCATAACAGGCGTCATATATTTGATCATGAAGCTGTACATTTTCTTCCGGCTGAAGCGGTGTCCGCTCGCCTCCATCTCTTCAATGATCCATTTGGGCCTGATGACCCAGCCGACAAGGATGCAGGTCAGCAGGGAGATAAAGGGCATCAGGAAGCTATTGCTGATGTAATCCATCACGTCAAGAAGCTGTGCTGTCTGGCCGTTGGGCAGAGGCAGCTCAAAGTAGAACAGGTTATAGCCCATGCAGATCACGGCTGCTGCGCCTGCAGAAAGAAGGCCGATCACAAGGCAGGTCTTTTTACGTGTTGTGTGAAAGATTTCCATACAGTTTGCCACCAGTGTCTCCAGAATGGAGATGCAGGAGGTCAGCGCCGCGAAGGCTACCATGATAAAGAAGATGAGCCCGATGATGGTTCCGACTCCTCCCATTGCCTGGAATACCTTTGGCAGGGAGACGAACATCAGACTGGGGCCGGAGGCCATGCCTTCGGTGCCGGAGAATACGAATACGGCCGGAATGATCATAAGGCCCGCAAGGAAAGCAACCCCGGTGTCAAAAATCTCGATCTGGCTCAGGGAACGGCTCAGATTGACATCTTTTTTCACATAAGAGCCGTAGGTGATCATGATGCCCATGGA
>DWXE01000011.1 GCA_019119355.1 Candidatus Eisenbergiella merdigallinarum
CAGGAATTCCATATCCTGGCCGGCGCGGCGTTTTTTATACTATAATTTATATTGACAATACTGTGCAATACACATTATTATAGAATCAGGAGGTGAAGGAAGTGGGAGAAGAAAAGAGCCTGCTGGAAGGGCTGATGCAGGAGCTGCGCAGGGGAACCCTCGTGTTGAGCGTCCTCAGTCAGGTACGGGAGGAACGGTACGGATATTCCCTGATTCAGACGCTGGAGGAAAAAGGGGTTCCCGTGGATCCGAACACCCTCTATCCGCTCCTGCGCCGTCTGGAGAAGCAGGGGCTTTTGGAAAGCTGCTGGGAAACCGGCGGATCCAGGCCGAGGAAGTATTACAGAAGGACGGGATACGGGGACGAAGTTTATGCCCGGCTCAGGGAACAGTGGATTGAGCTGGCCGGGGGCATGGAGAATTTATTGAAGGAGGATCAGGCATGAATCCGAAGGATCAGGAATGGATGGAACGGTACATTTATCAGGTGGTGCGCCGTCTGCCCGCCCGGCAGCGAAAAGAGGTGGAGCAGGAGCTTTGGGAGCTCATCGGCGACATGGCGGAAGCCGAAGGCGGGGTGGAAAGGGCGCTGGAAAAGCTGGGAGATCCCGCGCTGTTTGCCAAAAAGTATCAGGACGGGGAGCGGTATCTGATCGGGCCGGAATACTATGATTCCTGGCTCTGGTTCCTGAAGGTCGTTCTCATCTCCACGGCCGTCGCCCTCTTTTTTGCGAATGCCGTGGAAGGGGTGAAGGCCGGGATAGGCGTCGTCGGGAACGGCCGGATATCCGCCGCGGCCACGGCGGCGATCTACGGGATCACAGGTGGGATTTCGGAAATCATTTCGGCCTGCTTTGGGGCGTTTGGAGGCGTGACGCTGATGTTTGCGATTCTGGAGAAGAAGCGGGTCCGGCTGGATTTGAACGGGGCGGAGAGGGAAGGGGGATGGAATCCCGGCCGCCTGACGCCGGTTCCTCCGAAAGAGGCGCGCATCGATCGGGCCGACAGCATCGTGGGAATCGTGTTCATCCTGTTGTTCGGCATCCTGCTGATCTTCGCGCCGGACTTTTTCAGCGCGCTGGTGCGGGACGGGGAAGGCCTGACGGCAATTCCGGTGTTTCATATGGAGGAGTGGAACCGGATTCTTCCCCTGTTCATTCTGAGCCTGGCGGCAGGGCTGTTCGACGAAGTGTTCCGCCTGGCGGCAGGGCGTTACTGCATGCCGGTGCTGATCTGCAGCATCCTTTGCGGCGCGGTGCAGCTGATTTTCGGGTACGCGGTGCTCTTCGCGTTTCCCCTTTGGAATCCGGATTTCGCGGCGGAGCTGGGGGCCGTCCTGTCCGGGACAAAGGCGCAGCGGTTTCTGGATATGTGGAACCCCCAGAGGGCTTCGATGATCATCTTTTGCCTGTGTGCGGCGGCGGTCCTTCTGGAAGTGGGCGTCACCGCCTGGCGAACGATGCGCTATGGACGGGACTGAAGAGAGGATGAGGGCGGGAGACGGCAGGATTCTCCCCGGTTCTCCTCATTTTGCGCCGCAGGAGCGGCAGAGGGACAGGAAGGCGTCCATGGAGGCGCTGCGGTATTTGCTCCTGTGGCAGATGACGTGCAGGTTTCTCGTGAGGGGAGGGTCCAGCCTGGCCAGGGCCACGGCCTTTTCTTCCACATCCCGCTTTACCAGCAGATAGGGAAGGACGGCGACGCCCAGGCCCCGGGCCACGCCGCTGACGATGGCCTGGGTGCTGGAGCTCTCCCATGCGGGGCGGACGGCCAGCTGCTGCAGGGCGAAGCTGGCGTCCAGAAGCTCCCGCCCCGCGCTGCCCTTTTCCCGCATGAAAAACGGGTATCGGGCCAGATCGGCCAGGGAAACTGTCCTTCCGACCAGAGGATGGCCGGGGGGAACGATGGCGCACAGGGCGTCTTCCAGAAACGGAATGACCTGGAGATCCGGCTGATCCGGCTGGTTTTCCACCAGGCCCACGTCGATGGAGTGATCCAGGATCAGCTGTTCGATGGTGGCGGAATTCTGGATCACCGCCTCGATCCGCAGCTGGGGATAAGCGGCCTGGAAGCGTCCGATGAGGTCGGGCAGGATGTGGGTTCCGATGGTGATGCTGGCTCCCACGCGGAAGATCCCTTCCGCATCCCAGTTCTTGAATTTCTGTTCCATCTCCGCAAAGAGGGAGACGATATGGAGGGCGTAGCCGTAGAATTCCTTTCCGGCCTCCGTGGGGAGAATCCGCCTTCCCGCGCGGATAAAAAGCCGGGTGCGATAGTGCTCTTCCAGCTCCCGGACGGCCAGGCTGACGGACGGCTGGGCCAGGTGCAGGGCTTCGGAAGCCCTCGTGATGCTGCCGTGCTGGAAGACGGAGACGTAGATGTTCAGATGACGGAGCGTCATAATCACTTTCCCTCCTCAAAATACATAATAAAATCATTATATATTTTATAGAATAATACTATTTTACATATAAGACAACCCCCGCTATACTGAAATCCGGAGGAGGAAAGAGATATGGAATCGAAGCAGAAAAAGAGGATTTTGGGAAAGCTGTTCTGGTCCACGCTGTATCTGAGCGCCTTCACCTTCGGCGGCGGATATGTCATCGTCACGCTGATGAAGAAGAAATTCGTGGACGAATACGGCTGGATCGAAGAGAATGAGATGCTGGATCTGATCGCCATCGCGCAGTCGTCGCCCGGCGCAATCGCGGTCAACGGAGCCATCGTGGTGGGTTACAAGCTGGCGGGAATGATCGGGGCGCTGACCGCGATCTTCGCAACCATCCTTCCGCCGTTTTTGATCATCTCGCTGATCTCCGTTTTCTATAACGCGTTCCGGGACAATTTCCTGGTCAGCCAGATGCTGGAAGGGATGCAGGCCGGCGTCGGCGCGGTCATCGCCGCGGTGGTCTACGAGATGGGCGCCGGGATCGTCCACGGGAAAAATCCCATGTCGCTGCTCATCATGGCGGGAGCCTTTGTGGCCGCCTGCATTTTCGGAGTCAACGTGGTCTATGTGGTCATCGTCTGCGGCCTGATCGGCGTCGTCCGGACGGTGCTGGAAAAGAGGAGGGCAAAGGAATGATTTATCTGCAGCTGTTTCTGAGCTTTTTGCAGATCGGCCTGTTCAGCTTCGGCGGAGGCTATGCGGCCATGCCGCTGATTCAGGGCCAGGTGGTGACCCAGCACGGATGGCTGAGCATGGAGGAGTTTACGGATCTGATCACCATTTCCCAGATGACCCCCGGGCCCATCGCCGTCAATTCCGCCACGTTTGTGGGAATTAAAATCGCCGGGATCCCGGGCGCGCTGGTGGCTACGGGCGGCTGTATCCTTCCGTCCTGCGTGATCGTGACGCTGATCGCGAAGCTGTACCTGAAATACCGCAATATGGCCATGCTTCAGGGCGTGCTCAACTCCCTTCGCCCCGCCGTGGTGGCGATGATCGCTTCCGCCGGGATTTCCATCCTCCTGACCGCCTTCTGGGGGAGCGGGGCGGCGATCAGCCTTTTGGGAACCAACTGGGTTCTGGTCGCGATCTTCGCCGTCTGCCTGGTTCTGCTGCAGAAGTTCAAAATGAATCCCATCTGGGTCATGGTGCTGGCGGGCGTGCTGAAAGTGCTGGCAGCGCTGGTCGCAGGGGCCTGAAGGGGCGGAAAAATTTAGACGATTTTTATTGATTTAATCCACCGATCATGTATAATTAGAAAAGGGCCATGAAATCCGGGCCTGCAATACAAAAATAAAGAGAAGAGAGGTTGAATGTAAGATGGCGGTAATTGATTTGAGCAAGTACGGTATTACAGGAACTCAGGAAATTGTACATAACCCTTCTTACGAATTCTTATTCGAAGAAGAGACCAAACCGGAACTGGAAGGTTATGAAAAGGGTCAGGTGAGCGAACTCGGTGCTGTCAATGTTATGACCGGCGAATATACAGGACGCTCTCCCAAAGATAAATTCATCGTTGTCGATGAGAACTCCAAAGACACCGTATGGTGGACTTCCGACGAGTACAAGAACGACAACCATCCCGCATCCGAAGAGACCTGGAAGGTCGTGAAGGATATCGCGCTCAAAGAGCTGTCCGGCAAGAAGCTCTATGTGGTGGACGCGTTCTGCGGCGCCAACAAGGATACCCGCATGGCGATCCGCTTCATCATGGAAGTGGCATGGCAGGCTCATTTCGTAACCAACATGTTCATTCGTCCCACGGCGGAGGAGCTGGAGAACTTCGAGCCCGATTTCGTCGTATACAACGCCTCCAAGGCGAAAGTGGAAAACTATAAGGAGCTGGGCCTCAACTCCGAGACCGCAGTGGTCTTCAACATCACCAGCCGCGAGCAGGTTATCATCAACACGTGGTACGGCGGCGAGATGAAGAAGGGCATGTTCTCCATGATGAACTACTATCTGCCGTTGAAGGGCATCGCTTCCATGCACTGCTCCGCGAACACGGATATGAACGGAGAGAACACCGCCATCTTCTTCGGCCTTTCCGGCACCGGCAAAACCACCCTTTCCACGGATCCCAAGCGCCTGCTGATCGGCGACGACGAGCACGGCTGGGATGACAACGGCGTGTTCAACTTCGAAGGCGGCTGCTATGCGAAGGTAATCGACCTGGACAAGGATTCCGAGCCCGACATCTACAACGCCATCAAGAGAAACGCCCTTCTCGAGAACGTAACCGTCGATGAGAACGGCAAGATCGACTTCACGGACAAGAGCGTGACGGAGAACACCCGCGTATCTTATCCCATCGATCACATTCAGAATATCGTGCGCCCGGTATCTTCCGCGCCGGCAGCCAAGGAAGTCATCTTCCTGTCCGCGGACGCGTTCGGCGTACTGCCTCCGGTTTCCATCCTGACTCCGGAACAGACCCAGTACTACTTCCTGTCCGGTTTCACCGCGAAGCTGGCGGGCACGGAGCGCGGCATCACCGAGCCCACCCCCACCTTCTCCGCATGCTTCGGCCAGGCTTTCCTGGAGCTGCATCCGACCAAATACGCGGAAGAGCTGGTGAAGAGAATGGAGCAGAGCGGCGCGAAGGCATATCTGGTCAACACCGGATGGAACGGGAGCGGAAAGCGCATCTCCATCAAGGATACCCGCGGCATCATCGATGCGATCTTAAGCGGCGATATCCTCAAGGCGCCCACGAAGAAGATCCCTTACTTCAACATCGAAGTTCCCACCGAGCTTCCGGGCGTTGACACCAACATCCTGGATCCCCGCGACACCTATGCGGACGTTTCCGAGTGGGAGACCAAAGCGAAGGATCTGGCGCAGAGATTCATCAAGAACTTCGCGAAATACGAAGGGAACGAGGCCGGCAAGGCTCTGGTTTCCGCGGGCCCTCAGGTCTGAACCCTTTGCGGGCTGAATTGAAATAAGAAAAATGGGAATGGGACTGTCGCTCAGTTTGGGGCGGCGGTCCCGTTTTTTCTGTCACAGGAAGGGAACGATGGACAGAGGAAGGAAAAGGGAGTATCATAACCTGAGACGGCCGGGGGTGAAAACAGGATGGTTGGTCCTGGCTATTTTTGCGGTCGTCTATTATTTCTTTTACAACTTTGATTTTACGGCGCTGATCGGGGACGCGTCCATGGAAGCGCTGGAAAGCAGCGGATCGATTGCCGTCAATGTCTATGCGGGGCTGGGAGCTGCGGCGATCCTGCCGGCTTTCATCGAAAATTTTGTGGCCAACGGGGTAGCGGAAGAGATTTTGTACAGGGGATTTTTGTGTAAAAGGCTCTGCGGCAGATTCGGATCGGTGCGGGGCGTCATTTTGCAGGCCGTACTGTTCGGGGCGATGCATAACCTTCTGTATCTGGCCGCAGGGATTCCTGTGGGGGCGGACTATCATATTCTGATGTTCTTATTCACGGGAACAGCGGCCCTGCTGCTGGGGTTTTTGAACGAAAAAATCTATAACGGATCCATTATCCCAAGCATCCTTCTTCATGGGGGCGGGAATTTCATCGCGACCATGGCGGCGGCATTCGGATTGTGGTGAAACTCGTTTTTGTCTGAAAGAATGGGGAGGCGCGCATGAAATTTTTTCATCTTTCCGATCTTCATATCGGGTTGAAGCTGTTCAACCGGGATTTGAAGGAAGATCAGGAATATATTCTGAAACGGATCGCGGATCTTGCGGAACGGGAGCGGCCGGACGCCGTGGTGGTGGCCGGGGACATCTACGACAGGGCGGTCCCGTCGGGGGAAGCGGTGGAGGTGTTCGACCATTTTATCGCGGATCTGACGGACAGGCTTCCCGGCGCGTCGATCATGCTGATCAGCGGGAATCACGACAGTGGCGCCAGGCTGAACTGTTTTCGGAGCGTGCTGGCCAGGCAGAACGTGCACATGATCGGCATGCCGCCCCAGACAAAGGAAGAGCATATGGAAAAGGTATCCCTGAAGGATGCGTACGGGACCGTGAATTTTTATCTGCTTCCCTTCGTCCGGCCTTCCATGGTGAAAAAGGTGCTGGAAGAGGAGGAAGGGGAAGGCGGGCTGTCCTACGACGAAACGGTGCGCAGGCTGATCGCCAGGGAGACCGTGGATCCGGCGGAGAGAAACGTGCTGGTGAGCCATCAGTTTTACCTTCCGGCCGGGAAAAGGGCGGAAGAGGTGGAGCGGATGGATTCGGAGATCCGCACGGTGGGGAACATCGACGAAGTGTCGGCGGATGTGCTGGAACCCTTCGACTACGCGGCGCTGGGGCACATCCACAAGCCCATGCGCGCGGGAGGAGAGCGCTACCGGTACTGCGGCACTCCCCTGGCCTGTTCCGTCAGCGAGGCGGGGCAGCAAAAGGGCGTGATTCTGGTGGAGCTGCGGGAAAAAGGGGAGATTCACACCGAAGTCCTGCCGTTAGAGCCCCTGCGCCGGATCCGGGTGATCCGGGGGACGCTGGAAGAGGTGGCGGGCCAGGGCTGCGGCGACTACGTGACGGCGGTGCTGACGGACGGGGAAGGCCGGGACGGGATGGAAGCGCAGGACCGACTCCGCCGCGCCTTTCCCAACCTGCTGGAAATCCGCAGGGAAACGGCGCGCAGGGCGGATTACGGGCATGCCCCTTCGGCTTTGGGCGAGCCGGATCCCTTCGAGCTGTG
This sequence comes from Candidatus Eisenbergiella merdigallinarum, assembly GCA_019119355.1. Classification (GTDB taxonomy): domain Bacteria; phylum Bacillota; class Clostridia; order Lachnospirales; family Lachnospiraceae; genus Gallintestinimicrobium; species Gallintestinimicrobium merdigallinarum. Next base: position 7,129 of record DWXE01000011.1, read on the forward strand.
CTGCGCCTTTTTAAAGGATGCCGGCGAAGAAGAACGGGAAATTCTGAAGGAAGTGATCAACGCAGTCCGGGAGGTGAAACGGGGATGAGACCGCTGAAATTGACCATGCAGGCGTTCGGATCCTATGGGAAAAGGACGACCATCGATTTCACGAAGGCCGATCAGAATCTTTTTTTGATCGCGGGTAATACCGGAGCGGGCAAGAGCACGATTTTCGACGCCATCGCATTCGCGCTCTACGGGGAGGCCAGCTCCGGCCTGAACAAAAAGGACGGGACGGAGCTGCAGAGCCAGTTTTCAGCCAGCGGAACGGAGCCTTTTGTGGAGCTCGTCTTTTCGGAGGACAACGGGGCGTATCCGGAAGGGAACGAATATACGGTGCGCAGGGTTCCCCGGCATGTGCGGCCCCTGAAACGGGGGCAGGGGACGAAGGAAGAGAGCGAATCCGTGTCTTTGCTGATGCCGGACAAAACGGAATATCCCCGAAAGGAGACGGATGAAAAGATCCGGGAGCTGGTGGGGCTGACGAAAAATCAGTTCATGCAGGTGGCCATGATCGCACAGGGCGAATTCATGGAGCTGCTCCGGTCCAAATCCGACGAGAAGAGGGAAATTTTCCGCAGGCTGTTCCACACGGAGCTGTATCGGGATATCGTGGACGAGCTGGGGCGGCGCCGCAGGGAAAACCAGCGGGAGATGGCGCAGATCTGTGCGGTATGCCGGACGGAAGCCGCGCATGTGGCGATTCCGGAAGAATATGAAAACGCGGGCCTTTTGGAGAAGCTGAAGGAGGAGGTCGTGGGGACGGAGCCGTTTTCGTCCGGAGCGATGGAGGAGTTTCTTCAGGAGCTGGCGGCGGCGCGCGGCTGGCTGGAGGGGAAGAAGAGCGCGGCGCAGGCGGAGCAGGAAGCGGCGGAGGCCTTTTATCTGGAAAAGCGGGAAGCCGTGTCCGGGGCCCGGGAGCTCTTAACCCGTTTTGAAGAACTGGAACGGGCGCAAAAAGAGCTGGAAGAATGCGCGGCCGTTGAGGAAGAGATGCGGGAAAATCTCCGGCTGGCGGCTCAAATCCGGGCGGCCTGGGAGATCCGGTCCGTCTTTTTGCGCTGTCAGGACAGCGCGGACCGGCTGGCGAACGTTCAAAAGGAACTGGAGAACCGGCGGGAAAAGAAGCCGCGGTGGGAACAGGAAGCGGCGCAGGCCCGGAAACGGGAGGAAGAGGCCCGGGAGCTTTGGGAAAAAGAGGCACAGCGCTGCGCCGCCGTATCCCAGAAGGCGAATCGGGCCCTGGAGAACTTCGCCAGGAAGCGGGAAGCGGAGGCGGACGCACGGCGGAAAGAGGAAGCGGCCCGCCGGGCGGAGGAAAACAGGGAGGCCGCCCGGAAAAGGCTGTCGGATCTGGAAGATATGGAAGCGGGCTGGAGGAAGCGGGAAGCCGATCTGGAGGACGCGCCTGCCGGGCAGGAGCGGTGGAAGGCGGAGAGCGCCGAAAAGTCCGGCCTGGAAGCGGATCTGTCCGCGCTGGAAGGGCTGGAGCGCGGGGCGAAGGACCGGCGCCGGCAAGCGGAAGCCGCGCAGGAGGCCTACGCAAGAGCCAGCGCGGCATACGAACAGAAAAATGCGGAGTACGAAGGGGCCCGTCGGGACTTTTTGAACGCTCAGGCGGGATTTCTGGCCAGGGAGCAGCTCAGGGAGGGGAAGCCCTGCCCGGTCTGCGGATCCCTGGATCATCCCAGCCCCTGCCGGCTGGAGGAGGGAAACGGGATATTGAGCCGGGAAGCCCTGGAGGAGTTGGGGGATGCGGCAAACCGCCTGCGGGACGGACAGGAACGGGCCGCCGCAAAGGCCCATGCGGCCCGGGAGGTGGCTGCGGAGCAGGAAAAACGCCAAAAGGAGGCGGACGGAGCGTTCCGGAAGCGCATGAAGGAAGCGGCAGCCAGGTTCGGTTTTTCCCGGGATTTTGGCGGAGATGCTTCCGCCGGCCCGGAGCCGGTCGGGATTTCGGCCCGGGCCGCGCTGGCGGGCTGGGGCCGGTCCCTGGAAGCCCGGGGCCGGGCGCTGCGGGAGGAGCTGCAGGAGCTGGAGCGGGTGAGAAACGATCTGGCGGGAGCGAAGGAGCGCCGGGAGGAGATGAAGGCGGAAGCCGACCGCATGGAGGAAGCAGCCGCGAACGCCCGGGCCGCTCTGGAGCGCAGCCGGGCCGCCCTGGAAAGCCTGTCGGTTTCCGGGGACTATTCCGACGAAGGAGAGGCCCGGGCCGCGCTGGAGAGGGCCCAGCGGGGGCTGGAGGAAAAGAAGGAAGGCGCGGACAGGGCCCAGCGGGAATCCGGGGAAGCCGGCGCCCGCCTGGAAAATGTCAAAGCCCTGATCCGGCGCTATGAGCAGGAGATTCCGGGGCTGGAAGAGGAATGGAATCAGCGGAGACGGGAGTACGAAGCCGTCCTGGAAGAAAAGGGAATGGACGAGGCCGGATGGAAGCTTTTCACCCAACGGTATGAGCCCGGCAGAGCCGATGCGTTTCAGAACGCCGCAGACGCCCACCGGCAGAAGAGAGCGGCGGCCGGGCGCCTTTTGGACGCCGCGCAAAAGGCGGTGGAGGGCAGGGAGCGCCCCGATCTCGCAAAACTTACGGCAGCTCAGGAGGAAGCGCAGCGGCGGCGGGACGCCGCCCGGGAGCGGACGGAGCGGATCCGGGAGGTTTTTGGCGCAAACGACCGGGCGTATCGGGCGCTGGCGCCGAAGATGAAGGAGAGCGGCGCTCTCATGGCGCGGTATCAGCGCATCAGCGGCATGTACGATCTTTTGGCGGGAAACGTGTCCGGCTCCCGGATGGATATCGAGACGTTTGTGCAGCGCCGCTATCTGGAACGGATTCTGGAGCGGGCCAACCGGAGGTTCGGGGAGATGTCTGCCGGGCAGTTCGAGCTGCGCCTGCGGGATCTGGAGAGCGCGGGAATCGGGAAAAACAGAGGGCTGGATCTGATGGTCTATTCCTCCGTGACGGGAAAGGAGCGGGAAGTGCGCACGCTATCCGGCGGGGAGTCGTTCATGGCCGCGCTTTCGCTGGCCCTGGGGATGGCGGATCAGATTCAGGAGAGTTCTTCTGCGGTTCATCTGGACATGATGTTTATCGACGAGGGCTTCGGCTCCCTGGACGAGCATTCCAGGGATCAGGCCGTCCGCGTTTTGCAGGAAATGGCCGGCGGATCGAAGCTCATCGGAATCATTTCCCACGTCACGGAGCTGAAACAGGAAATCGAGGATCAGCTGATCGTCACCAGGGACGACGAGGGGAGCCATGTGAGATGGCAGATCAGTTGAGGAGGGGAAGGGTATGGAAAAAGATTATCTCGCGCATGTGAGCCGGGACGGGAGCCGCGAGCAGTCCGTCAGGGAACATCTGGAAGGGACGGCGCGGCTGGCGGAACGGTTCGCGCAATCCTTCGGAAAAGGCGATTGGGGTTACTGCTGCGGTCTGCTTCACGATATTGGGAAGTACTCTTTCGCCTTTCAGGAGAGGATCCGTGGAAGAAACGACAGAAAAGTGGATCACGCCACGGCCGGAGCGCAGCTGTGCTTTCAACTGGGGGAACTGTATGAAGCGCTGAGCTATTGCATCGCCGGGCATCACGCGGGACTTCCGGATTACGGTAGCAGCGCGGATACGGGAAACAGCCCGAGCCTCATGGGAAGGCTGCGAAAGAAGGTGGAACCATATGAGGGATATCGGGAAGAGATCGAGGTCCCTGCTCTGGTCTCCGAGCCTTTTGACCGCGAAACGGGGCCGGATTTCGATTTTTCCTTCAGTTCTTTTATCCGGATGATGTATTCCTGCCTCGTGGACGCGGATTTCCTGGATACGGAAGCGTTTATGGAAGACGGAAAAACGCTGCGGGATCCGGGAGAGAAGCCGGAGCAGCTTTTTCGAAAGCTGGAAGAGCATATCCGGGATTGGCTGAAAAACGGGGACAGGGATACGATAAACGGGCGGAGGACGGAGATCCTCAGGCATTGTCTGGCGTGCGGGGCCATGGAACGGGGCCTGTTTCGCCTGACCGTGCCCACCGGAGGGGGAAAGACCATAGCGTCGCTGGCTTTCGCCCTGCGCCATGCGGCGGAAAATGATATGGACCGGGTGATCTATGTGATCCCGTACACCAGCATCATCGAGCAGAACGCCGGGATATTCCGGAAGATTCTCGGGGAAAAAAACGTGCTGGAGAATCATTGCAACGTGGATTATGACGGCTGCGATCCGAAGAGAGCGGAGGAGTTGAGACCGATACAGCTGGCGGCGGAAAACTGGGATAAGCCCGTCGTGGTGACGACGAACGTACAGTTTTTTGAATCCTTATTTTCCAATCGGTCTTCCAGGTGCAGAAAGCTGCACAATATCGCCAACAGCGTTATCGTGTTCGACGAGGCGCAGATGCTGCCGAACGATTATCTCAGGCCATGTATCGCGATAATGGAGGAGCTGTTGGACCATTATCGAACCAGCATCGTCCTGTGCACGGCCACGCAGCCCGCGCTGTCCGGTTTTTTTAAAAAGGAAAGGAAAGCGACGGAATTGTGCCCGCGGACAGAAGAGCAGTTTCGCTTTTTTGAACGCGTCACTTTCCGGAATATCGGTACGGTGTCGGAGAAGGAACTGGCCTGCAGGCTGGAATCCATGCCCTGCGTCCTCTGTATCGTGAATACCAGAAGAAGGGCCCAGAATCTTTATCAGTATCTGAAAGGGGAAGGAGTGTTCCATCTCTCCACGTCCATGTACCCGGAGCATCGCCGCCGCGTTTTAGAGCGGATCAGGAAGCGGCTCGAAGATGGGGAGAGATGCGTGCTGATTTCTACCAGCCTTGTGGAAGCGGGGGTGGATCTGGATTTTGGAGCCGTGTACAGGGAACTGGCCGGGGCGGACTCCATCATCCAGGCTGCCGGCCGATGCAACCGGGAAGGAAAGCGGAAAAAGGAGGAGAGCCCGGTGACCGTTTTTCGTTTCGAAGACGGGAAACCCGCGTTGGGGCAGAGACAACCCATCGACGTGACGAAAGCGCTGCTGGCCAGCGGCGTGGACATCGCCTCCCGGGAAGGCATCGAAAAATATTTTTCCGGCCTGTATCATATCCGGGGAGAGAGCCTCGATAAAAAGAAGATCCTTGCGGACTTTCGAAACTGCAGATATGATTTCGCCACGGCAGCCAGGGATTTTCGTCTGATCGAAGAGAAGACGGTCACTCTGTTGATCCCTGTTGAGGATGAAGCGAAGGAACTTTTGACACAGATTCAACGCTGCGGTTGTACGAAAAGCGGAATGCGCAGGGCCGGCCGATACTGCGTTTCGGTGGATGAGAGGGAGATCAAAACGCTGTATGGCGCCGGAATGGCCGTGCCGGTGTCCGGAGAAGCGAAGGATTTTTGGGCGCTGACGGAAGAATCGCGGTATACCGAAGAGATGGGAATGAATCTGGAAGCGGTGAACGGAATGGGAATTTTGTGGTAGGTTGCCCGGATGTCGCAGGGGCGGCGTCAAAGCTGAAAAATGTGCTTTGACGCCGCCCCTGCGCTCTGCGCTTAGATCAAATATCAGTATTTCAATCCACAGGTTTTCCCTGACATGAAAACAGTATAACAAATCGGAGGATTGACTTCAAACGGTAATAAAATGATGAAACTATAGATTTCACTGAAATTTATCTAACAATAATATGATTTGTATTGCTTTCGTGGCGGAGATATAGTATAACAATAGTATACAACAATGAATTATCTGAAGAAACTGTATGAAGTATTTTATTTTCAGAAAGAAAGGGTAGCTTTCATACGGTTTCAGCCGCGGGACTACATCGCGGAATGCTACAGAGAAGGGAGGGTACTGGAAGGATGAGCAGGAAGGAAAGGAGGAAGCCATGGGAATGGGTGTAAAGGTCAGGGTATGGGGGGATTATGCCCTGTTTTCCCGGCCGGAGATGAAGGTGGAGCGGTGCTCCTACGATGTGATGACCCCGTCGGCAGCCAGAGGAATTCTGGAAGCCATCTTCTGGCATCCGGGGCTGAAATGGGTCGTCGATAAAATTTATGTCAAAAAACCGATCCGGTTTACCAGCGTGCGGAGAAACGAGGTCAAGAGCAAGATTTTGGCCAGCAACGTGCTCCAGGTTTACAACGGAGCGAAGAAGCCGCTTTACATAAGCGGCAGATCCGACATTGTCCAGAGGGCGTCGCTGCTTTTATGCGATGTGGAATATGTGATCGAAGCCCATTTCGAGATGACGGACAGGGCCAACGCCACGGACAACCCTGGGAAATTTAAGGACATCGTGATGCGGCGTTTGAAGCGGGGAGAATGCTATCATATGCCCTACTTCGGGTGCAGGGAGTTTCCGGCTCATTTCTGTTTGTGTGAGGAAGAAGAAATCAGGACCGCATATGACGGGATTGAGGAGAAGGACCTGGGATACATGCTGTACGATCTGGATTACTCGGATCCGGAAAATCTGCAGCCCATGTTTTTCAGAGCCGTCCTGAAACGGGGCGCGCTGGATCTGAAGGACTGCGAGGTGGTACGATGATCTTACAGGCGCTGACGGAATACTATGAAAATCTGGCGGAACAGGGAGAGGTATCCCGGGAGGGATGGTGCCGGGCAAAGGTTTCCTGGGCGGTCAATCTGTCCGGGGATGGGAAGATTCTCGGGATTATTTCTTTGAAACGGGAAGAGGAACGGGGGAAAAAGAAGATAGCGGTACCGGCATCCCTGACCGTCCCGGAAATGGTCACCCGTTCTTCCGGCGTTTCGGCGAATTTTCTGTGCGATAATTCGAAATATCTCCTCGGCATTGATGCGCAGGGGACGAACAGGAGGATTCTGGATTGCTTTCAGGCCGCGAAGGAAAAACATCTGCGGCTGCTGGAAGGGGTGGAGGGAGAAATGGCCCGGGCTCTCCGGCTGTATTTTGAAAGCTGGGATCCCCAAAAAGCGGCCGACTGTGCCGAAATCCGGGAAAACTGGGACGATGTGACGGATGGAGGAAATCTGATTTTTTGTCAGGGCACGGACTATGCTCAGGACGATCCGGCGATTCGGAAAGCGTGGGAACGGGAGAAAAACGGCGCGGCCGGAGGGCCGGAAGGGATCTGTCTGGTGACCGGGAAAAGGGAGGAAATCGCGAGGATTCATCGGGGGATCAAAGGAGTGCCCGGCGCCCAGTCCAGCGGGGCCGCACTGGTTTCCTTCAACGCTCCGGCCTTTGAATCTTACGGAAAGGAGCAGAGTTATAACGCCCCGGTGGGAAAGTATGCGGAATTCGCCTATACCACTGCGCTGAACGATCTGTTGAGCCACAGGGAATATACGTTTCAGCTGGGAGATACCACGGTCGTTTTCTGGGCGGGGAGTGCAGAACGCGTATATCAGAGGACGTTTTCCCTGTCGGCGGCTCCGGGGCGGGACAACCAGGAAGAGTTGAAGGGAATTTTTGAAAACCTGAAATGCCACAGGCCGATCCGGGTGGAAGGGGTGGAGCTGAATCCGGAGCAGAAGTTTTATATTCTGGGGCTGGCGCCCAATGCTGCCCGGTTGTCGGTGCGCTTTTTTCACCAGAATTCCTTTGGGAATATTCTGGAAAATCTTGCCAGGCACTATCGGAGGATGGAGATGATTAAACCGGCCTGGGAGGACAGGGAATATCTGGGGATTCGGGAGATGTTGTTCGAAACGGTGAATCAGAAATCCAGGGAAAAATCTCCGATTTCCAGCATGGCGGCCATGGTTTTGCAGGCGATCCTTCAGGGAAGCAGATATCCGGCAAGCCTTTATACGGATACGCTGATCCGGATCCGGGCGGAACAGGGAACGGTCACGTGGGGAAGGGCAGGGATCGTGAAGGCATTTTTGATTCGAAATTACGGATGGGAGAAGGGAGAAAATTACATGGGAATCAATGAGGACAGCAAAGAAGTGGCGTATGTGCTGGGACGGCTGTTTTCCGTGTTGGAGTCGATTCAGAAGGATGCGAATCCCACGATCAACGCTACGATTCGGGACCGCTATTTCAATTCGGCCTGCACCACGCCGGTTTCGGTATTCCCGATTTTGATCCGGCTGAAAAACAGCCATATGAAGAAGCTGGAACGGGAAAAAGCCAGCGCCAAACCGTATTATGAAGGGCTGCTGGGAAAGTTGATGGAAAATCTGACCGCATTTCCGGCGCGTTTATCGCTGGAGGAGCAGGGGCAGTTTATTTTGGGGTATTATCATCAGACGCAGAAAAAGTATGAAAAACGGGAGGAAAAATAAATGAAGGAAGCGATCAAAAACAGATACGAATTCGTAATTTTGTTCGACGTGGAAAACGGGAATCCGAACGGGGATCCGGATGCGGGCAATATGCCCAGAATCGATCCGGAAAGCGGTCTGGGGCTGGTGACGGACGTTTGCCTGAAACGGAAAATCCGGAACTATGTGGAAACCGTGAAGGAAGGCGAAAAGGGATTTCAGATATATATCAGGGAGGATGTCCCGCTGAACAGAAGCGACAGAGGGGCATGTGAAACGCTGGGAATTGCGGAAACGGACGATAAAAAGCTGACGGAGGAGCTCAAGAAGCTCAAAAAGAGCGATCCGGACGTGGATTTGAAACTGAGAAACTATATGTGCGAAGAATTTTATGATGTCCGGACCTTCGGCGCCGTCATGACGACGTTTGTGAAGGCAGCGCTCAACTGCGGTCAGGTGAGGGGACCGGTCCAGCTGGGGTTTGCCAGAAGCATCGATCCGATTGTCAGCCAGGAAGTGACGATCACCAGAGTTGCCATTACCACGGAAAAGGATGCGGAAAATAAGAGCACGGAAATGGGGAGAAAGAACATCGTTCCCTATGGATTGTATCGGGCGGAGGGCTATGTGTCCGCAAACCTGGCCAGAAAGGTGACGGGATTTTCCGGGGAGGATCTGGAACTGTTGTGGGAGGCAATTTTGAATATGTTCGAAATCGACCATTCGGCAGCGCGGGGAAAAATGGCCGTCCGCGAGCTGATCGTTTTCAGGCACAGCAAAGAGCTGGGAGACTGTCCCGCCTATAAGCTGTTCGACGCGGTGGAAGTCAGGAGAAAGGATGGCGTGGAATATCCGAGAAATTATCAGGATTATTCCGTCTGCGTGCATGAGGAAAATATTCCCGATTCCGTGGAAGTGAAAAGGATGGCATGATGGGAGAGTATTCGGAAGACGATTATCTGATGATCTCCGGAATACAGCATTTCAGGTTTTGCAGAAGACAGTGGGCCCTGATCCATATCGAGCAACAGTGGGCGGAAAATGAGCATACCGCTGTGGGCGGACTGATGCACAAAAAAGTTCACGATCCCAGCCTGACAGAAAAGCGGAAAGGCGTCATCGTGGCAAGGGCCCTTCCCGTGGTTTCCAGAAAAATGGGAATCAGCGGGGAGTGCGATGTGGTGGAATTTCGATCCAGTGAAGACGGGATCAGACTGTACGGGCATCGGGGGCTGTATTCCATTTATCCTGTGGAGTATAAGAAGGGAAAGCCGAAAGTGGAGGATGAGGATCGGCTGCAGCTGGCGGCACAGGCGATGTGCCTGGAGGAAATGTTTTCGGCTGAAGTACCGGAAGGGGCTCTGTTCTACGGAGAAACAAGGCGCAGGGAAGCCGTGGAGATCGACGGGGCCCTCCGGGAAGAGGTGCGCGCCATGTTTCGCGAAATGCACGGATATTATGAGAGGAGATATACTCCAAAAGTGAAATACAGCAAGGCCTGCAGCGCCTGCTCTCTGAAGGATATCTGTCTGCCCGGGCTCGGGAAATCCGTTTCCGCAAAGGAATATATCAGGAGGATATTGGAGGAAGGGGAGGAAGTGACGATATGAAAAAGCTGCTGAACACGCTGTATGTTGCTTCCGATAACGGGTATCTGGCCCTGGATGGAGAGAATGTCGTGCTTCTGGAGGGAGACAGGGAAGCGGGCCGGCTCCCCCTTCATAATCTCGAAGGGATCGTTTCGTTCGGATATCGGGGGACCAGCCCGGCTCTGATGGGAGCCTGCATGGATCGAAATATTTCCCTGTGTTATCTCACTCCGCAGGGAAGATTTCTTGCCAGGGTTTCCGGGAGAACCAGGGGAAACGTAATTTTGAGGCAGCAGCAGTACGATGCTGCCAGAGAGGAAGAAAAGAGCCTTGAAATCGCGAAGAACTGTATCCTGGGGAAAGTGCATAATGCGAGATGGGTGCTGGAACGGGCCGTGAGGGATCATCGGATGCAGATCGATGCGGACCGGGTGAAGGCGGCTGCGGATTTTCTGAAACATTCCACGGGGTATATTGCGGGCTGTCGGACGAAAGAACAGCTTCGGGGATATGAAGGGGAAGCGGCCAGCATTTATTTCGGCGTTTTCGACGAATTGATCCTGCAGCAGAAGAAGGATTTCTTTTTTGAAGGGCGAAGCAAAAGGCCTCCGACGGATCCGGTAAACGCGATGTTATCATTTGTCTATACGCTGCTGGCGAATCAGATTACCTCGGCGCTGGAATGCGTGGGATTGGACCCGTATGTAGGATATCTGCACACGGACCGCCCCGGGAGGGCTTCGCTGTCGCTGGACCTGATCGAAGAACTTCGGGCGGTTCTGGCGGATCGATTCGTTTTGTCGCTGATCAACAAAAGAATCGTAACGGGGAAGAATTTTACCCGCAAGGAAAACGGCGCGGTGCTGATGGACGATGAGCTGAGAAAGAGGGTGCTGGCGGAGTGGCAGAATCGAAAAAAAGAAACGTTAACCCATCCCTATCTGGGAGAAAAGATCGAATGGGGGATGGTCCCGTTTGCGCAGGCGATGCTGCTGGCCAGATATCTGAGGGGCGATCTGGACGCTTATCCGGTGTTTTTGTGGAAGTGACAGAATCAGGGGGAAGGAGGTGCGGGAATGCTTGTTCTGATTACATATGATGTCAATACGGAGACGGCAGCGGGAAGGGCAAGGCTGCGCAAGGTAGCGAAACAGTGCGTGAATTATGGAAGGAGGGAACAGAATTCCGTATTCGAATGTATTTTGGATAACGCTCAGTGCGTTATGCTGAAGGCCGTTTTGACGGAGCTGATCGATGAAAACACGGATAGCCTGCGCTTTTACTACCTCGGAAACAAATACCATACAAAGGTGGAGCATGTGGGCGTGGACAGGGGAGTCGCCGCTGACGGGGTGTTGATTTTTTAGGGGAATATGCGCCTGGCATCGCCGTGATGCGGTTCTGGTTCGAAGGCCGGACGGGGATCCCGGAAAAATCCGTATCGCCGGCGATCCGATACGGCCTCCGATGTCAGTTCCTCTGAATATGTGAAGTGCGAATGTGAAGCGAACGCGTATGTGCAGGGGCATTCGCACCGGATTTCGGCTCTCGTAAGTTACTGCTGTGAGATGAAATGGGGAGATTATGCGGGTTACTATTGCTGGATTTGGAAGAACTGCATAAAAGATTCGATCGATTGTGGTTGATCGTTGTTTGTTGTTGCTGTCGTCCCCTACGCGGGGACGTGGATTGAAATGCTTTCCAGGTGGACAGGGAAGCGTCCATTGACAGTCGTCCCCTACGCGGGGACGTGGATTGAAATTGAACAATCGATCCCGGCAGCAGTCCGCACAGATGTCGTCCCCTACGCGGGGACGTGGATTGAAATCCCGAACCGGATCACCTGGCTGTTGGTGCCGCCGGTCGTCCCCTACGCGGGGACGTGGATTGAAATAGCCTCAATTATGCACGCTATCGGCGTCCCGGACGTCGTCCCCTACGCGGGGACGTGGATTGAAATTGCAAATCCCAAAATACAGTATCCAGGCAGCAGTCCCGTCGTCCCCTACGCGGGGACGTGGATTGAAATCCAGGATATCGCAAAGGCTATCCGGTACAAACCTAGTCGTCCCCTACGCGGGGGACGTGGATTGAAATATAGCCTGGTCCATATCTGTGGCGCTTTTTACAGCGTCGTCCCCTACGCTGGGGACGTGGATTGAAATCTCTTCTGGTGTCAGGCGGATCTGGCACACTTCGTGTCGTCCCCTACGCGGGGACGTGGATTGAAATTCTGTCACTCCGCCTCGCCCTCCTGTCCTGCTCGGTCGTCCCCTACGCGGGGGATGCGGATAGAGATAGCTGTTCTTCCGGCAGCAATACCATCGTTGCGTCCGGAAGGAGCGTTGAAATCGAAACTATAAAAACGGCGATGCCGGACGAATCCAAAACCCCTCGGATTCGTCCGGCATTCTTGCAAGTGCCTGATCGATAGAAAATTACTGTATTTCCGCTCTACACTGCAAAATCGAATTCCGATTCCCCAGGTTATAGGGACAGACATCCCTGCATTTATGGCAGGCGATCCGCCAGACCTGCGTTTTGCTGTCCTCTCCAAAGGCGAAGTCAAAGCAGGCCTGCTGCCTGATCTCCGGTTGCTCCAGGGCATTGACCGGGCAGGCCTCCACACATAAATTGCAGTGATTGCAGAGGGGCTCCTTCAGCTCATCGGGCTCAAATTCCCGTTCGCAGAGTACCATGCCGAGCCAGACCATACTGCCGAATTCCGGAGTGATCAGCAGGGAATGCCTTCCGATCGTGCCCAGACCGGCGGCCTGCGCAGCGTGTTTCTGGGAAACGATGGAACGCCATCTGCCGGTGTCCGGATCCCATTGGCTTTCATTGGTAGGGACGGGGACGCATACGACTCCATGCTTCTCCATTTCGATACAGAAGTCGAGGGCCATCGCATCCATTTTGGCAGTGATGGAATTGCGGGATCTGGTATAGGGAATATTGCTTTTGCAGGCCAGCGTTCCCGCCGGAAATCTGCATGCAAAGGATATGACGGATTTGCATGCGGGTAAATCGTCGCAGGGATGATACCCCTTCGGGGCGTCGAAAAACCGGTCCATATTCGCTATGCCGCACAGATCGGCGCCCAGAGAAAACAGGATTTTTTTAACCGTTTCGCGTTCCAGCATGGATTCCTCCAAATTTCCCCGGACGGGCTGACGAAAATCCGGGCTTTATTCCCACTCAATCGTCGCCGTGGGTTTGGGGCTGACATCGTAGCAGACCCGGTTGACGTTTTTCACTTCCTTCAGAATCCGTCCGGTGATCCGTTCCAGAACATCCCAGTCCAGCCGTTCGACGGAGGCGGTCATGGCGTCCACGGTGTTGACGGCGCGGATGATGACGGGATAGTCGAAGCAGCGGGCGTTATCGCGTACCCCTACGGACTTGAAGTCCGGGACGATGGTGAAATACTGCCATACCCTTTTGTTCAGGCCGGCTTTCTCGAATTCTTCCCGCAGAATGGCGTCGGATTCCCGCACCGCTTCCAGGCGCTCCCGGGTGATGGCGCCCAGACAGCGCACGCCGAGGCCGGGGCCGGGGAAGGGCTGACGGTACACCATGCTCTCCGGAAGGCCCAGCTGCAGGCCGCACTGGCGCACCTCGTCCTTGAAGAGTTGCTTTAAGGGTTCTACCAGCTGGAACTTCATATCCTCGGGAAGGCCGCCTACGTTGTGATGGGACTTGACCATTTTGGCGGTTTTGGTCCCGCTCTCGATGATATCGGGATAGATGGTGCCCTGTCCCAGAAATTCGATGCCGTCCAGCTTGCGCGCCTCTTCCTCGAAAATGCGGATGAATTCCGCGCCGATGATTTTCCGTTTCCGTTCGGGGTCGGATACGCCGGCCAGCTTGTCCAGATAGCGGTCTGTGGCGTCCACATAGATCAGATTGGCGTCCATCTGATTCCGGAATACTTCGATGACGCTTTCGGACTCCCCTTTGCGCATCAGGCCGTGATTGACGTGCACGCAGACCAGCTGTTTACCGATGGCCCTGATCAAAAGGGCAGCGACCACGGAGCTGTCCACGCCGCCGGAAAGGGCCAGGAGCACCTTGCTGTCGCCCACCTGGGCGCGGATGGCTTCCACCTGATCGTCGATGAAGTTTTTCATGTTCCAGTTCGCCTGCGCGCCGCAGGTCTCGAATACGAACTCCCGGATATGGGGCTGCGCCTGCTCCCATGAGGCGAAGGTCAGGCCGCACCTGGCGGGGGCGTGGTCGATGGCCATAAAAGGCAGGCCGGTGTCGTAAAGAGCCGGATCCACATCGATCTCCTGGCCGTCAACGACCCGGTTTTCCCCGCCGAAGAGGATAACGCCCCTGACGTTGGGGAGGTCTTTGAGCGCCTGAGGAGCGATATCGTGGGGATAGATTTCGCTGTACACTCCGAGATCCCTGATTTCTCTGGCTAACACGGTATTCTGCGTGCTGCCCAGATCCAAAATGACGATCATGTCCTGTTTCATTGGTAAAGCCCTCCTGTCTGTTCTTTTTAAAAAGTGTAACTGATTTTCCGACAAAGAGCAACAGGTTTCAGGGCGGAAGAAAAGGCGTGGAAAGGGCGGCATTGCTGTTCGGACCCGTGCTGGTCACACCGCTGACCAGCACGGAGGATGAGCGTTTCGGCAATCGCGCCCGATGCCTGCGCGCAGGGAATATTGTTGACCGGGGGCAACCGCACCCGGCGCGAGTGTGCACAGGCGCATATATGCGCCTTGGCGAACACTACTTTCCACCATATCAGCTTTTACCGTATCAGCTCTCCGGAATCTGCAGCACCTGCCCCACGGACAGAAGGTCGGAAGTCAGCCCGTTTAAGGCTTTGATGGCGTCCACGGTGGTGTTGAAGCGCCGGGAAAGAAGCCAGAGGGTGTCGCCTGGCTGAACCGTGTAGGAAAAGGAGGGCGTTCCCCCTTCCGCCGGGATCAGGAGCTTCTGACCGATGTAGAGCATGTCGGAGGTCAGATTGTTCAGGGCTTTGATGGCGTCCACGGTGGTGCCGAAGCGGCGGGCCAGAAGCCAGAGGGTGTCGCCGGACTGGACGGTATATTCCACCGTTTCCGCGCCGGGAGCGGACGGCGTATTCTCCGGGATCCCCAGATAGACGTCGTACAGGGCGCTCCAGGTGGCGGGCCCCACGATGCCGTCCGGATTGAGGCGCATCAGCTGCTGAAAGGCGATTACAGCCTGTCGGGTCTGATTGTCGAAAACGCCGTTTTGGGTCAGGCGGGGGACGGAAGGATAGTATTCGCTGATAAGGCTTAAAATCGCCTGCAGGGTGAGCACATCCTGCCCGGTGGAACCGAACCTCAGGACCGAAGCGGGCGGGACGGTCCCGATGCCCAGGGAGGAACCTTCGCTCTCCAAATCGGCCAGCCTGGTGACGGCCGTATACAGATAGGAAATTTTGTTCCAGGTGGCGGGCCCCACCAGGCCGTCCGGGGTCAGGCCGAAAACGCACTGGAATTTTTTCACCGCGGCCAGCGTGCTGTTGCCGAAGACTCCGGCGGGATCGGTGATGGCGGGAATGGCCGGATAGTTTTGACGGATCCGGTTTAAATACGTTTGAATGGTCTGGACGTCTAGGCCGGAGCTCCCCGCGCGCAGGATCGTGCCCGGATAGGAGACAGGCACGGCTGCGATGGCCTCCGCCGTAGCGATCTCCACGTCGTCCGGATAGTAATGGCGCAGGATCTGAAGCGGAGTTTGCCCCTGCTGGGCCAGGGTGACGGTTCCCCACTGGGAGAGCCCTCTGCAGGTGACGGTGGTGCCGTTGCAGAAGGAGGTGAAATAGGGGACGTTGTGCCCGGCGCGGCGGACATACTGATCGAAAATCCGGTCCACGATCTGGCTGATGGAGTCATAAATCGTGCGGCCGTAGACGAAATACTGGTCATAGGAGGTGCTGTTGGTGATGTCGAAAGGATATCCCTGGCTCCGGTACCACTCCGTGAACACCCGGTTCAGGGCGAAGGTGATGATGGCGTAGATGTTCGCGGTCAGGGAAGAAGCGGGCCAGGTGGGGTAGATCTCGCTGCTGGCCACATTTTTCACATAATCGGGGAAGGAAACCTGTACGTTGGCCGCGGCGGAAGCGGGACGGCCAAGATGGACGGTGATGGGATTGGGGATCACCACCTGGCGCAGGATGAAGGGCTCCACCGCAGGGCCTTCCTGGTTCCAGGGATCGTTTTGCTGGACGGCGGGTTTGCCGATGATGATTTCCGTCCGCCCCGGAGTCTGCTGGCGCTCCGTCATGGGGGTCATGGGGGCGGGCTGGACGGCCGCGATCCCGTCGAAAATATGGACGCCGGAAACGTACAGGGTCTGAAACCCGTCCGCTTGGGCGATGATCCGGTAGGTGGTGTAGGGAGAGCCCTGGTAGTCGGGCTGAAGGGAGAGCTCCTTTTCTGCGGCGGGAAGGGAAACCGTTTCGGTCTGACCGCTTTCGTCGGTGACCAGATCGTACAGAAGCTGATTCTGCGCGTCCAGAATTTTTACCGAAACGCCGGGCAGGGGCAGAGCGTCGTTCGCCGTACGGGCCTGTATCATGAGAGTACCTGTAGCCATATATGCGCAATCCTCCTCTGGATAAATGGATGATTATGGAGTATCCTATTCGGGAGAAAACGCGGATATGAATGGACGGTAAGGGAACGAAAAAGGAGGAACGAAAGATGAAGCGATCGTGCGGGAAAAAGAAAATCGTCGTGGCGGGAGCGGCCATTCTGGATGCGGTGGCGGTGAATGTGGGGCCGGAGGTTTTCGCGGCCGGATCCAGCCCGGCGGATCGGATCCGCCTTTCCGCAGGAGGGGACGCGCTCAACGAAGCCACGGTGCTGGCGCGCCTGGCGGCAGCGGAAGAACCGGGAAGGGAGGGGGAAAACAGCCCGCTGTCGGTGTCCCTTCTGACCGTGCTGGGGGAGGATATGGCCGGAAAACTGATCCTGCAGCACTGCGCGGAGTGCGGGATCCTGGTGGAAGAAGGGACGGCCAGGGAGGGGCTGGATACGGGGGTCAATCTGGTTCTCGTGCAAGGGGACGGGGAACGGAGTTTTTTGACCGATCCGAAGGGGAGCCTGCGCCGGCTGAGCCGGGAAGACATCCTGGGACGGCTGCCGCGGGACGCGGATGTGTTCTGCCTGGCCAGCATGTTCGTCTCGCCGCTTCTGGGACCGGGGGAGATGGAGGAGGTGTTTCGGGCGTGCAAAAGCAGGGGAATGACGGTCTGCGCGGATATGACCCGGCCGAAAAACGGGGAGACCGTGGAAACCGTGAAGGAAGCCCTGAGCCGGCTGGACTTCCTGTTCGCCAACGAGGCGGAAGCGGCGGCGCTGACGGGGGAAGAGGACGCTGTGCGGGCGGCCCGGGCCCTGCACGGCGCCGGGGTTTCCTGCGCCGTCATCAAACGGGGGGCGAGGGGCTGCTGTCTGATCGACGGGCAAAATGAGATGGAGATCCCCGCCTGTCCGGTGCGCTCCTGCGTGGATACCACCGGAGCGGGGGACAGCTTTGCGGCGGGCTTCCTCTACGCCCTTTCCCGCGGGAAAGACGCGGCGGAGTGCGCCCGGTTCGCGAACCGCTGCGGCGCCCTGGCCGTG
This sequence comes from Candidatus Eisenbergiella merdigallinarum, assembly GCA_019119355.1. Taxonomy (GTDB): domain Bacteria; phylum Bacillota; class Clostridia; order Lachnospirales; family Lachnospiraceae; genus Gallintestinimicrobium; species Gallintestinimicrobium merdigallinarum. The sequence continues at coordinate 24,609 of DWXE01000011.1, forward strand.
CAGACGGCGGGAGCTGTGGAATGGACGAAGGAGATCGGCAAGGGGATAGGCAAGGGAGTCAGCAGGGAGGTCAGCAGATCCGGGGAAGCTGCATTCCGCTGAGTTTTGGCAGCATCCGCTTCCCCCCGAGCCGGGTGTTGAGCAGCACGCAGCCCGGGCGGCCTGCCGTGACGGCGCCGATGCAGGCCGCCCCCTCTCCGCCGGGGGTCCGGCGTAGGGCATCGAGCACCGCGTCCGCGTCTTCGGAAGGGACTACGGCCAGCATCCTCCCTTCGCAGGCGCAGTAGAGCGGATCCAGGCCCAGCAGGTCGCAGGCAGCCAGAACCGGGGGATCCACGGGGATATCCCGCTCCTCCAGCTCGATGCACAGCGGGCCGCCTTCCACGAACTCGTTTAAAGCGGTGGCCACGCCGCCTCTTGTGGGATCCCGCATCAGGCGGACTTCGCCGGCGGACAGGGCGGCGGCGGACAGCTCCGTCAGCGGGGCGCAGTCGGAAATCAGGGCATTTCCGGAAGCCAGCCCCGCCCGGGCCATCATCACCGCGGCGCCGTGGCAGCCGGCGCTGCCGCTCAGAATCACCCGGTCCCCTTCCCGGATCTTCTCCTTCCCGAGAGAGGGGGCGCGCAGAAAGCCGATGCCTGCGGTGTTGATATAGATGCCGTCCCCCCTCCCGCGTTCCACCACCTTCGTGTCGCCGGTGGCAACCGCCACGCCGGAGCGGACGGCTTCGTCGGCTATGGAGGAGACGATTTCCCGCAGCGCCCGGAGAGGGAAGCCCTCCTCCAGGATCAGGGAAAGGCTCAAATATCTGGGGAGGCCGCCGGCCATGCACAGATCGTTGACGGTGCCGCAGACGCAGAGGCGGCCGATGTCCCCGCCGGGAAATTTCCAGGGGGAGACCACGAAGCTGTCCGTGGAGAAAACCAGCCGGTCGCTGCCGTTCAGCACCGCGCCGTCCCCCAGGGCGTTCAGCGCCGGATTGGAAAATGCCGGCAGGAGGATGGACTCGATCAGTTCTGCGGTTTTCTGCCCTCCGCTGCCGTAGTCCAGGGTGATCACTTCTTCCATTTCATCGAACTCCTTTCTGACCTTTTCGTCGTCCTTTCAGGGGGAAACCTGCCGATACCGGTAGGCGGCGGCGCAGGCCCCTTCGGAGGAAACCATGCAGGGGCCCACGGGATCCTGCGGGGTGCATGCGCTGCCGAACAGGGGGCAGTCCGGGGGAGCCGTTACGCCCCGGATCACCTGGGCGCACCGGCAGCCTGGGGGCTCCGCTCCGGCGCCGGGGGAAAAGCCGAATTTTCGCGCGGCGTCCCAGGGGGCGAACTCCCCGCGGATGGCCAGCCCCCCGCCCGAGACCGCGCCGAGCCCCCGCCAGTCGGCGTCGCAGGGCGAAAAGACGCGATCCATAAGCCCCAGGGCTGCGGGATTGCCTTCCGTGCGCACGGCCCGGACGTATTCGTTCTTCAGCTCCGGGACGCCGCAGGACAGCATCCGCATCAGCTCCGCCACAGAATACAGAAGATCCGCGGCGTCGAATCCCCCGACGACGGCGGGGAGCCCGTAGTCCTCTGGCAGGAAGGAAAAGGCGCGCGCGCCTGTGACGGCGGCCACATGGCCGGGGCAGAGGAAGCCGTTTACGCGAAAATCCTCCGCTTCGATCAGGGACCGCAGAGCCGGTTCCGTCCGCTTGAGAAGGGAGAGGACGGAAAAGTTCTTCCGCTTTTGGGAAGCGGCTTCCAGGATGCAGGCTGCGGTCCCGGGAGCGGTGGTTTCGAATCCCACGCCCAGAAAAACGACTTCCAGCTCCGGATGGCCGGCGGCCAGGCGCAGGGCGTCCATGGGGGAGTATACGGATTCCACCCGGGCGCCCCGGGCCTTTTGGAAAAACAGGCTGTTCCCCCGTTCGCTCCCCGGGACCCGGAGCAGGTCGCCGTAGCTGGCGATCAGCACGCGGGGATCGGCGGCCAGGGAAAAGATGGCGTCCATGGCTCCGGCGGGGGTGACGCAGACCGGGCAGCCGGGGCCGGAGAGAAGGGAGATTTCCGGGGGCAGCAGGCTCTTTAATCCGGTCCGGGCGATGGACATGGTGTGGGTGCCGCAGACCTCCATGAGGCGCACGGGGCCCGTGATGCGGGCCAGCCCGGCGATCTTCTCCAGGATCAGCCCGGCGTCCTTCGGTTCTTTGAAAGCGGAATCACAGCGCATCTTTGATATCCTCCAGAAGACGGATGTTTTCCATGGCTTCCTCTTCGGTCATTTTCTGGATGGCGAACCCGGCGTGGACGATGACGTAGTCGCCGGGGGAAAGATCTTCGATGAGATCCACGCGCACTTCCTGATCCAGCCCGCCCGCTTCGGCGGTGGCCACAGGGCGGGCGATCTTTTTAATTTTCATCGGTATGGCAAGGCACATTCTGATTCCTCCTTTTTTCGGCCGCGATGGACAGCTGCCCCAGACAGATCCCCTCGTCGTTGGGGGAAACGCGCCTGTGGCGAAAAACCCGGTATCCGGCTTCGGTCAGAAGGGCGGTGACGCCGTCCAGAAGAAACCGGTTCTGGAAGACCCCGCCGGACAAAACGACGGGAAGCTTTCCGGGATTCAGGGCGATGCATTGTTCTCTGGCCATATGGCAGAGGGTCAAAAGAAGACGGCCGGCGATCTCGCCGGCAGGGCGTCCGGCGGCCCGTTCCGCCGCAGCTGCGCGGATCAGGGGGCGGGTATCGAAACGGCGCAGCCCCTCCTCCTCATAAAATTCCAGGGGCCAGGGGCAGGGCGGAGCGCCGCCCCGGTCGGGAAAGCTCCCGGGCAGGGCCAGGGCTTCCAGGCGCGCCGGCCCCTCCCCTTCATAGGAAACGCTTCCATGCCCCAGCAAAAGGGCGCAGCAGCCGTCCAGCAGCCGTCCCATGCTGCTGGCTTTCGGGCAGGACAGGCCGGAAGACAGCAGGGCGAGCACCGCTTCGTAGCGATCGTCTTCCAGCGGGACGAGGCCGCGGGCCTCTGTCCCGGCGTCCCAAAGCAGCGACAGGGCCAGCCGGCCGATCTCCGATACGGCCCGGTCCCCGCCGGGAAGGGAAACCGGGCGGATGCTGCCCAGCCGCCGGAAGGAGGAGAAATCCCCCTCGAGAAATTCCGCGCCCCAGACGGAGCCGTCGTCGCCCAGCCCTACGCCGTCCCAGACGATGCCGAAGGCCGGCCCGTCCAGCCGGTTGTCCGCCATGCAGGACGCCATATGAGCCCAGTGGTGCTGGACCTGCAGCAGGGGAAGGCCCTCCCGTCGGGCCATGCGGCGGGCGACCCCGGTGGAAAAATAGTCGGGGTGCAGGTCGCAGACCAGAAGAGACGGGGCGATGCGGAACAGCCGCGAATACGTCTGGAGAGCGGTTTCGTAATGCTCCAGCGTCTCCAGATTCTTCAGATCCCCGATGTGAGGGGACAAAAAGACGTGCCGCTCCCGGCCCAGGGCGAAGGAGGCCTTCTGCTCCGCGCCCAGGGCGCAGATGCCGGAAACGTCCCCGCCGGCGGAAACGGGCTGGGGGGCGTAGCCGCGGCTGCGGCGGAAGAAGTAGGGCTCCCCGCCCACTTCCATCAGCAGGGAATCGTCGCACCGGTTTTCGATGGGCCGGTCGTGGAGCAGAAATCCGTCCGCGATTCCCGCGAGGGCCCGCACCGCCTCTTCGTCGTCGATGAGGACCGGGCAGCCGGAGACGTTGGCGCTGGTCATCACCAGAAGATCGGGGCCGCCGGCCGTCCCGTCCAGCAGGAGCAGGTGGAGCGGGGTGTAGGGCAGCATGATCCCCAGCCGGGGGCTGAAGCTGACGTCGGAAAAATCCCCGGGACAGCGCTTTTTGGCCAGCAGGATGGGGCTGCGGGGAGAGGACAGAAGCCGCTTTTCCTCCGGGGAAAGAAAGCAGATGCTCTCCGCCGCGGCCAGGTCTTTGCACATCGCGGCCAGAGGCCGGGCCGGGCGGCCTTTCCGCCGCCGCAGGCGCTTCACCGCGGAGGCGTTTCGGGCGTCGCAGGCCAGGTGGATGCCGCCGGTCCCCTTGACGGCCAGAATCCCGCCCCGGGCCAGAAGGCGCTGGGCCGGGGCGATGGGATCCTGCAGGGCGGCATGTTTGACGGTGCCGGCGGCGTCCAGAAAACGGGCTTTTGGCCCGCAGTCGGCGCAGCAGTCCGGCTGGGCGTGATAGCGCCGGTCATCCACGTCCCGGTATTCCGCCGCGCAGGCCGGACACATGGCGAAACGGTCCATGGACGTGTTCTTCCGGTCGTAGGGCAGGGCGCGGACGATGCTGTAGCGGGGGCCGCAGTCGGTGCAGTTGAGAAAGGGGTAGCGGTATCGGCGGTCGCCGGGCGAAAACAGCTCACGCCGGCAGGCCGGGCAGGGAGCCATGTCCGGAGACAGGAGGGTGGCCTCCTCCGACAGGAGGCTCTCGCGGATGACGAAGGTTTTATAGCCCGCCGGAGCATAAGGCCCCTCTGCGGAGACGTCCTCTACGGCGGCCATGGGCGGCGGACACCGGCGGATTTCCTCCACGAAAGCGTCCAGAGCGCCCTCCTCCCCCTCCAGCTCCGCTTCCAGCCCGCCGGAAGTGTTGCGCGCCCAGCCAGCCAGATCGTACGTCCGGGCCAGCCGGTGCAAAAAGGGGCGGAATCCGACCCCCTGCACGATCCCTGCGATCCGGATTCGGATGAGCCGGCGGTTCCCGCCGCCTCCGTTCATCGTCACAGCTTTTGCCCTGCGATCTGCCCGGACAAAAAGCCGCACAGGCCGTCCAGCCCTTCCCCGGTGCGGCAGCTCACCGCGAAGAGCGGAGCGCCCGGATTGAGGGTTTCATAATTCTGGCGCACCCGGGTTTCGTCGAAATCGAAGTGGGGCATCATATCGTACTTGTTCAGAACGAGACAGCCGGTCTCGGTGAACATCAGCGGATATTTTTCCACCTTGTCGTCCCCCTCCGGAACGCTTAAGACGGTGATGCGCAGGGATTCGCCGATGTTGAATTCCGCGGGGCAGACCAGGTTGCCGATGTTTTCCACGAAGATCACATCCAGCTCGTCCAGGGGCAGCATCGGCAGGATCTTCTGGATGCTCATGGCCTCGATGTGGCAGGCGCCGTCGGTGTTGAGCTGGACGGCGGGAATGCTCAGGGCGGCGATGCGCTCCGCGTCGATCTGGCCGGTGATGTCCCCTTCGATGACGCCGATGCGCCAGCTGCCCCGCAGCCTTTCGATGAGCGAAGTGATCAGGCTGGTCTTGCCCGCCCCGGGGCTCCCCATGACGTTGATCATGCAGATTTTGTGGCTCGCCAGTACCTCCTTCACCTGGTTGCTGACGTCCTCATTCCATTCCATCACCTGATGGAGCACTTTGATTTCCATGAATATCGACCTCCAGACTTTCGATTAAAAATTCCTTTCCAGACAGCACCTGAAGCCGCAGGCTGCCGCAAAACGGACAGGCGATCCGGCTGCGGGAGATTTCGCCCTCCCGGCCGCAGTCCCGGCAGCGGATTTTCAGCGGCAGCGTAACCGCCTCGATCCGGGCTCCCTGGGCGATGGTCCCTTCGGAGAGAAGATCCAGATACATCTGGATGCACTCCGGCACGATGCCGGAAAAGGGGCCCAGGCGCAGCCGGATGGCGCGGATTTTCTCCGCGCCCTGCCGCGTCGCTTCTTCGATGCTGTAGCGCAGGATTTCCTGCGTGATGCTCAGTTCGTGCATGGCTGCGCCCTCCCCCGGCTTCGCCCTTTTGGCGAAGGTTTCACAGCAACCATTGTAGCACGCCCGGGTTCAAAATGCCATATGCAAACGGCGGCAAAAACGGCGCGCGGCGGAATGGATTTTTGCTTGTCAAAATGCCGGGAAAGGTCTATAAATAGTATAGGGATTTTTACAGAAGAAAGGGGAGATACAAGTTTATGATTCTGATTCCGGTATTGATTGGAATCCCGACGTTTCTGGCGATTCTGATCCCTTTGATCCGGTCTGAGGGGGCCAGGGGGAAGATCGTCTACGCGGGAGCCGGCTGCATCATGGCGGCGACGGTGGCGCTTCTGGTCAGCTGGGGAACGCAGGGGGCGAAGTCCATCCAGCTGTACACGGCGGCGGAAGCCGTGGATCATCTGATGAGCCTGGGGGATATTTTCCTCATGTGCCTGATCGTCTACATGAGCGTCCGATACCGCAAGGTAATCCCGGCGATTTTGTCCGTGGCGCAGACGGGCCTTTTGCTCTGGGTGGAGGCGAATACCTCCCTTCCGGAGGCGGAGCACATGATGATCGACTGGCTCACCGTGCTGATGTGCATCATCATCGCCTTCGTGGGCGGGTTCATCTGCATCTACACGGTGGGCTACATGAAGGGATATCACGCCCATCATAAAGAATATCAGGACAGGCAGCCGTTTTTCTTTTCCATGCTGTTTTTGTTCCTGGCGGCCATGTTCGGCCTGGTCTTTTCCCAGAGCCTGATCTGGATGTACTTTTTCTGGGAGATCACCAGCGTCATTTCCTTTTTGATGATCGGCTATACCCGCACGGAGGAAGCCATCGAAAACAGCTTTTCCGCGCTGTGGATGAACCTGCTGGGCGGCCTGGGATTTTCGGTGGCCATCGCTCTGCTGGCCTTTACCAACGGGAGCGTGCAGCTGTCCGACGCGGTGGCTACGGGGGCGGCGCTGCCCCTGGCCTGCCTGGCGCTGGCCGGGCTGACCAAGTCCGCCCAGCTGCCCTTTTCCACCTGGCTGTACGGGGCCATGGTGGCGCCCACGCCTTCCAGCGCCCTTCTGCACAGCGCCACCATGGTCAAGGCGGGGGTCTATCTGCTGCTGCGGCTGTCTCCGGCGCTGCATGACAACCTGGTGGGCCTGATGGTTTCCCTGATCGGCGGCTTCACCTTCATCATGGCCAGCATGATGGCCATCGCCCAGAACGACGGGAAAAAGGTGCTGGCCTTCTCCACCATTTCCAACCTGGGCCTGATCGTGGCCTGCGCCGGCACCGGCGTGGAGGAAACCGTGTGGGGAGCGGTCTTTCTGATGATCTTTCACTCCGTCTGCAAGTCCATGCTGTTTCAGGCGGTGGGAGCCACGGAAAACTGCCTGGGCTCCAGGGATATCGAGGACATGCACGGCATGCTGCTGCGTCTGCCGAAGCTGACCTACATCATGGGGATCGGCATCGCGGGCATGTACCTGGCGCCGTTCGGCATGCTGATTTCCAAGTGGGTGGCCCTGAAGGCTTTCGTGGATTCCGGAAACGTGATCCTGGTCATCTTCATCGCCTACGGGAGCGCCACCACCATGTTTTACTGGACGAAGTGGCTGTCCAAGCTGATTTCCCAGCATCACGCCAGGGAAGGGGTGAAGGACGTGACCTGCCGGGACGAATACGTTTCCATGTTCGTCCATGCGGCCATCATGCTGCTGTTGTGCCTGCTTCTGCCCTTCGTGGCCACCACGGTGGTGGATCCCATCGTGGCGGAGATGTTCGGCCATTCCCAGGCGGTGCTGTCCATGAGCGTGCTGACCACCATGGCCGTGATGCTGGTTTCCATCCTGATCGTGCCCACCATCATGTTCTTCGTGAGCAAGGCGGCCCGCAAGCAGCTGGTTGAAATCTACATGGCGGGCGTCAATAAGGGGGACAACCGCCACTTCGTCAACAGCTTCGGCGGGGACACCCATCTGTATCTGAGCAACTGGTATCTGCGGTTCGAGTTCGGCAGGCGGCATCTTCTGCACCCGTCCATCTACCTGTCGGCCGTGGTGCTGGTGGTCATTTTCTGCCTGTTGATAGGAGGTGCGGTATGAAATCCGTCGTTTTCGTCCTGGGGTATCTGATTCTGGCCCCTTTTGTGGGAGCGCTCTTAGACGGCGCGGACCGGGTGATCACCGCCCGAATGCAGGGCAGGAAGGGACCGTCCATCCTGCAGCCCTTTTACGACCTGAGCAAACTGTTTTCCAAGCAGATGATCGCCGTGAACAACGTGCAGCTTCTGCTGAACCTGAGCTATCTGGGCTTCATCGTGATCTCGGGGGGGATGCTGTTCGGCGGCACGGATATCCTGATGTGCCTGTTCATCCTTTCCACGGCGGACATGTTCCTGGTGATGGCAGCGTCCAGCGATTCGTCGCCCTTCGCCAACATGGGGGCGGCCCGGGAAATGGTGCAGATGATGGCCTATGAACCCCTGACGCTGCTGGTGGCGGTGGGATTCTATCTGGCCTCCGGCACCTTCCATGTGGGGGATATCATTCAGTCCGACTTAAGCCCGGTGCTGTATATGCCCGGGATGCTTCTGGGCTTCATGTTCACCGCGGCGATCAAGTTCCGGAAATCGCCCTTCGACCTGTCCACCAGCCATCACGCGCATCAGGAGATGGTCAAGGGGATTACCACGGAGATGTCCGGCACCACGCTGGGGATCATGAACGTCGCGGAATATTATGAAAAGGTGCTGATCCTGGGAATTTTCGCCCTGTTTTTCATCAATTCCAGCTGGTGGAGCTGGCCGGTGGCCATCGTTTTGTGCCTGGGGATCTATTTTCTGGAAATTCTGTGGGACAACGTCAGCGCCAGGCTCCGCTGGAAGACGCTGCTCTTTTCATGCTGGCTGGTGACGCTCCTGACCGCGGGCGTCAACCTGCTGATTCTGATTTTGATGAAATGACGGGAGGGATTTCAGATGGGAAAACTATCCAGATCTCCGTGGCTGCTCCATTATGACGCCAGCAGCTGCAACGGCTGCGACATCGAAGTGCTGGACTGCCTGACGCCCAGATACGATGTGGAGCGCTTCGGGGTGATCAACACGGGAGACCCGTTTCAGGCGGACATCCTGCTCATCACGGGCGGGGTGAACAGCCAGACCGCGGACGTGGTCCGGCAGCTCTACAGCCAGATGCCGGAGCCGAAAGTGGTGCTGGCTGTGGGTATCTGCGCCTGCACGGGGGGCGTATTCAAGGAATGCTACAACATCCGGGGCGGCATCGACACCGTCATCCCGGTGGACATTTATGTGCCGGGCTGCGCCGCCCGGCCGGAAGCGATCATCGACGGCGTGGTGCAGGCGGTGAAGCTGCTGGACGAAAAGCGGGAGAAAATCCGGGCGCCAAAAGGCGGAAACGGACAGCCGGGAGGGACCTATGGATCAGAAAAATGAAATCAGGGAAATCACCAGGGACGTCTTCTTTGCCACGGTGATTCGGATGAAAATGGAACTCTGGAGACTGGTGCAGATCTGCGCGGTCCGTGTGGAAGGCGGCTACGAGATGAGCTACACCTTCTGCAGGAATTACGAGATGGTGACGCTTCGCCTGCACGTGAAGGAAGACGAGGAGATTTCCAGCATCACGCAGGTGTATCCCTGCGCTTACATGCAGGAGAACGAAGCGGCGGAGCTGTTCGGGGTGAAGATCAAAAACCTGACGGTGGATTACCGGAATAAACTGTATCGGATCGATCAGGAAACTCCGTTTAAGGAAAAGGGGTGAGAAGATGGCGAAAAGAAGCATTGTACCCTTTGGACCCCAGCACCCCGTTCTGCCGGAACCGGTTCATCTGGATCTGGTGCTGGAGGACGAAACCGTGGTGGGGGCCATCCCCAGCATCGGCTTCATCCACAGAGGGCTGGAAAAGCTGGTGGAAAAGAGGGATTTCAAACAATATGTCTATATCGCGGAGCGCGTGTGCGGCATCTGCAGCTGCGGCCACGGCATGGGCTACTGCGAATCGGTGGAACACGTGATGGGCGTCGAGGTTCCCAGAAGGGCGAGCTACCTGCGCACCATCTGGATGGAGATGAGCAGGGTTCACAGCCATCTGCTGTGGCTGGGGCTCCTGGCGGACGCCATGGGCTTCGAAAGCCTGTTCATGGAGTCCTGGAGGCTGCGGGAGAAAATCCTGGATATGTTCGACGCCACCACCGGCGGCCGGGTGATTTTCTCCGTGAACTGCATCGGCGGCGTTCTGAAGGATATGGACAGCTCCATGCTGTCGGCCATCGCCCGCACCGTGGACGATATGGAAGCGAATATGGCGCCCCTGCTCAAGACGTTTCTGAAGGACTACACCGTGCAGAGCAGGCTGAAGGGCCTGGGCGTTTTGACCCGGGAACAGGCGATCCTGCAGGGAGCGGTGGGCCCCATGCTGCGGGCCAGCGGAGAGGAATACGACGTGCGGATGCTGGGCTACGCGGCCTATGGGGATCTGAACGTGGAGCCGGTGACGGCGAAGGCGGGAGACGCCTACGCGCGCTGCGAAGTGCGCTTAAAGGAAATCCTGCAGTCCTTCCGCCTGATCCGGGAAGCCATCGATAAGATCCCGGAGGGCCCCATCAGCGTTCCGGTGAAGGGCAACCCTTCCGGGGAATATTTCATGCGCATCGAGCAGCCCAGAGGCGAGGCGATTTATTACGTGAAGGGGAACGGGACGAAGAATCTGGACCGGTTCCGCCTGCGCACGCCCACCACCAGCAACATCCCGCCCATGGTGGAGCTGATGAAGGGCTGCCAGCTGGCGGACGTGCCGCTGATCATCCTGACCATAGACCCGTGCATCAGCTGTACAGAGAGGTGATTTCATGAACGATACGAAGATTTTCGCCTATGCCCGTACGGCGATGAAAAACCTGTTCCACAAGCCCGCCACCACATCCTATCCCTTCGAACCGGCGCAGTTCCCGGAGCGGATGCGGGGCCATATCGAAATCGACGCGGCGGAGTGCATCAGCTGCGGGCTATGCATGCGTTCCTGTCCCACCGGGGCCATCTCGGTGGACCGGACGGCGGGCACCTGGACCATCAACCGGTTCGACTGCGTGCAGTGCGGCAGCTGCGCCAACCTCTGCCCGAAAAAGTGCCTGAGCATCGTGCCCGGCTATACGAAACCGGATCGGCATAAGGCGAAGGAGACGATCTCCCTGCCGAAAAAGGCCCAGCCCGCGGGCGGAGCGCCCCAAAAGCCCGCCATGAATCCGGAAGCCTGCGTTTACTGCACGCTCTGCGCAAAGAAATGCCCCCAGGGAGCCATCGAAGTGGACCGGGGGAGCAGGATCTGGAAGCTGGACGCGCCCAAATGCGTCAGCTGCGGGCTGTGCGCTTCTTCCTGCCCCAAAAAGGCCATTGAAATGAAATGAACGGGATCGGAAAAGGAGGACTATGAGCGCGCGCAGGACGAGGAAAAAGAGAAAATCCGGATGGAAAATTTTTGTGATCGCCGCGGCGGTCCTGATTGCGGCCGCGGCGGTCTGCTGGTATATCGCGGGCGTTTCCCTGTACGGGAGGATTTCCCATGAACAGGCGGGGGCGGAGGGCGCGGGCGCCCTGCGTCAGGACGGGGTCACGAACATCCTGCTGATTGGCAACGACTCCCGGGAAAACGGAGAGGACGGCAGGTCAGACGCCATGATCCTGATTTCCATCAGCAGCAAAACGAAGACCGTCCAGATGATTTCCCTGCTCCGGGACATGTACGTGGAGATCCCGGGGCATGACGGCAACCGCCTGAACGCGGCGTACGCCTACGGCGGCCCGCAGCTGCTCATGGAGACCGTGGAAGAAAACTTCGGGATTCCGGTGAGCCGCTACGTGCAGGTGAACTTCGAAGCCTTCGCCAACCTGGTGGACGCGGTGGGAGGCGTGGATCTGGAACTGACGGCGGAAGAAGTGGAGTACGTCAACGGGTATCTGGTGGAGTACAACCAGCTCACCGGCCGCCCGGAGGGGACGGACTATCTGGATACCTCTCAGAGCGGGCTCATCCATTTAAACGGCCCCCAGGCCCTGGCCTACACCAGAAACCGCTATATCGGGACGGATTTCGGCAGGACCGAGCGGCAGCGGAAGGTGCTTTCCGCGGTGATCGACGGGCTCCCCGGCGCTCTTTTGACCAATCCGAAAGAGGTGCTGGACGGGCTGTTGTCCAACCTGACCACCAATCTGACGCAGGGGGAATTTTTGCGGCTGACGCTGGATGCCGGGAAGCTCTTCGCCTACGATCTCCAGCAGGGCAGCGTGCCGGTGGAGGGGAGCTATCAGAACGCCACCATCCGCGGAATGGCGGTGCTGGAGGTGGACTTCGGGCGAAACATCGAATATCTGAGACGGAGGATTTACGGCGAGTGAAGGCCGCCCGCCGGGGGATGGACTTTCACAGTATTTTCAAATTTCCTAAAGGTTGGCTAAAGCTTTCTCTGATAAGATAGTCTACGACAAAACAAATTGCCGTTTCGGCAAAAGGAGGAGACTTATGGAGAAAGCGATTGCAATGAATGCCCAAAGGCGGAATCATCGGATGCGTCTTTGGGCAGCTGTCTGTCTGGCAGCAGTTTTATTCCTGTTCCTGTTCTGGAACAGCATGGGCCCCGTTTGGGCGGCCGGGGGACTGGAACTGAGTACGGATTATCCGGGCATCACCGTCAAGCCCGGAGAGAGCCTGGACATCGCGATTAACGTGGACAACGCCACCGGAAGCGGACAGGATGTGGATCTGTCCATCGGATCCCTGCCGGAGGGCTGGGACGGCTATCTGCAGGGAGGCAGCTATGAGGTCAACCGGGTGCACGCCAGAACGGGAGAAGCCGGCGCGCAGGTGACTTTGCATCTGACGATCCCGGATGAACTGGAGGAAGGCACCTATCAGGCGCGGGTGGACGCCTCCGCGGGAGAGGGGATTTCGGATTCCCTGACCCTTTCCTTCGCCGTCAACGAGGTCAACGCGGGACAGGGCACGTTCTCTTCGGAATATCCGGAGCAGGAAGGCACTTCCGACACCGGCTTCAGCTTTTCCACCACCCTCATCAACAACGGGCTGACGTCCCGTTCCTACAGCCTTTCGTCCAACGCGCCCGCGGGCTGGCAGGTGACCTTTACCCCCTCCGGGGAATCCGCCACGGTGGCCGGCATCGAAGTGGATCCCAGCGCCAGCCAGGGTCTGACCGTGGCCGTGACGCCGCCGGCAGGAGTTGCGGCCGGGGAGTATGAGATCTCCCTGAGCGCCGTTTCCGCCGAGGAGACGCTGAGCACGGACTTAAAGGTGGTGATCACCGGCACCTACGGGGTGAGCCTGGGAACGCCGGACGGGCGCTTAAGCTTCGACGCCCACGCCGGACAGGAATCGGATGTGACCCTGAACGTGACCAATACGGGGAACGTGGACCTGCAGAACGTATCCATCAATTCTTCCCTCCCTTCGGACTGGACCGTGACCTATAACGATCTGGAGGAAAACGTGATCGAATCCATTCCGGCGGGCAGCACCGTGCAGGTGATCGCCCACGTGAAACCCGGATCCGACGCCATCACCGGGGACTATGTGGCTTCCTTTACCGCGCAGACGGACGAAGCCGGCTCCACGGCGGAATTCAGGGTATCGGTGAAAACGGGGACCCTCTGGGGCCTGGTGGCCGTCCTCATCATCCTGGCGGTGGCGGCCGGCCTCGGATATGTCTTTCACAAATACGGCAGGAGGTAATCCCATGAGCAGGAGAGGAAAGGGGGGATTTCCATGGCGGAAGAGAGCATGATCCGGATGGAGGGCCTGACGAAAGCCTACGGGGAAAAGCGGGCGGTTTCCGATCTGACCCTGGAGATCGAAAAGGGAGAGGTGTTCGGGCTCCTGGGCCCCAACGGGGCGGGCAAGACGACCACGACCCTGATGCTTCTGGGGCTGACGGAGCCCACCGCGGGTAAGGCCTTCATCGACGGAAAGGACTGCACCCGGGATCCCATCGGGGTCAAGCGGATCGTGGGATACCTTCCGGACAACGTCGGATTCTATCAGGATATGACCGGGAGGGAAAATCTGCGCTTCACCGGCCGCTTAAACGGCCTGCCGGAAGAGGTGATCGAAGCGCGGGCCCAGGAACTGCTGGAAAAGGTTGGGATGCTGGAAGCGGCGGACAAAAAGACCGGAACCTACTCCAGGGGGATGCGCCAGAGGCTGGGCGTGGCGGATGTGCTGATGAAGGATCCCAAAGTGGTGATCATGGATGAGCCCACGCTGGGGATCGATCCGGAGGGGATCCGGGAGCTGATGCTCATGATCCGCGGGCTGGCGGACGAGGACGGGAGGACCATTCTGATTTCCTCCCATCAGCTCTATCAGGTTCAGCAGATCTGCGACCGGGTGGGCCTGTTCGTGGAAGGCCGGCTCATCGCCTGCGGCCATATCGAAGAACTGGCCAGGCAGATGCAGCAGGAAGGGCATTATGTGCTGGAGACGGCTGCCGTTCCCAACGACGACGGCTTCGGAACCCTGTTAAAGCAGCTGGGCAACGTGGAGCGGGTGGAGCATACGGGGGAATACTACGTGATCTATTCCCGCACGGATCTGCGGAGGGAACTGATCCGGAAGTCCCTGCAGGCCGGATACACCGTTTCCCACCTGAGGCAGAGGGGGAGCGATCTGGACGAGATCTACCGCAGGTACTTTGAGAAAGGAGAGAAAGAGCATGTTGAGTCTGATCAGAGAAAAGGCGGACGTTTTCTTTCATTCCGGAAAAACAGGTGAGGGACGCCGCCTCATGAGCGGCCTCGGGGCGCTGTACCGCAAGGAGATGGCGGACCATATCAGGAGCAGGCGGTTTCTGATCGTGCTGTGCCTGATCCTGCTGACCAGCTTCGCAAGCGTATACGGGGCGGTATCGGTGCTCTCCGATGCGGTGGCCTCGGATTCCGATTACATCTTTTTGAAACTGTTTACTTTAAGCGGGAACTCCATCCCGTCGTTTACGTCCTTCATCGCTCTGCTGGGGCCCTTCGTGGGGCTGACGCTGGGATTCGACGCCATCAACAGCGAACGCTCGGAGGGCACCTTAAACCGGCTGGTGTCCCAGCCCATTTACCGGGACTGCGTCATCAACGGGAAATTTCTGGCCGGGGCCACGGTGATCTTTCTCATGGTCTTTTCCATGGGGCTGGTGATCGGGGCCGTGGGGCTTCTCACCACGGGGATCCCGCCTTCGGCGGACGAGGTGGGCCGGGTGGCGGCCCTGCTCTTTTTCACCTCGGTCTATATCTGTTTCTGGCTGGCGCTGTCCATCCTCTTTTCCGTGCTGTGCAGACACGCGGCAACCTCGGCCATGGTGGTCATCGCCCTGTGGATTTTCTTCGCGCTCTTCATGTCCCTGGTGGTGAACATCGTGACCAACGCGCTGTATCCGGCGGATCAGGTGGCCACGGTGGGGCAGCTGCTGGACTACTATGACTGCCAGCTGGCGCTGAACCGGCTGTCGCCGTATTATTTGTACAGCGAAGCCGTTTCCACCATCATGGATCCCACGGTGCGGTCCACGAACGTGATTTTGCCGCAGCAGCTTTCCGGCGCCATCAGCGGGTATCTTTCCGCGGGCCAGAGCCTGCTTCTGGTATGGCCTCATCTGGTGGGCCTGCTGGCGCTGACGGCGGTGGCTTTCGCCCTTTCCTACATCAGCTTCATGCGCAGGGAGATCCGAAGCCGGTAAAAATAAGCGAAGAATATGGCGGGAAACCTGCGGGAAATGCGGGCGCGGGCCCGGACTTAAGCTCAGCTGTGCTGAAAGGGGTCCGGGCCCGCATTTTCTTGAATTTCCCCGGGATATCCGGTATGATACTTCTGAAAACAAAGGGGATCCGGATGCTTTTCCGGGAAGGAGGACGGGATGAGGATTTTGATCATAGAGGACAACCGCAGGCTGGCGGAATCCATCCGGGATATCCTGCGCCACCGGTACGACTGCGATCTTTGCGGGGACGGGGCGATGGGGGAGGGGCTCCTTCTGGCCGGAGGATACGACGCGGCGATTCTGGACCTGATGCTGCCGGGAAAGGACGGGATCTCGGTGTTAAAGGAGATCCGCAGGAAAAAGTGCCAGATCCCGGTGCTGATTCTGACGGCCAGGAGCGAAGTGGAGGACCGGGTATGCGGGCTGGAAAGCGGCGCGGATTATTACCTGACCAAACCCTTCGATATGCAGGAGCTGCAGGCCGTCATGAAGACGATCCTGCGGCGGCAGGCGGACCTGGTTCCGGAATGCCTGACCTGCGGGAACATTTCCCTCAACCAGGCGGACTATTCCCTGGGAGGGCCCGGCAGATCGATTCCGCTGGGCAAAAAGGAGTACGAGATCATGCGGATCCTCATGGCGAATCAGGGCAGGGTGGTATCGAAGGAAACGCTGCTGCTCAGGGTCTGGGGAGACAGCCGGGACGCTGTGGAGAACAACGCGGAAGTCTATATTTCCTTTCTGCGCAAAAAGCTGCAGTTTCTGAAGGCGGACGTGGCCATCGTGACCAGCCGGAAGCTGGGATACCGGCTGTGCGGGATCGGCGGCCCGCAGGGAAAGGAAGAAGGACGATGAAGGAAATCGGCAGGCTGAGGCTGAAATTCATTCTGTACAACATGCTGATCGTGACCGCGGTCATCGGGGTGACGTTCGGCGCCCTGGTCTCCGTGGTCAGGCAAAAAGGGGACAGGGAAAGCGGACTGGCGCTGGAGCGGGGGCTTTCCGGCGGAGAGGAAGAGCTGTTGGCGGAGCCGGGCAGTTCCGTGCGGATCCCGTATTTCTCGGTGCTGGTGGAGCCGGACGGCAGGGTGGTGACGAAAGCGGGCTACGATCCGTTCTTTCCGGACGCGGAATTCCGGGAACGGATGGCCCTTCTGGGGATGCAGGCCGAAGAGGCGGACGGCGTCCTGAGCGGGTATCATCTGCGCTTTTTGCGGCGGGAGCAGCCGGAGGGGCATCTGCTGGTCTTCGTGGACACCTCCTACGGGGATTCCCTGCGCAGCGGCATCCTGCGCTATGGTGGGCTGGCCTGCGCCGGGATCTGGATCGTTTTCCTGGGGCTGTCCTGCCTGTTTTCCGGATGGGCGGTGAAGCCGGTCCGGGATTCCGTCCGGCAGCAGAAGCGCTTTATCGCGGACGCATCCCACGAGCTGAAAACGCCGCTGACCGTGATCACGGCGGATGCGGCCCTGCTGGCGCAGCGCTGCAGCGGGCTGTCGGAGGAGACGGACCGGTGGCTGTCCCACATCAACCAGGAGTGCGCGGCCATGAAAAAGCTGGTGGAATCCCTGCTTTTGCTGGCGAAAGGGGACGCCTGCGCCGAAGGGAAACGGGCGCGGGAACGCCTGGATCTGAGCGGGCTGGTGACGGAAAAGGCCCTTGTTTTCGATCCGCTGTTTTTTCAGGAGGGAAAGCAGCTGGAAACCAGGGTGGAAGAGGGGATTTTTGTGATGGGGGAAGGAGGTCAGCTGGCGCAGCTGATCCAGGCCCTTCTGGACAACGCGGTAAAATACGGAGCTGAGGGCGGCCTGACGGAAGTGCGGCTGGAACGGTGCGGGAAAAAGGCCGCCCGGATCTGGGTGAACAGCCAGGGGCCGGAGATTCCGAAGGAGAAGCGGGCTCTGCTCTTCCAGCGGTTTTACCGGGGCGATCCGGCCAGGGAAACGGACGGAAGCTTCGGATTGGGGCTGGCCATCGCCGGAGAAGCCGCCCGGCGTCACGGCGGGAAAATGGGTGTGGAATACAAAGACGGGATGAACTGCTTTTATGCGGTGCTGCCTCTGGCCCGCTGAGGGTACCCTCGATGAACAAGGAGCGAAAGCGCCCTTGTCCATCATGGGGCCAAATTCAGACAGGCGGCGCCGCGTCGGCAAAAAAGACGTGAGAAGAAGTCCGAAATTCGCGTGATCTGTGAAAGCAGGATGGGAGAAAGAAGGGAAAAAAGACTGCCAGAGGCGCGGGAGCCGTCAGATTAGGAAGCGTATCTACATTTACCTATATATTCCGGCAGGAAACCGGTCCGTTACACCGGACGGCGCAATTCAGGAAATCCCGCCGCCCCCTTGTCTTTTCAGCCCTTTTATGATAGAACCAATATAGGCGGGAGATTCCGCGCACGGGATGCCCCGCGAATGAAAGAGAACGAAAAATACGGAAAAATTCTGGAGGTAGAGAAAAGATGCATTGTGTGAGGAACGTGACGAAAGACTTATACTGGATCGGAGCCAACGACCACAGGCTCGCGCTGTTTGAGAATATCCACCCCATTCCCAGAGGGGTTTCCTACAACGCCTATGTGTTAAAGGATGAGAAAAACGTGCTGTTCGACACGGTGGACTGGTCCGCCTGCCGGCAGTTTCTGGAGAATCTGGAATACGTGCTGGGCGGGGAAAAGCTGGATTACATCGTGATCAACCATATGGAGCCGGATCACGGCGCGTCCCTGGAGGAGGTGCTGCTGCGGTATCCGGAAGCGAAGATCGTCAGCACGCCCAAGGCGTTCGTGATGATGCGCCAGTTCGGGTTCGACGTGGACAGGCACGAACAGATCGCCGCGAAGGAGGGGGAGACCTTAAGCTTCGGGCATCATGTGGTGACCTTTGTCAACGCGCCCATGGTGCACTGGCCGGAGGCCATGGTGACCTTCGATCAGACCGAAGGGATCCTGTTCTCCGCGGACGCGTTCGGCACCTTCGGCGCGCTGGACGGAAAGCTGTTCAACGATGAAGTGAACTTCGAGCGCGACTGGCTGGAAGACGCCCGCCGCTATTACACCAATATCGTGGGCAAGTACGGAGCACCCGTGCAGGCGCTGCTGAAAAAGGCCGCGAACCTGGACATCCGCATGATCTGCCCGCTGCACGGCCCCGTGTGGCGCAGCGATATCGGCTGGTTCATCGGCAAATACGATCTGTGGAGCCGCTATGTGCCGGAAGAAAAGGGCGTGCTCATCGCCTACGCTTCCATGTACGGAAACACCGAGGCGGCGGCGCAGGCGCTGGCGGCCAGACTGTGCGAAAAGGGCATGACCAGCGTGGCGGTTTACGATGTTTCCAACACCCACGTTTCCCAGCTCATCGCGGAAACCTTCCGCCTGAGCCATATCGTCCTGGCTTCCGTTACTTATAACATGGAGATCTATCCGGTGATGCACAGCTATCTCAACGATATGAAGGGGCTCAACGTGCAGAACCGCACGGTGGCCATCATCGAAAACGGGACCTGGGCGTGCAAGAGCGGAGAGCTGATGGGCCGCTTCGTACAGGAGGAGTTAAAGGGCATGAAGGTGCTGGAGAACAGGCTCACCCTCTGCTCCACCTTAAAGGAGGAACAGGCGGACGGCCTGGACGCTCTGGCGGACAGCCTGATCGCTTCCGTGCAGGAGGGCTGAACGGAAGGGCTGTGAAATTGGAGGAACAGGGGAGATGTATTCGTTTTTGATTCGGTTTTTTACCCCCAACCAGATTCTGATGGTGGGGATGCTGGTGATTTTCGGGCTGACTTTTTTCCTGCTGAAGCACCCGTTTCCGTTTTTGCCCAGCGACCACGGGAGGGAGTTCGCGGTGAACGGGAATCTGTCCAAAGGAAAGCTGCGGGGCGTGGGGCTGACCTTCGTCCTCTGCTTTCTGGCGGGCTGCTTTCTCTTTCTGCCCGTGGACAGGGAATTCGCGATCTACGCGATCCTGCTGTTCGCCATGATGCTGAGCGGCTATCTGGACGACGCCTCGGACCATCCCTGGAACGAGTATAAGAAGGGGCTGATCGACCTGATCATCGCTGCCGTGGCGGTGGGGACTTTCCTGAACTTCAATTCCTCCGTCGTCGGGATCGGCCCCTGGGAAGTGGAAATCCCGAAAGCGCTCTTCTTCGCGCTGGGGGTCGCGCTGTTCTGGGTTTCCGTGAACGTGACCAACTGCACCGACGGGGTGGACGGGCTGTGCGCCAGCCTCTGCAGCGTGACGCTGCTGGCCTTTTCCCTGCTGTTTTCCGGGATCCTGGCCGAATATGCCATGGCGAATTTTCTCTTCATCGCCGTGCTCTTCGCCTACCTGTATTTCAATACGTCCCCCAGCAGCATGCTGATGGGGGATGCGGGCTCCAGGGCTCTGGGCTTTTACATCGCCGTGGTGGCGCTGAAATCGGGGCATCCCTTTCTGTACCTTCTGCTGGCCGGCGTGATGCTGGCGGACGGGGGCATCGGCCTGGTGAAGGTGTTTTTAAAGCGCTTCCTTAAGATCTCCATTTTGAAGAACACCAGGACCCCTCTGCACGATCACGTGCGGAAAAACTGCGGGTGGTCGGACACCCAGGTGGTGGTGCGCTATGTGATCCTGCAGGTCCTGCTGGCGGCCGCCGCCTTCTGCCTGGCGGGATGAGAAAAAGAAATTTCTTACAAAAATTTCCGGATTTTTCCCCGCCGTTTTATACAGAAAAAATGGAAGGAATCCCGCGGGTTTACAGATTTTTCAAATTTTCCCGACAGATTTTTCGGGGGAAAAGCGGAGGGAGAAAAAATCTTCAAAAATTTCTACAAATGTACCGGGATTCATACAATTTTCGGGGCTGTTGACAAATTTCCCAATTTGCATAAAATAAAATCATCGAACGGCGGGAAAGAGAAACGCCTTCGAAAGTTCAATTCAATAAGGCTGTTAACCGATGTTGTTTTAAGGAAAGGATGTGGCGCAGATGAGCCAAATCAGGATTAAGTTAAACGAAACAGCAGACGTGAGAGAATTCGTAAAAGCAGCTGAGAAATGCGATTTTGACGTGGATATCTGTTGTGGTTCCGCAATGGTCGATGCCAAATCGATTCTGGGAATCATCAGCCTGGGGCTAGCGAAGATTCTGACCGTCCAGTGCCATGGCGACAGCAGCGATTTCGTACGCGAAATCAGCAGATTCGCGGTTGCGTGACCGGACAGCCGACCCCCTCTTTTTTATATACTATACCCCCTTTTTAAACCCTTCTGTCCCTCCCCCCTTTTATGGACAGAAGGGTTCTTTTTTTCAGGATGACCGCAGGAAGCCGATGCCGTACATCATGATGTCCTCGGTCATGCGGGCGATTTCCTCCACGCTCTGCTGCATCCCTTCGGACAGCCATTTTTCCAGAAGGCCGATGGATCCGGCGCAGACGAAGGAGTAGAAATATTCCAGCTGCTTCCGGCTGGCTCCCTCGAAGAAGGCCGTATAGGATTCCAGGCACCGTTCCTGCCCCAGGTTGATCAGCCGCCGGGCGAAGGTTTTGTCCCCGTAGGGCCCCAGCGTTACGGTGCAGATATCGGCGTTTTCCTTCAGGCACTGGAAAATGCTGGTGGTGATTTTCAGGGGAGTCAGATCCGGTCCCTTTGCCACCAGCAGCGGTTCCAGAACCGCCTGGAAATCCTCCATCATTTCGGTTTCGATCTGTTCCATCAGATCATAAATATCCCGGTAATGGGCGTAAAACGTCCCCCGGTTGATCCCTGCCCTTTCGCACAGCTCCCTGACGGTGATGGCCTGGATAGGCCTGGTGCTCAAAAGCTGCGTAAAGGCCTTTCGGATTAACATTTTCGTCACCCGCGTGCGGTGATCCCGTCCTCTTTCTTTCATAAGCGCCTTTCCCGATAAATCTGAACATTCCGTGAAATCCCGTACAAAAGGGACAGATGATGTCGAATCTGTCCGGCAACGGTCCGGAAGGGAGAAATCTGTCCGTTGTCCCCTGCGCCCACCCCTCCTATAATGGAATCAGAAGGGGTTCCGGAGCGTGGAGTGCCGTTGGAACCATTATAGTACAGAAAGGAATATTTCTCAACACAGTGTTGAAAGGAGGAATATCGTGCAGGACAGGATTTTCATCGTGACCGGAGCGGGGGGCCATCTGGGGAGCGCGCTGGTGCGCCTGCTGACCGGGGAGGGGGAGGCGGTGAGGGGGCTGCTCCTTCCGGGCCAACAGGCGCCGGAGTCACCCTGCGTCCGGTATTTTTACGGGGATGTGACGGATAAGGAGAGCCTGCGCCCGCTGCTTGACGGGATGAAGGGACGGGAGCTCTACGTCGTCCATGCGGCGGGGATCGTGGACATATCCGGAGAGGTTTCGGAAAGGCTCTGGCAGGTGAACGTGGGCGGGACGAAGAACGTTCTGGAACTGTGCCGGGAGTATTCTGCGAAACGGCTGGTATACGTCAGCTCGGTGCACGCCATTCCGGAGCGGGAGGCTCCCTTCGTACAGAGGGAGGTGAAGGACTTTTCCCCCGGCGCGGTGGTGGGCGGATATGCCAAAAGCAAGGCGGCCGCCACCCGGGCGGTGCTGGACGCGGCGGCCGGAGGGCTGGATGCGGTGGTGGTGCACCCTTCCGGGATCCTGGGTCCCTACGACAGCGCCGGGAACCATATCGTGCAGCTGGTGGCGGATTATATCCGGGGGAAGCTGCCCGCCTGCGTGAAAGGGGGCTACGATTTCGTGGATGTGCGGGACGTGGCGAAGGGCTGTCTGCTGGCGGCGCAGAAGGGAAGGGCGGGGGAGTGCTATATCCTGTCCAACGGCAGATATGAGATCCGCGATCTTTTGAAAATGATCCGCCGGTTCCATGGAGGAAAGCGGCTCTGCACCCTTCCGGCCTGGGCGGCCAGGGCCGCGCTGCCGGGGCTGAAGCTCTATGCGAAGGCCAGAAAGCAGCGGCCGCTCTACACCCGCTATTCCCTGTACACGCTGGGGAGCAACAGCCGCTTTTCCCACGACAAGGCCACGGCGGAGCTGGGCTACTGCCCGCGGGATATGAGCGTCACCCTGAAGGACACGGTGAACTGGGTGCTGGCCCATCCGGCAGCCGGGGCCGGGCGGCACAGGCTTCGCCCCGTGCAGTGATCCGGCGCGGATTGATTTTTCCGGCCCGCATGTGCTATACTTCCTGTGAGAAAATCATACGGAAAAGAGGAAGATGCGGATGAATGACGGCTATGGAAAAGAGCAGAGAGGATGGAGAAAGGCTCTGAGGTTTGCGGCCCCCATCGTCATCGCGGCGTCCGTGACGTTGCTGGCCTTTTTTCTCCTGCAGGGGATCCCGCTGGCGCAGACGCTGTCCAGGCGGACGGATCTGGTTTCGGCGCTGGTGACGCAGAACGGGGAGCAGAAGCTTTTGATGGATCAGGAAGAAATCGTGCGGGCCGCAGAGGTGGCGGGGATGCTGGCGAGGCGTTTCCCCACGAAGGAAGAGGGGGATCCGGACACCTGGTATGAGTTCACTTTCCGGGACGGGTCCGTCCTGACGGTGGGCGTGCTGGGGGACAGGGTGCTGTATAACGGGAAATGGTATACCGGAGCCGCGTCCACGCCCGACCTCTTCCGGAGGCTGACGGGAAGCCGTTTCTTCTCCATCCCGGCGGAGGAGCTGCCGGAAGGGGAAGGGAGCGCGCAGCCCTGAGGGCTCCGGGAGAGGTCATCGCGCGCCGCCGTGTCCGGAGAGATAGTCGGAAACGCTGAGGATCCGGACGTGCAGGGGTTCGAAGCCGGAGAGGATGTCCTGCACGGCCCGTTCGGATTCCGGGGTCAGGCCGGAGACGGCGTCTTTCAGATACAGGATGGGTATGCCGGCGTCCACGCCGGCCAGGACGGTGGAGAGCACGCAGCATTCCGCCACCACGCCGGCTACGGCCACCCGGTCCGCGGACCGGGCGGCCTTTTGTACTTCCGGGATGGCGAAGGACGAATAGACGCTTTTCGTAAAGAGCGGATACCGCTCCAGGAAGGGCGCGAATTCCGGCATCATTTCATTTTTCCAGGGATCCCGGTTGATGGCTTCGTTCACCCGGTTGTACTCCTTCCAGACGCCGGAAGGGGATTGGGAAGCCAGAAAGCGGGTGAAGATCACGTCTTCAAATGCGCCGGAGGACAGGAGCCTGAGGATGGAATCCGCGGCTTGACGGATGCGGCAGCAGGCCCAGTCCTGCCCGGCGGTATAGACGTTTTGCATATCGATAATCAGGAGCAGATCTTTTTTCTTCATGGGGACGTCCTCCTTTTTTCTCAGTATAGCCCGGATCCGGACAAATTTGCAAGTTACTGTTCCCGCTACGCGCAAACGGCAACGGAATCCGGCCGCCGTGAAGATTGACATTCCGGAGTTGTGATGCTATTTTTATCTTATTAAAATATGTGGAGCACAAGTCGGGGCAAAACGCGCTCCGGAATGGAGGAAAGAGTGAAAAATAAGCCCGATGGCTTATTTTTCACTCAGGATTTGTGCCGAAGCGTCACAAATTCCAGGATACGAAGTATCCTTGCGCAGTCGCCAAATTTAAGATTTGGCGCGCGCTCCTCAGCGCAAAAGCGCTTCGGAATGGAGGAAAACATGGGGAAAATGCCGCATATCCAGCTGCCGGAGGATCTTTCGGTGGCGTACGCCGTCCTGCCCGGGGATCCGGATCGGGCCGTCCGCGCCATGGATTTTCTGGAGGACGCGAGGGAAATCGCCTTTCATCGGGAGTACCGCAGCGTTCTGGGAAAATTTGAGGGCATGGAAGTGCTGTTTTTGTCCACGGGAATGGGAGGTCCTTCCACGGCCATCGCGGTGGAGGAGCTGGCCAGGATCGGGGTGAGGGCGGCGGTCCGCATCGGCAGCTGCGGCGCCCTGCAGCCTGGAATGCGCCTGGGAGATCTGGTTTTGGTGAGCGGTGCAGTTCGGGACGACGGCGCTTCCCGGGGCTATGCGCCCGCCCAGTATCCGGCCATCCCGGATTTTGGCCTGCTGGCCGCCTGCAGGGACAGCGCGGACGAGGCGGGGTTTCCCTGGCATATGGGCATCGCCCGGAGCCATGACTGCCTGTACGGAGACGGGAACCCGCAGATATACGAAGAATGGTCCCGGCGAGGCGTCCTGGCCTCCGATATGGAAACGGCCGCGCTCTTCGTGGTCGGCGGGCTGCGGGGCGTCCGGACGGCTTCCGTCCTGAACGTGGTTTCGCCCTGGCGCGCGGACGTGGGAGAGAGCGTGGGACGCTATGCGGACGGGGATGAAGCCGCGGCCGCGGGGGAGAGAAATGAGATTCTGACAGCGCTCATGGCGCTGAAAAGAATAGAACAACAGGAGAGAAGGGAGAAGAGTTTATGAAACTGTTCAAGACAAAACTGGATGCGGCGACGATCGTTCTGATCCCCGCCTGTATCGGCATCAACTATCTGGGAAAGCTGTTCGCGAGCTTTCTGAAACTGCCCCTCTGGCTGGATTCCATCGGGACATGTATCGGCGGCTGTCTGGGCGGCCCCATCATCGGCGCGATCTGCGGCGCGGCCAACAACCTGATCTACGGCTTTACCGCCGGGGACAATATCACGCTGATCTACGCCCTGACCAGCCTCGGAATCGGTCTGGCCGCCGGCATCATGGCCCGTCTGGGCTTTATGAAAACTTTCCCCAAAGCGCTGGCGACGGCCTGTGTGGCGGGCCTGGTGGCGGTGCTGATCTCCACCCCGCTGAACGTGATCTTCTGGGGAGGGACGACGGGAAATGTCTGGGGAGACGCTGTGTTCGCGGCGACGCAGGCCGCGGGGATGCCCGTGCTGCTGGGCTCCTTCCTGGACGAAGTGGTGGTGGACGTGCCCGACAAGCTGATCACCCTGCTGGTGGTCTTCTTTATCCTCAAAGGGCTCCCCAAAAAGCTCACGGCCCTCTATGAAACCGACGCGAAGATTGAAAGCCTCGATTAAACCATGAAAAGTATCAGCTTATATGTGGACAACAAAACCTGGCTGACCGGGGTACATCCCTTTACGAAGCTTTTGTACATCGCAGCGGCCATCAGCATTCCGCTGATCGCCGGGAAGCTCTGGGCCTTCGGCTGCTGCATCGCCGTCAGCCTGTGCGCCCTGGCCGCGGGGAAGATCCTGAAACGGACGGTGCCGCTGATCGCGTTTTCCTTCACCATTTTGCTCACGATTTTCCTGATCCACGGGCTGTTCCACCAGGGCAATACCAACGTCCTCTTTTCGGTGGGGCCGCTGCGTTTTTACCGGGAAGGGGTGCTCTATGCCTGCAGGATCGGGCTCAACATCCTGAACATGCTGCTGTCCTTTGCGATCCTGGTGCTGTCCACCCGCCCGTCCGAACTGGTGGAGGAGCTGGAGAAGAGGGGATTTTCTCCCCGCTTCGGCTATATCATCAATTCCGTCTTTCAGATCATCCCCCAGATGATGGGGACGATGAGCACCATCACGGACGCGCAGCGGAGCCGGGGGATGGAGACGGAAGGGAGCCTTTGGACCCGGGCGAAAGCCTTTTTGCCGCTGATTTCCCCCGTGGTGATGAGTTCCCTGATCAATACCAGGGAGCGGGCGGTAGCGCTGGAGGTGCGGGGATTCGGCTCGAAGCGGAAGCGGACGTATCTGGCGGATCGGCCCGCCCACCGGGGGGACAGGGCGATCACGATCTGCCTTCTTTTGCTGATGGCGGCCGTCGTCGGATGGAGGATCGGAACATGTCTTTTATCGAAGTAGAACATCTCAAATACCGCTATCCCCATACGGAACGGCTGGCGCTGGACGATCTTTCCTTTTCCGTGGAAAAGGGGGAATTCATCGGGATCATCGGGGAAAACGGCGCGGGCAAAAGCACCCTGAGCCAGGCGTTTACCGGCCTGGTGCCGCAGTTCTACAAAGGGGCTTACGGCGGCAGGGTGACGGTGGACGGGCTGGAAGCGGGAAAAACGCCCGTCTCCGCGCTCTGCCAGAAGGTGGGGCTGGTCTTTCAGAACCCCTTCAATCAGCTTTCCGGGGCCCGGGACAACGTATATGAGGAAGTGATCTTCGGCATGCAGAATCTGGGGGTAGAGCGGGAGGAGATGAAGAGAAGGGCCCGCGAAGCGCTGGAACTTCTGGATATCTGGCAGTTTAGGGACCGCAATCCCTTCGATCTGTCCGGAGGGCAGATGCAGCGCGTGGCCATCGCCAGCGTTCTGGTGATGCGGCCGGAGGTGATCGTCCTGGACGAGCCCACTTCCCAGCTGGATCCGAAGGGCAGCGAGGAGGTCTTCGCGGCGGTAGACAGCCTGGCCCGTTCGGGAATCACCATCCTGATGGTGGAGCAGAAGATCGAAAAGCTGGCCGCTTACTGCGACCGGATCCTGCTGCTGCACCGGGGCCGCCAGGTCGCCTTCGACTCCCCGCGCAGGGTGCTCTCCCGGGGCGATCTGGAGGAAATGGGAATCCGTCCCCCGGCCTGTACGCGGATCTGCAGGGAGCTGGGAAAGTCCTTTCCGGACGGCACCTGGCCGGTGACGGAAGAGGAGGCCGCAGAGCTGATGCGGGATCTTCCGAAGCCGCTGAGGGCGGGCGGCGGAGAAAAGGAAGAGGGGGTTCGGAAGCCGTCTCCGGAGGAAGCGCTTTTTCAAATCCGGCAGCTCGGCTTTTCCTATACGGAGGGCGTCCCCGTCTTGGAGGGGCTGAATCTGGATCTGGACGGCAGGCCCACGGCCGTGATCGGGCAGAACGGGGCCGGGAAAACCACGCTGGTCAAGCTGCTCAAAGGGCTGCTGCGGCCCGTTTCCGGAACCATTTCCTTTTGCGGGGAGGATACGTCCCAAAAGACCGTGGCCATGCTGGCCGGAAAAATCGGGTACGTGTTCCAGAATCCGGACGATCAGATTTTCAAATATAACGTGCTGGACGAGGTGATGTTCGGGCCCCTGAACATCGGCATGTCTCCGGAGAAAGCCGAAGCGGAGGCGAAGAGGGCTCTGGAGACGGTGGGCCTGGCAGGCAGGGAAGGGGAAAACCCGTATGATCTGGAGCTGAACGAGAGGAAGATGGTGGCCATCGCGTCCGTCCTGGCCATGGATACGGATGTGGTGATCCTCGATGAACCCACCATCGCCCAGGATTACCGCGGTCGATCCGCCATCGCCGGGGTCATCCGGGATCTGAAATCCCGGGGGAAGCTGGTGCTGGCCATCCTGCACGATATGGATTTTGTGGCGGAGTGCTTTGAACGGGTGATCGTCATGGCGCACGGCCGGATCCTGGCCGACGGGGACGCGGGAAGCGTTTTCTCCATGGATGAAGTCCTGGAGGAGGCCCGGCTGCAGAAGCCGTTTGTGGCCCGGCTCTGCGAGCGTCTGGGCTGCGCCGGATCCTGCCTGACCGCGGAGGAATTCCTGCGGAAAAGCGGATATCGGGAATCCTGAAAGCGGGATTCTTTCTTCTAGCATAAAAAACCGGTTTTGTCAATCAGTTTGTACCTGAATGACAGAGCCGGTTTTTTGCATTATAGTGTATGTGACGATAGGGAGGCGGAACATATGGAATGCAGGATGACGGTGGTGCAGGCGCTGGAGGAGCGGGACCTGCTGATCAAGAGGATCGCGAAGTATACGAGGCAGGCGAAGTTTGTGGATCTGATCGGATCCGGTTCGGCCGTCACGTGGGGGCAGAGGATGGCCCCGGCGGACTTTGCGGCCGGGGCGGAGGGGACGCTGCAGAGGATCCGGGATCTGTCCGCCAGATACGACAGGCTGACGGAAGCCGTTCTGGCGTCCAACGCGTCCGTCTGGCTGGATACCAGCCGGGGACGGATGACGGTGGCCGCCGCGGTGGCCCTGCGCAACCGGCTGCGGGGCAACGGCCCCTGCGGCGATATGGCGGATTTTGAAGGGAAGCTGATCCGGCAGATGCGGGATCAGTATGAGGAGGCCGACAGGGCCCGGCGGCAGAAGAACGCTTCCGCCCGGAAGAACGGCGATGATTTAAAGGGAAGGAAGGGAAAATCCGGCCGGGCGGAGGCCGCCGGACGGCCCGGAATCTCCATCGCGATGGCGCAGGAATCGGCCGGCGAAAGGCTGCGCCTCTGCGATCCGCTGGAGATTTTGCGCAGGGCTGACGGGATGGAGGAAGAGCGGGAGGAATTTCTGGTGGAGCTGGAAACCGGAATCCGGATTTCCAACGCCACCACCTATGTGACGGTGTGAGCGCCTTTGCCCTCCGCACGAAAGCCCCGAATCCGGAATTTTGAGAGATTTTTCTCTCCAGTATAGTTTGGCTCATTTTGATTGAACTGTTGAAAGGCCGCGGCGCGGGCAGCCGCCCGCGGCCCAAATCCATGAGGGACGGTCGGCGCCGTCCGGATGCGCGGGGACAACCGCATGGCTGTGCGGCGGGCGAAAAGAAAAGGGAAGGTACGGATTATTGGACTCTGTTTTCGGTATGATAGAAGTGGAGAACGGGACGGGAGGATCGGGAGAATCCTTTGGAGATCTGCGGAAGGGAAGTGGATGGATGCTGATTTATCCGGTGATCGACATGCAGAAGACCGGCCTGCGGCTGAAGCGGGAGTGCGAGAAGCGGCAGGTGACGATTCAGGAGATTCGGGAGTTTCTGGGGCTGGCGGCGACGCAGTCGATCTATGGGTGGTTTCAGGGAAAGGCTCTCCCGAGCCTGGATAACTTTTACGCCCTGAGCCATTATCTGGGGCTGCGGATGGAGGATCTGGTGGTGCCCCGGGGAGAGGCCAGGGCGGTTTTGAATCGGGGGACGGCGTGTGGGCTGCGCGGCCGTATGCTGGTTTATCTGGCCTTCTGTTTTGAAGCGGAGGGGCGGACGGCTCGCTGAACTGTCGTCCGCTGTCGAAGAAGGCAGACGTGGATTCGTTGAACTTCATGGGAAAAGGGACTAAAATCTGTACCGAAAGGGGTGGATGGAAATGTTGGAACAGAATGTCCTGATTCCGTTTTTGAAGAAGTTCGACGCGCATCCGTTTCTGGTGAAGATGGACGGCAAAGAGTACCCCATCGGAGACGGGGAACCGTCCTTTACGGTTGTGTTTCACAGGCCGGTCCCGCTGGGGGAGCTGATGAGGAGCACTTCCCTGGCGCTGGGAGAAGCCTATATGAGGGGAGATCTGGAGGTCGAGGGCGATCTCTGCGATGCGCTGGACCATTTCCTCGGTCAGATGGGGAAGTTCTCGACGGACCAAAAAGCGCTGAAAAAGCTGCTCTTTCCTTCCGTGTCGAAGAAAAATCAGGAGAAGGAAGTGCGCAGCCATTACGATATCGGCAACGATTTCTATCGTCTCTGGCTGGACGGGACCATGAGCTATTCCTGCGGCTATTTCCTGCACGAGGACGATACCCTGTACCAGGCGCAGGTGAACAAGGTGGACTACATTTTAAAGAAGCTGCATCTGTCGCAGGGGATGTCCCTTCTGGACATCGGGTGCGGATGGGGATTTCTCCTGATCGAAGCGGCCAGGAAGTACGGGGTGCGCGGCACGGGAATCACGCTCAGTTCGGAACAGGAGAGCGCTTTTGGGGAGAGGATCCGGCAGGAAGGGCTGGAGGATCTGCTGACCGTAAGGAGGATGGACTACCGGGACCTGCCGTCCTGCCAGGAGAAGTTTGACCGGGCGGTGAGCGTGGGGATGGTCGAGCACGTAGGCCGCGGCAACTATCAGGAGTTCATGGACTGCGTTTCGTCCGCGCTCAATCCGGGAGGGGTTTTCCTCCTGCATTTCATCAGCGCCTTGAAAGAACATCCCGGGGATGCCTGGATCAAGAAGTATATTTTTCCCGGCGGAGTGGTGCCGAGCCTGCGGGAGATCATCTCCTGCTGCGCGGAGGACGATTTTCACGTGCTGGACGTGGAAAACCTGAGGCTTCACTACAGCCGCACGCTGCGGTGCTGGCGGAAGAATTATGGGAAACATCTGGACGAGGTGCGCAGGATGTTCGACGAGACCTTCGTGCGGATGTGGGATCTTTACCTGGCGGCCTGCGCGGCCACCTTCCATAACGGCATCATCGATCTGCACCAGATCCTGATGACGAAGGGGATCGACAACGGCCTCCCCATGACGCGCTGGTACTGACAGGATATCCGGATATACCGTCCGGCCGGGGCCGGGCTCATGCCGTCATGCTGCGGGCAATAATCGGGCAGTAATAAGCCGCAGAATCCCGTCATACAATGTAAAAAATGTATGACGGGGGATTCCCTGTGAAGGATTATATTGAGGAGCGGGCGATGGCGGTTGCCGGCTACATCATTGAGCATAGCGCGACGGTGAGGCAGGCAGCGAAGCAATTCGGGATTTCAAAATCCACGGTACATAAGGACATTACGGAGCGCCTGGAGCAGATCAATCCGGGCCTGGCGCGGGAGGCCAGGAAGGTGCTGGACGTGAACAAGTCCGAACGCCATATCCGGGGAGGGCTCGCCACGAGAGAAAAATATCTCCATCATCTCTGAATCGATGTTTACATCGCGCAGAAAACGGTTTAAGATGAAAGAAACTGTATGTAAAATTCGGGTAAAGAGATGAGATACGGGAGAGGAGATCATGCTGTATTCGAACAGGGACTTGAGAAAACTGATTATTCCGTTGGTGATTGAGCAGGTATTGGCGATCGCGGTAGGCATGGCGGACACGATTATGGTTTCCGTGGCGGGTGAGGCCGCGGTTTCCGGCGTTTCGCTGGTGGATACGGTCAATATCCTGCTCATCAATATTTTTTCGGCTCTGGCCACCGGCGGAGCGGTGGTGGCAGGGCACTTCCTGGGGAAGAAAAAGCAGGAGGACGCATGTCGGGCGGCCTGGCAGATTTTGCTCTTCTCCACCCTGCTGGCTTTTGGGATTACGGCGCTCTTCCTGCTCGCCCACGACCAGCTGCTGCATCTGATGTTCGGGCAGATCGAGCCGGACGTCATGCAGGCGTGTAAGACCTACCTGATCATCACGGCCATCTCCTTTGTGGCGCTGGCGGTATACAACTCCTGCGCGGCCCTGTTCCGGGCTATGAACAACGCGAAGGTGACCATGTGGGTATCGCTGCTGATGAACGCGATCAACGTCATCGGGAATGCGGTCTGCATTTTCGGACTGCATATGGGCGTGGCCGGGGTGGCCATTCCCACCACGGTTTCCCGCTATGTGGCGGCGCTGGTCATCCTGTCTTTGATGTTCAACCGCAGCAAGGTGATCAACCTGTGCGGACAGGTCAGGCTCAAATTCGACCGGAAGCTCATCGGCAAGATCCTCTATATCGCGGTTCCCAACGGGATGGAGAACAGCATGTTCCAGCTGGGAAAGATCTTGGTGATCAGCGCGGTTTCCACCATGGGAACGGCGGCGATCGCGGCCAACGCCGTGGCCAATACGCTGGCCAACTGGGATATTCTTCCCGGGATCGCCATCAACCTGGCCATCGTATCCGTCGTCAGCGTTTGCGTGGGAGCGGGCCGGTACGATCAGGCGCGCTATTATACGAAGAAGCTGTGCAGGATCGCGCTGATCGGGATTTTGGCGATTTCCGCGGTGCTTATTTTTACGGTTCCCTATATCGTCAATTTTTACAGCCTGGGGCCGGAAGCAGCGCAGATGGCAGTGGAGGTCATACGCTTTCACGCGGTGATGGCGATTTTCATCTGGGTGCCTTCCTTCTCCATTCCCAACACACTCCGCGCGGCCGGAGACGTGGTCTGGCCCATGGCGATTTCCATCGCCTCCATGTGGCTGTTCCGCGTGGTGGCAGCCTACGTATTCACGTACGTATTCGGGTTCGGGCTGCTGGCGATCTGGGCGGCGATGATCATCGACTGGGCGTTCCGGTCCGTATGCTATATCATACGCTATAAGGGGCACAAGTGGGAAACCTTCGGGCAGAACACGTGAGGCGCGGGGCAGAATATGTCAGAATACGCCGCAAAATGCGGAGAAACCTGCGAAATCGCCTTTTTGTCGTATCAGTTCAGCCATGCAGGCACATGCGGCAAAATGCCGCGTGGGAACCTGCTCCCTAAGCTGCATTTTATCACATGCGCCTATTGGGCGGATGCCCGACAGGAATCATTTGACGGCCAGCAGCCATTTGCGCAGCCAATTCATTGGAATCCGTCAAATGATGAATGGCACATGGCTGAACTGATATTTTTGTTTTCAAATATGAGCAAAAAAGTTTTGACAGGGCAGGCGTCTCAACTTATAATACTGTTGCAGTCAGTGAAGTTCGGCTGCGCGGGGCGGAAGCGGCGCTTCAGGAAGCGACTGCCCTTGCAGCGGCGGATTTGCGGCAGGGCTGTGACCGAAAACCATGTCATAAGACGCCGGCATCAGGAATCCATCCGGAAACGCCGGCGTTTTTGGATTTTACTCCAGGAGGAACTCAATGGACAGAGAACTTGTGATCGTCCTCGACTTCGGCGGCCAGTACAACCAGCTGATCGCCAGAAGAGTCAGAGAATGCAATGTATACTGCGAAGTCCATCCCTGTACCCTGAGCCTTGACCGGATCAGGGAGATGAACCCGAAGGGGATTATCTTTACGGGAGGACCCAACAGCGTGTACGGAGAAGATTCCCCCAGATGCCCGAAGGAAATTTTCGAGCTGGGGATCCCGATTCTGGGAATCTGCTACGGCTCCCAGCTGATGGCCTATCTGCTGGGCGGCAGCGTGAAGACCGCTCCCGTCAGCGAATACGGCAAAACGGAGGTGGAAACCGACCGGACCTGCGCCCTGTTTGAAAATGTATCGGAAAAGACGATCTGCTGGATGAGCCATACGGACTACATCGAAAAGGCGCCGGCGGATTTCCGGGTTACGGCCCATACGCCGGTTTGTCCCGTGGCCGCCATGGAGAACGCCGAAAGGAAGCTGTATGCGGTGCAGTTCCATCCGGAAGTCATGCACACGCAGGAAGGCAAACAGATGCTTTCCAATTTCGTGTACGGCGTCTGCGGCTGTGCCGGGGACTGGAAAATGGACTCCTTCGTGGAAACGACGATCCGCCAGCTGCGCGAAAAGGTGGGAACCGGCAAGGTGCTCTGCGCCCTTTCCGGCGGCGTGGATTCTTCCGTGGCAGCGGTGCTTTTATCCAAAGCCGTGGGGCGCCAGCTGACCTGCGTGTTCGTAGATCACGGCCTTTTGAGAAAGAACGAGGGGGACGAGGTGGAGGAGGTCTTCGGGCCCAACGGGCAGTATGACCTGAACTTCATCCGCGTCAACGCTCAGGAACGTTTCTACGCGAAGCTGGCCGGCGTGACCGAACCGGAACAGAAGAGAAAGATCATCGGGGAGGAATTCATTCGCGTTTTCGAGGAAGAGGCGAAGAAGATCGGGGCGGTGGACTACCTGGTGCAGGGCACGATTTATCCGGATGTGATCGAGAGCGGTCTCGGCAAATCAGCTGTGATCAAGTCCCATCATAATGTGGGGGGACTTCCGGACTGCGTGGATTTCAAGGAGATCATCGAACCCCTCCGCCTCCTGTTTAAGGACGAGGTTCGCCGCGCAGGGCTTGAACTGGGCATTCCGGAATATCTCGTCTACCGTCAGCCGTTCCCGGGCCCGGGCCTAGGCGTCCGGATCGTCGGCGAGGTCACGGCGGACAAGGTGCGCATCGTCCAGGACGCGGATGCCATCTACCGGGAAGAGCTGGCGAAGGCCGGCTGCGATAAGGGGCTGGGCCAGTATTTCGCAGCCCTGACCAACATGCGTTCCGTGGGCGTCATGGGGGACGAGAGAACCTATGATTACGCGGTGGCGCTTCGCGCGGTGATCACCTCCGATTTCATGACCGCGGAGGCGGCGGAAATCCCCTTCTCCGTGCTTTCCAGAGTGATGACGCGCGTTATCAACGAAGTGAAGGGCGTGAACCGGGTGATGTACGATCTCACCAGCAAGCCGCCGGGGACGATTGAGTTTGAGTGATGAAATGAGTTGTAAGAATCCAGCGTTTATGCGGGATTCAAACAAATTTATTTAAGTTCTGGCAACGATTTGGCAACATTTTGGGTATCACTCACTGAATAACAGAATACTTCAATAACAGAAAACCTTACTGATTTTTAGAAATGAAGCTAAAAGTCGGTAAGGTTTTTTGCGTGAATAAAGAACTGATAGGCGGTAGGAATAATGTGTGTTTTAAGGTTGAAAATCAATTAGTTTCGTCTTTTAAAGCCTGTGTAATCAAGTCACTTAATCCTTGTGAGGGTACAGTTTTCTTCCAGTGATTTGAAGTATCTAATTCGGGATATTTGTATCGCCACTGGTCGTATTCCTCTTTGGTTATCTCTCCCCGTTCCAGGCGGGCAGCCTGCTCCTGCCATGCGTGGAACATATCAAACATAGTGGAGTAGGTGGAGCCGGTGGACTTATCCAGCCGCAGGCATACCTCTCCATCAATCTCTCCGATTTTCAGCCCGTACATATCTTCCAGTGCAAAGAGCGTGTGCATAAGACCTATATAGCTGTCTATTTCCGGGACAGTGATTGCACGAGGACTTACATCAAGGATACGTGCCATTTCTTTTACAAGATCTTGTTTCGGCGTTCTGGCTTCTGATTCGTACTGCGCCATACGAACATCAGAGGTTTTTCCGAGAAAACCGAGGATTTCGCCTAGCTGCTTCTGCGTCATGCCTTTTCGATTGCGGAAAAAGCGTATTCGTTTGCCGATTGCCATAGTAAAACCTCCGTTGCAGTTATAGTGATACAACCATTCTTGACTTAAACAAATTTGTTGAATTTAGTATAACACGGCACAACAGGAATAGCAAGAGAAACTTAAATAAAAAAAGTTAATATTTTTCTGCAAACCACTTGACTTAACGGAATTTATTTAGTATTATAAATATAACTTAAACAAAAAGAGTTAAAAACTGAATGACCGTCCAAACTGAACAAACGCCATGACTTCCAGAAATGGAACGAGCGGCTCTCATATATGAGGGACTGGCACAGCGCCGAACAGGGTTGCCTGCCAGAACAGGGAGGCAGAACGGCGAAGATTTTAAAGGAAAGGGGGACGATAACGGAATGGCAGAAAAATCATTTATGACTGTGGAGGAAGTGGCAGCGGAATTGCGGGTGTCAAAGTCAAAAGCCTACCAGATTGTGCGGGAACTGAACGCAGAATTACAGAAACAGGGCTATCTGACGGTGGCGGGACGTGTGAACGCTACATTTTTTCACAAAAAAGTCTGTTACAGCGATTAAGCGGAAAGGAGATGATTTGAATGGCTGTATACAAAGACAATGCTACGGGAACGTGGCGGGTAATCTATCGCTTCACGAACTGGAAGGGGGAACGGAAGCAGACACAGAAACGGGGATTTGCTACGAAACGGGAAGCGCAAGCATGGGAGCATGAGGTCATGCTGAAACAGAACTCAAAGTTGGATATGACTTTTGCCAGCTTCTTTGAGGTTTACGAAGCCGACAAGAAACAGCGCGTCAAGGAAAGCACATGGGAATCTAAAAGCCATGTAATCCGCACAAAGATTTTACCGTATTTTGGGAATCGGAAGATAGCGGAGATTGAGGCAAAGGACGTTATCGCATGGCAGAATGAACTTATGGCGTACCGGGATGAGAAAGGAAAGCCTTATTCATCTGACTATCTGAAAACCATACACGCTCAGTTAACGGCGATTTTCAATCATGCTGTGAACTTTTATAACCTGCCCTACAATCCGGCAAGACGGACAGGAACAATGGGAAATGAGGTTCCGAAAGAAATGAATTTCTGGACGAAAGAGGAATATTTGAAATTCTCCGAAGCCATGATGGATAAGCCACGTTCCTATTATGCCTTTGAAATGCTTTACTGGTGTGGAATCCGCTCCGGCGAACTGCTGGCGCTTACTCCAGCTGATTTTGATTTTCAGAAGCAGACGGTCACAATCAGCAAGACATTTCACCGCTCTAAAGGGCGGGATATTATCACAAGTCCGAAAACGAAAAAGAGTAATCGTATAATCAAAATGCCAACCTTTCTCTGTGAGGAAATGCAGGAATATACCAAAATGCTGTATGACATTCAGCCGGACGAGCGTCTGTTTACGGTCACAAAATCCTATCTCAATCACGAAATGGAGCGAGGGGCGAAGCAGGCGGGCGTAAAGAAGATTCGTGTGCATGATATTCGTCATAGTGCGGTTTCCCTGTTAATCGACATGGGATTTTCAGTGCTGGCGATTGGGGAGCGCATGGGGCATGAAGCGGAGAAAATCACTTATCGTTATGCTCACTTATTCCCTACGGTGCAGACGGAAATGGCGGAGAAACTGGAAATGGAGCGTAGACATAAGGAGGATGCAAATGGAAAGAACACTTGATTACAAAGGGCGGTGGCGTAATCATACGGTAGCGTTCCGGGTGTCTGACGAAGAATCAAAACTACTCAATGATTTGGTGGCACTGTCGGGCTTGACGAAGCAGGACTATATCACAAGGCGGCTGCTGTGCCGGGATGTAGTGGTACAGGGCAATCCGAGGGTTTATAAGGCACTGAAAAACCAAATGGCGGCTATCTACGAAGAATTAAAGCGGCTGGAAGCGTTAAGCCCGGACAATGACGAACTGCTCTACACGTTGCAGGTAATCGCAATCACATTAGATGGTCTGAAAGGAGAAGATGAATGAAAGAAAAAATGAAAACGACTGCTCCCTTATCATCTGTTGGCGCAGATGGGGCGCAGCCGCAATTAAAAAATCACACTGAAATTATAGCAAATGAAACAGCACAAATCAATCTGCAAGCCGCACAAAACCCGGAGAAATCCGGGAGCGGCAGACTTCAGACTGTTTCCATGACGGAACTGTATGATACGGTCTATCCGCCGAGAACGCCGATTGTAGACGGATTCCTCTACGGCGGCACTTACCTCTTTGTGGG
>DWXE01000012.1 GCA_019119355.1 Candidatus Eisenbergiella merdigallinarum
CTGTTGAGATCAAAGACTTCATAAAGCTGTCCCACAACACGACGAATATCCTTCTTTGAAAAGCCGCAGTCCTCCATTGCCATGATGACATAGCCGCGGCAGGCGTCGTTGCTCCATTCATCCGGCTCAAAACCGGGAAACATCCCAAACGCATTTTCCATAAGAAACTCCTTTGAGAAAAAGATGGGGAGCCCCGCCGGATTGGTTGGCCTATCATCAGACAGCATTGCCGGAGGGCTCCCCACAGGTTTTACTACATCACAGGCACATCGGACGGGCATAGACTTTCTGCCCCATAGTATTTCAACTCTCCCCATTCTGATGGCAAGGCGTTCTCATTGCCTGCGACGGATCACGGCTTGCAAGGCCGCTTCAACGCTCGGACTGTGACTAAACGCAAGTATCCGGGTTATGTGCCTGTTCCGGTAGAGCCAGCCTTACCCCACCTATGGCATGAGCCTGATCGCTCGCTCTGTTTTATAGAGACTGTATTCTCCAAAAGCAGAGGTCATGGCGGGCCTGTCACACAGCGCATTTCCCTTCGTATCCGGGTGCCTTTTTATTCAGTTTTCGATTTGCATGAGGGCTTGTCCGAACCTCGGGCCACCTTGACCCGAAGTGTTTTGCCTCTCATAAGCCATTTAGCACAATGAAGTGAAAATCCCATGCTGCACGGAATCGACGGCGATTTTGTGTATGGGATTTTTCTTTCGGCATGGTGTCCGTCTGTGGCAGAATAGTTGTTTATGCCGCGCGGACATATCAAAAGAAAAGGAGTGCATACAGTTGGCAAAGTACATTGTTAAGCGAGTTTTTCTCGCGATCGTTACGATTCTGATCGTCTGCGCCATCACGTTTTTCGCCATGAACGCCATTCCCGGCGGCCCTTTTGACGGGGAAAAGGCGATTTCGGACGAGGTCAGGGCGGTGCTGGAGCAGCGCTTCAATCTGGATAAGCCGGTCCCTCAGCAATTTGTTTTATACATGAAGAATCTGCTGCACGGGGACATGGGGATTTCCACCAAAACCGGACGGGATATCTCCACCATCATCGGGGAGTCCTTCCCGATCTCCGCGAGGCTGGGCGGCATGGCCATCATCGTGGCCCTGGTGCTGGGGCTCGTGTTCGGCAGCCTGGCCGCGCTGACCAGGAACAAATTGCCGGACCGGCTGATCATTTTCTTTTCCACCCTGTTCACTTCGCTCCCCAGCTTCGTGTTCGCCACCCTGCTGTTGCTGGTGTTCTGCGTAAAGCTCAAGTGGGTTCCTGTCTGGAGCGCGGATAAGCAGAACTATGTCCTGCCGGTCATCGCGCTGGCGGCCTATCCCATGGCGTATATCACCCGTCTGACCAAAACCAGCATGCTGGACGCGCTGGGGCAGGACTACGTGCGCACGGCCCGGGCGAAGGGAGTGGCGCAGTGGAAGGTGATTTTCAAGCATACCCTGAGAAACGCCCTGATTCCGGTCGTCACCTACGTGGGCCCCATGACGGCTTCCATCCTGACCGGTTCCCTGGTGGTGGAGAAGATCTTTTCCATCGGCGGCCTGGGCTCGAAGTTCGTGGACTGCATCACCAACCGGGACTACCCGCAGATCATGGGGACCACGATCTTCTTGGCGGTGCTGATGGTGACCATGAACCTGCTGACGGATATCGTCTATAAGATCGTAGACCCCAGAGTGAAGCTCGACTGAGAAAGGAGGAGGACTTAACATGAGCGATGCAATGAAAAAAGATATCGATACGATGCCCAAAAAGTCTCCCTTGAGCTTTCAGATCGACTTAAAGAAATTCGAGAAGGCGACGGACGAGGAGAAGAAGCAGCAGGACGTGATGAGCGAATCCGTTTCCTTTTTCCGGGACGGGATGCGCAAGCTGATGAAAAACCCGCTGGCGGTGGGCAGCATCATCGTGCTGATCCTGATCATCGGCTCGATCCTGATCGTCCCCCACGTGGTGCCCTACGGCTACTCCGAGATCATCACGGTGGACGGCAAACGGGATAAGACGGCGGCCAATATGGCCCCCTTCGAGTGGTCGGAGAAGGAACAGGAATATATCGATGCGGGCGGAGAGCTCTTTCCGCATATCATGGGGACGGATGAGCTGGGGCGCGACTATTTCGTCCGCGTCATCTACGGCACCAGGGTTTCCCTGACGGTAGGGCTGTTCGCGGCCATCATCGTCCTGATCATCGGCGTCATCTACGGGAGCATTTCCGGATATTTCGGCGGAACGGTGGACCTGATCATGATGCGGATCGTGGATATCATCTATTCCCTGCCGGATATGCTGATGGTTGTGCTCCTGTCCGTGGTGCTGCGGGAAATCCTGAACGTGGACGCGTTCCCGCTCCTGCAGAAGCTGGGTACCAATATGATTTCCCTGTTCCTGGTCTTCGCCCTGCTGTACTGGACCGGCATGGCCAGGATGGTCCGGGGACAGATTCTGACCATCAAACAGAACGAATACGTGCTGGCGGCGCGAGTTGGCGGCGCGAAGTCCGGCAGGATCATCCGCAAGCATATCCTGCCCAACTGCATCAGCGTCATCATCATCGCCGCTGCGCTGCAGATTCCTTCCGCGATCTTCACGGAGAGCTTTCTGAGCTTCATCGGCCTGGGCGTACAGGCGCCCATGCCTTCCTTGGGCTCTCTGGCCAACGCGGCCAGGGCCGGCATTACCGAATATTCCTATAAACTGATTTTCCCCGCCGTCATGATCTGTCTGATCACCCTGGCGTTCAACCTGCTGGGCGACGGTCTGCGGGACGCGTTCGATCCCAAGTTAAGGAGGTAAGAAAATGGGCGAGACAATTCTTTCCGTACAAAATCTCCACACCTCCTTTCAGACGGGAAAAGGCGAGGTGATGGCGGTCAACGGCGTTTCCTTCAATCTGGATAAGGGAAAGATCCTCGGCATCGTCGGGGAGTCCGGCTCCGGCAAATCCGTAACGGCCTATTCCATCATGCAGATTCTGGAGAGCAACGGCCGGATTCACGAAGGTAAGGTCCTCTATAAGGGACAGGATATTACGAAATTTTCGGAAAAACAGATGCGGGACTTCCGCGGAAAATGCTGCTCCATCATTTTTCAGGATCCCATGACCAGTTTAAATCCGGTCTTCACCGTGGGTTCCCAGCTCCGGGAGGCCATCGAGCTGCATACGGACCGCAGGGGCAAAGCCGCGGAAGAGAGAGCGGTGGAAATGCTGACCCTGGTGGGCGTCAACGAGCCCGAAAAGCGCGTCAGGCAGTATCCCTATCAGCTGTCCGGCGGCATGCGCCAGAGGGTGATGATCGCCATGGCCCTGGCCTGCGAACCGGATATCCTGATCGCGGATGAGCCCACCACGGCTCTGGACGTGACCATTCAGGCGCAGATTCTGGAGCTGATGCAGAAACTGCAGAAAAAGCTGGGGATGGCCATCATCATGGTGACTCACGATCTGGGCGTCATCGCTGACATGTGCGACGAGATCATCGTCATGTACGGCGGCCGGGTCTGCGAAAGAGGGACTGCGGAGGATATTTTTTACCGCCCTCATCACGAATATACGAAAGGGCTTCTGCGTTCCATCCCGAACGTGGACCGGATCGGGGAGAAGCTGGTCCCCATCCCGGGCACGCCCATCAACCTGCTGAACATGCCCAAAGGCTGCGCGTTCTGCCCCCGCTGCGAAAATGCGATGAAGATCTGCATCGAACAGCAGCCGCCTGAAATGCAGATGCCGGACGGACACTTCGCGTCCTGCTGGCTCAACGTCAAGGCGCAGATGGAAGCGGAGAAAGGAGGCAGAGGATGAGCAACGAAACAGCATCCAAAAACGAATACCTTGTGGAGGTGAATAACCTTCAGCAGTATTTTCCGATCAAGGTAGGCCTGTTCAAATCGCTGCCCCTGAAAGCGGTGGACGGCGTTTCCTTCGCCATCAGGCCGGGAGAGACGCTGGGCCTGGTGGGGGAATCCGGCTGCGGAAAGACCACGGTAGGCCGTTCCCTTCTCAGGCTGTACGCGCCCACCGGCGGAGAGGTCTTCTTCGACGGGGAGAAGGTGGATGAAAAGAGCATCGGCCACATGAGAAAACAGATGCAGATGGTATTCCAGGATCCCTATTCTTCCCTGAATCCCCGTATGACGGTGGAAGATATCATCGGGGAGCCCCTGGATGTGCATAAACTGTATCAGACCAGAGGGGAGAGAAGGGACAGGATCTTGCAGCTCATGGAGCTGGTGGGATTGAACGCGGAACACGCCACCCGTTACGCCCACGAGTTTTCCGGCGGCCAGAGACAGAGGATCGGCATCGCCCGCGCGCTGGCCACAAACCCCAGGTTCATCGTCTGCGACGAGGCGGTGAGCGCCCTGGACGTTTCCATCCAGGCGCAGGTGATCAACATGTTCGAAGAGCTCCAGGAGAAGCTGGGCGTGGCCTATCTGTTCATCGCTCACGATCTGCTGGTGGTGCACCATATATCCGACCGGATCGCCGTCATGTATCTGGGCCGCATCGTGGAGATCGCGGATTCCAACGAACTGAACGACAACCCGATTCATCCCTATACCCAGTCCCTTTTGAGCGCCGTGCCCTATCCGGATCCGAAGATGGCCAAAGAACGCCAGCGGATCGTTCTGGAGGGGGATGTGCCCAGCCCTCTGCATATGCCCAGCGGCTGCGCCTTCCGCACCCGCTGCAAATACGCTACGGAGCGCTGCGCGAAGGAGTGCCCGACCCTGACGGATCGCGGCAACGGACATCAGGTGGCCTGCTGGAATAAGTAGGAGGACTGCAGTTTTTCGATAAAAGCGGCGGGGGCGCGAGCTTTCGCTTCACTTTTATAAATATCAAAATCTTTCAAGGAGGAAGAAGTTATGAAAAAAAAGTATCTGGCACTGGCGCTGGCTGCTTGCATGACGATGGGCTCCCTGGCAGGGTGCGGAAGCGCTCCTGCGGCGGAATCCAGCGCTCCTGCGGCGGAGAGCACGGAAGCGGCGGATGCGGCTGATACCGCGTCCACGGAAGCGGCGGAAGCGGGCACGGAAGAGGCTGCTGCATCCACCGAGCACGGCCCCAGCAGCGAAGCTGCTCCGGCATGGGAAGATTACGATGCGAGAATCGCAGCCATCAGAACCGAGACCGATCTGGCGAAGCGCGAGGCGCTGATGCACGAAGCGGAAGATCAGCTGATGAGCACCTGGGCGGTTGTGCCGCTGTACTATTATAACGACGTTTATCTGCAGAAGACCGACGTGGACAACATCTACTCCAATCTGTTCGGCTTCAAGTATTTCGGCTTTGCCACCACTCCCACCGGAACTCTGGATCTGCAGATCGCTTCCGAGCCCGATAAGCTGGATCCCGCCCTCAACTCCACCGTTGACGGCGCCTGCCTGGCGATCCTGGCCTTCTCCGGCCTGTACGCTTACGACGAGAACGGTCAGCTTGTTCCCGAACTGGCAGAAGGCTATGAGATGAGCGAAGACGCCATGACCTATACCTTCACCATGAAGGACGGTCTGAAGTGGTCCGACGGCGAAGTTCTGGACGCCGAGGACGTGGCTTACAGCTGGCAGAGGCTGGCGGATCCCAATACCGGCGCCGACTACTCCTATCTGGCCAGCGTGATCGCGACCAAAGACGACGGCACTCTGGACATCGAAGCTTCCGAAGACGGCAAGACCTTCACCGTGAAGCTGAACGCTCCCTGCGCGTATTTCCTGGATCTGTGCGCGTTCCCCGCGTTCTATCCCGTACCCCAGCAGGCTGTGGAAGCTGCGGAAGGCGCTGACACCAACCCCGGCGCATGGGCTCTGGAAGCCGGTTTCGTGACCA
Organism: Candidatus Eisenbergiella merdigallinarum; assembly: GCA_019119355.1. GTDB lineage: Bacteria > Bacillota > Clostridia > Lachnospirales > Lachnospiraceae > Gallintestinimicrobium > Gallintestinimicrobium merdigallinarum. Next base: position 5,838 of record DWXE01000012.1, read on the forward strand.
GCGGTCCCATGGTTCTGACCGAGTGGAAGCACAACGAGTCCATGACCTACGAACCCAACCCCAACTACTGGGCTGCCGATAAGGTTTCCTTAAGCCAGATCAACTTCATGCTCAGCTCCGACGATACCGCCATCTACAACGCGTTCGCGGACGGCTCCCTGCAGTTCATCGACACCATTGCCACCGACATGATGGAAACCGTATCGTCCACTCCTGAGTTCCACAAGATCGATACTCTGGGCACCTACTATGCGGGCTGGAACGTGAACAGCGATCTGTTTGCGGGCATGACCGTCGAACAGGCTGCCAACATGAGAAAGGCGTTCAGCCTGCTCATCGACCGTCAGTACATCGTCGACACCATCGCGCAGGCGGAACAGGAAATCGCCAACACCTTCATCCCCACCGGCATGGCGGACGGACAGGGCGGCGCGTTCCGTGAAAACGACGACGCTTACACCTATCCGGTAGAGGATAAGGTAGGTTACTACGATCCCGAATATACCGAGGAGAACGTTGCGGAAGCCATCGAGCTGCTCAAGAGCGCGGGCTTTGAGTTCGACGAGAACAACATGCTGTCCGCTGAAACCCCCATCAACATCACCTACCTGACCAACGATGCGGAAGGTAACGTGAAGATCGGCGAAGCCCTTCAGCAGGATTTCGCGGTTATCGGCGTGAACATGACCGTGGAGACCCGCGAGTGGTCCGTATTCCTGAACGAGAGAAAAGAAGGCAAGTTCGACTTCTGCCGTGAAGGATGGCTGGCTGACTACAACGACCCGATCAACATGCTGGAGATGTGGGAGACCAACTCCGGCAACAACGATATGCAGTTCGGCAGATAATCGATTCCGGATTCACATATCCTGAAAAAGAGGAGCCTTGCGCGGCCCAAAAGGGCCGCCCAGGGCTCCTTTTGCGCAGGAAAACTCCAATTGTCCTAATTTTTTCTTGAAATATGGGAAAGAATATGATACGATAGCGATGTTTAGTGCTGGGAGGTGTCAAGGATGGAGATTGTCAGGATTATTCTCACTGTGATTTTTATACTGATTTGCGTAGCGCTGTCGGTTCTGGTGCTGATGCAGGAAGGCAAGAGCGCCGGTCTGGGCGCCATCAGCGGCGCTGCTGAGACTTACTGGGGCAAGAACAAGGGCCGTTCCATGGAAGGCCTGCTGGTGAAGCTGACCAAATGGCTTGCCGTCAGTTTTCTCCTGATCGCTGCGATTTTGAACATCAGCAGGATCTGGGGATGAGAATCGGATAAAGGCAGAGTTTCCTGCTTGGCGAGGGGCTGTTGCACGAACGTTTGGATGCGTTTGCTGCGGCAGCTCTTCGTGCTATCAGGGATTGGGAGGGATCATGGCAGATTTGTTTGAAGTAAGAAAGAAAAAAGTGATGGCGCTCCTTGAGGATCCGCGCTATGTTCCGATGAAGGAAAAGGAGCTGGCTGCCCTCATGCAGGTGGAGGCGGAGGACAGGCCGGCGTTGAAAGAGGTGCTGGAAAGCCTGCTGGAGGAGGGATCGGCCGTCCTGACCAGGCGGGGCAGATATATCCGCCCGGAGAAGACGTTTCTCGTGGGGACGTTTTCGGGCACAGCCAGGGGCTTCGGCTTCGTGTCCGTCCAGGGGGAGGAGGAAGATCTTTTCATTCCGGAGAGCTGCGTCCACGGGGCCATGCCCGGCGATACGGTGAAGGTTCAGGTCCTCCCGCCCCGAAGGGGAGGGCGGAAGGAGGCCGAAGTTGTGGAAATTCTGGAGCGGGCCGTGGTTTCCGTGGTGGGGACCTACGAGCAGAGCGCCAATTTCGGTTTCGTGGTTCCGGACGACGGCAGGCTGGGGCGGGACATTTTCATCCCGAAGGAGCATCGAAACGGCGCGGAAGACGGGATGAAGGTGGTGGCCCGGATCGCGGATTACGGGGACGAACGGAGGAACCCGGAAGGGAAGATCGAGGAGGTGCTGGGCCCCTGGGACGCGCCCGGCGTGGACGTCCTTTCCATCGTGAAGGGGTTCGGCCTGCCGGACGCCTTCGGGGAAAAGGCGCTGAACCAGGCAAAGCGCTGCGCCGGGGAGGTTTCGGAAGCCGACCGGCAGGGCAGACGGGATCTGCGGGACGTGCGCATGGTGACCATCGACGGGGAGGACGCGAAGGATCTGGACGACGCGGTGAGCCTGACCGTGAAGGAAGGCCGGTATTCGCTGGGCGTCCACATCGCGGACGTATCCAACTATGTGCAGGAAAATTCCGCCCTGGACCGGGAAGCCAGGGAGCGGGGAACCAGCGTCTATCTGGCGGACCGGGTGATCCCCATGCTCCCGCCCCTTTTGTCCAACGGGATCTGTTCCCTCAACGCGGGGGAGGACAGGCTGGCCCTCTCCTGCCTGATGGAGATCGACCAGTCGGGGAACGTGACGGACTATGAGATCGTGGAATCCGTGATCCGGGTGGACCGGCGGATGAGCTATACTCAGGTGAAGCGGATCCTGGAGGACGAAGACGGGGCGCTGCGGGAGGAGTACCGGGAGTTCGTCCCCATGTTCGAGGAGATGGCCCGCCTTTCGGGGATCCTGCGCAAAAAGAGACAGAGCAGGGGAGCGGTGGACTTCGACTTCCCGGAGTGCAAAATTTCCCTGGACCGGGACGGGCGCCCGGTGGAAATCCGGCCTTACGAACACAATGTGGCCACCCGCCTCATCGAGGATTTCATGCTGACGGCCAACGAAACCGTGGCGCAGCACTTTTACTGGCTGGAGCTGCCCTTCGTGTACCGGGTTCACGAAAGGCCGGATTGGGAGCGGATGGAAAAACTGGACATTTTTCTGAAGAATTTCGGATATCATTTGAGAAGGGGAAGGGAAGGGGAAATCCATCCGGCACAGCTGCAGAAGATCTTAAACGGCGTGCGGGGGACGGCGGAGGAATCCCTGATTTCCAGGCTGCTGCTGCGCAGCATGAAGCGGGCGGCCTATTCGGTGGAGTGCGCGGGCCATTTCGGCCTGGCAGCCTCCTATTACTGCCATTTTACCTCCCCCATCCGGCGATATCCGGACCTGCAGATCCACCGGATCATCCGGGAATTTTTGCGGGGCAGGCTGAACGAAAACCGGATCGAACACTACCGGGGAATTTTGCCCGGGGTGGCCCGGCAGTCTTCTTTGGCGCAGCGCAGGGCGGACGAGGCAGAGCGGGAAACGGACCGGCTCAAGAAAGCGGAATATATGCAGGACCATCTGGGGGAGCGTTACGCGGCGGTGATCTCCGGCGTGACGGCCCGGGGGCTGTACGTGGAGCTGCCCAATACGGTGGAGGGCCTGATTCCCGTAAGCCGGATGGAGGAGGATTTTTTCCTTTACAATGAAGAAAACTATGCGCTGACAGGCGAGCGGACGGGGAAAACCTGGAGGCTTGGGCAGCGGATTTCGGTGAGGGCCGTGTCTGCGGACCCCTTTGCCCGGAGCGTGGAGTTCGCCATCGATCCGGAGGCGGATTGACGGCGGGCCGGGACAGGCGGGCGATGCGGCAGGGAAAACGGCGATAAGGAGGAGAATATGGCGAAGGAAGCGCAGAAACTGGTCGCCAACAACAAAAAGGCGTTTCACGATTATTTCGTGGAAGAACAATATGAAGCGGGGATGGCGCTGGCGGGGACGGAAGTGAAGAGCCTGCGCCAGGGCAAGTGCAGCATCAAGGAAGCCTTCGTGCAGGTGGACCGGGGCGAGCTGTACGTCTACGGCATGAATATCAGCCCCTACGAAAAGGGGAATCTTTTCAACAAGGATCCCCTGCGCACGAGAAAGCTCCTGATGCACCGGGCGGAAATCCGGAAGCTGGAATCCAGATGCCGGGAAAAGGGATATACGATCATGCCGCTGAAAGTGTACTTTAAGGACGGCAGGGCGAAGATGGAAATCGGGCTGTGCCGGGGCAAAAAGCAGTACGACAAGCGGGAGGATATCGCCAAAAAGGACCAGCGGCGGGAAGTGGAGCGGGAGTTCAAGGTGAAAAACCTGTAACGGCCCCGCGATTGAAAAAAGGCTGCCGGTATGATATGATGTTTTACAAAAACCGAAAGGAGCGTCTGGGATTGAAGCCATTGAAAGAACTGTTGGGCAATCTGGCCTATACCTGTGAGAGGGGATGCGAGGACCGGCCGGTGACGGCCGTGGTCTACGACTCCAGAAAAGCGAAAGAGGGATGCCTGTTCGTCTGCATCCGCGGCGCCAACTTCGACGGGCATTCCGCCGCAGGGCAGGCCGTGGAGCGGGGCGCGAAGGCGCTGGTGGTATCCGGGCCGGTGCAGCTTCCGCCCGACTGCGACGTGACGGTGATCCGGGTGGAGGACACCCGCTATGCCCTGGCCTTCCTGGCGGCCGCCTGGTTCGATCATCCGGCCGAAAAGCTGACTTCCATCGGAGTCACCGGCACGAAGGGAAAGACCACCACCACCTACCTGGTGAAGTCCATTCTGGAAAACGCCGGGCGCAGGGTGGGGCTCATCGGCACCATCGAGACCATCATCGGGGACGACCATATCCATGCGGTCAACACCACGCCGGAGTCCTATGTTCTGCAGGAGTATCTGTACCGGATGGTGGAGGCCGGCTGCGATACTGTGGTGATGGAAGTATCCTCCCAGGCGCTGATGCTGCACAGGACGCAGGGGTTCGTCTTCGATTTCGGGATCTTTACCAATCTGGAGCCGGATCACATCGGGCCCAACGAGCACGCCGATTTCGGGGAGTACCTGCGGTGTAAGGGAATGCTCTTTGGGCAGTGCCGGGTGGGGATCGTCAACTGCGACGACGCCCACTGGGAGGAAGTGGTGAAGGGGCACACCTGCAGCCTGGAGACCTACGGCCTGTCCGAAGGGGCGATGCTGCGGGCGCAGGACCTGTCCTTTACCAACGATCAGGGCCGCCTGGGGATGGCGTTTCGGACGACGGGACTTCTGGAAATGGACGCGCAGATTTCCATGCCCGGGCGTTTTTCCGTTTACAACGCCCTGACGGCCATGGCCATCTGCAGGCATTTTTCCGTATCGAAGGAGGATATAAAACGGGCGCTGCTTTCGGCCGGCGTGCGGGGCAGGATCGAGCCCGTGAAGGTGTCCGACGATTTCACGCTGCTCATCGACTACGCCCACAACGCCATGGCGCTGGAGAGCCTGCTCTCCACGCTGAAGGAGTACGGACACGGCAGGATCGTCTGCGTGTTCGGCTGCGGGGGCAACCGTTCCCGGGAGCGGCGGTTTGACATGGGCGAAGTCTCCGGAAGGCTGGCGGATTTTACCGTCATCACTTCGGATAATCCCCGGTTCGAGGAGCCGGAGGCCATCATCGGGGATATCGTTACGGGAATCCGGAAGACGGACGGCGCCTACGTGACCATCTGCGACCGGAAGGAGGCCATCGCCTACGCTATTGATCACGGGCAGCCCGGCGACATCATCGTGGTGGCGGGCAAGGGACACGAGGATTATCAGGAGATACGGGGCGTGAAATATCCCATGGACGACCGGATGCTGGTGGCGGATATTTTGCGGGAAAGAGACTGCAAGAACTGACGGTATGGAGAAATTTGCGAGTGTGATCGTGGACATATCCCACGAAAAGGTGGACCGGCCCTTCACCTACCGCATTCCGGAGGCGCTGGCGGACAGGCTGCGCCCCGGGATGCGGGTGCGGATCCCTTTCGGCGCCGGGGATACCCTGCGCACGGGCTATGTGACGGAGCTGACGCAGGAGACGGCTTATCCCGTTGGGAAGCTGAAATGGATTGCGGACATCGTGCCCGGGGAAGAGGATCCGGAGCAGAAGATGATCGCCCTGGCGGCCTGGATGAAGGAGCAGTACGGTTCCACCATGATCCAGGCGCTCAAAACCGTGCTCCCGGCCCGCAGGAAGGTGGCTCAGAAAGAAAAGAAAGAGGTTCATCTGAACTTAAGCGGGGAGGAGGCCCGCGCCGCGCTGCAGGAATATGAGCGCCGGCGTCAGGTGGCGAAGGCCCGGCTGATGCGGGAGCTGATCGGGGAAGGCGTTCTTCCCTGGGAGCTGGTGACAAAAAAGCTGGCCATTCCTTCCTCCACCATAAAGAGCATGGAGAGCGCCGGCGCCATCCGGCTGGTGACCGCGGCCTGTTACCGCAACCCGGTGCGGCTTTCCACCTCCGCTGCAAAGGAGAAGACGCTGTCCGACGGGCAGAGGAAGATCGTGGAGGACATACTGGGAGGATGGGACGAGGGGGATTTTCACCCGTCTCTGATCCACGGAATCACGGGAAGCGGAAAGACGGAGGTTTATCTGGCGCTGATCGAGGGCATGATAAGGAGGGGAAGGCAGGCCGTTTTCCTGATCCCGGAAATCGCCCTGACCTATCAGACGCTGCTGCACATCTATCAGAGGTTCGGGGACCGGGTATCGGTGATGAACTCCTCCCTGAGCGCCGGAGAAAAGCAGGATCAGTGCCGCCGGGCCAGGGAAGGGGAGATCGACGTGATCATCGGGCCCAGGTCCGCGCTGTTCGTCCCCTTTCCCCGGCTGGGGCTGATCGTCATGGACGAGGAGCACGAAACCAGCTATAAGAGCGAAACCGCGCCCAGATACCACGCCAGGGAGACGGCGCAGGAGCTGGCGCGCTTAAACGGGGCGGCGTTTGTGATGGGATCGGCCACCCCGTCCCTGGAGGCTTACAGCCGCGCCCGGAGCGGGGCATACCGGCTCTTCACCCTGAAGGAACGGATGAACGGCGGCTGCCTGCCGCGCATCTACGTGGAGGATCTGCGCGCGGAACTGCGGGAAGGAAACAGGTCGATCTTCTCCAGGAGGCTGCAGGAAAAACTGCAGCAGCGGCTGGAGCGGGGCGAGCAGTCCATGCTCTTTTTAAACCGCCGGGGCTATGCGGGCTTCGTTTCCTGCCGCGCCTGCGGATACGTCTGCAAGTGCCCCCACTGCGACGTTTCCCTGTCCGAACACCGAAACGGCCGGCTGGTCTGCCATTACTGCGGCTATGAGCAGCCGGCGGTCCGGATCTGCCCTTCCTGCGGCTCCCGCTATATCCTGGGGTTTAAGGCCGGGACCGAACAGATCGAGGAGCAGCTGCAGCGGCTGTATCCGAAAGCCCGCGTCCTGCGGATGGACGGGGATACCACCCGGACGAAGGACAGCTACGAGAGGATCTTGTCCGCCTTTTCCAACCGGGAGGCGGACGTCCTGGTGGGGACGCAGATGATCGTCAAAGGGCACGACTTTCCCAACGTGACGCTGGTGGGGGTGCTGGCGGCGGATCTCTCCCTCTCCTTGAGCGACTACCGGGCGGGGGAGCGGACGTTTCAGCTTTTGACCCAGGCGGCGGGCCGGGCCGGCCGGGGCAGCAGGCCGGGGGAAGTGGTGATCCAGACCTATCAGCCGGATCACTACAGCATCCGCCACGCGTCCCGGCAGGATTACGAAGGGTTTTACCGGGAGGAGATGGTCTACCGCCAGCTGCTCTCCTATCCGCCGGCGGCTCACATTCTGGCCATTCAGCTGGCCTCGGAACGAGAAGAGCTGGCCCGGGAAGCCGCTGCGGAAGCGGCCGCCATATCCCGTCAGCTGGCGGCCCGGCAGGAGGAAACGGGGCGGGCTGCGCAGGATATGACGGTCATCGGTCCCGCCCCCGCGCTCATTGGGAAAATCAACGATATTTATCGCTATGGCGTTTATGTGAAAGACCGGGATTATGGGAAGCTGGTGGCCGTCAAAAACGCGGTGGAAGCGTTTCGGAGCCGCCAGGAAAAGCCGAAGGGCAGCTGCCAGTTCGACTTCGACCCGGTGCATACATACTGAAGAAAGGAAGGTGCGCTGCAATGGCAATCCGCATGATCAGAACGATGGGAGATCCCATCCTGGAAAAACAGTGTAAGGAAGTAAAGGAGATGACGCCCCGGATCCGGGAGCTGATCGACGACATGTTCGAAACCATGTACGACGCCAACGGCGTCGGTCTGGCGGCCCCTCAGGTGGGCATACTCAAACGCATCGTGGTCATCGACACCACGGGGGAGGATCCCATCGTGATGATCAATCCCAGGATTCTGGAGACGTCCGGCTCCCAGACCGGCGGGGAGGGCTGCCTGTCCGTGCCCGGCAAAACCGGCACGGTGACCCGTCCCAACTACGTGAAGGCCGTGGCCCTCAACGAAGATATGCAGGAGTACGAAATTGAAGCCACGGAGCTTCTGGCCCGGGCGATCTGCCATGAGACGGACCACTTAAACGGGGAGCTCTATGTGGGGAAAGTGGAAGGGCCCCTGATGGATACGGACGAATATTACGCAAATCTGGAAGAAGAGGAATGAGAATCGGATGAAGATCGTATATATGGGAACGCCCGAATTTTCGGTGGGGCCGCTGGAAGCGCTACTGGCGGCGGGACATACGGTGACCGCGGCGGTGACGCAGCCCGACCGGCCGAAAGGGCGGGGCGGAAAGGTGCAGATTACGCCGGTGAAGGCCTGCGCGCAAAAGCACGGCATCCCCGTATTCACCCCGTCCAGAATCCGGGAAAAGGAAGCGGTGGAAACGCTGAAGGGATTCGAAGCGGACGTTTACGTCGTGGCTGCCTTCGGCCAGATCCTGTCCCAGGAGATTCTGGATCTGCCCCGGTATGGCTGCCTGAACATCCACGCCTCCCTGCTGCCGAAATACCGGGGGGCCGCGCCCATCGAATGGGCGATTTTAAACGGGGAAACGGAAACCGGAGTGACCATCATGCAGATGGATGCGGGGGTGGACACCGGGGATATGCTTTTAAAGGAGGCGGTCCCCATCGGGGATTCGGAGACGGATGAAAGCCTCTATGAAAGGCTCAGCGGGCTGGGGAGCCGGCTGATCGCAGAAGCCCTCCTCCGCCTGGAAGAGGGGAGCCTGACGCCCGAAAAACAGGACGGCGCGCAGAGCTGTTATGCGAAGATGCTCACGAAGGACATGGGAAAAATCGACTGGAACCGGCCGGCGTCCTGCCTGGACCGGCAGGTGAGAGGGCTGTATTCCTGGCCGGGGGCCTTCACCGGATACGGGGGAAAGATCCTGAAGATCCGGGCGGCCCAGGCGGATCCGGAAGCGCCGGACGGCGAGCCGGGGACGGTGAGCCGGGTGACGAAGGACGCGATCTGGGTGAACGCGGGGGAAGGCAAACTGATTCTGAAGGAAGTGCAGCTGGAAGGAAAGAAGCGGATGGCCGTAAAGGACTTTCTGCTGGGCTGCAAAATAGGAAAGGGTGAACGATTTCAATGCCTGTGATGGGATATTTCGGTTACTATTATTATGACGCCACCTATCTGCTGGTGATTCTGGGCGCCATCCTGTCCATGATCGCCAGCGCCAGGGTGAACGGGACGTTTTCGCGCTACAGCCGGGTGCGCAGCATGTCCGGGATGACGGGCGCCCAGGCGGCCAGAAAGATCCTGGACCGCAACGGCCTGTACGACGTGAAGGTGGAGCATATTCGGGGAAATCTGACGGATCATTACGATCCCAGGACGAAGGTGCTGCGCCTTTCCGACGCCACCTACGGCGCATCCAGCGTTGCGGCGGTGGGGGTGGCGGCCCACGAGTGCGGCCACGCGGTGCAGGACGGCGAGGGCTATGAGCCCCTGCGGATCCGCTCCAGGCTGGCGCCTGCGGCAAATTTCGGCTCCCGGTTCGGCCTTCCGATCTTCATCGCGGGGTTGATTTTCGGGGCCAACGAAGTGCTGATGCAGATCGGAATCTGGGTCTTTCTGCTGGCGGTGCTCTTTCAGCTCATCACCCTGCCGGTAGAATTCGACGCCAGCAAACGGGCTATGGCCATGCTGACGGATTACGGCATTCTGGGCGACGCAGAGGCCGATGGGAGCCGGAAGGTGCTGCGGGCGGCGGCCATGACCTATGTGGCGGCAGCGGCGGCTTCCGTCTTAAACCTGCTGCGCCTCATCCTGATCGCCCGAAGCAGGGACAGGGACTGATGGACGTGAGACAGACGGCTCTGGAGATCTTTCTGGAGGCCGAGAAAACGGGCGCTTTTGCAGAAAATCTGCTGCGGGGCGCCCTGGAAAAATACGATTACGTAGCGCCGGCGCAAAAGGCACTCTTAAAGCGCCTGACGGAAGAGACGCTGGAACGGCTGCTGACGCTGGATTTTTGCCTGGACAGCGTGTCCAGCGTGAAGGTGGAGCGGATGAAACCCCTGATTCGCTGGCTGCTGCGCCTGTCCGCCTGCCAGATCCTGTTTCTGGAGTCGGTGCCGGATCACGCCGCCTGCAGCGAAGCGGTCCGGCTGGCGAAGCAGAAGGGCTTTGCGCGCCTTTCCGGCTTCGTGAACGGCGTGCTGCGGGGACTGATCCGGAAAAAGGACGGTTTCGTCTGGCCGGACGCCGACAAAGAGCCGGTGAAGGCCCTGTCCGTGGCCTACAGCATGCCGGAATGGATCGTCTCCCTCTGGGAGGGGCAATACGGAAGGGAACGGACGGAATCGATGCTGAAAGCCCTTCTGATCCCCCGCCCGGTGACGGTGCGCTTTCGGACCGACGTAAGCCAAAGCCTCATCCGGGAGACGCTGGAACGGTTTCGGGAGCGGGGGATCGCCGTGGGGCGTCATCCCGTTTGTCCAAAAGCCTGGACGCTGCGTGGCTGCGACGGCGTGGCCTCCCTGCCGGGATTTCCGGAAGGGCTGTTTTACGTTCAGGATGCCAGCAGCATGCTGGCGGTGGAAGCGGCGGGCATCTCGCCCGGGATGAAGGTCATCGACCTGTGCGCGGCCCCCGGCGGCAAGGCGCTCCTGGCCGCGGAAAAGGCGGGAGAAACGGGGAGCGTGCTGGCCGGCGACGTTTCGGAAAGAAAGACCGCGCTGATTTGGGAGAACGCCTCCCGGATGGGCTGCAAAAACCTGGAAATCCGGGTATGGGACGCCCGCAGGGCGCAACCGGGCCTTGCGGGATCCGCAGACGTGGTTCTGGCGGATCTCCCCTGCTCCGGGCTGGGCGTTCTGGGGCGGAAGAAGGAGATCCGCTACCGGGTGAAGCCGGAAGATCTGGACTCCCTCCAGAGGCTGCAGCGGGAAATCCTCGCCGCTTCGGCGGACTATGTGAAGCCGGGCGGAGTGCTTTTGTACTCCACCTGTACGGTGAACCGGGGGGAAAACGAGGAGACGGTGCGCTTTCTGACGGAGGAATTTCCCTTCGAAACGGAGAGCCTGGATCCCTTTTTGCCGGAATGCCTGCACGGCCGGGAGACGAGGGAAGGCACGCGTCAGCTGTTTTGCGGGGAGTTCGACACCGACGGCTTCTTTATGGCGCGGCTGCGCAGAAAACGGTAGGAAAATTTATGGAACGGATACGACGGGATGATATCAAATCGCTGACATTGGAGCAGCTGAAGGAGCGGATGGTCCGGATGGGTGAGAAGCCCTTCCGGGCTGTTCAGCTGTATGGATGGATGCACCGGAAACTGGCGGGAAGCTATGAAGAAATGAAGAACCTTCCGGCTTCCCTGCGGGCTGTCCTGGCGGAGGAAGAGCCCCTGGTGGTGCTGGAGAAGAAGAGGGAACAGGTTTCCGGCATCGACGGCACGAAAAAATTTCTGTTCGCCCTGCCGGATCAGAATCTGGTGGAGAGCGTATGGATGCGTTATCAGCACGGGAATTCGGTCTGCATTTCCTCTCAGGTGGGATGCCGGATGGGATGCCGTTTCTGCGCGTCCACGCTGGGCGGGCTGGAGAGAAATCTGGCGCCTTCCGAAATGCTGGATCAGATTTACCGCATTCAGGATCTCACCGGGGAGCGGGTGAGCAACGTGGTGGTCATGGGCAGCGGGGAACCGCTGGACAATTACGACAGCCTTGTGACGTTCTTACATATGCTCACGGATGAAAACGGCCTGCACATCAGCCAGCGCAACGTGACGGTGTCCACCTGCGGCATCGTGCCCCGCATGTACGATCTGGCAGAAGAAAATCTGCAGATCACGCTGGCCCTTTCGCTCCACGCTACCACGGATGAGAAGCGCAAAGAGCTGATGCCCATCGCGCAGAAGTATTCCATCGGGGAGCTGATGGAGGCCTGCGCGCACTACTTCCGGCGGACCGGGCGAAGGATCACCTTCGAATACAGCCTGGTCAGGGGCGTGAACGACACCCCAAAGGACGCGCAGGAGCTGGCGGCGCTGGCAGCGCCCCTTTCCTGCCACGTGAACCTGATCCCGGTGAACCCGGTTCGGGAGCGCGGCTTCGTGCAGTCGGAGCGCCGCGCCATCGATGCATTCAAAAATAAACTTGAAAAAAACGGAATAAATGTTACTATAAGAAGAGAAATGGGACGGGATATCGATGGTGCCTGCGGCCAGCTTCGGCGCAGGCACCTGGAAGAAGAGAAAAAGGGGTGACGCAGAAGATGGACGCATATGCCATTACCGATATCGGAAGAAAGAGGACGCTGAATCAGGATTACGCATACCTGTCGCTCTCCAGGGTCGGGATTTTGCCCAATCTGTTCGTGGTGGCTGACGGCATGGGCGGCCATCGGGGAGGCGGTTACGCGTCCAGGCTGGCTGTGGAGACCATTCTGTCCGAGATCGAAAAGAGCGGGGAGGAGAGCCCTTCGCAGCTTCTGGTGGACGCCATCCGCGAAGCCAACGCCCGCGTCAGACAGGCGGCCTGCGAGGATGAAATGCTGGCGGGAATGGGGACCACCGTGGTGGCGGCCACCTGCCTGGAGGGAGCCCTGGAAGTGGCCAATGTGGGCGACAGCAGGCTCTATGTTGTCAATGAAAAGGAAATCAGACAGATCACCCAGGATCATTCGCTGGTGGAAGAAATGGTCCGTTTCGGAGGGCTGAGCCGGGAACAGGCCAGGAGGCATCCGGACCGGAACATCATCACCAGAGCCGTGGGAGCGGAGGATGACCTGAAGGTGGACTGCTTTTTTGTGCCCTTACAGGAGGGCGATAAAGTGCTCCTGTGTTCGGACGGCCTGACCAGTATGCTGGAGGACGAAGAGATCCGGCGGATTCTGGAGAGCGGGGCGGATGTGGAGGCCTGTGCCCAGGCCCTGGTGGAAGCCGCGAACAATCACGGAGGCAGAGATAATATTGCGGTCATTATCATAGAACCGTTTTCAGATGAGGTGAGCCGATGATCAGAGTAGGGATGATGATAGGAGACCGGTACGAGATCCTGGAAAGGATCGGGACCGGCGGAATGTCAGATGTATATAAAGCGAAAGACCACAAGCTGAACCGCCACGTTGCGGTGAAAGTTCTGAAACAGGAATTTTCCGAAAATACGAACTTCGTTTCCAAATTCCGGGTGGAGGCCCAGGCGGCCGCCAGCCTGATGCACCCCAATATCGTCAACGTCTACGATGTAGGGGAGGATAACGGCGTCTATTATATCGTCATGGAGCTGGTGGAGGGCATTACCCTCAAAAAATACATCGAAAAGAAAGCGCGGCTTTCCGTGCGGGAGGCGGTGAGCATCGCCATTCAGGCCTGCATGGGAATCGAAGCCGCCCATAACAACCACATCATCCATCGGGACATCAAGCCCCAGAACATCATCATTTCCAAGGACGGCAAGGTAAAGGTGACGGATTTCGGCATCGCGAAGGCGGCCACCAGCAACACCATCACTTCCAACGTCATGGGATCCGTCCACTACACTTCTCCCGAGCAGGCCAGAGGCGGCTACAGCGACGAGAAGAGCGACATCTATTCCATGGGCATCACGCTGTTTGAAATGCTCACCGGGCGGGTTCCCTTCAACGGGGAGACCACGGTGGCCATCGCCATCAAACACATACAGGAGCCCATGCCCTCCCCCAGGGAGTTCGTGCCGGAAATTCCGGTGAGCGTGGAGCAGATCGTGCTCAAATGCACGCAGAAGAGCCCGGACCGGCGCTATCATACCATGGCCGCGCTGATCGAGGACTTAAAGAGGGCGCTGATGTCGCCGGACGAGGATTTCGTCCGCATCGAAAATCCGGACGAGAGCATGGCAACCCGGGCGGTTTCGGACAGGGAGCGCGGCGAGATCAAAAAGCAGTCCAAAAAGAAGGAGAGTTCCGGCGAAGAAATCCGCCTGAAAAAAAATACCCCTCCCAAAAAGAAGAAAACCGTCGTCTATGAAGAGGACGACGAGGAAGAAGAATATGAGGACGAAGATTCCAGGATGGAGCGGATCACCACGGTGCTGGCGGTGATCGGGGCCGTCCTCATCGGCTGCGCCGTCATCTTTCTGGTGGGCCGCGCGGTGGGGATTTTCGATTTCGGCCAGGAATCCGAACAGGTCACCATGATCGCCGTGGAGAACATGACGGAAGAGGAGGCGGTGAAAGCGCTGACGGAGCTGGGGCTGAAGCCTGAGGTCACCTATGCGGTTTCGGATTCCGTGGAGGTCGGGAAGGTGATTTCCGCGGATGTGAAGGAAGGCGCCATCGTTTCCGGAGGCAGCAGGGTCGTGCTGACGGTCAGCGGAAGGGAGGAAACCGCCGAGGACGGCATTCCCGTGCCGGATGTGGAAGGCTTCCTGGAAGCGGAAGCCACGGCCACCCTGACCAACAACGGCTTTACGGCGGAGAAGAGCGAGGGCTATTCGGATACGGTGGAAAAGGGAAGGGTCATTTCCCAGACGCCGGCCGGAGGCAGCAGCGCCGCGCCGGGAACCGCCGTCTCCATCGTGATCAGCCAGGGGCCTGACTTAAACAGCAAGGTGGTCATGCCGGATATCATCGGGATGGATCCGGATCTCGCCATCAGCACGCTGGTGGAAAATGGCCTGATGGTGGGCGAGCAGAGGGATATGAGCGACGACGATCCGGCCATGACGGGCAAGGTATGTTATGCCAGCTACACAGCGGGAGCGCTTGTGGAGCCGGGAACGACCATCGATATCGGCATCAGCACGGGCCCCGCATCCACCACCTATATGTATCAGGACGCCATCCAGAGCCCCGCCGTGGCGGAACCGGGCTGCGGCTATCAGGAAGGGTCCGAATGCCAGATCACCATCACCGGCCAGTCCGGAGCCGAGTATCTGAATACCACGGTGCGCACCTTCCCCTACACCTCCGTGAACATCCACGGGATTCCCAGCGAGGATCCGGCAGGGCTGATCACCTATACCTTTGAGGTGGAGGAAGCGCCCCGCACGGAAGTGGGAGAAAACGGGGAGACGGTGACGGTGCCCGGAGGAAAGTCGCAGAAGGTGGTGCAGGTCACGGTGTTCTTCACGCCGGAAGGATGAGGCCATGACGGGAAAAATCATAAGGGGCGTAGGCGGCTTCTACTATGTGCACGCGGGCGGCAGGGTATACGAATGCAGGGCGAAGGGGATTTTCCGAAAGGACGGCATCCGTCCCCTGCCCGGCGACCTGGCGGAAATCGCGGTGCTGGACGAGGCGGGGGGAAAAGGCAATCTGGAGCGGATCCTGCCCCGGAAAAACGCGCTGATTCGGCCGGCGGTGGCCAACGTGGATCAGGCCATGGTCATCTTCGCCTTCGATTCGCCAAAGCCCAATTTTAACCTGCTGGACCGCTTTCTGGTCACCATGGGAAAAAACGGCATCGAGCCGGTGATTTTATTCAATAAGAAGGATCTGGCCCGGGAGGGACAGCAGGAGGAAATCCTGCGCCGCTATGAAAACGCCGGGTACGGGATGCTTTTCGTCAGCGCGAAGCTGGAAGAAGAGCTCCCGGCGGTCCGGGCGGCCCTGAAGGGAAAGACCACCACGGTGGCGGGGCCCAGCGGCGTGGGGAAATCTTCCCTGATCAACCGCCTTCAGACCGAGGAATTTCTGCAGACCGGGGAAGTCAGCGAAAAGATCGAAAGGGGACGCCACACCACACGTCACACGCAGCTTCTCCCCGTGGAGGAGGATACGTACATTCTGGACACGCCGGGCTTTTCTTCCATCGATCTGTCGGGCATCCGCAAAGAGGAGCTGGGGGATTTGTTCCCGGAGATCGCCGTCAGAGCGGACGGCTGCCGTTTCGCGGGCTGCTCCCATTTGACGGAACCGGACTGCGCGGTGAAGGAAGCGCTGGCGGAGGGAAAAATCAGCCGGGAAAGATATGAGAATTACCGGCTGTTCTATGAAGAGCTCAAAAACCGGAGGGAATTCCGGTAAAAGGGCGTAAAAAGGGCGTAAACAAAAACAGAGAAAGGCGGAAAGCCAGCGAAATCAAGGCTTTCCGGACAGGTAAAGCATAAAATGAAATTAGGAATCGTGGGCCTGCCGAACGTGGGCAAGAGCACGTTGTTCAACTCCCTGACGAAGGCGGGGGCGGAGTCCGCCAACTATCCCTTCTGCACCATCGATCCCAACGTGGGCGTGGTGGCCGTGCCGGATCAGCGGCTGAAGCTGCTGGGGGATCTCTACCATTCCAAAAAGGTGACCCCGGCGGTGATCGAGTTCGTGGACATCGCGGGCCTGGTGAAGGGCGCCTCCAAAGGCGAGGGGCTGGGGAACCAGTTTTTGAGCAACATCCGGGAGGTGGACGCCATCGTCCACGTGGTGCGCTGCTTCGAGGATTCCAACGTGATCCATGTGGACGGCAGCGTCAATCCGCTGCGGGATATCGAAACCATCAATCTGGAGCTGATTTTCTCCGACCTGGAAATTCTGGAACGCAGGATCGCCAAGGTGGCGAAAGGGGCCAGAATGGACAAGACCCAGGGCAAGGAGCTGGAAATGCTCAACCGGGTGAAGGAGCGGCTGGAGGACGGAAAGCTGGCCATCGGCTTTGAAACTCTGGACGAGGACGAAGCGGAGTGGTTCGGGGCCCTCAATCTGCTCACCGCAAAGCCGGTGATCTATGCGGCGAACGTGGGAGAAGAGGATCTGGCCGACGACGGGGCCAACAATTCCGGCGTGGCGGCGGTGCGCGGGTATGCGGAGGAAACCGGCAGCGAAGTGTTCGTCATCTGCGCC
Organism: Candidatus Eisenbergiella merdigallinarum; assembly: GCA_019119355.1. Lineage (GTDB taxonomy): Bacteria > Bacillota > Clostridia > Lachnospirales > Lachnospiraceae > Gallintestinimicrobium > Gallintestinimicrobium merdigallinarum. The sequence continues at coordinate 22,784 of DWXE01000012.1, forward strand.
CAGATCGAGGAAGAAATTTCCGAGCTGGACGATGAGGAAAAGCAGATGTTCCTGGACGATCTGGGCTTGCAGGAGTCCGGGCTGGAAAAGCTGATCAGGGCCAGCTATCACCTTCTGGGGCTGATGAGCTTTCTGACCTCCGGGGAGGACGAAACCCGCGCCTGGACCATCCGGCAGGGGACGAAAGCCCCGCAGGCCGCGGGCAAGATCCATTCGGACTTCGAGCGCGGCTTCATCAAGGCGGAAGTGGTGAACTACAAAGACCTGCTGGATCAGGGCTCCCTGGCCGCGGCGCGGGAGAAGGGCCTGGTGAGAATGGAAGGAAAGGACTACGTGGTGCAGGACGGGGACGTGATCCTGTTCCGCTTCAACGTGTGATTCCGTATCGGGGAGGACGGACGCGGACGGAGTCCGCGGTTTGAGGAAGATGAAGATCGATATTTTGCCGGGGGAATTTACCTCCGAAACCGCAGCGCGGGCGAAAGAAGGGGATATCCTGTTTTTGAAGGCAGGCGTCCATCGGATTCTGTCGCCGGTCGCGATCCGACAGAGAGAAGATCTTACAATTCTGGGGGAAGAAGGCGCGGTTCTGACGGGCGCCAGGGAACTGTCCCTTCGCTGGGAACGATGGAAAGGGGATATCTTCCGGGCGAAGGCGGAGAAAAACCTGGATATCCAGGCGCTGGTGGTAAACGGAGAAGAATATATAATGGCCCGTTACCCCAATTATAAACAGGGAGAAATCCTGGGAGGATATGCGGGGGACGCCCTCTCGCAGGAACGGGTACGCCGCTGGAAAAATCCGGCGGGCGGCTACGTTCGCGGACTGCACGATCATGAATGGGGCGGAAACAGCTATGTTATAGAAGGGCTGGCGGATGACAGTACGCCAATCCTTCGCTGGATCGGGGATAATAACAGAGGAAGCGGCCTTCACCCGGAATTTATCATGGTGGAGAATATACTGGAAGAGCTCGATGCCTGGAAAGAATGGTATTATGATCGGAGAGACGGATTCCTATATGTGATGTTTCCGGAAGACGTCGATCCCGACAGGGCTGCCGTTGAGGCGGTTTTATGCGGAGAGCTGATTCGGCTGCAGGATTGCGGCAATGTCAGGCTGGAAAATCTGAAAATCAGAAACACCAAACGGATGATGTTCTGCTCCGATTACGTTAAAGTTTCGCGCAGCGACTGGGCGATTGCGGAAAATGGGGCGGTTTTTCTGGAAAACTGCGAGGACATCTCCATCCGCGGCTGCGAATTTCATCACGTGGGCGGAAACTGCATTTTTATCAGGCGCCGGAACAGACGGATCGCGGTGGAAAATTGCGATTTTATCAGCTGCGGCGCTTCCGGGGTATGCGCGTTCGGAAATCAGGAGTGCATCCGGGACCTTTCCGTCTGGGAAAACTGCCGCACAGAAATTTCTGACTGGACGCCGGGCCCGGCGGGAGATGATTTTCCTGTGGATATCGCGATAAGGGGATGCTATTTTACGGACCTGGGGCGCTTTGAAAAGCAGTCCGCTCCCGTGACGATAAGCGCGTCTTCCCGGGTTACCGTGCAGGGATGCACCATACATGATCTGCCGCGGGCGGGCATCAATATTTGCGAAGGGGCTTTCGGCGGACACCGTATTCTGGATAACGCTATTTTCGATACGGTGAAGGAAACCGGGGACCACGGGCCCTTCAACAGTTGGGGAAGGGACCGGTTCTGGAGCCTTGGCGGATACGATACCGGCGGCCACAACGGCGCCGAAAAGAGAAAGGCCGCGCTCCTGGATGCGGTGGAAACGACGGTCATCTCGCACAATCTGATTGTCGGAAACAGGGGATTCGGCATCGATCTGGATGACGGATCTTCCAACTATCTGATCGCAAATAATTACTGCGTCGGCGTAGGGATCAAGCTGAGGGAAGGATTTCTGAGGACGGTGCGGAATAATATGATTCTGGGAGCGCCTCTGGATCTTCACTGCACATATGCTGAGAATGGCGATGTCATTGAAAACAACATCGTGGCGTCCGGGCGGCCGCTGTGCATCATCGCTCAAAATCCGGGCTACACGACCGTATTCCGCAACAATCTGTTCGTGGGAGGGAAGGATTCCTTCCGGGAAGAGGATCTGTTTTTGCGTTTCAGGAACTATACCTGTCCGGCCGGGGATGCGGACGCTTTGGGCATGAAGCCGAAGGAAATATGGTTTGAACCGTTTTCCATGAACTTCGGGTGCCCGGACAGGCCTCTTCCCGATCTGGAGCTGCGGGAAGAAAGCGATAAGGGGATATGGAAAGCGCATGGGGCGAAGGTATCCGGCGTGGATGACGCCGTCCGTTCCATGGGAGGTCTGGCCGATTACGGGGGCGTTTTCGTGGAAGAGATTGAAACGTCGTGCAGATTATATCTTCTGGGAGCGCGAAAGGACGATATCCTCCTGGAAATAAACGGAAAGAAGCTGGAGGGACCGGATGAATTCGCGGCAATCGCAGGGGAGATTTCCTCCGTGAAAGCCGTGCGGGCACAGAAACAACTGGATTTTATATTGGATATATTGGAATAGAAGAATGAGATTCGAAGAGAAGAGGGACAGATACAGCCGGGATCGGCTGTATCTGTCCCTCTTTTTTTTAGAAAAGTGCTTGTCAACCGGCCTGATTTATACTAATATGTTATTAAAAGTGGCGGAAAGTGGAGTGAAGTGGTTTAAAGTGGGGGATCTTTCCCTTTCCGGATTCCGGACAGGCCGGACCGCTTTTGAACGGCAGGTGATTGTGGATGTTCATGGGCGAATACAATCATACTTTGGATACGAAAGGCAGGCTGATCATTCCCTCCCGATACCGCGAAGCGCTGGGCGACCAGTTTGTGGTGACAAAAGGACTGGATGGCTGCTTATTTGTGTATCCGAACGCCGAGTGGGCCGCTTTTGAAGAAAAGCTGAAGGAACTGCCCCTGACCAGGAAGGACAACCGCATGTTCGTCCGCCATTTTCTGGCGGGAGCTGCGGAAGTGGAAGTGGACAAACAGGGCAGAATCCTGATCCCCGGAAAACTGAGGGAATTCGCCCAACTGACGAAAGACGTGGTCTTCGTAGGCGCGGCAGGGCACATTGAGATCTGGAGCCAGGAGCGCTGGGATGGGCTTTCGGAAGAGGAAGAATCGATGGAGAGCATCGCCGAGAGGATGGCCGACCTGGGGCTCGGCCTGTAAGAGGAACTTATGGAATTTTCGCATACATCCGTTTTGCTGGAAGAGACAATCGAAGGGCTGCAGATCAGGCCGGACGGGATCTATGTGGACGGCACGCTGGGAGGCGGAGGCCATTCCAGCCGGATCGCAGGGCAGCTTTCGGGCGGCCGCCTGATCGGCATCGATCAGGACGGGGACGCCATCGCAGCCGCGGGAGCCCGGCTCGCCCCCTGGAAGGACAGGGTGACCCTGGTGAGGAACAATTACTGCAACATGCCCGTCGTGCTGGAGCAGCTGGGCGTTGCGGGAGCGGACGGAATCGTGCTGGATCTGGGCGTTTCTTCCTATCAGCTGGACAACGGGGAGCGTGGATTTTCCTATCAGAACGACGCTCCGCTGGACATGAGGATGGACCGCAGGCAGACGCTGACGGCCAGGACCATCGTCAACGAATATCCGGAGATGGAGCTGTACCGGATCATCCGGGATTACGGAGAGGATAAATTCGCGAAGAATATCGCAAAACATATCGTGTCGGAAAGACAGAAGAAGCCGGTGGAGACCACGGGTGAGCTTTCGGAGATCATCAGGGGGGCGATACCGGCAAAGATGCGGGAAAAGGGAGGACATCCCGCCAAGCGCACGTTTCAGGCGATCCGGATCGCCTGCAACCGGGAGCTGGAGGTGCTGGAAAATTCGCTGGACGGGCTGATCGGCCTGCTGAATCCGAAGGGGAGGCTGTGCATCATCACCTTTCACTCCCTGGAGGACCGGATCGTGAAGGCGGCGTTTCGGAAGAATGAAAACCCGTGCACCTGTCCGCCGGAATTTCCGGTATGCGTCTGCGGGAAAAAGAGCAGGGGAACGGTGATCACCAGAAAGCCCATCGTTCCTTCACAGGAGGAACAGAAATCGAATCCACGCTCCAAAAGCGCGAAGCTGCGCATCTTTGAAAAAGCCGAAGAGGCGGATTGAATCGAGAACCTAAAGGGGGAACAGCGATGGCAACAGGCAGAACAACAGGCAGAAGACAGACTCCGGTATCCGGCCGCAGGAGCGGATACGTGCAGGGCACTGCCGTCAGGAAGGAAGACATCAGAAGACAGCTGGAGGCGCCCAAAAAGCAGCTGAGCCATACCACCCGGAAAAACAGGGAACGCGCCCGCCATATGAATTTCGCGTACGTTTTATTTCTGACCGCCGCCATGGCGGTGACGGGATTCGTCCTGATCAGCTACATTCAGATGGAATCCGCCATCACTACCAGCGTCAAGGCCGTAGCGGCCAGGGAGAGCGAGCTCAACACCCTGAAGACGGAAAACGACGAGGCGTTAAGCCGCATCGAAACCTCCATCGATCTGGAGGAAATCCGCAGGATCGCCATCACGGAACTGGGGATGACCTATGCGGGAGAAGGGCAGATCGTGGAGATCCCCAGCGAAGGCAGCGATTATGTGAGACAGTACGCGGATATCGGGCAGTAGGCAGGTGCAGAACTTGAATAGAAGAGACGATAACAGAGGGCAAAACCGGCCCGGGGAAGGCGCGGCAGGGCGCGACATGGGCCGGAACAAATTTACGACGAAGATGCAGAGAAAGCTGGTAGTGCTGTTTTTATTGGTGCTGCTGGCTTTTGCCGGATTAAGCGCCAGACTCATCCTCATCAACCGGGATAAGGGGGAGAGCTACGAAAAGCAGGTGCTTTCCCAGCAGCAGTATTCCAGCAAGACGATCCCCTATAAGCGCGGGGAAATTCTGGACAGCAAGGGGACGAAGCTGGCGGTCAGCGAAAAGGTTTACGATCTGGTTCTGGACTGCAAGCAGATGAACGCGAAAGAGGAGTACGTGGAGCCGACGCTGCAGGCGCTGGAGGACTATTTCGGCGCGGATAAGGCCCAGGTGAGGGCGTACGCGCAGGAAAACCCTTCCTCCCAGTATTACGTGATCAAAAAGCAAATGACCTGGGATGAGATCAGCGCGTATCAGGAAATGATGGAGGATCCCGAACGGACGGAGGAATCCGCCAATATCGCGGGCATCTGGTTCGAGGAGAGCTATCGCAGGGTATATCCCAACAATACGCTGGCCTGCGACGTCATCGGCTTCACCCGGTCGGACGGGGTGGGCCTGTACGGGCTGGAAGAGTACTATAACGATACGCTCAGCGGCGTCAACGGCCGGCAGTACGGCTATCTGGATACGGACGAAAACCTGCAGCGGACCACCCGGGCGGCGGTGGACGGCTACAGCATTTATTCCACCATCGATACCACCATCCAGGGGATCGTGGAAAAATATCTCAAAAAGTACGACGAGGAGAACCGGAACGTGGCCCGGGAAGGGAACGGCGCCTTCGACGCGGCCTGCATCGTGATGGAAGTCAACACCGGCAACGTCCTGGCAATGGCCAGCTATCCGTTTTACGACCTGAACGATATCCGGAACACGGAACCCCTCATCGGTTCCCGGATGATCGACGTCAGCGGGAACAGCACGGATACGGTCATCACGGCCGAGATCGCGGAGTCCATGGAGGACGACAACGATCTGCTCATGCAGAATCTGAACGCCCTCTGGAAGAATTACTGCATCAGCAGCACCTTCGAGCCCGGTTCCACCATGAAGCCCTTCGTGGCGGCCATGGGGCTGGAGGACGGGCGGCTTAAGGGAAACGAGTCGTTCGAGTGCACGGGCATCATGGAGGTGGGCGGTTACAATATCCGCTGCCATAACTATCTGAGCGGGGCCGAGGGCTGGCTGACCATCGGGGAGTCCATCGAGCGCTCCTGCAACGTGGCGCTGATCCGGATGGCCCAGGTCATCGGAACGGAAGAATTCCTGAAATATATGGAGGAATTCAACTTCGGATTAAAGACCAACATCGATCTGGCGGGGGAGGCCAGGACCGCTTCCCTGGTGTTCAACGAAAATACCATGGGCCCCACGGAGCTGGCGACCTCCAGCTTCGGTCAGGGCTTCAATGTGACGATGATCGAGATGATCACGGGATTCTGCGCCCTGATCAACGGGGGATATTATTACGAACCCCATATGGTGAGCAGAATCACCGCTTCCGACGGTTCCGTGGTGGAGAATATTGAGCCGCGGGTATTGAAGCAGGTGATTTCTTCGGAGACCTCGGCGAAAGTCCGGGAATACTGCGAACAGGTCATCTACGGGGAAAACGGTACCGGTTGGAGAGCCCGGACGCCGGGATACCGCATCGGCGGCAAGACCGGGACGGCGGAGACCGTTTCCGCGCAGGGAACCCGCGAAAAGGACGAATACGTGGTATCCTTTCTGGGATACGCTCCGGCGGACGATCCGCAGATCGCGGTCTATGTGGTTTTAAACAGGCCGAACTCCCAGAATCAGGACCTGGAAACCGGAAAAGCGGCGCTGATGGCCAGGAATATTTTCTGCGAGGTTCTGCCCTATCTGAATATTTTCATGACGGAACCCCTGACGGAAGACGATCAGAAGATCCTGGACGATCTGCAGATCGAAATCCGCCAGCAGCTGGAGAGCGGGGTTGGCGAAGACGGCGGAGAGGAAACCGTATCGGGGAACGGCGCGGCAGGCGAAGGGGGCGAAAATGCAGGAGAGGCGGGAGAAAACCCGCCTGCGGAAGAATCCGGCCCCGCGGATGAGAGCGGGGAATCGGAGCCCGAAAACGGCGGACAGCCGGAGAACGGGGAACCGGAGGAAAACGACAATCCCTACGTCAACGATCAGGGGCAGGTGATCGATCCGGATACCGGTCAGGTCATCACCCCCGAAGACGAAGGATACGAAACGCCCGTATCCACGATCCTGGGAGGGACGGGCGTACAGAACGAAGGCGACAGCGGAGGCGAAGCGGAAAGCGGCGGGGAAGCGGCCGACGGGGAAGAATAGCATAACCTCATGGGCCGGTTAATAGATTGTAATAATAACCGGCCTGTGAGGATTTTTATGGAAAAGAGCAGGACGTTTCACCGAAAAAAGATCGTCGTGGCCTTTTTCCTCTGCCTGGCCCTGTTTCTGGGGCTGACGGCGAGGGTGGTCTACCTGATGGTATTCCGTTCGGAGCACTATGCGGAAATGGCGGAGGATCTGCACCAGCGGGAGAGGAAGATCAAGGCCCGCAGGGGGAGGATCCTGGACAGGAACGGGGAAGTGCTGGCGGACAACAGGACGGTCTGCACGATTTCCGTGATCCACAGCCAGATCCGGGAGCCGGAGAAGGTGATCGAAGTGCTGGCCCGGGAGCTGGAAATGGAAGAAGAAGAGGTCCGCAAGCGGGTGGAAAAGGTTTCCTCCATCGAAAAGATCAGGAGCAACGTGGAGAAGGAAACGGGGGACGCCATCCGGGCTTACGGGCTGGCCGGCGTCAAGGTGGACGAGGATTACAAACGCTATTATCCCTGGTCGGAGCTGGCTTCGAAGGTGCTGGGATTTACGGGGGCGGATAACCAGGGGATCCTGGCGCTGGAATCCTACTACGAATCCTGGCTGGAAGGGGAGCCGGGCATCATCCTGGAGACGACGGACGCCCGGGGCGTGCAGATCGAAGGCGAGGGGGAAAAGCGGGTTGAGCCGGTGAGCGGCGACGATCTGTGTATCAGCCTGGACCGGAACATCCAGCAGTACGCCACGCAGCTGGCGGTGCAGGTGAAAAAGGCGAAGGAAGCGGACAGCGTTTCCATTCTGGTGATGCGGCCGGACAACGGGGAAATCCTGGCTCTGGCGGACGTTCCGGAATACGATCTGAACGATCCCTTCACCCTTCCGGAGGGGGCGGTTCCTGCCACGGAGGAGGAACGACAGGACCTTTTGAACCGGATGTGGCGAAACGCCTGTATCAGCGATACCTATGAGCCGGGTTCCGCGTTCAAGATCATCACGGCCTCCGCGGCGCTGGAGGAAGGAGTGGTGACGGAGGAGGACACGTTCCAGTGCCCGGGTTATATCGTGGTGGACGACCGGAAGATCCGGTGCGCGAAGGTGCAGGGGCACGGGACGGAAACCTTCGTCCAGGGGACCATGAATTCCTGCAATCCGGTGTTCGTCACGGTGGGGCTGCGGCTGGGCACAAACCGGTATTACCACTATTTCGAGCAGTTCGGGCTGAAGAAAAAGACCGGCATCGACCTGCCGGGGGAAGCGGGCACCATCATGCACAGGGAGGAGGATATGGGGCCCGTGGAGCTGGCCACCGTCTCCTTCGGCCAGTCCTTCCAGATCACGCCCATTCAGCTGGCCACCACGGTCTCTTCCCTGATCAACGGCGGAAAGCGGATTACCCCGCATTTCGGGCTGAAAACGCTGAATGAGGAAGGAAAAGTGACCCATACCTTCACCTGGCCCGCAGAAAAGGGCATCGTTTCCGAGGATACCAGCAGCCGCATGAGGGAGATCCTCTTTCAGGTGGTGGAAAACGGAGGCGGGCAGAACGGAAAGGTGGAAGGCTATCGGGTCGGGGGGAAGACGGCCACCAGCGAAACCCTTCCCCGGGGGACGGGCAGGTATATCTCCTCCTTTCTGGGATTCGCGCCGGCGCAGGATCCGAAGGTGCTGGCTCTGTGTATCATCCGCAACCCGCAGGGCGTCTATTACGGCGGCCAGGTGGCTGCGCCGGTGATCCGACAGCTTTTTGAAAACATCCTTCCGTATTTGGAAGAAAAAGAGTATAATGAAAAATGACTGTGTTTCGGAAAGGGACGAGACGGGAAAATGATGACTTCGATCGTATGGCCGGTTCTGATTTCCTTCGGCGTGAGCGCGCTTTTGGGGCCGGTTGTGATTCCTTTTTTGAGAAAGCTCAAAATCGGGCAGACGATTCGGGAGGAAGGGCCCAGCAGCCACCGGAAAAAGAGCGGCACCCCCACCATGGGGGGACTGCTGTTTCTGGCGGGGGTCACGGCGGCCTGCCTGTTTTTCATGGAGGATTACCCGAGGATCCTCCCGATCCTGTTTTTGACGCTGGGCTTCGGCCTGGTGGGGTTTCTGGACGATTATATCAAGGTGGTGCTCAGGCGCTCCATGGGACTCTCCCCGGCGCAGAAAATGCTGGGACAGATTCTGGTGACCGGGGTATTCGTCCTGTATCTGATCCGCGATCCGCAGGCGGATCTGGCCATGAAGATCCCGTTTCTGCCGGGCAGGACGCTGGATTTCGGAATCTGGAATCTGCCGATCCTGTTTTTCGTGGTCATCGGGACGGTGAACGGGACCAACTTTACGGACGGGCTGGATGGGCTGGCGGGCAGCGTGACGGCCCTGGTGGCGGTGTTTTTTTCCGCCGTGGCCATCGGGACGAAGAGCGGGATCGAGCCCGTGACCTGCGCGGTGGCAGGGGGGCTGCTGGGCTTTCTTTTGTTCAACGTACATCCTGCCAGCGTGTTCATGGGGGATACCGGTTCCCTGGCGCTGGGCGGCTTTGTGGCCGGAGCGGCGTATCTGCTGCAGATGCCGCTCTTCATCCCCATCGTGGGATTCGTTTATCTGGCCGAGGTGCTGTCCGTGATTCTGCAGGTTTTCTGGTACAAAGTCAGCGGCGGCAGGAGGATTTTCAGGATGGCTCCCCTGCACCATCATTTCGAGCTGTGCGGATGGTCGGAGACCCGGGTGGTGGCCGTGTTTTCCATCGTGACGGCGCTTCTGTGCCTGGTGGCTCTGGCAGGGTTGTGAGAAAAGGGAGGAAAAAATGGAGTTAAAAGGAAAAAAGGTTTTAGTGGCCGGCTGCGGCAAGAGCGGCCTGGGAGCGGCGCAGCTTCTGATCGAGGCGGGAGCGCAGCCGCTTTTGTTCGATGAAAATCCGGATCTGGACGCTGCGGCGCTGCGGCGGGATGCGAAAATCCCGGAAGATGTGCCCATTTTTTTGAAGGCTGTTCCCGGCGAATGGCTGGCCCGTCTGGACCTGGCGGTGGTGAGCCCGGGCATTCCGGTGGATTCCCCGATGCTGGCGCCGTTTTTTGACGCGGGGATCCCGGTCTGGGGAGAGGTGGAGCTGGCCTATTGCTGCGAAAAGGGCAGCGTCGCCGCCATCACGGGCACCAACGGGAAAACCACCACCACCGCGCTGACAGGGGAGATCATGAGGCGGCATTTTTCCAGGGTTTTCGTGGTGGGAAACATCGGGACAGCCTATACGGCAAAGGCCCTGAGCACGGAGGCGGACAGCGTGACCGTCGCCGAGATCAGCAGCTTTCAGCTGGAGACGATCCATTCCTTCCACCCGAAGGTTTCCGCCATTTTGAACATCACGCCGGACCATCTGAACCGGCACCACACCATGGACCAATACGCGGCTGCGAAGGAGTCCATCGCAAAAAATCAGACGGAGGAAGATTTCTGCGTCCTGAATTATGACGATCCCAGGCTGCGGGAATTCGCCGGCCGCTGTCCGGCGCGCGTGATCTGGTTTTCCTCCCGGACCGTACCCGGGGAGGGATTTTTCCTGGACGGAAGCCGCATCTGCCGGATCGCCGGAGGGAAGCGGGAGGAACTGCTGGACACGGGGGAGATGCGGCTCCTGGGCGTACATAATTATGAGAACGCCATGGCCGCCATGGCCATCGCCTCGGCGTTCGGAGTCCCCATGGAGGAGATCGTGGAGGCGGTGAAGGCCTTTCGGGCGGTGGAACACAGGATCGAATTCGTAGCCGAAAAGAAGGGGGTCGTCTATTACAACGATTCGAAGGGCACCAACCCCGACGCGGCTATCCGGGGGATTTCGGCCATGCGCTGGCCCACGATCCTCATCGGCGGCGGTTACGACAAGGGCAGCGAATACGACGAATGGATCGAAGCCTTCGGCGGAAAGGTGAAGCTTCTGGTCCTGATCGGCCAGACCCGGGAGAAGATCGCGGAATGCGCCCGGCGCCACGGCATGAACGACGTGGTTTTGGCCGACAGCTTCCGGGAGGCGCTGGAGATCTGCACGAAAAACGCGGTTCCCGGAGACGCTGTCCTCCTGTCCCCGGCCTGCGCCAGCTGGGGGATGTTTCCCAATTACGAAGTGAGAGGGCAGATGTTCAAGGACTATGTGAATCGGTTAGAGGAGTGATTCGGTGGCGGGACGAAGAGGCAGGAATAAAAACGAATATTATTTTGACTACAGCCTTCTGTTCATCATCCTGTTTCTGGTGGGCTTCGGGCTGGTGATGATCTACTCGGCCAGCGCCTACGGGGCGTCCCAGCAGATGGACGACGAAATGTATTACCTGGTCCACCAGGGGGCCGCGGCCGGCCTCGGCATCGTGGCGATGCTGGTGGTGTCGAAAATCCCGTACCATTTCTGGGAGCACTTCGCGGTGCTGGGCTATGTGGTGTCCATCATCCTGATTCTGCTGGTGCAGACGCCGCTGGGCTACGAGGCCAACGGCGCCAGGAGATGGCTGAAGATCGGGGTTTCCGTGCAGCCGGCGGAGATCGCCAAGCTCGCCATGATCCTGTTTCTGGCCAGCCTGATCTGCAAGATCGGCAGGAAGGTGCGGTCCGCGAAAGGGTTCTGGATGATCCTGGGCGCGGCCGGGGTCGTAGCGGTCCTGGTGTGGAAGGTGACGGATAACCTGAGCTCGGCCATCATCATTTTCGGCATCGCCGGCCTGATGCTCTTCGTGGCGAGCCCGGACTACAAGCGGTTCGTCATCATCGGCCTCATCGGGATCGCGGGAGCGGCCCTGCTGGTCTTTCTGATCGCGAAGGCCGGCAGCACCGAGGGGATGGGCTTTCGAAGCGCCCGCATCCTGGCTTGGCTGGATCCGGAATCGGACCCCTCCGACAAGGGGTTCCAGACCCTTCAGGCCCTGTACGCCATCGGCTCGGGGGGCATCTTCGGGAAGGGGCTGGGGCAGAGCATGCAGAAGCTGGGGTATCTGCCGGAGGAACAAAACGACATGATCTTCGCGGTGATCTGCGAGGAACTGGGGTTGTTCGGCGCCATCGCCGTGATCCTGATTTTCATTTTGCTGATCTGGCGGTTCATGGTCATCGCCAACAACGCCCCGGATCTGTTCGGCGCCCTGCTGGTGGTGGGGGTGATGGGACATATCGCCATCCAGGTGATCCTGAATATCGCCGTGGTCACCAACACCATCCCCAATACGGGAATTTCCCTGCCCTTCATCAGCTACGGGGGCACGTCCGTGCTGTTTTTGCTCATCGAAATGGGGCTCGTCATGAGCGTGGCCAGGGGAATCCGGCTGAAGGACGTCTGAGCGGCCGAAGAAAAGAGCAACAATCCCGCCCTTTCTCATAGAATAGAATAAGTCTTATTTTCGACAGGGAAGGTGGACAGTTGGGCTGGATTCAGATACGGGGAGGGACTCCTCTTCGCGGAGAGGTCTCCATCCAGGGCTCCAAAAACGCGGCGCTGCCGATCATGGCGGCCAGCGCGCTGGTGCCCGGCGTTACGGTGCTGATGAATTGTCCGGAAATATCGGACGTCTCCTGCATGTGCGAGCTGTTGAAATGCGTGGGCGCGAAGGTGAGCCGGGAAGGCGGGAGGCTGGTGATCGACGCCTCCCGGATCAGCCAGCATCGCCTGCCGGAGGAACACGTGACGCGGATGCGTTCCTCGGTCATTCTGGCCGGGGCGATGCTGGGGCGCTGCGGGGAGGTCTTTTTTCAATATCCCGGAGGGTGCGTCATCGGAGACCGACCCATCGATCTGCACCTGGCCGCGCTGAAAAAGCTGGGCGCGGTCTTTACGGAAGACGGAGGGCATCTGGCGGCCAGGGCGAGCCGCCTGGAAGGGGCGCGGATCGTTCTGGATTTCCCCAGCGTGGGGGCCACGGAGAACGCCGTGCTGGCGGCTGCGCTGGCGAAGGGGACCACGGAGATCTACCGCTGCGCCGCGGAGCCCGAAATCAGCGCGCTCTGCGACTTCCTGAACGGAGCGGGAGCCCGCATCCGGGGCGGCGGCACCGCTCATATCACGGTGGAAGGGGTGCCCCGTCTGCACGAGAGCCAGTGGAGGGTGGAACCGGACCGGATCGTGGCGGGCACATATCTGATCGGCGTGCTGGCGGCGGGCGGAAGCGCCAGGCTCCTGCGCGCTCCCGCCCGTCAGCTGACGGAAGTGCTGAAAGTGGCACGGCGGATGGGGGCCGAAATCGCGGCGGACCGGGAGGGAATTTCCGTGGAAAGGACCGGGAAGCTCCAAAGTCCCGGAGCGCTGGAAACCGGGGTCTATCCGGCCATCCCCACGGACCTCCAGTCGCCTTTGCTGGTGGCCCTCTGTCAGGCGCAGGGAAAGAGCAGCCTGACGGAACGGATTTTTAACGGGAGGCTGGCCGTTGCGGAGGAATTAAACCGCATGGGAGCCGGAATCGAAGTGGAGGGTAACTGCGCGCGGATGGCGGGCGGCAGCTTTCTGACGGGAAGCAGCGTCACCGCCAGAGAGCTTCGGGGCGGCGCCGCCCTGGTGCTGGCCGGGCTGTGCGCGGGAGGATACTCGCGGGTGTATAACCGCAGGTTTATCGACCGGGGATATGAAGATATCGTCAGGGATTTGAAGAGTTTGGGAGCAGACATTGGCAGCGAAACGTAATTTCAGGCTGATGGCCGGAGGAAAGGACGAAAAGAAGCGAAAAAAGAGCAGGGGGAAGGGCAGGCGCGGGATCGCTCTGGCCGTTGCCGCTGCCCTTTTCGGCGTTTTTCTCATCGCCCTTTTCTTCGTGGCGACGCGGTATCAGGTGAAAAACATCACGGTGGAGGGGAATCTGCACTATTCGGATGAAGAAATCACCGGGATGGTGCTGAAGGACAGGCTTTCCTACAATTCGCTGTACCTGTCGCTGCGCTACCGAAACCGGGAAATCACGGACATCCCCTTCATCCAGACCATGAGCGTCAGGGTCCTTTCGCCGGATACGATTCAGATCATGGTCTACGAGAAATCGGTGGCGGGCTATGTGGAATACATGGGCAGATACCTGTATTTCGACCGGGACGGCATCGTGGTGGAATCGTCGGAGACCAGGACGCAGGGGGTGCCGCAGGTGACGGGAATCGTTTTTGACCATGTGGTGCTCTATGAGCCGCTGCCGGTGGAAGACGACACGATTTTTCAGGAAATTCTTTCCATCACCCAGATGCTTTCGAAATACGGGATCAGCACGGACAAGATCTACTTTAACGGCGCGAACGAAATCACCCTGTATTTTGGCGGGGTGCGGGTCAGGCTGGGGAGCGGCAACCTGGAGGAAAAAATCATGCAGCTGCAGTATATCCTGCCCCGGCTGGAGGGAAAAAGCGGCGTTTTGCGCATGGAAAATTATACGGAAGAAAGGGAAAATATCTCCTTTCAGGAAGACGGATAAGCCCGGAAAAAGGGGGAGAAATTGAAAAAAAGAGGTTGCGCATTTGGGAAAATGATTATATGATATCTAGTATGAAGTGACAGAGGGAATGAAGGAGGATACAACCTTGCTGGAGATCAAAGTAAACGATGCGGAGTCCGCAGCCAGGATCATCGTGTTCGGTGTCGGCGGCGCGGGCAACAACGCTGTAAATAGAATGATAGATGAGAAAATTGACGGCGTGGAGTTTGTGGGCGCCAATACGGACAAGCAGGCGCTGCAGTTCTGCAAGGCGGAGAAGAATCTCCAGATCGGCGAGAAGCTGACCAAAGGGCTGGGGGCCGGCGCGAAGCCGGAGATCGGCGAACAGGCCGCGCAGGAGAGCGCGGAAGAGATTTCCGGCGTGCTGGAGGGCGCGGACATGGTGTTCGTCACCTGCGGTATGGGCGGCGGAACCGGAACGGGAGCCGCTCCCGTGGTAGCCAAGCTGGCGAAGGACAAGGGGATCCTCACGGTGGGCGTGGTGACCAAGCCTTTTCGCTTTGAAGCCAAGACCAGGATGAATAACGCCCTGGAGGGCATCGAGAAGCTCAAGCAGAACGTGGACACGCTGATCGTCATCCCCAACGATAAGATTCTGGAGATCGTGGACAAGCGCACCAGCATGCCGGAAGCTTTGATGAAGGCTGACGAGGTGCTCCAGCAGGCCGTTCAGGGAATCACCGATCTGATCAACGTGCCCGCGGTCATCAACCTGGACTTCGCGGACGTGCAGACCGTCATGAGAGACAAGGGGATCGCCCACATCGGAATCGGAGAGGGCAAGGGAGACGATAAGGCCGTGCAGGCGGTGAAGGAAGCGGTGGAGAGCCCCCTTCTGGAAACCACCATCGCGGGCGCCAGCGATATCATCGTCAACGTGTCCGGCGACATTTCCATGTTCGACGCTTCGGATGCGGTGGACTACGTGAGGGAGATCACCGGCGACGACGTGAACATCATTTTCGGCGCCATGTACGATTCCAATCTGGCGGACTACTGCAGGGTGACGGTGATCGCCACCGGCATCGAAGAGAACCAGGCTTCCAGGTTTACCTCTTCCTTCGCGAAGAAGCCCGCGATGGCGACCAAGACGGGCGTATCCGGGTTAAAGACCACGGTGAACGCTTCCGGCGCCACCACATCCAGACCCTTTACCAATCCGCTTCAGCCCGGCGCGCACACCGGAGAGCTGAAGTCGAATCTCACCGGCATTCAGAAGCCCCCTGCCAGCCTGCGCAGCAAGGTGGAGGAGAAGTCTCTGAAGATTCCGGATTTCCTGCAGAGGAAATGAGTTGCGCTCCATATAACTGCATTTAACGTTTTTGGCATTGGCCGTCATTACCCGTGGTAGTGACGGCTGTTGTAGTTTATATGCGCAAGTGTTATAATATGAGAAGCAAATGTCATAATCGAGGCGGGTGAAATGGAGATCCCTATGAAAAGTTCCGATCAAATGAAAGAGATACGTGGTGCAACGATTACTCTTTACCATGGTTCCAAGTCCGGATTGCGCGGTCCGATTGCCCCCATCAGTCGGGACCGATGCGATTTTGGAAGGGGCTTTTATATGGGAACAGAGCGGATGCAGCCGCTCACATTGATTTGCAATTACCCGGAAGGAAAACTTTACACTTTGCAGGCTGACTTGACTAATCTCAAACTCCTCGATGTGGAGGTCGGTTTAGACTGGGCGTTGTTGATCGCCTTCAATCGGGGAAAACTGGAAACGGTTAAAGGCTCCCGTATCTATCATCAGTACGCCACCATGGCTGCCGGATGCGATATGGTCATTGGAGATATTGCCAATGACCGCATGTTTGTGGTGTTGGATCGTTTCTTCAACGGCGAGATCACGGATCTTGCGCTCGTCAACAGTCTGTCGGTTTTGAAACTGGGAAAACAGTATGCAGCGCTGACAGAAAAGGCATGCAGCCAGATCAAAATTCTGGACGAGCAGCATATCTCTGCGGAAGACCGTATAAGCCTGAAGGTGGAAAGTGAGGCTAACCGCTCGAAGGGTATCGCCCTGGCAGATGGGATCTGTCGAAAATACAGGCGGGAAGGCCGTTTCTTTGATGAAATATTGAAGGCGGTGGAATGAGATGGCAAATTTGAGTTTGGAGCAGCGGCAGCTCTGTGATATTCAGGGGCGCCTGTTTGAGTTGGCTTTAAAAAACGGTTATGACTGTCCCGCGTTTATTCAGGCCTTTATGAACAGCCGGACAGCTGCGGCACTGGATGATATCTATGATCGTCTGCAATGGGCCGGCGAAGAATATATCCTGGAGGAGTTGAATGATGAGGTGGGCGGACTGAAAAGAGCGGGTACATGCTATCCTTCCGAAGTGATGTACTGGACTGGCTATACCTATCGCTACTGGCATTATTACACCGGTGAGAGCAGCAGGGATATTTTTCGGACTGCCGGAGCGGAAACCATGAACGACTGCTGGCTGGGTTTTCACACCTTTGATATGGAAATGGCCGTTAACGATTTGAAAGAGCTCTCCGAGCAAAAATTGGAAAAATGACGGACGGTTTTGCGGGGCTGTCATATGAGAAATAAATTTTCTCATGTGATAGGCCCTTTTTTATGCCCCTGTCGAAGAAACGCGGAAAATTCCGTCCGCAGCGGACGGGTTTTGACAAATTTCTCCCCCGCATCCGCCTATAATGGAGGGCAGAACGGAGGGAGAGATGGAATACGAAGTTTACATAGACCGGCTTTTTTTCCTGCACTTCGGAATGAATTTCCTCCTTCTTATGCTGACGGACCGCCTGGGGGACTACCGGGTTTCCAAAAAGCGGCTCGCGCTGACCGCGGCTGTTGCGTCGGCCCTTTATCTGGCGGTCCTTTTATGGCCTGTGGGACGTTTTAGCGGAGGGCTGCGGGGCGCGGGAGCCCTAAAGGTTCTGCTCTTTTCCGCGGGTACCCTGGGAGCGCTGGCCGCCGCTTTTTCCCTGCGGCAAAAGCGGGAACTGCTTTCGGCCGCAGGCCTGTATGCGGCCTGCTCCTGTCTGCTGGGCGGGACGCTGTCGGCCCTGCAGGGCGCGGGGCGGGCGCTTTGGGGAGGAAAGGAGGTTTCCTCCGTCACGGTGCTGGGGGTACTGGCCCCGGCGTTGGTCGCGTCGCTGGCCGGATGCGCCCTCTGGAGGAGGGAGCAAAAAAAACGGAGCGATCCCCTCTGGAGGGTTCGGCTGAAGGAAGGGGAAACGACCGTGGAAGTGGTGGCCCTGGCGGACAGCGGAAACAGCCTGACGGATCCCTGCACGCACAGGCCGGTGTGCGTGGCGGACAGGGCGGTTCTGAGAGCCTTGGGCGTTCTGGAAAAGCCGGAAAGGTTCAGAATCATTCCCTATCATTCGGTGGGAAAAGGGCGCGGCCTTTTGCAGGCGGCCGCAGTCGAGGAAATGCGTCTGTACAGGGCGGGGCAGGAGAGGGTGCAAAAGCGTGTGCTGATCGCGGTCAGCCAGGAAAAACTGTCCCAGTCCGGGAGCTGGCAGATGCTTTTGCATCCCGCAATACTGGAAGAAGAGAAAGGAGAAGACCATGATATTGAAAGTAGCGATGCCGGGAAAGATGCAGTTTAAAATCATCCGCAGAGAGCCGGCCTTTTTTATGGCAAAGGAGGGGGACATTCATTACATAGGCGGCGCGGAGGTGCTGCCGCCGCCGCTGGAGAGCGCCCAGGAAAACGAGGTGATTCAGGATCTGGAATCGGAGGAGTTCGCCCAGGAGGCCAGGTCCATTCTCATCGAGCACAATCTCAGGCTGGTGGTCTATATCGCGAAGAAATTCGACAATACGGGCGTTGGGGTGGAAGACCTGATCTCCATCGGCACCATCGGCCTGATCAAGTCCATCAACACCTTTAACCCCGGGAAAAATATCAAGCTCGCCACCTATGCGTCCCGGTGCATCGAGAACGAAATCCTCATGTACCTCAGGAGAAACAGCAAAACCCGGATGGAAGTTTCCATCGACGAACCGCTGAACGTGGACTGGGACGGAAACGAACTGCTGCTTTCCGATATCCTGGGGACGGACGAGGACGTGATTTACCGGGATATCGAGAACGAGGCCGAAAAGAAGATCCTGCGCAGGGCCGTGGATAAACTGTCCGAGCGGGAGCGCACCATCGTCAATCTCCGGTTCGGCTTAAACGCGCCGGACGGCAGGGAGATGACCCAGAAGGAAGTGGCGGGACAGCTGGGAATTTCACAATCCTATATTTCCCGGCTGGAAAAAAAGATCATGAAGCGCCTGAAAAAGGAGATGGCGAAGGAATGAGAATCGGCGCGGGATAACCTGGCGCGGCGCAGGGAAGCGGGGCGGAGGCTACGCGCTCAGGTAGGCGCGCATGATGCGGAGGG
This sequence comes from Candidatus Eisenbergiella merdigallinarum, assembly GCA_019119355.1. Taxonomy (GTDB): domain Bacteria; phylum Bacillota; class Clostridia; order Lachnospirales; family Lachnospiraceae; genus Gallintestinimicrobium; species Gallintestinimicrobium merdigallinarum. Next base: position 41,683 of record DWXE01000012.1, read on the forward strand.
CATTTTTTTCCAGGCGGGAAACCTGCGCCTGGGAAATGCCGATGGCGTCCGCCACCTCCATCTGGGTCTTGCCCTCGAAAAAGCGCAGGACGATGATTTCGTGCTCCCTGCTGTTGAGCTTTTTCATGGCGTCGGAAAGGGAGAGATGCTCGATCCAGGTCTCCTCCCGGTTCTTTTTGTCCCGGATCTGATCCATCACATAGAGGGTGTCCCCGCCGTCCGTGTAGACCGGCTCGTACAGGCTCATGGGATTCTGGATGGCGTCCAGAGCGTAGACGATATCCTCCCGGGAAATGCCCACTTCCGTGGCCACCTCCGTGATGGTAGGTTCCTTCTGATTCTTCTTCATCAGATTTTCCCGGGCGTAGATGGCCTTGTAGGCCGTATCCCGCAGGGAACGGCTGACCCGGATGGAATTGTTGTCCCGCAGAAACCTGCGGATTTCCCCGATGATCATGGGGACGGCGTAAGTGGAAAAGCGAACGCCCAGCTCCGTATTGAAGTTATCGATGGCCTTGATCAGGCCGATACAGCCGATCTGAAACAGATCGTCCACGTTTTCGTTGCTGGAGGAAAACCGTTTGATGACGCTGAGCACCAGACGGAGATTGCCGTTGATGAACAGCTCCCGGGCCTGGATATCGCCCTGGCGGATCTTTACGAACAGTTCGTCCTTTTCGTCATTGGTAAGCACCGGCAGCCGCGATGTATTGACCCCGCAGATTTCCACTTTATTCAATGCCATAACCGAAAGCCTCCTGCTCTTTGCTCGTTGAAACGTATTACAAGCATGGGCAGAGAAGGCTTTTTTTATTCAACGTCGGGACGCTTTGTTATGCGCTGCGGCGCACGAGGGCGCAAAAGGAGCATATTGTAATAGAAAAGAAGGCCGGGCCGGCGACGGGGAGGAAAGGGACGGATGCTGTTTTCGGAACTGAAATGCAAGGATGTGGTGAACCTGCGGGACTGCAGGAAGATGGGCCATGTGATCGATTTCGAATTCGACGAGTGCACCGGATGCATCAGCAAGATCATGGTGCCCGGCGTGGACGGGAAAAACTGCTTCAAGCGCCTGATCGGCTGCGACACGGAATACGTAATCTGCTACGGGGACATCAAACAGATCGGGCCGGACATCATCCTGGTGGATGTGCCGTAAAGGCGGGCAAAACTCACAGCCAGTTCTGCCCGACCTCCGCTTTTAGACTGCAAAACATTTCGTAAAAGCGATCCTTGGCCGTTTGAACGATGGAAAGCGCGATCTCGCGGTTGTAAGAATGCGCGATATTATTTCGTTCCTGAAGCGCGTGAAGCCACAGGTCTTCATCTTTTATCATTCCGGCCTGATACGCTGTTTTCAGAATCGTTTTGGGAGAGCCCGTGGACCCTTCTTCATAGCCATGAATTGTCAGGATCTCTTTCATCATTTTCCAGGACTGTTCAAAACAGATTTCATAAAGCCCTACAAGGCCGGTCAGGACCACAGTATCGTAAGGTTCCTGGTACTTATAAATTTCCTTCATATTTTCCAGCGCGCGGCAAAAATTTTCATACTTTTTCATAAATGATAATTCCCTCCCGTCGGATGGATTCCCAAAGTTCTTCCTGCATGGGACGGTTCAAATTCACGATATCAAACTGGAGGAGCGTGGACGTCTCTTCCTCCACGTCCAGGGCGAACCGGTCGAAATCCCCGCCTTCTGCGGCCAGATCGATGTCGCTGGTCCTGCTGTAATCGCCCCTTGCCCGCGAGCCGAACAAAAAGACCCTCTCCACATGATACTTCCTGGCCAGATTTTGTATTTCCTCCAAAACCTGCGGCTTAATGCCGGTTCTGTCCATAATGTCACCTCCGCGTTCCTGTTGTCTATCGTATCACATTTTGGAAAAAGAGAAAATGGGGATCGGAGAAAAACGGGGGTTTTTGCAGTTCCGGCTTAGAGTATAATTATCATTGGCAAAAATAAAGGGAAGAGATCGAAACCTCTTCCCAATCATACAGATTTGTCTTATTGTTTAATTGTCGAGAAAAAACATAAGGAGTCTGTATGATGAATTCAATGATAAAGGAAAACGGGGTAACATTCAAGGAGTTAGAAAAAAATATTTACGCATGGGTCTGCCAGATCGGAAGGGAGTTCACAAAAGAGTTTCTGGAACGGTATGACCGGATGCTGATGGAGGACAGGGATAAGAAGAAATACCGGAATAAGGGAGCCCGGCAGACCACCATAAAAACCGTGTATGGCGAAGTGGCTTATCAGAGGACGGTCTATGAAGTCATCGGGGAAGACGGAACCAGACGCTTTGTATATCTGCTGGATGAAACGCTGGAGCTGGATCAGGTGGGCCTGATCTCAACGAATATGGCGCAGCTGCTGGTAAAGGGGATCACGGAACTGTCTTACAGGGAGTGCGCCTCACAGGTCAGTGAGATGACGGGGCAGACCATCAGCGCGATGGGGGTATGGAATGTCATTCAGGCATTGGGTGAGAAGGTGTGCGAGGAAGAAGCAGAGCTGACAGCAGAGTACAGGAAGGGGAATGTAAAGGGCGAAAAAGAAGCTCCGGTTTTGTTTGAAGAAGCAGATGGCGTTTATATCAATCTTCAGGGGAAAGACAGGAAAAGGCAAAAGCAGGAGAAAGCAGAGGTTAAGGTGGGGATCGCTTACGAGGGCTGGAGGAAAACCGGGCCGGACCGCTATGCGCTGGAAAATAAAGTGGTAGTTGCAGGATTATCAAAAGCAAAAGAATTTCAGGAATACCGGGAGGCGGCGATCGCACAGGAGTTCAATCTGGATGAAGTCAGTCAGAGGATCCTGAATGCAGACGGGGCATCGTGGATCAAACAGGTAAAAGACAAAAGCACATGCTTTCAGTTAGATCCATTCCACAGGAACAAAGCGGTAAAAGAAAAGATTCATGAAAAAGCAGCGCAGGAGACGATTTTTGAACTTCTGAGAGAAGAAGAGACAGAAGAATTATTCCGTTATCTGGAAATCTACCGGGACAGCCTGAGCGATGATGAAGAGAGAAAAGATGTAGAAGAACTGATCCGTTATTATGAGAACAACAGGGAAGGGCTTGTGCCATACCAGTCGCAGGGGCTTAAGCTGCCGGAAGCGCGGGAAGGGCTGGAATACCGGAGCATGGGGACCATGGAGAACCATGTGTGGAGCGTGATTGCAAAGCGGATGAAACACGGGCACAGGAGCTGGAGCGTAAGAGGAGGGAACCATCTGGCAAAGATTCTGGCGAAGAAATGCAGCGGGAAACTGTGTGAAGTAACGGAACGGTTGAGAAGGCCAGTATTTGAGGAAGAAAAGGTAGAAGAACTGTATGGAGAGATTCTGATGTCAGCGAAAGCGCCAAAGAAAGATGGAAAGGGATATGAATATCCGGCAATGGGTCATGTGGTAGGACTGGAGGGAAAGATACAGGGAGATCGGAAACGACTGCTGCACATGGCCGGGTACTAAAAAGAAAAGGAAAAAACGCTATTTCAACAAAAAGATAAATCAAGAAAAAAGTTGCCAACGATTACTTGACAGTGAC
>DWXE01000013.1 GCA_019119355.1 Candidatus Eisenbergiella merdigallinarum
AATAAAGAATCCCGCTTGCGGGATTCTCCGCCTGCGGCGGGTCGCGCAAGCGACATATTCCTTTCCGCCGCAGTGCGATCCACCGGAGGTTTTTATACGATAGGAAAGGAACTTTCCTATCGTATAAAAAAAGCGCTTCGGAGACCGGGTCTCCAAAGCGCCTTTGCTTTATGGTTGTAGTATACGCTCAATTTCGGAATTGTCAACTGTTTTTTGAAAAAATTCCCGCGCCCCTCCTGTCCGGCCCGTCCTGCAGGCCGGAAAAGGGAGGTCACTCCGCCAGGAAAAATCTCCCCTCCAGCAGCACGTCCGCGGCGTTGTCCCCGGCCATCACGGCGAATTCCCCGGGCTCCACCCGCCACTCGTAGCGCATGTTCAGCGTGCGCAGCTGCCGCTTTCCCAGCTCCAGGACCACCCGCCTGCTCTCCCCCGGTTTCAGGCGCATCTTTTCGAAACCGGCCAGCTCCCGCAGGGGCTTCACCGAAGAAGCGCACAGGTCCCGGACGTACAGCTGGGCCGTTTCCTCTCCCTCCGCTTCCCCCGTGTTCGTCACGGTGAAGGAGACCCGAACCTTCGCTCCGCCCTCCACGGCCTTCGCGGAAAGCCCGTCCCCCGAAATCCGCAGATCCGAATAGGAAAACGACGTATAGGTCAGGCCGTAGCCAAAGGGGTAGAGGGGCTCCCAGTCCGTCTCCACATACCGCTTCCCTCCTCCGGGCAGGCGGTTGTAGTGGCAGGGCACCTGGCCGATGGATTTGGGGAAGGACATGGGCAGCCTGCCGGAAGGGGAAATCCTGCCGAACAGCGCTTCCGCGATGGCTCTTCCGCCCTTCTCCCCGGGATACCAGCATTCCAGGATGGCCGGAATGTGCTCCTGCTCCCAGGTCAGCTCCAGCGGCCTTCCGTTCTGCAGCACCAGGACGATGGGCGTGCCGGCGGAAGCCAATTCCTGCAGAAATTCCAGCTGCTTTCCCGGCAGGGTCAGCCGGGCGCGGTCCAGGTTTTCCCCGCAGGTCTCCACCGAATCCCCCAGGCATACCACGGCCAGATCCGCGCTCTCCACGAGGCGTGTGGCAGCTTCCGTCGTCTCCCGTCCCCGGTTGTATCCCAGAATCACCCTGGCCCCTCTGGCGTCGTTGCGGAATTCCAGCCGGACGGCGTACTCGCGCCCCAGCTCGAAGGAAAATTCCACCGGGTCGGCTCCCCGTTTATCTCCCCAGCTGTCCACCACCAGCTCCCCGTCCACATACAGCCGCATGCTGTCCTGGCTGGAGATCCCGATGCAGCCCCGGAAGCTCTCCGGCGCTTTCAGCGTCCCGGTCCAGACCGCGCAGAAGCGGTTGGCGTCCAGCCCCGGATGGGGTTTGGCATAAATCCAGTTGAACTGAATCATGGGATCCACCCGGGTCGTCACGGGCTCCCCTTCCGGCTCCCAGCCGTTATAATAGCGCCCCGTCAGCCCGGATCCGCCCTCTTCGCTGCGAAACCAGCCCGGATGGAAGGGCACGATCTGCTCTCCCAGATAGCTGCATCCCTTCTCATAGCACACTTCCGTGTCCTCTCCCGCCAGTTCCCGGATCCCGTCCAGCACCGTCACCATGTGGGAGGGATCGAAACCGGTGCAGTAGTCCCCCAGCGCGGGCTGGGCCGCTCCCGGGCCCACCACCGCGATCTTTCGGTACGTCCCCTTCAGGGGTAGAAGTCCCCCCTCGTTTTTCAGCAGGCAGATCCCCTTTCTGGCGATTTCCAGCGCCGTTTCCTGATGCTCCCTGCAGTTGGCGACCTTCTCGTACAGGCCTTCGTCCACATACGGATTCTCGAACAGCCCCAGGGCGAATTTCAGCTTCAGCACCCGCCCGCAGGCCCGGTCCAGCACCTCTTCGCTCATCTTTTTCTCCCGGATCAGCGAAAGGATCCCTTCCATCCACTCCTCATGGGTGAAGTCGTACAGCTGCAGGTCCACTCCGGCCTCCAGCCCCTGCCGCATGGCGTCCGGCTTGTCCGACGCCGTAAAATGGTTGTCATACAGCCGGGAGACCGCGGTCAGATCCGTGCGCACGAAGCCGGGCATATGGAACTGCCCCCGCAAAACGTCGGTGAGAAGCTCCCGGTCCGAAGCCACCGGCTGACCGTCTATGGAATTGTAGGAGCACATGGCGTTCCACGCTCCCCCTTCCACAAAAGCCTGCTCGAAAACCGGCAGGCACCAGGCGAAGACCTCGTGCCGCCCCATGGCGCTGGGCGCGCAGTTAAGCCCGCCCACGGGTGTTCCGTATCCCACGTAATGCTTCGGCTCCGCCGCCACCGTATCCGGGCGCTTCAAATCCTCTCCCTGCATTCCCCTGACGATCTCCCGGGCGAATTCCCCGCACAGCCAGGTGTCCTCCCCGAAGGACTCCTCCACCCTGCCATACCGGGGATCCCGGGTCAGATCCATCACCGGGCTGAACGTCTCGTGCACGCCATAGGCCCTGGCCTCCGCCGCGATGCACCGCCCCATCTTCCTCCCCAGCTCCGGTTCAAACGTCCCGGCCAGCCCGATCTGCTGCGGAAAGCAGGTGGCCTTTTCGTCGAAAAAGCCGTGCAGCGCCTCTTCGCTGAACAAAAAGGGAATGCCCAGGCGCGTTTCCTCCACGGCAAACCGCTGCAGGGCATTGGCCAGGCGCGGCGTGCAGCCGCGCAGCTGCACGCTCCCCACGCTCATGTTCCCCATGGACTGCTTCATGGCCCCCCAGTCGATTTCCTCAACCCTTCCCTCCGGGTCCGTCCGGGCAAAATCCCGCACGTAAAACTGATCCGTCTGCCGGATCTTTTCCTCCGTGGTCATCCTGGACAGCAAATCCTTCACCCGCTCCTCCACGCTGAGCCCGCGATCCCGATATCGTTCCATCATTTCCTCCATTCCGAAGCGTTTTTGCTTTAACAGTACCATCTCTTTTTCGAAAAGGAAATAAGAATTTGCAGCGGATATATACAAATTTTGTAATAGTTCAGCCATGCCATTCATCATTTGACGGATTCCACTGAACTGGCTACGCAAAAGGCCACTGGCCGTCAAATGATTCATGCCGGGCGTCCGCCCTATAGACACATGTGGCAAAATACAGCTTAGTGAGCAAGCTCCCACGCGGCATTTTGCCACATGTGCCTGCATGGCTGCACTGTTACCAAATTTTCATCCTCCCGAAAGCGATCCCGAAAAAAGCCTTTACTTTTCCCGGAACCTGTTTTACAATGAGGGACGGACAAAGGCGTCCGTCCAAAGGGAGAAAACCCAGGGGTTTGCCCTCTTTGGACGGGCGCCTTTTTGCAGCCTGAAATCATATTGCTTCGAAATGGAGGTTTTCGTGTCAATTCATGAGGAATGCGGCGTGTTCGGCATCCAGGACCCCGGAGGGCACTGCGCCCACACCGCCTATTACGCGCTCTATGCCCTGCAGCACCGGGGGCAGGAAGCCTGCGGGATCGCTGCCATCAACGAGCGGAAGCTCTCGTACCATAAGGACCTGGGTCTGGTGGGGGAGGTCTTTCATCCCCGGCTGCTGGAGCAGCTGGGCGGCACCATGGCCGTGGGCCATGTCCGATATTCCACCACGGGGGACTCCCGCCGGGAAAACGCCCAGCCGCTGACGCTGAAATACGTCAAGGGAACACTGGCCGTAGCCCATAACGGGAACCTGCTCAACACGCCCCGGCTGCGCACGGCTTTCGAATACCGCGGCGCGATCTTTCAGACCACCACGGATTCGGAGCTCATCGCATACGCCATCGCCCAGGAGCGGCTGCGCTGCCGTTCGGCGGAAGAGGCCGTCTGCCAGGCATTAAAGGGACTGCGCGGCGCCTACTCCCTGATCGTCATGTCCCCGCAAAAACTCATCGCCGCACGGGATCCCCAGGGCTTCCGCCCCCTGTGCATGGGCCGCAGGGGCGACGCCGTGGTCTTCTCTTCGGAAACCTGCGCCCTTTCCGCCATCGGCGCGACCTTCGAGCGGGAGCTGGATCCCGGGGAGATCGTGGTCGCGGAGAACGGCTCCGTCCGCTCCATCCGGGAAAACTGCCCCGATTCCGCCGGCCACATGTGCATTTTCGAATACATCTATTTCGCCCGCCCGGATTCCGTGATCTGCGGCCAGTCCGTCCACGAGGCCAGGCGCAATGCCGGCAGGCTTCTGGCCCGCGAGCATCCCGCGGACGCGGACGTGGTGATCGGGGTCCCGGACTCCGGCCTGGACGCCGCCATGGGATACGCCGAAGAATCCGGCATCCCCTACGGCGTCGGTTTGGTCAAAAACCGGTATGTGGGCCGCACTTTCATCACCCCGGGGCAGGAATCCCGGGAACAGGCCGTCCGGATCAAGCTGGGGGCGCTGCGCTGCTGCGTGGAGGGCCGCCGGGTAGTCCTGATCGACGACTCCATCGTGCGGGGCACCACCTCCCGCCAGATCGTTTCCCTGCTCCGGGAGGCCGGAGCCTCCGAAGTGCACCTGCGCTCCTCCGCCCCGCCTTTCGTGTCCCCCTGCTATTTCGGCACCGACATTCCGGATCAGGACAATCTCATCGCCTGCAAATACGGGCAGGAAGAAATCCGGGAACTGATCGGAGCGGACACCCTGGGCTTTCTGAGCCTCGATTCCCTGCACAAAATCGCCCCGGACGCCCGCTGCGGCTTCTGCGACGGATGCTTTACCGGAGCCTATCCGCTGGATGTCAGCGGCGATGACCCCGCCTGACTGCTGCCGCTCCGCCTGGCCGCGGCCGGCTCCGGCTGTTCCCCTCATCCGTTTTCCAGCAGGATCTCCACGTCCCAGACCCCCGGTTTCGTCAGGGGGATTTCTCCCGTCCGCGCCTCTGCGCATTCCCCCGCGCAGCCGCGGCGGCGGATCTCCATCCTCCTGATCCGGCTGCCCCCGCCGCGCAGGGAAAGGTTCAGTTCCGTCTCCCGGAAGCGAAGCCCTCTGACGGCCGCGTCGCCGAACTCCGGCGGCAGGCACGGGTGAAACGCGACGCTGTCCTCTTTCAGCACCACCCCGAAGACGCCGAAAATCAGGCTCCGGATCATGGCTGTGGCGGACCAGGTCTGGTCCCGCACGGATTCCCATACGTGGCCGCACTGCCATCCGCCGAAGGCCTCCCCGGTCCCGGGATGGTAGATCTCGCTGTAGCTGTTTCCATCCCCTTTTGCGAGAAGGGCCATGTTTTTGATCTCATCCCCCACGATATCGGCGCAGCCGCACCGCGCGGCCGCGGTAACGAAAAACCCGTTCACCATGGGCCAGATCAGATTGTTATGGCGCAGCGGCTTTTCTTCGGAAGAAATTCCCGCAAACGGCGGCCAGATGGAAACCAGCCCCCGCCCGCTTCTGTAGCAGTTCCGGATCATCCGTCCGGCCCTCTCCCCTTCGCATATCCCGGACAAAACCGCGAAGGAAATGCCGCACCCTTCCTGGGAGTCGTCCGTCCTTCCGTCCGGATAGAGCAGATAGGAATACGTGCCCGCTCCCTCTCTCCAGAAGCGGCGCCCGATGGCTTCCTTCAGCTTCCCGCCCTTCTTCGCGTACGCCGCGGACGCTTCCGGCCTTCCCAAAAGCGCCTCCATCCGTTCCAGAACGCGGTACGCGTTGTAGTACAGGCAGTTGGTGCTCAGCGCCATCACGTCTTTTACCGCGGCGTGCTCCCCCACGAAGGAAGCGTACAGCCCCGCTTCATGCAGATCCGCCGGGTAGCCTGTGATCCCGTCGTTGAAAAAAGAACCGCCGGTAAACAGCCCGTATTCCGGATTGAACTGCGCCCGTTCCAGCATCTCCAGGGAATGCTCCACCGTCTCGCAGGCCGGCTCCAGAAACTCCCGATCCCCCGTAGCCAGATAATATTTCCAGGCTCCCGTAGCCCAGACGATCTTATCCCAGCTCTGGTCGTCCATCTGGAAGCACAGCTTCCCGTCAACGCGTTCGCAGACCGCCCAAAGGGTGTTCCTGGCCACTTCGGGCTCCAGGAAACAGGCCGCGTTCATCGTATTCACCGCGGCGTCCCTGGTCCAGGGCGTGGGATAAGTCCCGCCGGCCCGCATCATCAGCCCCGGATCCGGATCCAGAAGCCCGGTCCGGTTATATTCCTCCGGCGGGCAGGGCACCGTGTTGATCTCCAGCAGGTTTTTCAGCGCCAGCCGCCAGGCGTTGGCGATATCCCCGTTTTCGACGAACAGCTGCGGCGCGCTGTCCATGGCTCTTTTCACATATTCCTTCTCCATCTCTTTTCCGCCTTTCCGCATCGGGCTGCGGCGAAAACCAACGGCCCGCCGCCCCCGATGCCACCGTATACCAGATCAGGATAGCGTAAAGAAATCGAAAAATCAAGCGGGCCGCGCATTTCCCGCGCCGGGCATCCGGCGGCGGACGAAAGCCGACCGACTTTCGCCCGCGTCAGCGCGGCCCCAGAAAACAGCCCTCAAACTTCCGGAGCGCGGCTTCCATGGGAGCGTTCGGCAATTTTGCCAGCAGACAGCCCGCGGCTACCGCGGCGGCCGCCACCAGGACGTCCCCGAAAAGGAAAGAACCGATTTCCAGGCCGGTCACCTCAACGCCCGCCAGGGCCGCTCCCCAGGCGATCAGAAACTGAAGCGCATACAGCGTCAGAGCGCTTCGCCCCGCGCAGGCGAAGGGCCGGTACCATGCGGCCAGCTTTTTCTCCGCCAGCAGCAGGACGCCCAGAAGGATCAAAGATCCCCCCGTACCGATCAACAGCTCGAACATGGAACCTCCCTGAGGCATATCCATAAAGATCAAATGCCACTGCACCTGCTGTGCGTTTCGGGGCCAGACAGCCCAGGGATCCGCCTCCGCCATGGGCGCCTGCATCATCCGGTTTTCCACCGCGGCGCGCAGGGCGGGCAGGGCGAACACCGTAAACAGCTTAACCGGGATCAGCACCGCTGCCCCCAGCGCGATCATCCTTTTGGCCACGCCGGAATCCTTCAGGTTCAGACGCCCGATCGCCATGCCGGCGACGAATACCGGCATCCAGGCCAGCGCCGACAGGGGCCCGCCGGCGATATCCGCAAGCAACGCCGCATCGGCGAACAGGCTCAGACCGACGATCATCAGCGGCGGGGCTGCCGCATAGAGCGCCGCGGACACGGCGGCCAGCGTCCCTGCGGGCCGCCCGATCAGGATCAGCGCCAGGGAAAACAGCATGGCATAGGCCGGCAAAACCACGGCGAACGGGCCGTTTAACAGGATCAGCACATAGCCCGCCAGATCGATAAACACCGAACGCGCCAGCACCCTGGTGCGGAATTCCTCCGCGGTTTCCTCCCCCGCCAGGAGCTTCCTTCCCATGAGCGTATAGGAAATGCCGGAGCAGAGCATGAACAGGATCATCGTATTTCCCGATACGAAACTGTTCCTTTCGTTGAGCGCAAAATGCTGGATGTACATGCCGATGACCGCCAGCCCCCGGGCCGCATCCAGGGCCAACAGCCGTTTTGTCTTTGTCCTTTTCTCTTTCATCGTGACAGAATCCTCCTTCTTTTTTCATCGTCCACTGGAATCGTCTGTCAGACTACCACATTTTCCTTCGCGGATGTAAAATCCGTCCCGTGATGCGAAGCGGCGTCCTCAATCCTTTCCCGCCCGCGCCGTTCGGGACAAAATCCTTCCGTTCCGGACAAACGCTTTCCTTTCCCCGGATCATTTGCTAAAATACAGAAAGAATACTAAAAAAGCCCGGAAAGGAGGCCCATTGGATTTGCTGCATATCACCCTCTGCGACGACGACCGTTTCACCCTGCAGCTCGCGTCCGAACAGCTGAAAAAAGCCATTTCCCTAAGCCGCACGAACGCGCAGCTCTGCTGTGTGGCTTCCTCCGGCGGCGACCTTCTCCGCTACCTGAGCCGTTCCCCGGGCCCCAGCCTCACCTTTCTGGACTTCGATTTCGGGAAGGGGGAGCTCAACGGAATCGATCTTGTCAGGCGCATTTCCCGCATCGATCCGGACGCGAAGGTCGTTTTCGTAACCAGCCACACCGACAGGGGCATGGACATTTTAAAAAGCGGCGTCCGCGCCTTCGGCTTCATCGAAAAGGCGCCGGATCCCCACCGGATGATCGCGGAATATGTCAAATACTTGAGAATGGCGGCTCTTCCGGATTCGGCGGACGCACCGCCTCAGCCCGTTCCAAAGCTCGCCCTCCCTCTGGGAATCGACGAGGTGGCAGAGATCGCCATCCCGGACATCTCCTGGGTGGATTCGGTCAAATCCACGCCCCATACCATCTGTTACCATACCTTTGACGGATCCCGGATCGCCGTCCGGGATACCATGGATCACGCCCAGGAACTTCTGGGCGAAACGTTTCTTCGCTGCCACCGCTCCGTCCTCGTGAACCGGGAGCACGTGGTCTCCCTGAAAAACGGAATGATCCGGCTGTCCAACGGGGAATCGGTGGTCTGCGCCGTGAGCAGGCGCCGGGAAATCGCCGCAATCTGTTTTTCAAAGGAGAACATCGACGAACCATGATCAATCTGTTTGGAGACGGGCCCTATCTGATCGGGATCGCGGAGCTGGCGCTGGAAGCGCTGGAGGAGCTCGCCCGCTATTTTCTGCACGTTTTTCCCATCGCGGCCGCAGCTTTCCTCCTGAGACGCCGCCTTTTCGGCCGGGTGGAATGGGCCGCCGCTCTCCTTCTCATGTCCCTGCAGACGGCATACGTGTGGTCCGCCAGCATCCGGTCCGAATTTTTCCTGTCCTTCTGCCTTGCTGCCCTGCTCGTAGCGGAGCTGTACCTGTTTTGCCTGATCCCCCTGCGCCCCCTGGACTGCGCCTTCCTGTTCGCGGCCTTTCTGTTTCCGGTCAGGCTGTTTAACAGCACCAGCGCCCTCGTGGGGCACCTGTGGATTTTCTGGCTTTTGTTCTGCGCCCTCCATACGGATCTGAAAATGGCTTCGGGAAAGCTGTGCGGGAAACAGTTTCTGTGCTACTTTCACTTCGTTTTCCTCTCGCTTTCCATGTACCTCTACGAGCTGGGCATTCTCGCCCTGCAGCCCCGGATGACCCGTTTCTTCGGCGGCAACGCTCCCGGGACGGCCGTTTCCGTCCTGCTCGTCACCGCGCTCCTGCTGAGCGCCGCGCAGGGCTTGAAAGCCGGATTGGGGGAACGGCTGAAAAAACTGAATTCCCTGGCCGGGAAATACCGGAACATCGAGCGTTCCTTCTTCTTCTGCTCCCTGTGCATCCTGATCCTCTTTACGATGATTTACCTTCCCTTTACGGCGCTGCGCATGCAGAACGCCCTCGTCGCGCTGCTGATTCCCGTCCTCTGCCTCGTTTTTCTGGCGGCGCAGCTTCCCTTCATCGCCCTCCTGCTCCGGATCGCCCTCTACCGGGATACCGATACCTTCCGCCAATGGGAGCGGGAAAGCCTCGCTTCTTACTACAGCGAGCTGGAAAACAGCGTCTCTTCCATGCGGGAGATGCGCCACGACATCAAAAATATTTTCTATACCATGGGAAATTTTGTGGATCGGAATGACGATCCGGAAATGAAACGGTTTTTCTGGGAAAAGATATATCCCTATTCGGAAAAGACCATCCGCCAAAGCGAACTGTTATCAAAAATTTATCAGATTCCCGCCGAATCCCTCCGGGCCTTTTTCCATCTGAAAATTTCCTGCGCCCTCCGGCAGGGCATCGCCGTCTCCTTGGACGTATCCCTGGTCCCGGAGGCGTTTCAGACGGGCATGGATATCATCGATCTGACCAGAATCCTCGGGATCCTTCTGGATAACGCGATCGAGGAAACCGCCCTCGTGCCGGACGGAATCCTCGAAATCAAAGTCGCCGGAAACTCCGGCGGCTGCTCCTATCACGTCAAAAACCCGGTCACGGAACGGACGCAAAAAAACGGCGTCCGCCCCGGAACCACGGTCAAAGGCGAAGGGCACGGCAACGGCCTGAAAATCGCAGAAGAACTTCTGGAACAGTATCCCAACGCCGTGCTGAATTCCGTCCTGCAGGCGGGTTCCTTCGTCCAGAGCCTCAATATCCTGTTCTGAGGCGGTTTTCCACATACGCCTGCATCTGTTCCACCGCCCGGACGCAGCTCTCGTCCCACGCCACCGCGCGGCGGCAGGCGTCCGAAATCGGCAGCCCCCTCTGCGCCAGCGCGTATTTGGCGTTCTTCGGATAGCCGCGCCCCTCGATCTGCGCGGTGACGGTCATCAGCTGCTGCATTTCCTCCGCCAGCTGCCGGTCGTCTGCCCAGCTCTTCCACATCCGGCGGTACAGCTCCGGGTGAAAGGCGAACATCACCCCGCAGTACCCGCTTCCGCCCATACGCAGGGAATCCAGGATCAGGGACGTGTCCGCGTTGTAAACCTTCAGGGGCGTCCCCTTCACCGCTTCCAGCTTCTCCTTCAGCTGCTCTCTGCTGCAGGAGGTCTCCTTGAGAAAGACGAACCTGCCGGTCCGGGCGCACCAGCCCAGCAGCTCCGGGGACAACAGCCGCTTCTTTGGCATGGGGCATTCGTACAGGCCGAACCGCGTCCCGGGCAGCGCCCGCAGGAGTTCCTCCAGAGCCCTTCTCATCCCTTCGTCCCCTTCCTCCTGCGCCAGAAAACCGGTGGTGAGAACGACGATGTCCACTCCGGTTTCCGCCATCCTGCGCACGTCCTCCAGCAGGGATTCGGGCGTGGATCCATAATTTCCCACCGCCGCCACCGGCGCCCTTTTCGCGGCATAGTTCACCACGCTCTTCGCCAGGGACAGCCGTTCTTCTTTGGAAAGCTGCTCGATCTCGGAGGAAAGGCATACGGCGAACAGCCCGGCGGCCCCCTGGTCGAGATACCATTCCGTCAGGGCCTTCAGCCCGGCCTCGTCCACCGCCCCTTCTTCCGTAAACGGCGTCAGCATGACGGGCCACATCCCCTCCGGATTCCCTTCCGGCTCCTTCTTTTGGGGAAAACGAATGTGCCAGAAGGCGATGGTCCTCCGCTTCCAGGTGTAAGTGATGAACGCGTCGTTTCCCTCCGCGATCACGGCCGGGTACGAAAACTCCGCCCTCTCCAGATTGGAATCGCAGGGAACGTGATCCAGGATCTGCGGAGCGCTCCAGCTCTCCCCGTTATCCCAGGAAACGGAGAACGCGATGGGGGAACGGGCCGCCCAGTTTCCGGAGACCGGATTGTATACCAGCACCAGCCGCCCGTCCTCCAGGCGCGCCACGTCGATGCCGCAGTTATTGTTCGGCAGGGACGTCCTCTGCGCCGCCGACCAGGTTTTCCCGCCGTCGCGGGAACGGCTCCGGTAAATCGCCCCCTCGCTGCTTCGCATCAGGGCGTGTACGATCCCTTCCCCGTCCTCCCAGAGAGCCGGCTGAATCATCCCGGCCCCGGAAAATCCTTCCCGGTCGAAAGGAATCGTTCCGCTCTTCGTCCAGGTCTTCCCGCCGTCCGCGGAGAGATCCACGAAGCAGTCCCAGCTCCCCCTTTCGATGGAGGCCGGCGCCGCGATTTTCCCGTCGCGCAGCACGATGCACTTGTTCTTCACCGGCCCTCTGCCGCCCACGTCTCCCGCCACCAGTTCCCGCGCCTCTCCCCAGGTCTTCCCGCTGTCCGCGGATTCCTTCACCATGGTCCGCCACCGCTCCGGATCCGGCCCGATCTTGTAGAACAAAAGCAACCGTCCCTCCGCGGCAAAGAGCACCGGATTCCAGCAGGGCTCGCCGTCTCCCCGGGCGACTTCGTCCGGTTTCGACCACTCTCCCCGCTCCCTTCTGGAAAACCAGATCGCCACGTCCGGCGCCTTTTCATGGGCGCCGGCAAACCACGCCGCGCCCATGGCCCCGTCCGGCAGGCGGCAGACCGTGGAAGCATGGCACTGCGCGAATTCCGTCTCCGATTCGAAAATATGCTGATGATTGATTACCTGGTATTTCATTTTTTTACCTTTTTACCCTTTTACCCTGTCGTATGCCGCGTTGAAGATGCTCTCCAGCTCCTGGCTTCCCTGGCTCTGAAGCGTCTCCACCAGCGCGGGCCACTCCTCCATGGATTTCTTCCCGGTGATGAAGCCGTCGATCTCCTGGTTGAACACGTTGCTCAGCTTTTGCTCGATCTCCGTCACTTTTTGCTGCTCTTCATCGGTAAAGGAAGGATAGTTGGGGAACGGAGTTATGATCCCCTCCTGTGCCAGCTGATCGATCCGTCCTCCCTGCTCCACCAGAATCGGATCGGAAGTCTGTTTCTCGATCCCGTTGTCCACGTAGAAAGCCAGGCCCAGCAGGCCGCCTCCGAATTTTCCCATCAGGGCCGTGGAAGGGTCGGACGCGTCCTTCACCCCGTCCAGCGCCTCCTGTTTGATCACCGGTTCGCCGTCCACCAGATCGTACAGCTCGCCCTCTTTTCCGTAGTTGGAAATCATCCTGCCCTCATCCGTATACAGCCAGTTCATCATTTCCACGATGCGTTCCGGATATTTGGTCTGAACGCTGATGACCGCCACGTTGTCCGTCCAGTCCTTCGCATACTGATAAGCGCGCACGTTTCCGTCTTCGTCCGCCAGAGGATCCACCAGATCGAAATAAGCGTTCTCGTCGATCTCCTGCAGAGCGGGATTGTAGGTCCTGGCCATAAAGCTGTTGTTATCATATACGCTCATCAGCTTGCCGCTGGACAGCTTTTCAAACAGCGTGTCCTTATCCATTGTAGCATAATCCGGATCAAGAATCCCGTCCGCATAGGCCTGCCGCAAAAATTCCACCACTCTGACGAACCCGTCGCTGGTGGGGCCGTAAACATATGTATCGGTCTTCGGCTCCAGATACATGCCTCTGGTGGAATTGAACAGCGGGAAACCGCCTGTTCCCATGGGATATGCAAGGGCCCCGATCAGATAGCTGGTGCCGTTGCGGGTGGAAAGCCCGTACATATCGGGATGCTTTTCCTTGATCTTCAGCATCGCATCGTAATACTCCTCCCACGTGGAGGGCACCGGGATATCCTGTTCCTCCAGAAGATCCATGCGCATCCCCAGAAGCGGCCCGTTTGTCACGGTATAATACGCCAGTTTCTGGAACTGATACAGCCCGCCGTTGACGCGCAGCTTGTTCGTCTCCATTTTCCTGTCTTCCGCTTCCACCAGGGCATAATAGTCCGGCGCCAGCTCCTTATAATCATCCAGGTTCAAAAACATCCCGCTGGGCGCGTACTGCTTCACTTCGTCGATGGTCATTCCCGAAACGATATCCGGCATGCTGTTGGAAGCCAGCGTGGTGGACTTTTTCGTGGTGTAATCCGCCCCCGGAACGATCATCAGCTCCAGATTGATATTAAATTTTTCCTTGATGGCCTCCGTCAGCGGGGACGTCTCCGGCTGCTCCTGAGTGGCGGCCTCGGTCAGCATCATCGTCACCGTAATTTCCTCCCGACCGCCCGCGTCTCCCCCGCCGGCGCTGCCCCCGCCCGCGTTTCCCGCTCCGTCTCCGCTGCAGCCCGTCAGCGCGGACATCGCCACGGCTGCCGTCAACAACATCGCTGTCACTTTTCTCTTCATCTCTGTTCTCCTTTTCTGTTTTCTGATGTATTCGAAAATTTTCCTGTTTCCCTGTTCTCAATCCGGAATTTATCCCTTCACGGATCCCACCATGACGCCTTTCACGAAATACTTCTGCACGAACGGGTATACTGCCAGGATCGGCAGGATCGTGATAAAAATGACGGCGTATTTGATATTCATACTGATCGTTCCCAGGTCGCTGGTCACCGAGGAGGATCCGGATACCGCCGCATCCGCCCCCATGACGATGTTGCGCAAAATCAGCTGCATGGGCATTTTGTTCCTGTCGTCCAGATAGATCAGTGGCTGCAGGAACGCGTTCCAGTGGCCCACCGCATAAAACAGCACCATGGTGGCCATCACCGCTTTGGACAGCGGCAGCACGATCCTTCCAAATATGGTCATATCGTTGGCCCCGTCCAGCTTCGCCGACTCGAACAGCTCTTCCGGGATGTCGGAGAAAAACGTCCGCATGATGATCATGTACCAGACGTTGATTGCCCCGGGAATCACCACCGCCCAGATCGTATTTCTCATGTGGAGGGAAGAGACCACCATATACTGGGAAATGATTCCCGCGTCGAAAAACATGGTGAAAACGATGATCGCGGTAAAAACGTTTCTCCCGTAGAAATTCTTTCTGGACAGCGGGTACGCGCACAGCGAGGTCATGGTCAGGTTGATCAGCGTTCCCGTCACCGTGTATACAATCGTATTTTTATAGGAGTTCGGCACATATTTGTTCGAAAGGATCGCCTCGTACGCGCTGAAGTTGATCCCCTTTGGCAGGAAGGAAATCTCGCCCCGCAGCACCGCATATCCGTCGCTGATGGATACGATCAGCATGTAATAAATCGGATAGATCACGACGATACACAACAGCGCCAGCACCAGCATGATGGACGCCGTAAAGATCCTGTCGCTCATCCCCATCTTTCGCTTCATTTTCTTCCTCCTTACCATAAACTGGTCTGTCCGATCTTTCGGGCCGCCCTGTTGGCGGAAACCACCAGGATCAGCGCGATCACCGCCTGGAAAATGCTGACCGCCGCGCCGTAGCTGTAGTTCGCCTCGATCAGGCCCCTCCGGTATACATAGGTGGAAATCACGTCCGCCGTCTCGTAAGTGGCCCCGTTGTACAGCAGGATGATCTTTTCATATCCCACCGTCAAAAGCCGTCCCACCGTGAGCAAAAACTGGATGGAAATCACGGGCGCAATGCCCGGGAGGCTGATGTGCCACAGCTGCTTTAGCTTGTTCGCCCCGTCGATGGCCGCCGCCTCGTACAGCTGCTGATCCACCCCGGAAAGCGCCGCCAGATAGATGATGGATCCCCAGCCGCAGCCCTGCCACAGCTCGGATATGACGTAAATGGGGCGAAACCATCCCGGCTCCATCAAAAACGATACCTTCTCCATTCCCAGAGCGCCGATCAGCTGGTTCACAAGCCCGTCCGAAGCCAGCACGTTTGTGATGAATCCGCACACCACCACGGTGGAAAGGAAATACGGCAGATAGGATATGGTCTGCGCAAATTTCTTAAACCGCTTCTGCTTCACTTCGTTGATCATCAGCGCCAGAAGGATGGGCGCCGGGAAACAGAAAGCCAGCATCCACAGGTTCAGCAGAATCGTGTTCTTCACGATGTTCCAGAAATACGGATCCTCTACGAACGCCCGAAACCATTTCAGCCCCACCCATTCGCTGTGGAATATGCCCTTAAAGGCGTTAAAGTCTTCGAAGGCGATGATCAGATACGCCATGGCGCCGTACTTAAAGACGATAAAGTATATCAGCGGCAGGATGAACATCAGATATAAAAAGCGGCTTTCCCGCGCTTTTTTGAATCCCTGTTTCTTAACCGTTCCTCTCATGTCCTACCTCCCGAAGAAACCTGTTTTCCAGCCTGCCTGTAATCCTTCTGAGCATGGCCACCTCATCCTTCTGCGTCCCGGTCATCGCCCCCGCGTCCTGAACCCTGCAGGAAAGCCCCATCCGCATCCCTTCCAGCTGCAGATAATATTTGGCGTTGGTGGGATACCACTGCTTTTCGATCAGCGCGCACATGGTCAGCGCATCGGACAGCTCCTCCATTTCCTCCCGTTCAAACTCCCGGGTCAGCAGATCGTAAAGCCGGATCTGCATATTCGCCATCACGCCGCTGTAGCCCGCCGCGCCTTCCCTCAAAGACGCCAGGAGCGTAGCCGTGTTCGCATTATACAATCTCAGATTGCTCCCGCTGCACAAAGACAGCTTCATCCGGATATTCTCCAGATCGCAGCTGGTATCCTTCAGAAAATAGAACCGTCCGCAGTCCGCGCACCACTCCGTCAGCCGGCGGCTCAAAACCCGCTTATAGGGATAGGGGCACTCGTAAAGCCCCAGCTTTGTCTCCCTGGGAATATTGTCCAGAAGACGCTTCATATTGGCGATCCAGACCTCATCTCCCTCCTCCCGCGCTGCCAGGCGGTTGGTGGTCAAAATCACCGCATCCGCTCCTGTCCCGCTCATCCGGTTTACTTCCACGATCTGATCCTCCAGGGAATCGGAAACATGACCCCCTGCGATGACCGGAACCCGTCCCGCGACCCTCTCGATCACATATCGCGCGATCTCAATCCGCTCCCCCGGCGTCAGGAAAAACATCTCGCTGGACTGCGTCACCGCGAACAAACCGCTGCATCCCCCTTCCAGATACCAGTCCGTCAGCCTTCCCAACGCAGGGTAATCCACCTCATTCCTTTCGGTAAACGGCGTCAGCATCACCGGCCAGACGCCGCCGGGAAAATCCCGCCTTCCGCTTTTCGCCCCGATTTCCATCATCCTCTTCCTCTCTGTGTCTGTGTCCTCTTCATTTTGTTCTTTAATAAAGAACATTGTTCTCTATTTATTCCCCGTATATGGCCGCCGTCATTACCAGCAGCGGCCCGTTCTCCAATACAGAACTCTGTTCTTTATTTTATCTCATTATACACACACTCGGAGAAGGTGTAAATATGGTATTTATTCCTGAAATTGTCCCGTCATTTTTGTGTATTTTCACAATATAGTGCCGGAAACAGGCATTTCCATCACAATCTGCTTTCGATCTTCGCAACCCGCTTCCGGATCTCCTCCGCCAGCTCCGGGATCCTGTCCTCTCCGAAGCGCAGGGAAGGGCCGCTGATGCTGATGGCCCCTTCCACCTCGTGCTGACGGTTGAAGATCGGAACCGCCACGCATTTGATCCCGAACTCGTGCTCCATATTATCCACGGAATACCCCCGCCTGCGGATCCCCTCCAGCTCGGCCCGAAGCGCTTCCGGATCGGTCAGGGTGTACTCGGTATGGCGCTCCAGGGGCCGGGACAGATACTCGTCCACCTGATCCTTTGGCAGATAGGCCAGCATCGCCTTCCCCAGGCCAGTGCAGTACATCTTCGCCCGCTCGCCCATAATCGTCCGCATCAGATAGACCGCCTCCTGGGGATAGGTGGATGTGACGTAGATCACCTCATCCCCGTGCGGGATAGCCAGATAGACGCGTTCGCCGCTCTTGTCCGCCAGCTCCTGCATATAGGGCAGGGCGATGCTGCCAATCTCCAGGTTCTTTCCCAGCGCACGGCTCAGCGTATAGATCGCCATTCCCAGCTTATACTTCCCCGTCTCTTCGTCCTGGTCCAGATATTCCATGGACTTAAAGGTGGTCAGGATATTGTGCACGTTGCTCTTATTCAAATTCAGATACTCGCTCAGCTCCGTCACGCCCCAGCTGCTTTTCTTCGTAAAACAGTTCAGTATCTCCAACGCCTTTTGCAGGCTCTTGACCTTGATTTCCCGTTCCTGACTCTTTTGCATGATAGTAACCTTCCCCACTTTTGTTTTCACTATCATATCATTGTAACAACGTACAAATCAATATGGTATAATCCTGAAATTATCCCCTGGTCTTTTCTATTTTAGAATTGCTGGCGCCTCCTGTTGATACAACACGAAAAATAAAAGCCCCTGAATTTCAGGGGCTTTGCGAGGCGCGAACCGGATTTGAACCGGTGATAAGGGTGTTGCAGACCCGTGCCTTACCACTTGGCTATCGCGCCATATTCCATTATATGCGATCCTTTCGAATCGATGACTCCGACGGGAATCGAACCCGTGTTACCGCCGTGAAAGGGCGATGTCTTAACCGCTTGACCACGGAGCCTTAACCGATAAAACTGTGAGGTTCTGTGCTCCGCTATGAGCTCTCATACCCTCTCTCATCAGATGAAAATTTCTTTCCATCTTCCTCCCCCTGTTGGACTCGAACCAACGACACTGCGGTTAACAGCCGCATGCTCTACCGACTGAGCTAAGGAGGAATAAGACCCATTCTCTGGATCTTCTGCCTGAAAGTATTCCTCGTTCTTTCCCGATTTA
>DWXE01000014.1 GCA_019119355.1 Candidatus Eisenbergiella merdigallinarum
GTTTCGGGCGTTGCCCGAAACGCCTCGCTGCTTCCTGCGCCCGGCGGCGGGGGAAGCGGGAACGGCATATGTAACAGCTCATCCATGCCATTCATCATTTGACGGATTCCACTAAAATTGGCTGCGCAAAAGGTCACTGGCCGTCAAATGATTCATGTCGGGCGTCCGCCCTATAGGCACATGTGGCAAAATGCAGCTTAGTGAGCAAGCTCCCACGCGGCGTTTTGCCACATATGCCTGCATGGCTGTACTGTTACTAATAGTTCATGGCGAATCGCATGAGCGTTTGACAGGGGGATCCCGATATGAGCAAGCTTACCTGCAAGCAGGCAGAAAAACTGATTTCATCCTTTCTACAGGACGAGATGGACAATCGGACGAAAAAGCGGTTTCTGGCGCACGTGGAAGGCTGCGGCTCCTGTCTGGAGGAGCTGAGCATCCAGTTCCTGGTGACCACGGGAATGCAGCGCCTGGAACAGGGGGATACTTTTGATCTGAACCGGGAACTGAAATTGAAAATGGCCACGGAGAAAAGACATCTGCACATTCTGGCCTCCCTGCAGAGGGGGCTGTACGCGACGGAAGCCTTTTCCATTCTGACGGCCGTTCTCCTTTTATGGATGGTGGTATTAAAATGAACGAAAAACTCGTATTGATCGACGGACACAGCATTTTGAACCGGGCTTTTTACGGAGTCCCGGACCTTTCCAACGCGCAGGGGCTGCACACCAACGCGGTGTACGGCTTTTTGAACATCCTGTTTAAAATACTGGAGGAGGAAAAACCGGATTATCTGGCGGTGGCCTTCGACGTGAAAGCGCCCACCTTCCGCCACGAGATCTTTCAGGAATATAAAGGAACGAGGAAACCCATGCCCCCCGAACTGCACGAGCAGGTGCCGGTGATGAAGGAGGTGCTGGCGGCCATGGGAATCCGGACGATGGAGCAGCCCGGGCTGGAGGCGGACGATATTCTGGGGACGATGGCGAAGCGGGCTCAGGAGCAGGGGGTGGACGTCTCCCTGGTATCCGGGGACAGGGATCTTTTGCAGATCGCCACGGACCGGATCAAGATCCGCATCCCCAAAACGAAGGGCGCCCGTACCGAGGTGGAGGATTACTACGCCTCCGATGTGGAGGCGCGCTACGGAGTGACGCCCCAGGGCTTTATCGACCTGAAGGCGCTGATGGGGGATACGGCGGACAACATCCCCGGCGTGCCCAAAGTGGGGGAGAAGACGGCTGCGGAACTGATGAAGCAGTTCGGCTCCCTGGACGGGATTTACGGGCACGTTGAGGAAGTGTCGAAAAAGGCCGTTCGGGAATCCCTGATCGCAAACCGGGATCTGGCCTATCTGAGCAAAACGCTGGCCACCATCAACGTGGACAGCCCCATCGGTTTTTCGCTGGAAGAGACCCGGATCGGCGATCTGTTCACGCCCGAAGCGTATGAGATCTTCCAGCGCCTGGAGTTCAAAAACATGCTGAGCCGCTTTCAGGAGCCCGTGCAGAAGGAAAAGGAACCCGGGGAAACCTTCGTGCGGGTGGATACGGCGGCAGAGGCCGGGGCGGTCTTTCGGCGGGCGGCAAAGGCCGGGGAATGCGGATTTTTTATGGCTGCGGACGACGGGGGAGCCGGAATGGCCGCGGTAGCCCTCTGTTTTCAGGAAGGGGAGGCGTTCGTCCTGGAAGCTGCGGGCGAGCTGACGGAGGAATTTTTGCGCCGGGAACTGGCCGGCCTGTACCGAAGCGGGGCCGGGCTCTCCACGTTCCACGTCAAAAAGGCGTACGCGGCGCTCCTCTGCGGGGGAGAAACCGCTGAAAGAAAGGAAGGCTGCGGCACCGGAGGGCTGTTCGACGTGCTGATCGCGGCCTATCTTTTGAACCCGCTGAAAAACGACTACGCGGTGGAAGACGTTGCGGGCGAATATCTGGGCCGGATGATTCCGGGAAGAAAGCAGCTGTTCGAAAAGCTGTCCTGGGAGGAGGCCATGGAGCAAAGGCCGGAGGCATTTCTCTCCTATGCAGGGCGGGCGGCCTGCACCTGTTTTCAGGCGAAAAACATCCTGACCCAAAGGCTGGAGGAAACGGGGATGCTGTCCCTGTTCGAGAAGATCGAGATGCCCCTGTCCCGGGTGCTCTACGAGATGGAAAAGGAAGGGATCGCCGTCCGCAAGGAGGAGCTGAAAAATTACGGGGACGCCCTGGTGGGGCGGATCGGGGAGCTGGAGAAGGCCATCCACGAGGCCGCGGGCTGCGAATTCAATATAAATTCCCCCAAACAGCTGGGAGAAGTGCTGTTTGAAAAGATGGGGTTAAAGGGCGGCAAAAAGACGAAGACCGGCTATTCCACGGCGGCGGACATCCTGGAAAAGCTGGCCTCGGATCATCCCGTGGTGGCGGACGTGCTGGAATACCGCGGGCTGACGAAGCTGAAGTCCACCTACGCGGACGGGCTGGCGGACTACATCGGGCCGGACGGGCGGATTCACACATCCTTCAATCAGACGATCACGGCCACGGGCAGGATCAGCTCCACGGAGCCGAATCTGCAGAACATCCCCATGCGCACGGAGCTGGGGCGCCTGATCCGCAGGGTGTTCGTGCCCCGGGAGGGCTGCCTGTTTACGGATGCGGACTATTCCCAGATCGAGCTGAGGGTGCTGGCCCATCTCTCCGGGGATCAGCAGCTCATCGAAGCCTATCGGAGCGATGCGGACATCCACCGGATCACGGCGTCCAAAGTGTTCCACACTCCCTTCGAGGAGGTCACGGACCTGCAGCGGCGAAACGCGAAGGCGGTGAACTTCGGCATCGTTTACGGCATCAGCTCCTTCGGCTTAAGCCAGGACTTAAGCATCACGAGAAAGGAAGCGGCGGACTATATCGAGCAGTATTTCAAAACCTATCCGGACGTGAAGAAGTTTCTGGACGGGCAGGTGCAGGAAGCGAAGGAAAAGGGCTATGCCACCACCATGTTCGGGCGCAGGCGGCCGGTTCCGGAGCTGAAATCCAGCAACTTCATGCAGCGCTCCTTCGGGGAGCGGGTGGCCATGAACTCCCCCATCCAGGGCACGGCGGCGGACATCATCAAAATCGCCATGATCCACGTCTGGGAGGCGCTGCGAAAACAGGGGCTCTCTTCCAGGCTGATCCTGCAGATTCACGACGAACTCCTGATCGAAACGGAGGAATCGGAAGCGCAGGCGGTGAAGGAGCTTCTGGAAACGCAGATGAAGCGGGCTGCGGATCTGGCCGTCTCCCTGGAGGTGGATCTGCACACCGGAAAGAACTGGTACGACGCGAAATGAACGGAATGAAACTGATCGGAATTACGGGTGGGGTCGGGGCCGGAAAGTCCCTGATCCTGGATTACATCGAAAAAAACTGCAACTGTACGATCCTGCTGGCGGATCGGGCGGCCCATCTGGTTTTTGAGCCGGGTCAGCCCTGCCATGAAAAGCTGGTGGAACTTCTGGGGACGGAGGTTTTGCAGGAGGACGGCAGGATCGACAGGGGGAAGATGGCGGCCGCAATCTTTTCGGACCCCTCTTTGCTGAAGCGGACAAACGCCATCATCCATCCGGCGGTGAAGGACCTGATTCTGGAGAGGATCGAAGAGGAACGCCGCAGCGGCCGAAGGGACGCCTTTTTTCTGGAAGCGGCCCTTTTAATTGAGGAAGGCTATGACCGGATTCTGGACGAACTGTGGTATATTCATGCGGATCCAGAGTCGCGCAGGCGGAGGCTGAAGGCTTCCAGAGGGTATTCGGACGAAAAGATAAACGGGATTTTTTCCAGCCAGCTGACGGAGGAGGAGTTTCGGGCCCATTGCAAAGAGGTCATTGACAACAGCGGGAGTTTGTCGGATACTTACAGACAGATAGACGAGATACTGAAGAAAGCGGGTTTGAAAAATGAGATTGTGTAGCATTGCCAGCGGGAGCAGCGGGAACTGCATCTATGCGGGAACGGAGGCCACCCACGTGCTGGTGGACGCCGGCATCAGCGGAAAGCGGGTGGAAGCGGGGCTTCATTCCATCGGCCTGACGGGACATGACATCGACGGAATTCTGGTGACCCACGAGCACAGCGATCATATCAGCGGACTCGGCGTGCTCTGCCGGCGCTATCACATTCCGGTTTATACCACGCCCGGAACGGCGGCTGCGATCAGATCCTGCAGCAGCATCGGAAAGATCCCGGAGGAGCTCTTCTGCGAGGTCCGGGCGGACGAGCCTTTCACCATCAAGGATCTGACGGTGAATCCCATGCAAATTTCCCACGATGCGGCGCAGCCCGTGGCCTACCGTTTTTCCTACGGCGCGAAGAGAGCGGCGGTCTGCACGGATCTGGGAACCTATAACGATTATACGGTGGAATGCCTAAAGGGGATGGACGTGCTCTTTTTAGAGGCCAACCACGATGTGAACATGCTGCAGGTGGGGAGCTATCCCTATTATCTCAAACAGCGGATTCTGGGCAACCGGGGGCATCTGTCCAACGAAAATTCCGGACGCCTTTTGTCCAGGGTTCTGCACGATCAGCTCAAAGCGGTGTTTTTGGGCCACTTAAGCCAGGAGAACAACTTGCCGGAGCTGGCCTATGAGACCGTCCGGCTGGAGATCGACATGGGGGACAACCCGTATCAGGCCGGGGATTTCCCGATCCGGATCGCCCCCAGAAACGACGTTTCCGAGATGATCGCCTTTTGAGGAAAGGGGCGGCCGGCAGCGGATATGAAAGAGGAATGGAGGAAGCATGAAAAGAACGATTATTACGGTAGTGGGACACGATACGGTGGGCATCATCGCGAAGGTGTGCACCTATCTTGCACAAAATCAGATCAACATCCTGGATATTTCCCAGACGATCGTCCAGGAATATTTTAACATGATGATGATCGTGGATATGAATCACACCGAAAAACCCTTCGGAACGATTTCCGACGAGCTGACGAAGCTGGGAGAAGAGATCGGCGTGGTGATCAAATGCCAGCGGGAAGAGATTTTCGCGCAGATGCACAGGATCTGAGGGAGGCGCCATGATCAACAGATACGAAGTCAATGAAACCAATCAGATGGTGGAGCGGGAGAATCTGGACGTCCGCACCATCACCATGGGAATCAGCCTGCTGGATTGCATCGATGCCGATCTGGCCGCCTGCGAGGAGAAAATCTACAGAAAGATAACGCGGTCCGCGAAGGATCTGGTCCGCACGGGGGACGAAATCGCCCAGGAATTCGGCGTTCCCATCGTCAACAAGCGGATTTCCGTGACCCCTATCGCGCTGGTGGGAGGAGCGGCCTGCCGGACGAAGGAGGATTTCGCCAGGATCGCTGAAGTGCTGGACCGGGCGGCCCGGGAGGTGGGCGTCAACTTCATCGGCGGCTATTCCGCCGTGGTGAGCAAGGGGATGACGCCTGCGGACGAGCTGCTCATCCGTTCCATTCCCCTGGCCCTTTCCCGGACGGAGCGGGTCTGCAGCTCGGTCAACGTGGGCTCCACCCGCTGCGGGATCGATATGGACGCGGTGAAGCTGATGGGCGAAGTGATCAGGGAAACGGCGGAATATACGAAGGAATCCGATTCCCTGGGCTGTGCCAAGCTGGTGGTATTTTGCAACGCGCCGGACGACAATCCGTTTATGGCCGGAGCGTTTCACGGCGTGACGGAGGCGGACTGCGTGATCAACGTGGGCGTCAGCGGTCCCGGCGTGGTGAAGACCGCCCTGGAAAAGGTGCGGGGAAAGGATTTTGAAACGCTGTGCGAGACCATCAAGAAAACGGCGTTTAAGGTGACCCGCGTAGGGCAGCTCGTGGCCAAAGAGGCTTCCCGCCGGCTGGGCGTGCCCTTCGGCATCGTGGATCTGTCCCTGGCGCCCACCCCTGCGGTGGGGGACAGTGTGGCGGATATCCTCTGCGAGATCGGGCTGGAACGGGCGGGCGCGCCCGGAACCACAGCGGCGCTGGCCCTTCTGAACGATCAGGTGAAAAAGGGCGGCGTCATGGCGTCCTCCTATGTGGGAGGGCTGAGCGGGGCCTTCATCCCGGTGAGCGAGGACCAGGGGATGATCGACGCGGTGACAGCGGGAGCGCTGACGCTGGAGAAGCTGGAAGCCATGACCTGCGTCTGCTCCGTGGGCCTGGATATGATCGCCATCCCGGGGGATACGAAGGCCACCACCATTTCGGGAATCATCGCGGACGAAATGGCCATCGGCATGGTCAATCAGAAGACCACGGCGGTCCGC
Source organism: Candidatus Eisenbergiella merdigallinarum (assembly GCA_019119355.1). GTDB lineage: Bacteria > Bacillota > Clostridia > Lachnospirales > Lachnospiraceae > Gallintestinimicrobium > Gallintestinimicrobium merdigallinarum. The sequence continues at coordinate 6,253 of DWXE01000014.1, forward strand.
CTCATCCCGGTGGCGGGCAAGGGCGTGGGGGAGACGGTGGAGTTCGGCGGCCTGCTGGGCTATGCGCCGATCATGCCGGTGAACCCCTTTGGCTGCGACGCGTTCGTGAACCGGGGCGGACGGATTCCGGCGCCGATTCACAGCTTTAAAAATTAGGATATCAGGGAATACGGAGGAAAAGACGGATGAGCGAAAACTGTTCTCATAACTGCTCGGAGTGCGCCAGCGAATGCAGCGAACGCACGGAGGCGTTTCTGGAAAAGGAAAAGCTGAACGAAAAAGCGAAGGTGCGCCGGGTGATCGGCGTCATCAGCGGAAAGGGCGGCGTGGGCAAGTCCCTGGTGACTTCCCTTTTGACCGCGCGGATGCAGCGGGAAGGATTTCGCTCGGCAGTGCTGGATGCGGACATCACGGGGCCTTCCATTCCGAAGATGTTCGGGATTTCCGAGAAGGCCTATGCCACGGAAGAGGCGATCCTGCCCGCGGTGAGCGAAAAGGGGACGCAGGTCATGTCCGTGAACATGATGCTGGATTGCGATACGGATCCGGTGATCTGGAGAGGGCCGGTGATCGCCGGCGTGGTGAAGCAGTTCTGGACGGACGTGCTCTGGCAGGATGTGGACTACATGTTCGTGGACATGCCCCCGGGAACGGGCGACGTGCCGCTGACCGTTTTCCAGTCCCTGCCGGTGGACGGCATCATCGTGGTCACCTCCCCGCAGGAGCTGGTGGAAATGATCGTGGAGAAAGCGGTGAAAATGGCGGGGATGATGAATATCCCGGTGCTGGGCATCGTGGAGAACATGTCCTGGTACGAATGTCCTTCCTGCCATGAACGGCATGAGATATTCGGAAAGAGCCGGGCGCAGGAGATGGCGGCACGGTATCGGATCCCGGCGTCGGCCAGGATTCCCATGGATCCCGGCATCGCGCGGCTGTGCGACGCCGGACGGGTAGAGGAGATCGAAGAGGCGTGGCTTTCGGATATCGCCGCAGCCCTGCCCGCGATTTGACGGAAACGCTATTTTGATGCCCCGCAGCTCGCTGCGGGGTTTTTGCCTTCCGGCCCCTTCGTCACGGCAGCACGGGAAACTGGCGGCGGTATTCGCTGACCGGCACGGTTTTCCGGCGGAGGGCCAGGGCGTTTTCGTAGAGATCCGCGGCCAGAACGTCCGCCCGCAGGAGGCGGAGGGCGTCTTCGGACAGGTGCGCAGGCGCGTCCGCCAGTTTGGCGATGAGGGGAATGCTGCTGTTCTTTTTGATCGCGGACAGGAGCTCGGCGGCGGACCGGCGCAGTCCCAGAATGCGGGCGTAGGGAACGTAGTCCTGCTGGCGCGCGCGCGCCAGGTCGTCCCGGCCCACGGAGAGAAGGATGTGGCACAGGGCCCGGCTGATTCTGGTATAGGTCAGCTCCTTCGTTTTCAGGCGGCGGCACAGATCCTCCCAGTCCAGAAATTCCGTTCCGATCTTTCGCAGTTTGTCGGACAGCTCCCGGGAGACGTCCGCGCAGGAGGAAAAGCCGGAAGGGGAGCCGCAGAGAAGACGGTATTTCAAAAAGGGCGTGAAGTCGCCGGGAAAGAGAAAGCGGTTTTCCGAAAGGAGCGTCTGCCAGAAGGGGCGGATGGCCTGAGGGATGCCCGACAGCAGCAGAAGGAAGGGGTCCGGATCGGAAGGGTTCCTTTCTGGATCCCTCTGATCCGCCAAAAGGCCGCAGAGCGCCCGGCGGATGGCAAAAGCCGAGGGAAACGCCTCTTCGCCGTCCCTGGCCAGATCGGGATCGTGGTATCCGTTTCCGCTGCGGGGCAGGGTGAGGGGACGGATGGAGCTGCGGCGGCGTTTCAGGGCGATGCAGTACTCCAGCCCCAGAATGTTGTTGGGAGAGGAGAGCAGGGGGAGAACCCCGGCGTCCGAAAGCGGGGAGAGAGCCCGTGCCCGTGCCTGCGGATAGGAAAGCCCCTGGCGGAGTTCCTGCCGGATGGACCGGGAAAAGGAAGGGGGCTCGGCGGCCAGAAGGCTGGCCAGCGCTTCCAGCGGTTCCAGGCGCCCGCATTCGCTGCCGAAGCACAGGGCGTCCACTACCCCCAGCTTGTCCAGAAGGGACACGGCGCCTGCGGCGAAGTCTCCGGCGCTGCCTGCGGCGAAGAACACCGGAAGCTCCAGCACCAGATCGGCTCCGCACGAAAGGGCCATTTGCGCCCTGGCGTATTTGTCCAGAAGGGCGGGCTCCCCCCGCTGGACGAAGTCCCCGCTCATCACCGCCACCACGAAGTCCGCGTCCGCGAGTTCCCGGGTGCGCAGAAGGTGATGCTGATGGCCGTTGTGGAACGGGTTGTATTCAACGATGATGCCGGCGGTTTTCATATGGTCCTCCCCGAAATAAAATCCAGTCGTCTGGTCGGGAAAAATCATAGCATGCCGCGGGGGAAAAATGCAATGCAGTGTGTCCGATTTTGTACAAGAATTTCGAGAAAAACAACTTGTATACACGGTCGAAAATGGTATAATTTATTTAGCTTGCAAAGCGGCGCGAAGGCGTCGGAGAAGGTTTGAAAGGAGAGTACAAGGGGTATGTCTTATATCGACATCATCAAAGAGAAGGCGAGAGCCGACAAAAAAACGATCGTTTTGCCGGAGACCAACGATAAGAGAACGCTGATTGCTGCGGCGCATATTCTGGAAGAGGGAATCGCGGACATCATCATGGTGGGGAACGAGGAGAAGATCATGGACGGCGCGGGCTGGCTGGAAGTGGACCTGACGGGCGTCAAAGTGGTGGATCCCCACGTCTGCGACAAGCTGGACGAATATGTGCAGCTTTTATATGACACGAGAAAGCATAAGGGGATGACTCCGGAAAAGGCCAGGGAGATCCTCCTGAACGACAATCTGACCTTCGGCGTGATCATGGTCAAGGCCAACGACGCGGACGGCATGGTGGCGGGAGCCTGCCACGCCACGGCGGATACGCTGCGCCCCGCGCTGCAGATCTTAAAGACGGCGCCCGGCGTGAAGCTGGTGTCCGGTTTCTTTATTCTGGATGTGCCCGACTGCGAATACGGGGAAAACGGCACCTTTCTGTTCGCGGACTGCGGCCTGAATCAGGATCCCACTGCCGAGGAGCTGGCGGCCATCGCGGATACCAGCGCCAAGAGCTTCAAGACTCTGGTGGGGGCAAAGCCCATCATCGCCATGCTGTCCCATTCCACCAAAGGGAGCGCGAAGCATCCGCTGGTGGATAAGGTGGTGCGCGCCGTGGAGATCGCCCACGAACAGTATCCCGGTCTGACCCTGGACGGGGAGCTGCAGACGGATGCGGCTCTCGTGCCTCAGGTAGCCAAGTCCAAAGCGCCCGGCAGCGAGGTGGCGGGCAAGGCCAACGTTCTGATTTTCCCGAATCTGGACTGCGGTAACATCGGCTATAAGCTGGTACAGCGGCTGGCGAAAGCGGAGGCGTACGGGCCCATGCTGCAGGGGATCGCCAAGCCGGTGAACGACCTTTCCAGAGGATGTTCCTGGGAGGATATCGTCGGCGTGGTGGCGCTGACGGCGGTGCAGGCGCAGCTGCTGTAAACCGCGGATGATGTCATTGGGGTAAGAAATAAAAACGAAAAAGGACGGGGTTAAAAATGAATATTCTTGTGATTAACAGCGGCAGCTCTTCTCTGAAGTTCCAGCTCATCGACGCGGATACGGAAGAGCTGATCGCCAAGGGGTTATGCGAAAGGATCGGAATCGACGGGAGCCAGATCAGCTTTACGCCGGCCGGGCAGAGCAAGCGAAAAAGGCAGGTGCCCATGGCGGATCACCGGGAGGCGATCCGCCTGATGCTGGATACGCTGACGGATCCTCAGGCCGGCGTGGTGAAGGATCTGTCGGAAATCGGGGCGGTGGGACACCGGATCGTGCACGGCGGGGAGAATTTTTCCGGGGCGACCCTGATCACGCCGGAGGTGGAGCGGGAGATCGAGGCGTGCAGCGATCTGGCGCCGCTGCATAACCCGGCCAACCTGATCGGGATCCGGGCCTGCGAAGCGCTGATGCCCGGCGTGCCCATGGTGGCGGTTTTCGATACGGCCTTCCACCAGACAATGCCGGAAGAGGCGTATCTGTACGCCATTCCCTACCGTTACTACGAGCAGTACCGGGTCAGAAGATACGGGTTTCACGGAACCAGCCACGACTATGTTTCCAGGCGGGCCGCTGCGGTTCTGGGCAGACCTCTCGAGGAGCTGAAGGTCATCGTCTGCCATCTGGGAAACGGGGCATCCGTTTCCGCCGTGAAGGACGGGAAGTGCGTGGATACTTCCATGGGCCTCACCCCGCTGGAGGGCCTGGTCATGGGAACGAGAAGCGGGGACGTGGATCCTGCGGTGATCGAGTTCATCGCCCATAAAGAAGGGAAATCCATCGAAGAGATTACGAATATGCTGAATAAGGAATCCGGAGTGCTGGGGCTTTCGGACGGCTTTTCCTCCGATTTCAGGGATCTGGAAGAGGCGTGGGAGCAGGAGAAAAACCCGAAGGCAGGGCGCGCGCTGAAGGCGTTTGCCCTCCGTACGGCGAAGTATATCGGGGCCTACGCCGCGGCCATGAACGGCGTGGACGCCATCTGCTTCACGGCGGGCGTGGGAGAAAACAGCCCCATCATGCGCACCATGATCTGCGGGGATTATCTGGGATACCTGGGGATCGCGCTGGATGAAGAGGCGAATGCGAAACGGGGCGAGGATGTGGTGATTTCCACCCCCGGGTCCGCGACGAAAGTGCTGGTGATTCCGACCAATGAGGAACTGGCGATTGCAAGGCAGACGTATGCCCTCGTGAAATAGGGGCCGCCTGCTGCAGGGCGGCTTTGACGGCCGCCGGGAGTAAAAGAGGAGCGGACGGAAAGATGGCAGGAATCGGACTGGAAAAACTGACGGAGTTGAATACGCTGGTATTTGGCAGCCTGGAGTTTTTGTTCCGATACCTGCCCCTTTTTTTGCTGATTTTCTATCTGGTGCCGAACCGCTTTAAAACGTTCGTCCTCTTTGCGTTCAGTGTGCTGCTGTACGCTCTGGGAGAGCCGAAATACGTGCTGCTCCTCCTGGGGATGTCTCTGGTGAACTGGCTGTTCGGGCGCAGCGCGGAAGCCGGATCGAAAAAGTGGCTCGCCGTCGCCGTGGCCTGCAACGCGGGGATGCTGGTATATTTCAAGCTTTCCAACGCCTTCGACCGCTCTTTTCTCCTCCCCGTCGGAATCAGCTTTTACACATTTAAGAGCATTTCATATCTGGCGGACGTATATCGAAAGCGGATTCCGGGAGAACGGTCCTTTTTGCGGTTTGCCACATATCTGTGCATGTTCCCCCAGATCGTGTCCGGTCCCATCATGCGGTATGAGGATGCCCGGGACGGAATGACCTGCAGTGCCTACAGGCTGACCAGGGTAGAAGACGGCCTGAAGCGGGTGGTGGCGGGACTGGCGGCAAAAGTCCTGATCGCGGACCGGCTGGGTATTTTGTGGAACGACGTGCAGACCGTGGGCTTTGAGAGCATTTCCACCCCGCTGGCCTGGCTTGGGATGGCGGCCTATTCCCTGCAGTTGTATTTCGATTTCGCGGGATATTCCCTGATCGCGGTGGGAATCGGCCAGATGATCGGTTTTCCCGTCATCGAAAACTTCCGTTATCCATACGCCTCCCGGTCGGTCAGCGAGTTCTACCGGAGATGGCATATGACCCTGGGAAGCTGGTTTAAGGATTACGTCTATATCCCCCTGGGGGGAAGCCGCCGCGGGACGAAGCGGACCGCGCTCAACCTGATGCTGGTCTGGGCGCTGACCGGTTTCTGGCACGGGAACGGCCTTCATTTCCTGCTGTGGGGCCTTTTGCTGGGAGCGCTGGTGGTGGCGGAGAAGCTGTGGCTGGGCCGCTTTCTGGACAGATATCGGATCTTGTCCCACCTGTACGTGCTCTTCGTGATTCCCATGACCTGGATCGTGTTCGCCGTGGATTCCCTGCCCCAGATCGGCGTTTATTTCGCCCGTCTTTTCCCGTTTTTCGGCGTAGGGGAGGCGGTGAATCCCGGAGACTTTATCAAGGAACTTTCGATTTTCGCGCCCACGCTGGCCGCGGCCGCGCTGTTTTGCATCCCGGCGGTGGGAATCTGGTGTGAAAAACACAGGAGAAATACGGTGGTGGTGCTGGCCCTGTTCGTTCTGTTCTGGGCAGCGGTATACCGCATTTCCAACGCTGCCAACAATCCCTTCCTGTATGCGAATTTTTAACGGGAGGATGCCATTGTGGAAGGAAAGGAGGAATCCCGCATGAAGATCTGGAGAAAGTGTCCCCTGCTTTTGCTGCTGGCGGTCAGCGCCGTGGTCGTGGAAGCGGTCGGCGCGGCGAATCTGGATACCGCTTATGCCGGTTATCGGGCGAAGACGGCGATGACTCCCGTCCTGGCCGCGGTGTTTCAGGGAGCCAGGGAAGGAAAATTCCCCTGGAAGGAAGAGGCGGAAAGCGCCCTGGCGCAGGGCGATCCGGAAGAGGAGGAAGAACCGGCCGGGACGGAAGGCGCGCCGGAAACGGAACCCGCAGAGGAGAGCGGGGACGCCGCGCAGGAGACGGCCGAAGGCGCGGAAGAGACCGGGGACGCCGCGCAGGAGACGGCCAAAGGCGCAGAAGAAACCGGGGGAGAAAAAGCGGCGGCGGAAACCGTGGCGGAAACGGAAACTGCCGAAGGAGCTTCGGAAGGGGACGAAAAAACGCAGGAAGCGCCGGAGGAAGAGGAGGAAACCTGGGAATTTTGCAGGGTGGAAGAGGACTATTTCGACGACGCCCTCTTCATCGGGGATTCCAGGACGCAGGGCCTTCTGGAATACGGCGGAATCGAGGACCGGGCCGCATTTTACTGCCAGACGTCCCTGACGGTCTACGATCTGTTCGCGAAGGATAAAGCCTTTATCCGGGAGGAAGGGGAGAAGGAAAAACTGACGCTGACCCAGGCGCTGCAGCGGCATCAGTTCGGAAAGATTTATCTGATGATCGGCATCAACGAGATGGGAACGGGGACGCCGGAATCCTTTTTCGAGGAGTATGCCAGAGCCGTTTACCGGATCCGGCAGCTTCAGCCGGACGCCATCGTGTTCGTGCAGGCGATCATGCGGGTGGCAGGGGAGAAAAACGCCACGGACCCGATTTTCAACAATACCAACATTAACATCCGGAATGTGGAAATCGCCACCCTGGAGGATAAGAAGGATATTTTCTATCTGGACGTCAACGAAGCGGTCTGCGACGAGAGCGGAAACCTGCACGGAGACTGGACGTTTGACCAGATCCATCTGAAAGCGAAGTACTATGAGGTCTGGAAAGAATTTTTGCTGGATCACGGCATTGTGCGGGAAAAAAGTGGTTGACAAACCGGGAAGGCCCGGGTATAATTTGTTGAGTGTGGATAAAGTCTGTACGATTTTATCGGACTGTCAGGAGTATGTCATGTTAGTGAATGTAACAGATGTTTTTACATCCGAGGGCAGGACTGTGGAGAAAGAGATTCCCGTCGCCTTCACCCAGGTGGAGCACGAGGGCATTTCCTATCCCGTTCGGGAGTGCGCTGCATTTTCCCTTCGGCTGACGAATACCGCGCCGGGCAAAGCGCTGGCGGAGGTTTCCGGACGGCTGACTGCGGCAATCCCCTGTGACAGATGCCTAAGCGAAGTGGAATATCCTTTTTTCCTGCAGATTGCAAGAGAACTGGCCGCGCCTGACCGGGCCTCTCAGGAGGAACTGGAAGAGCAGGACGCATTCATGGAGGGTTATTCGCTGGACACGGACCGCCTGATCGAAAATGAGATTATGACAAGCTGGCCCATGAAGGTGCTGTGCAGACCGGACTGCAGGGGACTCTGTCCCGTTTGCGGAAAGGATCTGAACGCGGGAGCGTGCGATTGCGATCCATTCGTTCCCGATCCGAGGATGGCGGCAATTATGGATGTCTTCAACGCGAATAAGGAGGTGTAACGATGTCTATCTGTCCTAAGAATAAGTCTTCCAAGTCCAGAAGAGACAAGAGAAGAGCGAACTGGAAAATGAGCGCACCCACGCTGGTGAAGTGCAGCAAGTGCGGCGCACTGATGGTGCCTCACAGAGTTTGCAAGGCCTGCGGTTCTTATAACAAGCGCGAGATCGTTAAGGTGGAAGCCTGATCGCATCCTTTTTGCGGATGAGGGGCTGTTGGAAACGACGAAATGAATGAAGGCTGTCGCACGGACGAAGGAGTCCGATGCGGCAGCTTTTTTATACGATGGGAAAGTTCCTTTCCCATCGTATAAAGCCGCAAAGATTGACTTTTGTCCTGGAGTTTAGTATAGTTAAAATAATGTCGGCCTGTTGTCGGAAGGCGGCAAAAACGAGAGAATTCGGCGCGCCGGGTGCGGGCGGCCGTTTGAAGGAAAGGACGGATGGCGAAGATGGCGGAATTTGTGAGAGTGGCGGTGGACGCCATGGGCGGCGACAACGCCCCTGCGGAGATCGTAAAAGGCGCGGTGCAGGCCGTGGAGGCGGACGGGAGGATCCAGGTCTGTCTGGTGGGAAAGCGGGATGTGATCGAACGGGAGCTGGCCGCTTTGTCCGCGCCGAAGGATCGGGTTGAGATCGTCGACGCGACGGAAGTGATCGAGACGGCGGAGCCTCCCGTGAACGCCATCCGCAAAAAGAAGGATTCCTCCATCGTCAAAGGTCTGGGCCTTGTGAAGTCCGGCGACTGCGACGCGTTCGTTTCCGCCGGCAGCACGGGCGCCGTGCTGGTGGGCGGACAGGTCCTGGTGGGCCGGGCGAAGGGAGTGGAAAGGCCCCCTCTGGCCCCGCTGATCCCCACGGAAAAGGGAGTGTCTCTGCTCATCGACTGCGGGGCCAACGTGGACGCGCGGCCTTCCCATCTGGTGCAGTTCGCCCGCATGGGCTCCATCTATATGGAGCACGTGATGGGCGTGAAGAATCCCAGGGTGGCCATCGTCAATATCGGCGCGGAGGAGGAAAAGGGAAACGCTCTGGTCAAGGAGACCTTTCCCCTTCTGAAAGCGTGTGAGGACATCAACTTCATCGGAAGCATCGAGGCCAGGGAGATCCCTGCCGGATATGCGGACGTGATCGTGTGCGAGGCCTTTGTGGGCAACGTGATCGTGAAGCTCTACGAGGGCGTGGGAGCGACCCTGATCCGGAAGGTGAAGCAGGGGATGATGACCTCCCTGCGCAGCAAGATCGGGGCGCTGCTGGTCAAGCCCGCTTTAAAGAAGACGCTGAAGGCCTTCGATCTGGAGGAGTACGGCGGCGCGCCGCTGCTGGGGCTCAAGGGGCTCGTGGTGAAGACCCACGGCAGTTCGAAGGCGGTGGAGATCCGGAACACGATTCTGCAGTGCGTCACCTTCCGGGAGCAGGATATCATCGGGAAAATCCAGGAGAGCCTGGCCGTTGCAGGGGAAGAAGGGTAACGCGGCATGGAACTGGAAAAGCTGAGACAGGTGATCGCGGAGGTGCTCAGTGTAGACCCGAGAGAAGTGACGGAAGAGACGACCTTTGTGGAAGATTTGTGTGCGGATTCCCTGGATGTCTATCAGATCATCATGGGGATAGAGGATGCCTTTGAAATTCGGATTCCGGCGTCGGAGGCGGAGAAAATTACCACCGTCAGAGAGGCGGTGGAGCTGATCAAACGGGCGGAAAAAGGATGACGGTTGTGCCGCGCAGAGGGCCGTTTCCCCGATCGGGGGAGACGGCCGCGCGGCGTTTTTATGGAACGATGAGCAGGGAGACGGACAATGGGAACCTATACGATGGAGGAACTGGAAAAGAGGATCGGGTACCGGTTTCGGGAAAAGGGGCTGCTTAAGCAGGCGCTGACCCACAGTTCCTATGCGAACGAACAGAAGATCAATAAGCTGAAAGATTACGAGCGGCTGGAGTTTTTGGGGGACGCGGTGCTGGAACTGATTTCCAGCGACTTTCTGTTTCACGAAAACCCGGGCCTGCCGGAAGGGCAGCTGACGAAGCTGCGTTCTTCCATGGTTTGCGAACCGGCGCTGGCCTACTGCGCCAGGGAGTTGGAGCTGGGGGAATACATGCTCCTGGGAAAGGGGGAGGAAGCCACGGGCGGGAGACACCGGGAATCCATCACCTCGGACGGTATGGAGGCGCTGATCGGGGCGCTGTATTTAGACGGCGGATTCGGGGCGGCCCACGCCTTCATTCACCGCTTCGTGCTGTCGGATCTGGAAAACAAGATCCTGTTTTACGACAGCAAGACGGTGCTGCAGGAGATGGTTCAGGCGGAAGGCGAAGCGGGGCTGGAATATGAGCTGAAGGGGGAACTGGGGCCGGATCACAACAAGGAATTTCTGGTGGAAGTGCTTTGGAACGGCCGCGCGCTGGGCAGCGGACGGGGGCGGACGAAAAAAGCGGCGGAACAGCAGGCAGCCTACGAGGCGATCCTGTATCTGCGGAACCGATAAGGAGTATACATGTATTTAAAGAGCATCGAAGTACACGGATTTAAATCCTTTGCCAACAAGATCGATTTTCAGTTCCATAACGGAATCACCGGGATCGTGGGGCCAAACGGCAGCGGAAAGAGTAATGTGGCGGATGCGGTGCGCTGGGTGCTGGGAGAGCAGCGGATCAAACAGCTGCGCGGCGCCAGCATGCAGGACGTTATTTTTTCCGGTACCGAGTTGAGAAAGCCCCTGGGCTATGCTTATGTGGCGATCACCCTGGACAATTCCGACCATCAGCTGGCCATCGATTTCGACGAGGTGACCGTGGCAAGAAGGCTGTACCGATCCGGGGAAAGCGAGTATCTGATCAACAACGCGCCCTGCCGCTTAAAGGACGTAAACGAGCTCTTCTACGATACCGGAATCGGGAAGGAGGGCTATTCCATCATCGGGCAGGGGCAGATCGACCGGATTTTGAGCGGAAAACCCGAAGAGCGCAGGGAGCTGTTCGACGAGGCGGCGGGGATCGTCAAATTCAAGCGCCGCAAGGACAGCGCCGTCAAAAAGCTGGAAGCCGAAAAGCAAAACCTCCTGCGCGTGACGGATATCCTGTCGGAGCTGGAAAAGCAGGTCGCCCCGCTGGAAAGGCAGTCGGAGAAGGCGAAGATCTATCTGAAGAAAAAAGAAATTTTAAAGAACCTGGATGTGAACGTGTTCCTGCTGGAAAATGAAAGACTTCGCCAGCAGCTGGAGCAGACGCAGGAGAAGCTTTCTATCGCGTCCGGCGATCTGAAGGAAACGACGGAGAAATACGAAGGGATCCGGGAAGAATACGAGAAGGGCCAGAGCGAGATCGAGCGCCTGGAAAGGGAGATGGATGCTTCCAGGGCGCTTTTGACGGATACCTCCGTCCTGCGCGGAAAGCTGGAGGGGGAAATCGGCGTCCTGAGGGAAAAGATCCGTTCCCTCACCGCAAACGGCGAGCACCTGGAAGGGCGGAAACGGACGCTGGAGGAGGAAATCCGCAGCCGACAGGAAGAAAAAGAGGGGCTTTTGTCCCAAAAGGCCGAAATCGAGGAGGAGTTTTTCCGGCAGCAGGAAGAACGGGACCGGGCGGCAGCCGGGCTGGAAGGGACCCGGGAGCGGATCGCACAGCTCAACAGCGCCGTGGAGAACGGGAAAAACGCCATCATCGAGACCCTGAACCGGAGGGCGGCCATCAAATCCCGGGCCGGACGGCTGGACACCATGACGGAGCAGCTGCAGATCCGCAGGGCGCAGCTCAATTCCCGCCTGCTGCGGGCGAAATCCGACGAGGCCGAACAGGAGGAGACCATCCGGGAACTGGAAGCCGCATTCGAAGCGGTGAACCGGGAGATCGAAGAGCGAAACGAAGGCCAGTCCCGCCTGGAGGAACGGGTATCCGCCGCCAGAAACGAGCTGGCGCAGAAGGACAAACAGCTGCGGGATACCCAGGTGACCTACCATCAGGAAAAGTCCAGGCTGGACGCCCTCACGAATCTCACCGAGCGATACGAGGGCTACGGCGGAAGCGTTCGACGGGTGATGGAACAGAAGGAAGAGGAGCCGGGCATCGTCGGCGTGGTGGCGGATATCGTCAAGGTGGAGAAAAAATACGAGGTGGCCATCGAGACGGCGCTGGGCGGGAGCATTCAGAACGTGGTGACCAGGGACGAGGAAACCGCGAAACGGATGATTTCCTATTTAAAGCGGACGAAGGGGGGCAGAGCCACCTTCCTGCCTTTGACCAGCGTGAAAAACGCCCAGCCCTTCAAACAGAAGGAAGCCCTGTCCGAACCGGGCGTGCTGGGGCTGGCCCACACCCTGGTTTCCGTGGAAGAGGCCTATGCGGACGTGGCCAGGTCCCTTCTGGGCCGGATCCTGGTGGTGGATCAGGTGGACCATGCGGTGAAGCTGGCGAAAAAGTACGGCTATGCCTTCCGGATCGTCACCCTGGAAGGGGAGCTTTTGGTGCCGGGCGGCGCCATCAGCGGCGGCGCGTTTAAAAACAGCAGTAATCTGCTGGGGCGGCGCCGGGAGATCGAGGAGCTGGAAGCCAGGGTGAAGAAGAGCCTGATGACCATCGACGCCCTTCTGGATGAGATCGAGCGGACGAAGCAGGAGCGTAACCGGCTGCGGATGGAGCTGGAAGAAGGCAGGGAAAAGCTGCAGGAAGCCTTTATCCGGCAGAATACAGCCAGGCTCAGCGTCCTGTCCGCCCAGGAGAAAAAATCCCGCACGGAGGCGGGGTTCGGGGATCTGAAAAAAGAGGACGCCGAAATCGAAAAACAGGCGGAAGAGATCCGGCAGGGGCGTCAGGAGATCGCCGGAGAGCTCTCCGAATCCGAAGAACGGGAGAAGGCCCTGGAGGAGGAAATCGCAGTCTGCCAGAAAGAGCTGACCGAAAGGCGCAGGGAGGAATCCGAACGGACCGGGATCCTCAACGAGCAGGAAGTCGGAATGGAAAAGATCCGGCAGCAGCTGGGATTTTTTGAGACCAACGAAAACCGTCTGGAGGCCGAGTGCGGCAGATACGGGGCGGAGCTCGCGGAGGTGGAAGAGGGCCTCAAAAGCGGCCGGGAAGAGATCCGGGAAAAGGAAAACAATATTCTGGAGCTGGAAAAGACCATCGCGGCCTCCCATACCTCCCAGTCGGACGCCGAGAAAAAGCTGGCCCGGGATGCAGCGAGAAAGGAAGAGCTGTCCGGAAAGCAGAAGAATTTCTTCTCCGTCCGGGAGGAACTGTCCGGGCGGATGAACGCTCTGGATAAGGAAGTTTACCGCCTGACCGCGCAGAAGGAACGCGTGGAGGAGACCGTGGAGAATCAGGTCAACTACATGTGGAACGAATACGAAGTGACCCTGCGCGACGCCCAGGCCCTGCGGGATGACGCGATGACGGACCTGGCGGCCATGAAGAAGGAAGCTTTGGCGGTGAAGGACGAGATCAGAAAGCTGGGCGACGTGAACGTGAACGCCATCGAAGATTACAAAAACCTGATGGAGCGGTATACGTTTTTAAAGACCCAGCACGACGACCTGGTGGAGGCGGAAAAGACACTGACCGGGATCATCCTGGAGCTGGACGAGGCCATGCGCAGGCAGTTTAAGGAGAAATTCGCCCAGATCGGCCGGGAGTTCGATAAGGTGTTTAAGGAACTGTTCGGCGGAGGAAAGGGAACGCTGGAGCTGATGGAGGACGAGGATATCCTGGAGGCGGGCATCCGCATCATCGCCCAGCCGCCGGGGAAAAAGCTGCAGAACATGATGCAGCTTTCCGGCGGGGAGAAGGCGCTGACCGCGATTTCCCTGCTGTTCGCCATCCAGAATTTAAAGCCTTCGCCCTTCTGCCTGCTGGACGAGATCGAAGCCGCCCTGGACGACAGCAACGTAGGGCGCTTCGCGAAATACCTGCATAAGCTCACCGCCCACACCCAGTTCATCGTCATCACCCACAGGCGGGGTACCATGGAGGCGGCGGACCGGCTGTACGGGATCACCATGCAGGAAAAGGGCGTGTCCACGCTGGTGAGCGTGAATCTGATCGATAAGGAACTGACCGACTAAAAGGGGGATCTTTAGATGAGTGAAGAAAAGAAAGGCTTTTTTGCCCGGCTCAAAGAGGGGCTGACCAAAACCAGAAACAATATCGTGCGGGGGATCGATTCCATCTTTTCCGGATTCTCGGCAATCGACGACGATTTTTATGAAGAGCTGGAGGAAACGCTGATCATGGGGGATCTGGGGGTGAACGCCACCGCGCAGATTCTGGAGCGGCTCAAAAAGCAGGTGAAGGAGCGGGGCATCCGGGAGCCGGAAGCCTGCCGACAGCTTCTGATCGACAGCATCCGGGAGCAGATGGACGTGGGGGAAACCGCCTACGATTTTGAGACGAAGCAGTCCGTGGTGCTGGTGATCGGCGTCAACGGCGTGGGAAAGACCACCTCCGTGGGAAAACTGGCGGGAAAGCTGAAGGATCAGGGACGCCGGGTGCTGATCGCCGCGGCGGACACGTTTCGCGCCGCGGCGGGGGAACAGCTGGAAGAATGGGCGAACCGGGCCGGCGTGGACATGATCGGCGGCCGGGAGGGGTCCGATCCGGCCAGCGTCATCTACGACGCGGTGCATGCGGCGAAGGCCAGGCACATCGACGTGCTTTTGTGCGATACGGCCGGACGGCTCCACAATAAGAAAAATCTCATGGAAGAGCTGCGGAAGATGAACCGGATCATCGACCGGGAATTTCCGGACGCCCATCGGGAAAACCTGGTGGTCCTGGACGGAACCACCGGCCAGAACGCTCTGGTACAGGCCAGGGAATTTTCCCAGGTGGCGGATCTCACCGGAATCATTCTGACGAAGATGGACGGGACCGCCAAGGGAGGGATCGCGGTGGCGATTCAGTCCGAGCTGCACATCCCCGTGAAATACATCGGGGTTGGGGAAACCATCGAGGATCTGCAGAAATTCGACGCGGATCAGTTTGTAAACGCTCTGTTTGACATCAGGACGACACAAGAAGGGGAATGACGGATGGGAGAAGAAAAGATGCTGACGCTGGAAACGTTCGAAGAGGCGGCGGAAGTGGTGAAAAAGGTGACGCTGGAGACGAAGCTGGTCTACAGCGACTACTTCAGCCAGCAGACCGGGGCGAAGGTCTATATCAAACCGGAAAACATGCAGTTTACCGGAGCCTACAAGGTGCGCGGCGCCTATTACAAAATGAGCACGCTCTCGGAAGAAGAGCGGCAGAAGGGCGTCATCACGGCGTCCGCGGGCAACCACGCCCAGGGCGTGGCCTATGCGGCCCAGTGTTTCGGGGTGAAGTCCACCATCGTAATGCCCACCACCACGCCCCTGATCAAGGTCAACCGGACGAAGGGCTACGGGGCCGAGGTGGTGCTGTACGGCGACGTGTACGACGAAGCCTGCGCGAAGGCGCTGGAGCTGGCTGAGGAGCACGGTTACACCTTCGTCCATCCCTTTGACGACCTGGCGGTCGCCACCGGGCAGGGGACCATCGCCATGGAAATCATCAAGGAGCTGCCCCTGGTGGACTACATTCTGGTTCCCATCGGCGGGGGCGGCCTGGCGACCGGAGTTTCCACCCTGGCCAAGCTTTTGAACCCGAAGATCCGCGTGATCGGCGTGGAGCCGGCCAACGCCAACTGCATGCAGGAGTCCATCAAAAACGGGAAGGTGACCACCCTGCCCGGCGTGAATACCATCGCGGACGGCACGGCGGTGAAGACTCCCGGGGAGAAGATTTTCCCCTATATCCAGGAGAATCTGGACGACATCGTCACCGTGGAGGACGCGGAGCTGGTGGTGGCGTTTCTGGACATGGTGGAAAACCACAAGATGGTGGTGGAAAATTCCGGCCTTCTGACCGTCGCTGCGCTCAAGCACCTGGACGTGAAGGGGAAAAAGGTGGTGGCCATTTTGAGCGGGGGAAATATGGACGTGATCACCATGTCCTCCGTGGTACAGCAGGGGCTGATCCTGCGGGACCGGATCTTCACGGTCTCCGTGCTGCTTCCCGACAAACCGGGCGAGCTGCACAAGGTTTCCGGCGTGGTGGCAAGGGAGGGCGGCAACGTGATCAAGCTGTCACACAATCAGTTCGTCTCCATCAACCGGAACGCCGCGGTGGAGCTGCGGATCACCCTGGAGGCCTTCGGCTCGCAGCACAAAAACGAGATCATGAAAGCGCTGGAAGAGGAAGGCTACAGGCCCAAACTGGTGCGCACCGCGATGTAAGGGAGAAACGGCTCTGGGGGAGGACAATCGGATGCGGATCAAACTGTTTCCTACATTAAAAGACTATAGGCTTTCGTGGCTGGGCAGGGATGTGTTCGCCGGCCTGATCATCGCGGCGGTCTCCATTCCCATCGCCATGGGATACGCGCAGATCGCCGGACTGCCCGCGGTCTGCGGCCTTTACGGATCGGTGTTTCCGATTCTTTTGTTCGCGGCCTTTTCCACCTCCAGACAGTTCATTTTCGGGGTGGACGCGGCTCCGGCGGCCATCGTGGGCGGGGCGCTGGCGACCCTTGGGGTAGAGGCCGGATCGCCGGAAGCGCTGCAGTACGTGCCCATGATGGCCCTCGCTACGGGACTCTGGCTGCTGCTCTTTTATCTGCTGCGGGCGGACCGGATGGTGGACTTCATCTCCACTCCGGTGATGGGCGGTTTCATCAGCGGCATCGCCCTGACCATCATCCTCATGCAGGCACCGAAGCTTCTGGGTGCAGGAGCGGGGACGGGAGAACTGCCGGAACTGCTGCGCCATCTGGCCGGCGCATGCCGCAGCGTCAGCTGGCTTTCCCTGTCCATGGGGCTGTTCGCGCTGATCCTCCTTCGGGCTGCGGGAAAATGGTTTCCCCGATTCCCCATGGCCATCGTCATCATGGCCGCGGGCGTGGTTTCCACCCTCGTCTTCCGGGTGCAGGAGCGCGGGGTGGTGCTGCTGGAGGCGGTGACGCCGGGGCTGCCCCCGCTGTTTCTTCCGGACTTTTCAGCCGTGGATCTGACCCAGGTGGCGGGGCGAGGGCTGATGGTGGCGGTGGTGGTCATGGCGGAAACGCTTTTGGCAGAAAACAATTTCGCTTCCGCAAACGGCTATCGGCTGGATGACCGGCAGGAAATCCTGGCCTGCGCGGCGGGAAATCTGGCGGCGGGCGCCGTGGGCTGCTGCCCGGTGAACGGAAGCATTTCCCGCACGTCCATGAACGGCCAGTACGGTGGAAGATCCCAGGCGGTATCGCTGACGGCAGGGATCGCCATGGCGGCGGTGCTGCTGTTCGCCACGGGCTTTATCGGCTATCTGCCCGTTCCCGTTCTGACGGCCATCGTCATTTCCGCCCTGATGAACGTGGTGGAGGCGAAACTGGCGTTCAGGCTGTTTCGGGTGAGCAAAAACGAATTTTTGATCTTCCTGGCGGCCTGCGTCAGCGTCCTTTTTCTGGGAACGATTTACGGCGTGGTCATCGGGATCCTTCTGTCCTTTGCGGCCGTGATTTTGAAGGCCACCAATCCGCCCCGTTCCTTCCGGGGCATGATTCCGGGCCGCGAAGCTTATTACGATCTGGGAAAAAACCGCTATGCCTGCCCCATCCGGAACGTGGTGATCTACCGGTTTTGTGAAAACCTGTTTTTCGCCAATGCGAAGATCTTCCAGAACGATATCGAAGGGAGTGTCCGGGAGGACACGAAGGCGGTGATCGTGGACGCTTCGGCCGTCAACAGCATCGACATCACGGCTGCGGACTGTCTGGAGCGGCTTGCGGAATCCCTCAAAAGGAGGGGAATCCGTTTTTACATCACCGAACATGCGGATACGGTCAACGCGCAGATGCGCGCTCTGGGAATCGGCCATCTGATCGAAGAGGGGGCGGTGAGACGGACGATTCTGGCTGCGCTCAAAGACGCCGGAATCCCTCAGCCCTGTCCGCTGGAAGTTCCGGAGGGGATGGAAAACAGCCCGGAAACGGCCCGTTTTCTCCCGGCGGAGGAGGAAAACACGCTGGAAGAATTCGCCTGGGCCTTCGGAGCGGAAGCGGTGCGGGAGATCGAAAAGACGGTGCGCCATATCATGGCTGGCATCCACGGGATCGGGGATGTGGAGGAGCTGGCCCAAAAAGGGCTTCGGCAGCGGCTGGAGTACTGGCATTCCCTGGGAGCGGTGGATGAGGACGAACTGCTGCGCAGGATCGAGCTGCACCTGGACGAGCTGCCGGGAAACATGGCCTCCAACAGGGCGATGGTGCTGGAACTCATCGAGGGGCGCCGGCGGAGGCTCAGGGAACAGCTGCGCCGGGAAAGCTGGCAGGAACTCAGGCACCTGGAACAGAGCAGGGAAAAGCTGGAGCGCCGT
The DNA here is from genome assembly GCA_019119355.1 of Candidatus Eisenbergiella merdigallinarum. Lineage (GTDB taxonomy): Bacteria > Bacillota > Clostridia > Lachnospirales > Lachnospiraceae > Gallintestinimicrobium > Gallintestinimicrobium merdigallinarum. Next base: position 24,621 of record DWXE01000014.1, read on the forward strand.
CTGGAAAAACAGGATCCGGAAGCGGTGAGAAAGTGGAGGGAATGGCAGCGCGAAGGAAACGCAGGTTTGTAAAGAAAAAATACTTGACAGCCTTTTCCTTTTATAGTACACTACCCGGAGTGAGGAACTGACGATGGAAAAAATTGTGGAACAGGGTCTGCTGTACGACTTTTACGGAGAACTGCTGACTCCGCACCAGCGGCGGGTTTATGAGGATGTGGTGCTCAACGACATGTCGTTGAGCGAGATCGCCGAAGAACAGGGGATCAGCAGACAGGGAGTTCACGATCTGATCCGGCGCTGCGACCGGGCCCTGAAGGGATATGAGAGCAGGCTGCATCTGCTGGAGAAGTTCCTGAAGGTGAAAGCCACCGTGGAGCAGATCGAGCGGGTCAGTTCCGAGGAAAGCGTGAAGCTGCTGGCCAGAAAGATTCTGGAAGAATTATGAGTGGTCTGTCGCGAAGGCGGGGACGGTGAGAGAGGGAACGGATGGCGTTTGAGAGCTTAACGGATAAACTGCAGAACGTATTCAAGAACTTAAGGAGCAAGGGACGGCTGACGGAAGAGGACGTTAAAACCGCTTTGAAAGAGGTGAAGATGGCCCTTCTGGAGGCGGACGTCAACTTCAAAGTGGTGAAGCAGTTCGTGAAATCCGTGGAGGAGCGCGCCGTCGGTCAGGACGTGATGAACGGCTTAAATCCCGGTCAGATGGTGATCAAGATCGTCAACGAGGAGATGACCGCCCTGATGGGATCGGAGACCACGGAGATCGCGCTGCAGCCCGGCAAGTCGATGACGGTGCTCATGATGTGCGGCCTTCAGGGCGCGGGTAAGACCACCACCACCGCGAAGCTGGCGGGAAAGTTCAGGCTGAAGGGCAAAAAGCCCCTTCTGGTGGCCTGCGACGTCTATCGTCCCGCGGCCATCGAGCAGCTGCAGATCAACGGGGAAAAGCAGCAGGTGGACGTATTCTCCATGGGGACCGGCCACAGGCCGGTGAACATCGCGAAGGCGGCCATCGAACACGCCGAAAAGAACGGGCATAACATCGTGATCCTGGATACCGCCGGACGCCTGCACATCGATGAGGATATGATGGCGGAGCTGCGCGAGATCAAGGAAAACGTGACGGTCCATCAGACGCTGCTGGTGGTGGATGCCATGACCGGTCAGGATGCGGTCAACGTGGCGAAGGAATTCGACGGGAAGGTGGGCATCGACGGCGTGATCCTGTCCAAAATGGACGGCGATACCAGAGGCGGAGCGGCGCTTTCCATCAAGGCCGTGACCGGCAAGCCGATCCTGTACGTGGGTATGGGGGAGAAGCTTTCCGATCTGGAGCAGTTTTATCCGGACCGCATGGCGGGCCGGATCCTGGGAATGGGCGATGTCCTTTCCCTGATCGATAAGGTGCAGTCCAGCATCGACATCGATAAGGATAAGGAAAAAGAGATGGCGGCCCGCATGAAGAAGGGGAAGTTCGACTTCGAGGACTACCTGGAGAGCATGAAGCAGATGCGCAAGATGGGCGGCCTTTCCAGCATTCTGGGCATGATGCCCGGCATCGGCGCAAAATCCGCGGAACTGGAATCCATGATCGACGAAAAGCAGCTCGCCCGCATGGAAGCCGTGGTTTTGAGCATGACCCCTCAGGAACGGCGCAATCCCAAACTTTTGAACCCCAGCCGCAAGCACCGGATCGCCCGCGGCGCCGGCGTGGATATCAGCGTGGTCAACCGCTTCATCAAGCAGTTCGAACAGAGCCAGAAGATGATGAAGCAGCTCCCTCAGATGATGGGAGGAAAAGGCGGAAGAAAAGGTAAGTTCAGGCTTCCTTTCTGATAAATCAAACAATTTTATTATTTTTGGAGGTAAGAAAAAATGGCAGTAAAGATCAGATTAAGAAGAATGGGATACAAGAAGAACCCGATCTACAGAATCATCGTGGCGGATTCCAGATCCCCCAGAGACGGTCGTTTCATCGAGGAGATCGGCACCTACGATCCCAATACGGACCCCAGCACCTTCAAGGTAAACGAAGAGCTGGCAAAGAAGTGGCTGAACAACGGCGCGCAGCCCACTGAAATCGTCGGAAAGATCTTCAAGGCAGCTGGCATCGAAAAATAAAAAGCCACCCTTGGGGAAGCTTTTGGAGGTGGATGATGAAAGATTTGGTGGAAGTGATCGCGAAAGCACTTGTCGATAATCCGGATGAAGTGACCGTGACGGAAAAGGAAAGCGGGAAGACGCTCACGCTGGAGCTTCATGTCGCTCCCTCCGATATGGGGAAGGTGATCGGCAAACAGGGCCGCATCGCAAAAGCAATCCGCACAGTCGTAAAGGCTGCTGCGATGGAAGACAATAAGAAAGTGGATGTAGACATCATCTGACGAAAAGAGGGGCCGGTGCATTCAGATGCAGCGCCCCTTTTTTAATACGACAGGAAAGAAATTTTCCTGTCGTATTAAAAACGCCGGTGTATCGCACTGCGGCGGGAAGGAAGATGTCGCTTACGCGACCCGCCGCAGGCGGAGAATCCCGCAAGCGGGATTCTTTGTTCATACGACAGGAAAGAAACTGGTTCGGCGGATCGGATGAGCCGAAAAGGAGAGACGGATGGAAGAAAGGCTGAAAGTGGGAATTATTTCCTCCACCCATGGCGTTCGGGGAGAGGTGAAGGTGTTCCCCACCACGGACGACGTAAAGCGGTTTCGCCGGCTGAAGGAAGTGATCCTGGAGACCGGGCGGGAGGAGCGCGTTCTGGAAATCGAAGGCGTGAAATTTTTCAAACAGTTTGCGATTCTGAAATTCAGGGGGATCGATTCGATCAACGATATCGAAAAATACAGGGGCTGCGGCCTTTTCGTCACCCGGGAAAACGCGGTGAAGCTGAAGGAAAACGAATATTTCATCGCGGATCTGATCGGGATCGCGGTGGAGGACGAAACGGGGGCCGTTCTGGGAAAAGTGGAAGACGTGATCGAAACGGGGGCCAACGACGTGTATCAGATCCGGATGGCGGACGGCAGGGAGCTCCTGCTTCCGGCGATCCGTCAGTGCGTGCTCTCGGTGGACGTGGAAGCGGGCAGGATGCGCGTACACGTGCTGGACGGCCTTCTGTGACGGAGGAATGGCGGAATGCGGTTTCATGTTTTGACGCTATTTCCGGAGATGGTGCTGGGCTGTCTGAACACCAGCATCCTCGGCCGGGCGGCCGCCCGGGGGATCCTGGAAGTGGACGCGGTGAATATCCGGGACTATACGCTGGATAAGCATAAAAAAGTGGACGATTACCCTTACGGCGGCGGGGCCGGCATGCTGATGCAGGCGCAGCCGGTTTTTGACGCCTACCGGGCAGTGCGGGAAAAATCGGGGAGCGATCGCCCCATGCGGGTGGTTTACGTGACGCCTCAGGGAAGGGTCTTCGATCAGAGGATGGCCCGGGAGCTCGCGAAAGAGGACGAGCTCTGCTTTTTGTGCGGCCACTACGAAGGCGTGGACGAGCGGGTGCTGGAGGAAATCGTCACGGATTTCGTCTCCATCGGGGATTATGTGCTCACGGGCGGCGAGCTTCCGGCGGCGGTGATGATCGACGCCATCGCCCGGATGGTGCCGGGCGTGCTGAAGAACGAAGAGTCGGGGGAGGTGGAATCCTTTCACGAAAATCTTCTGGAATATCCCCAGTACACCAGGCCCGAGGTCTGGATGGGGCGCAGCGTGCCCCAGGTGCTCCTGTCCGGGGACCACGCGAAGGTGGACGCCTGGAGGAGGGAACAGTCCATCGAGAGGACCAGGCAGCGGCGGCCGGACCTGTACGAGCGGTATGACCTGCCGGGCAGGGCGGCGGAATACCTGAAGCGGGATAAGGTTTTTCACATGGACATGCTGGAGGACATCCGAAACGGCCAGGCGAAGGTGCTGGCCGTACGAAAGGACGGGGTGATTCTCCGGGATTCGGTCAGCGGGGTCTATATGGTGACGGCGGAGAATCCGGACGCCGGGGAACGCCTGCTGTCCCTGGCGGATCCCGGCGCGGAAGTTTTTACCTGCCACCAGAAATTTCTGGCCGAGAGCATCCGAAGGCGGTTTCGGAAGGAGGACGTGAGCGAGTGCTTCCAGGTCGTCTATACGAGAAAGACTCCGCTTCCGGAGCCGGAGGGCGTTGCGATCCGCCCTCTCGGCGAGGAATATGCGGAAACGGTCCACTCCCTGTATCCTCTGATCGAAAAAGAGGAACGGGTGAGGGAGATTTTGCGGGATGGAACCGTTTACGGCGCGTTTTTGCCCGTGGAGGGCGGCGAGGCGCTGGCCGGATTCATCGGGACGCATGAGGAGGGCTCCATGGGAATGCTTCATGTCATGCAGGCCCACCGCAGGAAGGGGATCGCCGAACAGCTGGAGCGGTTTTTGATCAACCGCCTGCTGGAGCAGGGGAGGACGCCCTACGCCCAGATCTTTACGGACAACGCCGCGTCGTTAAAGCTGCAGGAAAAGCTGGGCCTTCGGGTCGCCGGGAGAAAAATCTACTGGATCTCCTGAAAAAGAACTTGCAAACGAAAGGCCGTTATGCTATAGTACTAATGTTGCGAATACAGGAGATGGTCCTCTGTTACGCCAGCCGTATTAAGAACATCCGGGAATCAGGAGGAAAAGCAATGAACGAAATCATCAGAGAAATCGAAGCTGCACAGTTAAAGGCAGAGGTACCTGCATTCGAGACGGGCGATACCGTCAGAGTGTACGGCAAGATCAAGGAAGGAAACCGCGAGAGAATTCAGGTTTTTGAAGGCGTTGTATTGAAGAAGCAGGGCGGCAGCAACCGCGAGACCTTCACCGTGAGGAAGACCTCCAACGGCGTAGGCGTGGAGAAGACCTGGCCCCTTCACTCTCCCAACGTGGAAAAGGTTGAGGTTGTCAGAAAAGGTAAAGTGAGAAGAGCGAAGCTCAACTACCTGCGCGACAGAGTCGGCAAGAGCGCGAAGGTGAAGGAAGTCCTGAAATAAGCTTCGGCATCTCACCGCTGTGCGGACATGGAAAGAGGGGCGCCCGTCGGGGCTGCCCCCTTTTTTATACGATAGGAGAATTATTTTTCTATCGTATAAAAAAGGACGGCGGATCGAACTGCGGCAGGAAAGCATGGTTTGGCCGGGCTTGTTCCCCCGGCCCTTTTGTGTTAAAATGAGAAAATCGAGGGCTTGATACGGGTCGGAAAGCGAACGAAGGATACGATGAGAAGACGCAAAAAGGGACTTCAATTTTATCATAAGAAGAAAAAGATCAGCGCATCCCTGATGAGGGAGATTTTCAGCTGGGCGGCGGGAATTTTCCTGGCGGTTTTTCTGGCGTTTTGCCTCACCTGGTTCGTGGGGCTGCGCACCACGGTCATCGGCGTCTCCATGGAGCCTGGGCTGACCAACGGCCAGGGCATCCTGGTCAACCGGATTTCCTACCGGATCGTTTCGCCGGGGGCAGGGGACGTGATCGTCTTTCTTCCCAACGGCAATGAAAACGCCCACTACTATGTGAAGCGGGTGGTGGCCGTGCCCGGACAGACCGTGCTCATCGAGGACGGCGTGCTGTATGTGGACGGCAAAGCCTGGGGGGATGAGAGCATGGATCTGATCGCTTCGCCCGGGATCGCGGAAAACGAGATCGTTCTGGGCGAGGACGAATATTTCGTATTGGGGGATAACTGCAACAACAGCGAGGACAGCCGTTCGGCCAATATCGGTCCTGTGCACAAAAGCACCATCATCGGGCGGGCGTGGTTCCACTTCGGCAACGAGGAGGAAGGCTGGGGGCTGATCCGATGAGGAAAAGATCGGAAATGGAGAATAGAAGATGAATTATCAATGGTATCCGGGACATATGACGAAGGCCAGGAGGGCCATGCAGGAGGACATCGGCCTGATCGATCTGATCATCGAGCTGGTGGACGCCAGAATGCCTCTGTCCAGCAGGAACCCGGACATCGATTCCATGGGAAAGAATAAAGCGCGCCTGCTGCTGCTCAACAAAGCGGATCTGGCGGACCCGAAGGTCAACGCCCAGTGGGCGGACTGGTTTGAAAAGCAGGGAATCGCGGTGCTGGAGATCAACGCGAAATCGGGAGCCGGCCTGAAATCCATTCAGGGCAAGGTGGAGCAGGTGTGCAGGGAAAAGCTGGAACGGGACCGGAGAAGGGGGATTTTAAACCGTCCGGTCCGGGCCATGGTGGCCGGGATCCCCAATGTGGGCAAGTCCACCTTCATCAATTCCTACGCAAAAAGAGCCTGCACCAAAACCGGGAACAAACCCGGCGTGACCCGGGGAAAGCAGTGGATCCGGCTGGGAAAAGGGCTGGAGCTTCTGGATACGCCCGGCATTCTCTGGCCGAAATTCGAGGATCCGGCCGTGGGAATGAAGCTGGCGTTCATCGGTTCCATGAACGATGAGATCCTCGTCCCGGAGGAGCTGGCGCTGGATTTGATCGCCTTTCTGGCAGAAGACTATCCCGGGGCGCTGGCGGGCCGGTACGGGGTGCAGGAGGAGAAGGGAGCCGTCATGCTGGAGCGCATCTGCGAGGCCAGAAACTGTTACCTGCGGGGGCAGGAACCGGATTACGGAAAAGCGGCCCGGCTGCTTCTGGACGATTTCAGGAGCGGGCGTCTGGGGAGGATTTCTCTGGAGCGGCCGCAGGAAGGACGGACAGAATGATGAAAAATATCGTGAAGGAAGTTTTCAGCACGCTGCTCTATATTCTGGTGGTGCTGGCGGCTACCTGGCTGGTGATCACTTTTGTGGGACAGCGGACGCAGGTGAAGGGCAGCTCCATGGAACCCACATTGAGCGATAACGACAACCTGATCGTGGATAAGATTTCCTATCGGTTTTCGGATCCGAAGCGTTTCGACATCATCGTATTTCCGTTCCAGTATGAAGAGGACACCTACTATATCAAGAGGATCATCGGGCTGCCCGGCGAGACGGTCCTGATCGACGGGACGGGGACGATTTACATCGACGGGGAAGCCCTGCAGGAGAGCTACGGCCGGGAAGTGATGGTTTCCGCCGGACGGGCCGCGGAACCGATTACCCTGGGAGAAGACGAGTATTTCGTGCTGGGGGATAACCGGAACAACAGCTCGGACAGCAGGGATCCCAGCGTGGGGAACATCCATCGAAGCGACATCATCGGCAAGGCCTGGGTTCGGATCTGGCCGCTGAGCGAATTCGGGGTGCTCCGGCACCAGTGAGGAGGCGGAGAATGGCGGAAAAGATCGGAGAGATCCGGGAAAAATTCCGGCTCTGTAGCGATTCGGGACTGCAGCAGCTGATCGACTGTTATCGGGAGGATCCCCGTTCGGGCGTGCGCAGCCTGATCGAAAGCGCGCAAAAGAGAATCCTGGCGCTGGAGGCGGAGCGGGAGCGGATCGAGACCATGCGCGTCTACGAAAAACAATACGGGGACTGCGGGCTCATCTGCGGCATCGACGAGGTGGGCAGGGGGCCGCTGGCCGGCCCGGTGGTGGCGGGAGCCGTGATTTTGCCCGCGGACTGCAGGATTTTATACCTCAACGATTCCAAAAAGCTCTCCGCCAAAAAGCGGGAGGAGCTGTACGGGGAGATCTGCAGGGAAGCGGTGAGCGTGGGAATCGGCTGCGTGGGCCCGGAGCGGATCGATGAGATCAACATCCTGCAGGCCACCTACGAGGCCATGCGCCAGGCCATCGGAAAGCTGGATCCGCAGCCGGACATTCTGTTAAACGATGCGGTTACCATTCCCGGCGTGCCGATCCGTCAGGTCCCCATCATTAAGGGCGATGCGAAGAGCGTTTCCATCGCGGCGGCCAGCATCGTGGCGAAGGTCACCAGGGACCGCATGATGGAAGAATACGATTCGGTCTATCCGGAATACGGATTTGCGGCGAACAAGGGATACGGAGCCCAGGCGCACATCGACGCCATCAAAAAGTACGGGCCCTCGCCCATCCATCGCAGGAGCTTTCTGACGCATTTTCTGTAACGGGGATGAAGAATGAACAAAAGAAAGACGGGCGCTTACTGGGAAGAGTATGCGGCGCGCTGCCTGACGGAGGCGGGGGCCGTGATCTCGGAGCGCAACTTCAGGTGCAGCCGGGGTGAGATCGATCTGATCGGATACCATCAGGGCTGCCTTGTTTTTTGGGAGGTCAAATACCGCAGCGATGACCGCTTCGGCACGGCGCTGGAGGCCGTGACCGAAAAGAAGCAGAGGACCATCTGCCGCTGCGCGGACGTCTATCTTTACCGGAACCGGATTCCGGCGGATCAGCCGGTGCGTTTCGATGTGGCGGCCATCTGCGCCGGAAAGATGGAATGGATTCAAAACGCGTTCGATTACAGGAGGTAGAACATGGAAATCATCAGAAAGGATCCCGGGCATCCGGTGCTCAGACGAAACCGGGAACATGGAATCGAATATCTGACCTTTCCGGGGCTGGAAGCCTGCGGAGCCATACGGCACATGATCAGCACCAGGATCGGCGGCGCGAGCCGGGGGATCTACGCTTCCATGAACTACAGCTATACCCGGGGGGACGATCCGGCGGCGGTGGATGAAAACTTCGCCAGGACGGCCCGCCTGTTCGGCGCAGGCCCGGACGCCTTCGTCTGCTCGGAGCAGACCCATACGGCCAACGTGCGCGCGGTGACGGAGGAGGACCGGGGAAAAGGCGTGGTCCGCCCGAAAGATTACGGGGATGTGGACGGGCTGGTCACAGACGTTCCGGGACTGATTTTATCCACCTTTTATGCGGACTGCGTCCCGCTTCTGTTCGTGGATCCCGTCCGGCGCGCCGCAGGCTGTTCCCATTCGGGCTGGAGGGGCACCGTGCAGGAGATGGGCAGGGCCACGGTTCGGGCCATGCAGGAGCATTACGGCAGCCGCCCGGAGGACATTCTGGCCGCCGTGGGCCCCTCCATCTGCAGGGACTGCTATGAGGTCAGCGCCGACGTTGCGGAGGAATTTCTGCGGCTGTTTTCCGGGGAACGCTACGCTTTTGTGAAGCCTGAGGAGATCGCCGTTTCCAAAGGAGGGGGAAAGTATCAGCTGGATCTCTGGAAGGCCAACGAAGCGGTGCTTCTGGCGGCGGGGATTCAAAAGGAGCACCTGTTCGTGACGGATCTGTGCACCTGCTGCAATCCGGACTATCTGTTTTCCCACCGGGCCAGCGCGGGGCGGCGGGGGAATTTCGCAGCCTTCGTGATGCTGGTCAAAGATCCGGCGAAAGGGAAAGAGGAGGAGGGCGCGGGAATTTCATGAAAATTTAAGAAAGTTCCTGCCCTTACATTCATTTTTATCTGCTTTAATTAGAATGATATCAAACGGTTACGGAGAGAAGGGGAGCGACGATGACGAACATTCTGGTATGCGACGACGACAGGGAGATCGTGGAAGCGATTGAAATCTATCTGGTGCAGGAGGGCTACTGCGTGATCAAGGCTTACGACGGGGAGCAGGCCATCGCTGCCCTGAAGAAAAACGATATTCAGCTTCTGATCATAGACGTGATGATGCCGAAGCTGGACGGGATCCACGCCACCTTAAAGATCCGGGAGTACAGCAGCATTCCCATCATCATCCTTTCCGCCAAGTCCGAGGATGCGGACAAGATCCTGGGCCTCAACATCGGGGCCGACGATTATGTGACCAAGCCGTTCAACCCGCTGGAGCTGGTGGCCAGGGTGAAATCCCAGCTGCGCCGCTACACGAAGCTGGGCAATCTGAATGCGGAGAACAACGCGATTTTCAAGGCGGGCGGCCTGGTGATCAACGATGAGACCAAGGAAGTGACGGTGGACGGGGAGCCCGTGAAGCTGACGCCCATCGAGTACAATATCCTGCTCCTTCTGGTAAAAAATCAGGGGAGGGTCTTTTCCATCAGCCAGATTTACGAGAGCATCTGGGAGGAAGAGGCCATCGGCGCGGACAATACGGTGGCCGTGCACATCCGCCACATCCGCGAGAAGATCGAGATCAATCCGAAGGAACCCCGGTACCTGAAGGTGGTGTGGGGCGTCGGATACAAAATCGAAAAACAGGCGTAAGAAGGACGAAGAGGAAGAGCGATGAAACCGAAAAAAGTCATGGGAAAAACGAAACGGGGATTCTGGCTGATCGTAAGGCGGGTGTTCGCGTCCGCCGCAGCCGTCATTTTTGTGGCGCTCTCCTGCAACTCCACGGTGACCGTGGAGTCGGACGGCAGGGTATACAGCCAGACCATCAGCCCGCTGGAAAAGAAGGATTCCTTCGAAAATTCCACCATCTTTACCGATATCCTTCGGGAGGAGATCCGGGGCGTGACCAGGATGGCCGTCATCAGAAGCCAGCTGGAAACGGACGGGGAGTACGACGGGAAAAAGAAAATCGATATCGCCGGGTACGCCCACCGTCAGGAAAATCTGGTGGAGACCAGGGTTACGGCGCCCTTTTATCTGGACGATCTGATAAAATGGGGAAATTTCGGATTCGTGACGGAGACCGTTTATGCCACGGAGGATGAACTCAATTCCTATTTCGCCAACGGGACCAGCGTTTTTTCCATGCAGAACGAGCTGTCCGCCGGGAACTGGAAAAAGCAGTCCGAGGAGACGCGCATCATGATCAAAAGCCTGGCGGTAGGAGACGGGGAATCGCTGTCTTTGCGGATGATCGAAGAGCTCCCATCCAGCGAGGAAGAGTATTTCCGGATGGCGGAGGAACTGGGAAAATACGTGGGGGATTCCGAGATCATCAGATTGAACGTGCTGGTTCCCCGCTACCTTTCCGCGGAAGGGATGGACCTGGCGGAATACGCATCCAGCCTGGAGGAGTACGTTTCGCTGCGGGAGGACTTAAAGACCACTTCCCAGGAGTTGTTCTACAACTTTTCCGAGTATTCGGAGAACCGGGATTTCTATACGGCGGACGCCACGAACCTCCGCTACTGTTATCAGATGAATGTGGACGGTGAAATGCACTGTTTCACCAACGTGGACGTTGACCCCCATGGACAGGACGTAGGGGAAATCACCCGGCAGTTTTCGGAATACGGCAAATACATCTACTACAACGCGGACCGGGCGGAAATCGAGACCAACACCCGCATGAATGCGGATCAGATGAAGCAGGAGCTGGGGTATTATCAGTACGCCTTCGGGGACAACAGCCGACTGTGGCTGGCGGTGGATACCTCCTATCCGGCGGCGGACAGCTTTTATCAGGCCAGGGACGCCTTCAACCGGCTGATGCCGTATTACGGATATCTGGCCGCGTCCTTCGTGCTGCTGACGGCCCTTTCCCTGTTTTTGTTCGTCTGGCTGACCCGGTATGAGGGGCGCGAGGCGACGGAGGAGGGCGGATACCGGATCGCCCTGCGCAGGGCGGACCGGATCCTGACGGAGCCTTTCGTGCTGCTGGGCCTTCTGCTCACCGGCGCTGTGGCCGGAGGCGGATATCTGGGCTATGTCTTCTGCGCGGACAACTGGGACGATGTGATCCATACCCTGTGGTTTCCCTTCGCGGCCGGAGCGGTGGTCTTTCTGGCGGATTACGTGCTGATGTTCTTCTATTTGAGCGCGGTGCGCAGGAGCAAGGCGCATACCCTCTGGAAAAATTCGCTGACCCGGCTGGCCGCGCTCAGGATCCGGGCCTGCGTCCTTTCCCTGTACGACAACAGCCACATTCTGGCCAGGACGCTGGTCCCTTTCCTGCTGCTTCTGGCGGCCAATCTCGTCCTGGGAGGCTGCGGCGTGCCGGGGATCCTCGTCGCCGCGGCGCTGGATGTGATCGCAATCCTCCTCTTGTACCGGGAGAAGAGGGCGCTGCAGGAAATTCTGGAGTGCACCCGGAAGATCGGCCGGGGCGACTTCGAACTGAAGATCAACGCGGAAAAGATGCACGGGGAGAACCGGGAGCTGGCGGACGCGGTCAACGGGCTGGGGGACGGCATCCAGTACGCCGTGGAGAAGAGCATGAAGGACGAACGGCTGAAGGCGGATCTGATCACCAACGTCTCCCACGACATCAAGACGCCGCTGACGTCCATCATCAATTTCGTGAATCTGCTGAAGCGGGAAAAGATCGAGGACGAACGCGTCCGCAACTACATCGGCGTTCTGGACGCCAAATCCCAGCGATTAAAGCAGCTGACGGACGACCTGGTGGAAGCCTCCAAGATCACGTCCGGAAACATTTCCCTGCAGATGGAGCGGCTGAATCTGTCCGAGCTGGTGCAGCAGACCTGCGGGGAGTTTTCGGATAAGTTCCGGGAGAAGTGCCTGGAGACGGTGCTCAATCTGCCCGAGACGCCCCTCTATATCGAAGCGGATTCCAGGCGGATCTGGCGGGTGGTGGAAAACCTGTTTTCCAACGTTTACAAATACGCTCTGGAGGGGACCAGGGTCTATCTGGAAATCCGGGAGGAGAGAAAGGACGGGCAGAAATGCGCGGTCTTTTCGCTGAAGAATATTTCCGCCCAGGCGCTGAACATCCGGGCGGAGGAGCTGACGGAGCGCTTCATCCGGGGAGATATTTCCAGGAGCACGGAAGGAAGCGGCCTGGGGCTCTCCATCGCCAAAAGCCTGACGGAACTGCAGAAGGGAAAATTCGAGATCTATCTGGACGGGGATCTGTTCAAAGTGCTGATCACCTTCCCCTGTGCGGATCAGCACTTTGAACGGGAATGAGCTACACGCTATCGCCCAGTTTCCACCGCGACGTTTCGCTCTGGAGTTCTGCCATGCGCCGGTAGAGACCTCCCTGTTCCATGAGCTCCTGAGGCGTGCCCTGCTGCGCCACGCGGCCCTTTTCCAGCACCACGATGTGATCCGCCCCGGCTACGGTCCGCATCCGGTGAGCGATCACGAGCACTGTTTTATTGCGGAGCAGATGGGAGAGGGCGGCCTGAACGGCGCTCTCATTTTCCACATCCAGGCTGGCGGTGGCCTCGTCCAGAAGGATGATCGGCGCATCTTTTAGCAGCGCCCGGGCGATGGAAATCCGCTGGCGCTCTCCGCCGGAGAGCGTGGAGCCGTTTTCTCCGATGATCGTCTGATAGCCCTGAGGGAGTTTCCGGATGAATTCATCGCACCGTGCGGCTTTGGCGGCGGCGACGACTTCTTCATCGGCGGCCCCGCGGCGTCCCAGGCGGATGTTCTCCATGACGGTATCCCGAAACAGCACCACATCCTGAAATACCATGGAATAATATTTCAGCAGGGCTTCCGGATCTACCGAAGAAACATCCACGCCGCCGAGGGTCACTTTTCCACGGGCAGCGTCCCAGAAACGGGCGGCCAGTTTGCAGGCGGTGGATTTCCCTCCGCCGGACGGGCCGATCAGGGCGGTGATTTCTCCCTGTTTCGCGGTGAAACTCACGTCGTCGAGCACCCCGGCGTCTTTTCGGTAGGCGAAGGAGACGTGATCGAACGCGATATCATAGCTTTTGGGGGAGAAATTCTCCGCCCCCTCCTGTACCGGCTGCTCCAGGATGGAGCGCATCCGCTCGATCTGAAGCTTCGCGCTGAAAGTAGCTGCAATATTTTGAAGGACCATTCCCAGCGGATCGTATAACCTTGCGGCGGCGAAGAGGAAGCCCAGAAAATACAGAAACGTGATCTGTCCGGCAAACAGCAGCGTTGTGCCGGTCAGTATGGTAGTGGCCAATCCCAGGCGCAAAAATGCCTGAGCGCTGCACACGAACACGCCGGTAGCGAGCTCGGAATGGATGGAGCCCTTTTCCATGGCGGCCAGCTTTTCATCCAGTTCGCTCAGCCAGGACTCCTGACGGCTGCAGGCTTTGATATCCCGAACCGTCTCGAGGCCTTCCTGGATACAGTCCGCCACAGCCCGTTTGTACAGGATGCTCTTTGCTCCGAACGCATCCTGTATTTTTTTGCTACCCGCAGTCAGGACGACCGCCAGCGGAACCACCCACAGCACGGCCAGCGCCATTCGCCAGTTGCAGAGAAACATGGCGGTTCCGATGACCAGCGTGGAAAAGACGGAAGCGAACAGCTGGGGGATATAGTGGGAAAACATTTGATCCAGGCTGGAACAGTCGGAAATCATGGTGGAGGTCAGGTCGCTCAAATCCCGGTTGCCGAAAAAACTCAACGGAAGCCTGCGCAGCGTTTCGGCAAGGCTGATCCGGCGGCTGGCGCTTTCCCGATAGGTTGCCAGATACAGCGAAGCGTACTGAAACCAGTGCAGGATGAACAGCAGGGCCAGTATGGCCAGGGCTGATCCCGTATACAGCCAGAAACCGTCCATGGCGGCGACGCCATGTTCCAGACAGCCCAAAAGATGAGAAACCGTCAATAAAACGGCGCTCACCGGGAGCATCAGCCCCAGGTTGCACACAAAACTCCAGATCACCGCTTTCACCAGATCCTTCGCCCCTTTTTCGCTGAGGGCGAACCAGTGCTGTAATTTCCCTGTCATACCGCAGCTTCCTCCTTTCCTACTTTCCACTGGGCGCTGCGCTGATAATCGGCCCACATGGCGGCATAGATGCCCTTTTGTTGCAACAGGCTCTGGTGGGTACCCTGCTCCGGAATCCTTCCGTCTTCCAGGACGATGATGCGATCCGCGTTTTGTACCGTGGACAGCCGGTGGGCGATCATCAATACCGTTTTATTTTTCGTCAGCGCATCGAAAGCTTTCTGGATCTGCCGCTCGTTCTCCGGATCGGCGAAGGCCGTGGCTTCGTCGAGCACCACAACAGGAGCGTCTTTCAAAATGGCGCGGGCCAACGCGATGCGCTGCTGCTCCCCTCCGGAGAGATAGACGCCTCCGGCGCCTACCACCGTGTCCAGACCCTGAGGCAGCTTTTCGAGGATGTCGCCGCACTGCGCGGCGCGGGCGGCTGCCAATACCTCGTCCACCGTGGCGTCTGGCCGCGCGGCGCGGATATTTTCCAGCAGGCTTTTTTTGAAAAGCCGGGTATCCTGGAAGACAAAGGCCACCTGTTCCATGAGACTGCCGGCATCCATTTCCCGTACATCCGCGCCGCCGATGCGGACAGAACCCTTCTCCACATCCCAGAACCTGGGGATCAGGCTGGCTGCGGTTGTCTTCCCTCCGCCGGAGGGTCCTACCAGCGCTACGGTCTGGCCGGGCCTGACCGTAAAGCTCACATCCTTCAATGCGGGACGGTCCGTCCCGGGATAGGTAAAGGTCACATGATCGAAGGCCACCGAGGAATCGGACGGCCTCTTTTTGACTTTCGCTTCCTGCATCGGCTGTTGGTTCAGAATTTCGTCCAGCCTTCCCATGGCTTCGTCAGCCTGCATCACCGCTTCGCTCATGTACATGATCCGGTTGATCATCTGCCCGCATGCGGGCGCGAACAGGGCATAGAAGATGAAATTCGCCAGCACAGTCCGCACATCGCTGCCGGATGCCAGCAGCAGCGCGGCTGGGATCAGAAGGACGAACGCGCCGTTGATGGCGGTGAGAAAGCAGGTCTGCCCGACCCGGCAGCTCATGGCGTACTGGCTTGCCAGATCGCTGTAATCCCGAATGGCGGCATAAAAAGCCCGGAACGAGTACACGGTCTGCTGGAACATCTTTACCACGGGGATTCCCCGCACATATTCCACCGCTTCTCCGCTCATGCGTTCGATCTCTTTTTGATAGCGATGAAAAAAACCGGCATTTTTTCCGCCCATCATCAGACACATGGAGAGAAGGGCCAAAGCCATGGTGAGCAGGCATAAAAGCCCCATCCGCCAGTCGAAGAGAAACAGCATGACGACGGCGGCAACAGGTGCCGCCACGGCGCCCGCCAGATCCGGCAGCTTGTGCGCCAGCAAATCTTCGGTGAGCCCCGCATTGTCATCGATCAGCTTCCGCAGGCGGCCGGACTGGTTGCCGGTAAAAAAGCCCAGCGGCAATGTGAGCGCATGAGACATGGCTGCCCTGCGGATATTCCGGGCGGTGCGGAAAGCCGAAATATGGGTGGACATGAGTGCCGCAAAATACATGACGATGCTGCCGACGGCGAACTGCACGGACATCCATCCCAGGCGTCCCGGATCCTCTACCGTGTAGGGCCCGGGCCAGAGATCGAGCGCATTTCTGGCCGCCAGCCAGACGCACACGTAGGGGAGCAGCCCCAGCACTGCGGACAGGGCGGAAAGAATGCAGCCCAATATGGTGAGTTTTTTGTACCTGCCCGCATAACCTGAAATACGGGACAGGCTGCTTCGCTTTTTTTGTTCCATAGAAACCTCCTGTTTACTAATTTTAGTTAGTGATAACTAACCAATACCCAAAAAAGATGGGGGCTATTGCCCCATCAATTTCAGCCATCCTGCGGTGTAGAAGTCCCGGAGCTGATCCACATAGCGCATGGATTTATCCTGCGGCATATCATGGATGACGATTTCAAAGATTCCGTTGAACATCCCGCTGGCTATGATATGGCACATCGGGCGGTCCAGCTCCGGAACGTTCTGATCCAGGCGGCGCAGGACATCCATGTACTTCAGCGTGTATTCCACCTCGACTTCCACCATGTTGTGTATAAAATGCTCATAGCCGGTGCCTTCCGAACGGCACAGGAGCAGCTTTACCGGTTCCCGGTTCCGGCAGATGTAGTCCACCATCCAATGAAGATAATCGGAAGACTCTTTTCCCATATGGGAGGGCTGTTCCTCTTCCGGAAGGTCGGCGAATGCGGTCTGCGTTTCCATATAGCGGCCCATCAGGGCGGCGGCGTGAGGTTCTACGATCGCGGAAAACAGCGCTTCCTTGCTGGAAAAATAGCCGTAGAAGGCGCCGGTAGTCACGCCGGCCCTTTTCACGATCTGGCGCAGGGAC
Organism: Candidatus Eisenbergiella merdigallinarum; assembly: GCA_019119355.1. GTDB lineage: Bacteria > Bacillota > Clostridia > Lachnospirales > Lachnospiraceae > Gallintestinimicrobium > Gallintestinimicrobium merdigallinarum. The sequence goes on from DWXE01000014.1 coordinate 41,446, forward strand.
GCTCCGAGAAAGCCTTTCTCCAAAAATTCTTCCATCCCCACCTGCAAAATATTTTTCAGCGTATCAGATGATTTCTCTTCCATAGGCACCTCTGTATAACAGTGTCATATAACAATGTTATTATATGGAGACAGCAACTTTTTGTCAAGATCAATTCAAAAAAAATGTGCGCGTTAGCGCACATTTTTTTTCACGATTTTTTCCCTCCGCGGCCGCGGGACCTGACCGCCGCCTTTAAGCTCACCGCGTTTCCGCGGACGACGATGTTTTCGATGCTCCTTAAGAAGCTGGAGAAGCGGCTGTATCCGTAATCCTTTAAGTCGAAGGCAGGGTATTTTTTCCGGAGCTGATCGTACAGGACGGACAGGTTGTCGATGGAACCCCCGTTCTTCTGGATGAGGGAGGCGATTTCCTTCTGCACGTCGGTCACGTTGTTGAGCTCCCGCACGTTGACCGTATAAGAGGAGTTGTCCTTGACGATCTCCAGCTTGGAACACTTGTCCGTAAGGAAGGTGAGCAGCTTGGTATAGCCGTAGTTGCGGACGTCGAAATCGGTGAATTTGCTGTTTAAGCGGCTTCCGATCTCGCCCATGTATGTGGTCTTGCCCTTGTTCTCGTTGTCGTTGACGATGGAAATGATGGCTTCCTCGATCTCGCCGATGGAGGTGACCGCGTTGGCCTTCGCCGCGCGCTCCGCGCTGAAATCATCGTGGATGTGATCGTCGGAAGCGGGAACCTCCGCGGCCGGCGCGGCGGGCTGCTCGTAGATCAGGTTCAGATGGATGAACTTGTTGCAGGCTTTGGTCAGCGACACGGGGGTTTTGGATTCGCCCATGCCGATGACATACATGTTGGCCTCACGCAGGCGCATGGCCAGGCGGGTGAAGTCGCTGTCGCTGGTCACCAGGCAAAAGCCGTCCACATTGCCGGAATAGAGGATGTCCATGGCGTCGATGACCATGGCGATATCCGCAGAATTCTTCCCGAAGGTGTAGTCGAACTGCTGAATCGGCGTGATGGAATTCTCCAGAAGGAGATTCTCGTTCCATCCGTTGTTCTTCGTCCAGTCTCCGTAAATTCTGCGGTAGGTGGCGAACCCGTAGGTCTCGATCTCGTTGAAGATGATGGAGGCGTAGCGGGAACTGACGTTTTCGGAATCGATTAAAACGGCGATCTGCATTTTTGATTCGTTGATCATATCCATATTCAATACTCCCTGTCTTTTCCTTTCATTCTCTATCAGTATACCGTTATTTGGAAGATTTTGCAAAGGAATTTCAGCTCAAATCCCTTCCTTTTGCCGCCGGATTTGCCGCGTAAGGACAGGAAGCGGGCGGCAGCGGGCAGGACGGGGCATGAGGGAAGAGCACCCGGCGCATATCTTCCGGAAGGGGGGCGGTGAATTCCATCGCTTCCCCGGTGATGGGATGGCAAAAGCGGAGCCGGCGGGAATGGAGCGCCTGGCGGCCGATCCACTCCATGTCGGGGTTATAGAGGGAATCACCGATCAGCGGAAAGCCCAGATATTTCATATGAATCCGGATCTGATGGGTGCGCCCGGTTTCCAGACGCAGGCTGATCAGGCTGTGTCCGTTTTGTTCCGCGACCACATGATAGTGGGTGACGGCGGATTCCCCGTTTTCGAAATCGATGGTCCGCTCGATGATGGAGCCGGGTTTCCGGCCCAGGGGAGCCGTGACGGTGCCGGAAGGAGGCGTGACCGTTCCGCGCACGATGCCCAGATATTCCCGCTGGATTTCCCGGTTTTTCACCATGGAGGAAAGGATGCTGCCGCTGACCGGGTGTTTGGCGATGACGGTGAGCCCGGAGGTGTTGTGATCCAGCCGGTTGATGCAGCGAAAGACGAAGGGACAGTTTTGCTGCGCGAAATACCAGGCTGCGGCGTTGCCCAGGGAATTGGTATAGTTGTGCATGGACGGATGGATGGGCATATCGGCGGGCTTATTGACCACCAGAAGATCGCCGTCTTCATAGACGATGTTCAGCGGGATCGGGGACGGAGGGATTTTGGGGGAGGAGACCAGCTCCCGGATATGCACGGTCAAAAGATCCCCCGCGCGCAGGCGGGCGACCATGTAGGCGGGGGTTCCGTTGATGAGAATGCTGCCGTCCATCTTCTTGAGGTCCGCGATGTTGCCGGAGGAGTAACGCCGGTTCTTGAGAAACCGGGCCACGGAGAGCCCTTCGTCGCAGAGGGAGACTTGATAGGTGAGAATTCGTTCCATAAAAATCCGTCCTGTTTCCGGAGGGAAAGAAAGGATCCCGCCCGCAGCGGGCGCGCTGCGCCGCGGGCCGATATCAGGAAGATCGGCCCGCGGCAGCCCGGTCGGTTCAGTTGGATTTGACTTCCTTCCACATCTCGTTGTAAAGGGAATCGGCGTCTTCGCCCAGGTAGGTGAAGACCTCCAGGTTTTCATACTGGCTCAGATCGGGAAAGGCGATCTGGGAATTGCGGATATCCTCGTCTTCGATCAGCTCTCTGGCCGCCACGTTGGGGGTGGAGTACGTGATATACTCGAAGTTTTTGAGGGCAACCTCCGGACGGCACATGAAATCGATGAACTTCTCGGCATTTTCCATATTGGGCGCGTTTTTGGGAACGACCCAGGAATCGATCCAGACGTTGGTGCCTTCTTTGGGAACCACGTATTCCAGATCGGGGTTTTCCCGCTGGGTGTAGATGGCCTCGCCGGAGTAGATCACGCCCAGCGCCGCCTCGCCGCCGATCATCTTATCCCGCACCTGGTCGATCACATAAGCCTGTACCAGGGGCTTTTGCTGAATGAGGAGATCCCTGGCAGCAGCCAGCTCGTCGGGATCGGTGCTGTTCATGGAATTGCCGTTGAGCTTTAAGGCGACCATGAAAGCGTCCCGGACGGAATCCTGCATCAGGATGTTGTCCGCATACTTTTCATTCCAGAGGATGGACCAGCTGTCCACAGGATCGTCCACCATGGTCCTGTTGTAGAGGATTCCCACGGTGCCCCAGCAGTAGGGGACGGAATATTTGTTCTCCGGGTCGAAGCCCCTGGACTGCTCCCAGTACTGTTCGCCGATGTTGGCGGTCGCGTTGGGCAGGTTGTCGAAGTTGAGCTCCGCCAGAAGATCGTTGTCGATCATCTTCTGGATCATGTAATCGGAGGGGCAGATGACGTCGTATTGGGAGGCGCCGGATTCCACCTTCGGATACATGATTTCGTTGGTTTCAAATTCGTCGTAGATGACCCTGATGCCGGTTTCTTCCTCGAACATGGAGATGGTGTCGGGATCGATGTATTCTCCCCAGTTGTACACCACGACTTCCCCGTTGCCTCCGGCCGCGGAGGAACCGCAGCCGCCTAAGGCGCCGGCAGCGAGGGCGGCGAGCGCCAGAGCGCAGAGCACTTTTTTCTTCATTTTGTATTCCTTTCCGCCCTGTGGATTTTCTCCTTGGGCTTGGGTGATTTGTTGACCAGGATCAGAAGGATCAGCACCGTCACGAAAATCAGGGTGGACAGCGCGTACATTTCGGGCTTGATGCCCTTCTTCACTTCCGTATATATTTTCGTGGACAGGGTATCCACGCCGGGCCCTTTGGTAAAGTGGGTGATGATAAAGTCGTCCAGCGACATCGTAAAGGCCATGAGAAAGCCGGAAAGGACGCCCGGAAGCAGATCCGGGAAGACGACCTGAAAGAACGCCCTCGCCGGGGAGGCGCCCAGATCCAGCGCGGCCTCGTATACGCTGGGATTCAGCTGCTTCATCCGCGGCATCACGCTCAGAATGACATAGGGGATGTTGAACGTGATGTGGGAGAGCAGGATCGTGCCGAACCCGAATCTGACTCCCAGGGTCAAAAAGAGGAGCATCAGGGAGATCCCGGTTACGATTTCGGCGTTGAGCATGGGGATATTCGTAATGCTCATGAAAATGGCCCTGTTCCTTCTCTTCATGCCGGAAAAGGAGACGGTGGCCACGGTTCCGATGGCGGTGGCGAACAGCGCCGATAAAAACGCGATCAGAAGGGTGTTGTACAGCGCCTGCATGATGTCGGCGTTGGCGAACAGCTCCCGATACCATTTCAGGGTGAAGCCGCCCCACTTCGCGCGGGTCCTGCTGGCGTTGAAGGAGAGGACCATCAGGGTGGCGATGGGCGCGTACATGAAAATGAAAATCAGCGCCACGTAAATTTTCTGAGCGGTTGTCTTGATCATAAGGCGGTTCCCTCCCCCTGCTTATCGAATACTGCGGTCAGGATCATGTTGATGAGGATGAAAACCATCAGCACGATGGAAAGGCCGCTGCCCAGATGCCAGTTGGACGCCTGGGTGAATTCCTGCTCGATGACGTTGCCGATGAGCAGGATTTTACTGCCGCCCAGCAGGTTGCTGATGACGAACGTGGTCAGGGCGGGCACGAAAACCATGGTGATGCCGCTGATGACGCCGGGAATGCTCAGGGGAAAGATGACCCGCAAAAACGTCTGCAGTCCGTTGGCCCCGAGATCCCGGGCCGCGTTGACCACGCTGGGATCGATCTTGGTCAGGGAGTTGTAAAGGGGCAGCACCATAAAGGGCAGGAAGTTATAAACCATGCCCAGCACGATGGCATAGGGCGTATTGATGATGTTCAGGGCGGGCAGATGGAGAAAGGAGAGGACCGAATTGATCACTCCCGTCTTTTCCAGAAGCGTCTGCCAGGCCAGCGTCCGCAGCAGGAAGTTCATCCACATGGGCAGGATGAAAATGAGCGCGATGAAGCTCTGGTGGCTCACATGTTTCGCCGTCAGGATCATGGCCAGCGGATAGGCCAGAATCAGGCACACCAGGGTGCTGACGACGGAGAGCAGGATGGAGAGCCAGAGCGCCTTCGCGTGTTCGGCGGAAGCGATGGCCGCTATATTTTCCAGGGTAAAGGCGCCGCTTCTGTCCGTCAGCCCGTAGTAAAAAATCATGCACAGCGGGATGACGATAAAGGCGATGGACCAGAACAGGTAGGGCGCGGTGGTGACTTTCTGGTTGAAATACGATATCCCGGAAGCAGTCTTTTTTCGAACAGGTTTATTCATCGATCCCCACAGCCTCCTCATCCTCGGAAGACGGTTTATTCATAATCTGAATGTCGTAAGGGTCCACCCGGATTCCCACCTTCGTCCCGACGGGGAACATGTCGGTGGAGTGGACCAGCCATTCGAAGCCGTTGGCCGTCACTTCCATTTCGTAATGAACGCCCTTAAAGATCAGGTGGCTTACAACGCCTTCCAGAGTCCCCTCCTCCGGTTTGACCAGATCCACGTCCTCCGGGCGGATGACCACGTCCACGGGGCGGTTGCTGCCAAACCCCTTATCGACGCAGGCGAACCGGGCACCCAGGATCTCCACCAGCTCATCCCGGATCATGACGGAGTCGATGATGTTGGAATCCCCGATGAAGTCCGCTACAAAGGCGTTTTCCGGTTCGTTATAGATCTTCTCCGGGGTGCCGATCTGCTGGATGTAGCCCTGATTCATCACGACGATAGTGTCGGACATGGTGAGGGCTTCCTCCTGATCGTGGGTCACGTAGATGAAGGTGATCCCCAGCTCGTTTTTCAGGCGGATCAGCTCGTACTGCATATCCTGGCGAAGCTTTAAGTCCAGGGCCCCCAGGGGCTCGTCCAGCAACAGCAGTTTGGGCTCGTTGACGATGGCCCGCGCGATGGCGATCCTCTGCTGCTGCCCGCCGCTCAGGGAATCCGGCATCCGTTTTTCGTAGCCGTCCAGGTTGACCAGCTTTAAGGCGTATTTGATCTTATCGTCGATATAGGACTTGCTCTTGCCGCGGATCTTCAGGCCGAAGGCGATGTTTTCCGCGATGGTCATGTGGGGGAAGAGCGCGTATTTCTGGAAAACCGTGTTGAGCTGCCTTTTGTTGGGCGGAAGATTCGTAATATCCTGACCGCCGAACAGGACGGAGCCCTGATCCGGCTTTTCGAAGCCGCCGATGATGCGCAGCGTGGTGGTCTTGCCGCAGCCGCTGGGGCCCAGAAGCGTCAGAAACTCGTTTTCGCGGATATACAGATTCATGTCGTCCAGAACCGTGTTATCATCGTAACTCTTGGTGATATGCACTAAATCGATCAGTCTGGTGCTCATTTGTCCTTTCCCGTACAGTGTGTTCCACTGTTCCTTCCTTCATCATAATCGTCGGTGTGCTGCCAAAAGCAGCTGCCTGCGGGCGCCGCGGCCTCAAAAACTGGGGGGGGCGGATACCCAGATCAGGCTGGCCCCTTTGGAGCCGGCCGTGATAAAATGGGTCGATTTCGGCGTAAAATAAAAGGATTCGCCCTTTTTGGCCCGATAGCTCTTCGTGCCGATGTGTACGGTGATGCTGCCCGAAAGCACATAACCGAATTCCTCGCCCTCGTGAGGGTTGTCCGGGCAGGTGCTCCCGCCGGGGGCCAGCGTGAGCCGGACCGGCTCCATGATATTTTTCTGGGCGTTGGGAATGATCCATTCCATCCGGTTCCGGTATTCGTCGTCGTTCTTTTCGAAATAGTCGCTTTCATGAAAAACGATCTGTTCCTCCGGATCCTCGTTGAAAAAGTCCTTCAGATCGGTTCCGAGGGCCTGGAGGATGTCCATCAGGGTGGCGATGGAAGGGGAGGTCAGGTCCCGTTCCACCTGGGAGATAAATCCCTTCGACAGCTCGGTGCGGTCCGCAAGCTCTTCCTGCGTCAGCCCCTTCTGGATCCTGAGCTCCTTGAGTTTTGCTCCGATTTCCATGCGAAATCCTTCCCCTTTTATGAAAACAGTGATGATAAACAAAAAGTTTACTAAAACTAAACAAAAGCGCTGATATCCATTATACTTTTTTTCGCCCGATTGTCAATGGAATCCCTGAAAAATCGACCTGTATCGCATATTTTTTGCTCCCGGATCCGCGCTTTGATCGGCCATATCCTATTGTTTGCAGGAATCAATGTGTTATCATCAGGCAAGCGCAAGAAGAACTTTTCCGAGTTTTTTCCACTGTTCCACTATAAAATCAAAAGAAAGCACATCTTCTTTCGCAAAAACATAGTTTCGCTGCATACTCTGATAATTCTTATGGAGTGCATTGTTGTCAGCGAACCCTTTGAGCAGCTGAAAGTCGGAAAATTTCTTTTCGGCCAGGTCGCTGCCTGTTCTCCTGGTCTCTTCCAGCCTTTTATATCCCAGCATCTCAAGAAACATCCGTTGATTTCCAATCATCTCCTGAATCTGTTTCAGATCCAGCATAATGCTGACATCGTAAAGGTGTTTTGCTACATCAAAATACATCTTGCGTTCATAATAAAACTCAGCGGCAAAAATCTTGTCTGCAAAAATTCTTTCCAAACGGATCGTGTTGATCAAAAAAGGTTCAACCTGATATTGTGTCCGAAGGATTTTTCGTTGTTCTTCTGTGGCATAAGTATAAAGTATGGGCTCAATTTCGAGAGCCGTAAAAGGCTCACTGACGGTGAAGGAGGTACCTTCTACTTTTACATACCCAAAACGCTGAAGGGGATCATCCGGGTCAACCTCCGCAAGTGGAGTATAGTCATAAACTGTCGTGATGCTGCCTTTCCGGTCATCTTCCAGCTCTTTTCTGGAGGTACGGGACAAAGCCTGATATTTCTTTGTTGCCAGTTCTAATCGTTTCTTTGCCTGGCTGTTACTGCAATTATCAATGCACACAGTTAAACCAATATCTTCTGAAAATCGGCGGATACTTTTCTGCGCTTTATACAGGGCTGTTCCCCCTTTGAAATAGGCCGGCAGTTCTGCCTGGTTATCCGACAACTCTTTAAGCAGCAGCGTAACATAATAGTCTTTTTCTAAAATATCCGACCGAATGCCGCTGGTTTCGTGAATCAAATTTGTGATGTTCAAAAAAGCGAACTTATCCTCGTGTAACTTCATAACTACCCTCCAACATAATATCGATTGTCCGGATCAAAGTCTTTTGCCCGTAATATTTTCGGGCCATCAGAATCAACTGATCCGTTTTTAGCGCAAATTCCTGAGCAGTCGCTCTTACCACATCAACGGGTTTGACAGCATCTACCGGCGCCATATCCAGTTCTCTGATCGCATCCAAAATTTGCAAATATCGAAAATTGTCCTCATTGACTCTGATCGGCGGTTTCCGAATCTCTATCTGCATTCCTTTCGGAATCCTTTTCGTGTGCAGGTTCGTTGCAATGCACCTTTTCTTTGGCATCTGAGAAACCAGACCGAGGCGATTGAGTGCAGATAATCCTGTTTCGTATCCAATCACTTCGTTTTCATTCCGAAGTAACTGTTTACAAAAAAGGATTTCTTTATCCGGGGTATAGTATCCAAACGCCGTCTTCACTTTCCTGCAATAAACGCCTTTCGTCAATCGCATAATTTGCCCTTCTTTTTCAAGTCGGGCCATAGTTACGTTGACCGTCTTTTTTACCGCTGACGTTTCCAGCTGAAGTTGTCCTGCTACATACTGAGCAACTTTTTGCGTTGTAATTACCTGATTGTGGTCCAATGCAGTAAGATACTGCATAATTAAATCTCTATATTTTGTCTTTTCCATACAGCTCTCCTTCCTGATGCAGATACAATTGTTATTATAATTACTAATTTATTCTGATTTTATATAATTATAATAACATTTTTGAGGGCACAGTCAATTGGCACAGGATTGCTCGTGCAAAAATATGAGGGAGCCTGTATGATGAGTTCCATGATAATAGAAGGAATCTGAGGAAAAAGGATTAACAAACGAGGGGATTTTGTGTTAAAATAGGCAATAGAGACGGCGGATTTTTGCCGCAGGGATGATCCGTATTACATGTGGGAGGTTTTTATGGCTGAAAAGGGAAAATATGTCGCCTATGTCTCGACCTATACGATGGGGGACAATCATGGCATTTCGATTTATGATGTAGATCTGGAGAACGGGAGATTTTCCTTGAAGGATCGGGTGGAGATTACGAACTCTTCCTACCTGACGATTTCCCACAACCGCAAGTGGCTGTACTCCATCACGGACTTCGGGGTGGAATCCTATGAAATCCTGCCGGACGGCGGGCTGAAGACGATCAATATGGCCGGGATCAACGGCATGCGGGGCTGCTATCTGTCCACGGACTATGAGGATAAATTTTTATTCGTCGCCGGATGGCACGACGGGAAAATTACCGTGCTCCGGGTGAATGAGGACGGGAGCGTGGGGGAGATCACGGAGGAGATTTTTCACCGCGGGCTTGGCAGCATCGCGGAACGGAATTTCCGCCCGCATGTCAGCTGCGTGAAGATGACGCGGGATAACCATTATCTTTGCGCCACGGATCTGGGGCTGGACCACACCAACGTTTACCGGCTGGATCATAAGACCGGCAAACTGAAGCTGGCGGACGTGGTCCGCAGCGAGGTGGAATCCGCGCCCAGACACGTCAAATTCAGCAAAAACGGGGAATATCTCTACATCGTTCACGAGCTGAAGAACATCATCGACGTTTATACTTATAAGGAAGAGAACGACAATCCGTTCTTCGAGAAGATTCAGACCGTGCCCACGGTGAACGATTACCACGCGGGGGGCACTGCGGCCAGCGCGCTGAATCTGTCCGAGGATTTCAAATACCTGATCAGCTCCAACGCGGGGGACAACAGCGTGATCATGTTCCGGATCGATCCGGATACGGGGATGCTTTCCAAGCTGTTCTGTCTGCCCGTCAGCGGAGAGTATCCGAAGGACGCCATGCTCTTCCCGGATAACCGGCATCTGGTGTCCCTGAATCATGAATCCAACAGCATGACATTTTTCAACGTGGACGTGGAAAAGGGCCTGATCGTCATGAACGGGCCGGAAATCCGCGTGGATCAGCCCAACTGCGTGATCTTTCACCGGCTGGCGTGACGTTTCCAGCGGTGCTTCTGCGCTGATTTCCTGTTCAAACGATGCCACGCTGACTTTTGCTCAACCGATACAGCCGGGAGACTGAATAACAAGGAAAGGCGGTATGCGCCCCGTAGAGGGGTAGCGTACCGCCTTTTCTTGTGGGGGGTTTCCAAAGGGGGCAACGCCCCCATTTGGCACACGACTTTGCGAAGCAAAGTGTAGTGTGTTATACGCTCTGTCGGC